>NZ_JAVXZD010000003.1:0-676679 GCF_032460275.1 Mesorhizobium sp. SP-1A | reverse complement strand
CATCGGCACCACCTGGGCATAGCCGCCGCCGGCCGCGCCGCCCTTCATGCCGAAGTTCGGCCCGAGCGAGGCCTCGCGGATGCAGATCACCGCCTTCTTGCCGATGCGGTTCAGGCCGTCGCCGAGACCCACCGTCGTCGTCGTCTTGCCCTCGCCGGCCGGCGTCGGGTTGATCGCCGTCACCAGGATCAGCTTGCCGTCCTTCTTGCCCTGAACCGACTGGATGAACTCCGCCGAAATCTTCGCCTTGTCGTGTCCGTAAGGCAGAAGATGCTCGTTCGGAATCCCGATCTTCGAACCGATCTCCTGGATCGGACGCTTCTTCGCTGCGCGCGCTATCTCAATGTCGCTCTTAACGTCGGCCATCAGGGGGTTCCCATTCCTTCAGGTTGGAGGGCGGCTTTCCGCCCGGGATGGAGCGCATACAAGCCCGAGAGACGAATTCGCCGCCGTCTCAAAACAGGCGCGGAATGCGCGGAAAACGACAGGTTCGCGAGCCGGGACCGGGTCGCGGGACCGCAGCCTCACCGATCCAGAACCGAACGAAGCTCGACGATGTTGGAGCGCACCTGCAAAAGGTTGAAGCCCATGGTGGCGAGGTGCGAGGGAAAGAACGAGCTCGATTCGCTGCCGTTGGAGATGATCCACGGCTGGACGTTGAGCGAGGCGCGCAACTGGCTTTCCATGCGCGTCCACAGGTTGGTGAGGTTGCGTTCGGCGATGACGGCGGCGAAATCCGAGCGTGCGGCGACGAGGACGCCGTAATAGGCGTAGAGCTGGCCGTAGGCGAACCAGAAGCGGTCGTCGGCCCGCATGTCGAACCAGCCGGCGTCGGAAGCGTCGATGCGCTGGCGCAATATGTCCGAGGTCGAGCCGATGTCGCCGGCGATGCGATCCAGGAACTGCATCAGATTATCGGCGCGGGCGTCGAAGGTGGACTGGCACTTCTCCAGGCTGGCGTTGAAGGCGCGCAGCTTGGCGATGGCTTCCCGATAGACGCTGGGCGTCGGGCGGGTCGGGCCGCGCAGCCCGATGTACCAGGCGGTCTCGTTCCAGGCCAGCGCCGTGCGCGCATCCTGAAGGTTCTGGTCGATCTGCGAGGTGCCGCGCACGCGCCCGAGCGTGTCGACCAGCTCCGTGGTGGTGCGCCGCATCACCTGATTGATGCCGAGCTGGAACGCCGCCTTGTTGTCGAAGAAGGGCGTGTCCTTCCAGTCGATGCCGAAGAGGCCCATCTTCGACACGATCATCGACGGAATCCAGGCATTGCGGTTGACGTTGAAATCGATGAGATCGGCCGAAAGGCCGGCGATCGCCGAAGGCTTGCAACTCTGCGCCGGCTGGCCGGAGCCCTGCGTGGCCGCGCCCGTCTGCGTGCCGGCGGCGGTGCCGACCGGATCTCCGGCGGCGACATTGTCGCGCGCCTGGGCCAGTGCGGCGGGATAGTCCGGATTGAAGCCTGTCCAGAACTGGGTGACGTAGAAGAAATAGCCGTACAGGCACACGATCACCAGCAGCGCGGCGCCGCCGACGGTCTTGAGGATCCAGCCGCGGCCCCAGTACCAGCGGCCGAGCCACATGAACGGCCACGCGATGATGCCGATGAGGAAGCCCAGACCCCGGCCGATCCACTGGAACATCCAGGTGAAGAAGTTCACGATCGGATCAAGCATCAAGTCCCTCGCAGGTGCCGCGCCCGATCCTCAGATATGTGGTTTTCTCACGCGCCACAACCTGCAAGCGCAAGCTGGCGAGAGCTCTCAGCACTTTCGCCTGCTTTCAGGCGGCACTGTCACATGTCGATCGGCCTTGAACCGGCGCGGAAATATCGCTCGGGGCATCCGCCCGCCATCGGCGCGCTGCGCGATGGGGACGGATGATGGTTGCCCGTTCGGGCTCAGGAAGCGGAGGTCGCAGGGGCTGCCTTGCGTGGGGCGGCCGGCCTCGGCTTCTTGGCGGGCCCGGCGATCAGGCCCTCGCGGATGGCGAGCTTGCGCGCGGCCTTGCGCGTGCGGCGAATGGCTTCGGCCTTTTCGCGTCCACGCCGCTCGGACGGCTTTTCATATGCGCGCCTTGCCTTCATCTCGCGGAAGACGCCTTCGCGCTGGAGTTTCTTCTTCAGGACCCTGATGGCCTGTTCGACATTGTTATCACGTACGAGTACCCGCAATGGTCTTTCGTCCTCCTGTCGGTTGGATTGTCACGGAATGACGGTGAACGGGACGGCCAGTCTCGGCTCGTCCCTGCGGGCTTATATAGGGTCTAAAGACCGTTCCGAACAGGCCTTTTGCCAAAAGCAAGGAATTACAAATATTTAGGCTGTCGTCCTGACAAACGGATTCGTCAGCCGGCTGCGAATCCGATCAGGTCGTCCGGCTCGCCGCGCCCCATTTCGTCCTCCCAGTGGCGGCGGCAGAGCGAAACATAGATGTCCTTGCCGATGGCGACCTGCTCGCCCTGGCGCGCGACCTTTCCATCCGGCCCGAGCCGGACGACCATGGTGGCCTTGCGGCCGCAACGGCAGATGGTGCGCACCTCGCGCAGTTCGTCGGCGATCGCCAGGAGGGCGCGCGAACCGCCGAACAGGTTGCCCTGGAAATCGGTGCGCAGGCCGTAGCACATCACCGGTACGTTCAACCGGTCGGCGACGCGGGCCAGTTGCCACACCTGTTCTTCCTCGAGGAACTGGGCTTCGTCGACGAAGACGCAATGCACCGTGGAATGACGGTGATGCTCGGCTATGCGCGCGAACAGGTCGTCGCCGTCGCGGAACATCTCGGCCTCGGCTTCGAGGCCGATGCGCGAGGAAATCAGCCCGCTTTCGTCCTTGCGGTAGTGCCCGGCCACGAAGAGCATGGTGGACATGCCGCGCTCGCGATAATTATAGGATGCCTGCAGCAGCATCGTGGTCTTGCCGGCATTCATGGTGGCGTAGTTGAAGTAAAGTTTTGCCATACGGTCTTTTACGCCCAAGCCCGCTCGCGCGGGGAGGGGCGCCGGGTCCTCGTCCACCAAAAATGCGCGGCACGGGAAAAACCGGGGGCGGTGTCGCTGATCGGCCAGTCCGCGCCGCCTCTCGTGAGGTGCACACGCTTGAAACCACCTCAGAATGGTGTTTGGCTGGCGCACTGAACAAGCAAGAACAAATATGCCGGGCCGAGGAATCGTATTGAGGACCAACCAAATGGGAGACTTCTTCATGTCGCACATGAAATCCATCGTTGCGGGGCTGAGCCTTGCGACGTTCCTGAGCACGAGCGCCGCCCTGGCCGGCGATCCCGACAGCTGCAAGGCCGTGCGCCTGTCGGATGTCGGCTGGACCGACATCCAGGCCACCACGGGTGTCGCCTCGGTCCTGCTCACCGCGCTCGGCTACGAGCCGGACGTCAAGCAGCTTTCCGTCCCGGTCACCTATGCGTCGCTGAAGAACAAGGATATCGACGTCTTCCTCGGCAACTGGATGCCGTCGATGACCAACGACATCAAGCCGTACACCCAGGACGGTTCGGTCGAGACCATCAGCGAGAACCTGTCGGGCGCGGGCTACGGCATCGTCGTGCCCGACTATGTCGCCGAAGCCGGCGTGAAGACGCTGACTGACCTCGGCAAGTTCAAGGACAAGTTCGATGCCAAGATCTACGGCATCGAGGCCGGCAATGACGGCAACCGCATCATCCTCGACATGATCAAGAACCCGGCCGACAACCTGCAGGGCTTCGAACTGGTCGAATCCTCCGAGGCCGGCATGCTGACGCAGGCCGAGCAGTCGATGAAGAACAAGGAATGGATCGCCTTCCTCGGCTGGACGCCGCATCCGGTCATGGGCCGGATGAAGATCACCTATCTTGAGGGCATGGGCGATTCGGGCTTCGGCGCGGCCACGGTGCACACCAACGTGCGCAAGGGCTACACCAGCGAGTGCCCGAACGTCGGCAAGTTCATCGCCAACCTGAAGTTCAATCTCGACATGGAAGGCGAGATGATGGACGCGATCCTGAAGGGCAGCGATGCCAACACGGTCGCGACCGACTGGCTGAAGAAACACCCCGACGCGGCGACGCCCTGGCTGAACGGCGTGACGACCTTCGACGGCGGGGATGCCGCGGCGGCGGTCAAGACCGCGCTGGGAAGCTGAGCCGAGGAACTCGCAAAGACGAGAAGGGGCGGCGCCGCAAGGGCTGCCCCTTTACCTGCGCTATAATAATATTGACGCTTCGCAGCGTGTTCGGCGCTGCAAGTTGAGAGGGGCGTATGGATCCTGTTTCCAAATTCCTGGTCACCTGGAAGATACCGATCGGCAGATGGGGGAAGGACTTCTTCACCTTCCTGACCGACAATTTCGACAGCTTCTTCCGCGGCCTGTCGCGTGGCCTGAACACGGTTCTCGACGGAACGGTGGACCTGCTGCTCCTGTTGCCGCCCTCGCTCGTGGCGCTGCTGATCGCGCTGCTTGCCTGGTGGCTGCAGCGCTCCAAGGCGCTGGCGCTCGGCGTCTTCATCGGTCTTCTGTTCATCATCAACCAGGGCCTGTGGAAGCAGACCGTGCAGACGCTCGTGCTGGTGGTGGCCGCGGCGGCGGTGTCCATGGCCATCGGCGTGCCGCTGGGCATCTGGGCCGCGCACAAGCCCAAGGTCTACCGCTTCCTGCTGCCCGTGCTGGACATGATGCAGACACTGCCGACCTTCGTCTATCTCATTCCGGTGCTGACCCTGTTCGGCCTCGGCAACGCGCCGGGCCTGATCGTGACCATCATCTTCGTCATCCCCACCCCGGTGCGGCTGACATATCTCGGCATCACGTCGGTGCCGAAATCCATCGTCGAGGCGGGCGAGGCGTTCGGCGCCACCAAGCGACAATTGCTGTGGAAGGTCGAGCTTCCGTCGGCGCTTCCCACCATCATGGCCGGGCTGACCCAGGCCATCATGCTGTCTCTGTCGATGGTCGTGTTCGCGGCGCTGATCGGGGCCGGGGGCCTCGGCACCGAGATCAACCGTGCGCTCGGCTCGCGGCGCATCGACCTCGGCCTTGAATCCGGTCTCGCCATCGTGGTGCTGGCCATCGTGCTCGATCGCATGACGCGCATCGGCGTGGGGGGCAAGAAATGACCGTCGCCGTCGATTTCCGCAACGTCGATATCATCTTCGGCGACGACCCGCGCGAGGCGCTGGCCATGGTGGATCGTGGCGCCAGCCGCGCCGAGATACTCGAGAAGACCGGCAACGTGCTCGGCTGCGCCGGCGCCAACCTCACCGTCAACGAGGGCGAGATCTCCGTGCTGATGGGCCTGTCGGGGTCGGGCAAGTCGACCCTGCTGCGCGCCGTCAACCGGCTGAACGTGGTGTCGCGCGGCCAGGTGCTGGTCAAGGAAGGCGAGCGCGTCGTCGATGTCGTCACCTGCGACGAGACGACCCTGCGCCGGCTGCGCCAGAAACAGGTGGCCATGGTGTTCCAGCAGTTCGGCCTTCTGCCGTGGCGCACGGTGGAGGAGAATGTCGGCTTCGGGCTCGAACTGGCCGGGGTTGCGGAAGCCGAGCGAAGGGAGCGGGTGCACCGCCAGCTCAAGCTCGTCAATCTGGAGCAATGGGCGAAAAAATATGCGCATGAGCTGTCGGGCGGCATGCAGCAGCGCGTCGGCCTTGCGCGCGCCTTCGCCACCGATGCCCCGATCCTTCTCATGGACGAGCCGTTCTCGGCGCTCGATCCGCTGATCCGCACCAAGCTCCAGGACGAGTTGCTGCAGCTTCAGGCGGAACTGAAGAAGACCATCCTGTTCGTGTCGCACGATCTTGAAGAAGCGCTCAAGATCGGCAGCCACATCACCATCATGGAGGGCGGGCGGATCGTCCAGACCGGCGCGCCCGAAGACATCGTCCTCAGCCCCGCCAACGATTACGTGCGCGACTTCATCGCCAATGTGAATCCGCTTTCGGTGCTGACGGCGTGGAACGTCATGCGGGCCCTGCACGAACTGGAACAGGACGAGGGCGGCTGGATCTGGCTGGACCGGCGCCGCACGACCCGCTTCAAGCTGGACGATCACGGGCTGGTGGCCGCGGCCGAGCGCCAGGGCAAGCCGATCGAATGGGTTTCGGCCGCCGATGTCGAGAAACATCCGGAACAGGGAAGCCAGGTGTTCTGGGCGACGCCCGCGACTTCCCTCAAGACGGTGATGCTGGCCATGCACCGTTCGCAGACGGCGCCGGTGGCGCTGTTCGACGAGCGGTCGCGTTTCGTGGGCGCCATCGGCATACGCGACGTGCTGAGCGCGGTGCTGAGGCGATAGGCGCTGGCGGCGACTTCATGAAGCGAGTCGCCGGATCGCTCCATGCGCCTGTTTTCGAATCGGATTTCCTTGAGGCGGCGCCCTCGGCTTTGTCCTACGCCGAAGGCAGGCGCAGCTCGGTGAGAAGGCCGCCTTCGGGGTGGTTCATGAGGCTGATTTCGCCGCCGGCTCCGCGCGCGATGTTGCGGGCGATGGTCAGGCCGAGACCGAGGCCGCCTGTCTCGCGGCTGCGCGAGCTTTCCAGCCGCACGAAAGGATTGAAGACGGCATCAAGCTTGGCCTGGGGAATGCCGGGTCCTTCGTCGCGTATGGAAAGCACGATCGAATTTCCGCTGCGGTGCAGGCTGAGATGGGCTTTCGCGCCATAGGTCACGGCGTTCTGCACGAGGTTCGTCACGCAGCGCTTGAGCGCCACGGGACGCGCCATGCAGATCAGTTCGCGCGAGCGAAGGCTCGCTTCCTCCAGGTTGGCGGCCTCGAAATCGTCCGCCACCGATTCCACCATGGACAGGAAGTCGATGCGCTCGGCCGGTTCCTCGGTCACCTCGAACGTGGCGAAGTCGATCACCGAACGGGCGATCATCTCGATGTCGGCGAGATCGCGCGCGAGATCGTCGCGGATCTTGGAATTGCGCAGCAACGCAAGCCTGAGGCGCATGCGCGTCAGCGGCGTGCGCAGGTCGTGGGCAAGGGCCGCGGCAAGCTGTTCCCGGTCCTCCACATATTCGCGCAATCGCGCCTGCATGGTGTTGATGGCATGGGCGGCGGCGCGGATTTCGCGGCTGCCGGTTTCGGCTATCGGCGCGCTCTTGAGATCCTCGCCGATCCGCTTCACCGCCCGTTCCATGACCCGGTAGGGCGCCGTCAGCCGCCTGAGCGACCAGGCGGAGGTGATCACCACAAGGCCTGCCATGACCGTGTAGAGCGGCAGGCTGTCGATGCTGAGCACGGGGCCGGGCGGAATGATCGGTTCGGTGAAGTTCAGCCATTGCCCGTCCGCGAACTGGATCGAGGCGGTCAGCTTGTCGCTCCTGGAAAATCCGGCCGCCAGGGCGAGCAGGTCCTTCTCCACCTCGCCGGCGTCGGAATCCACGGCGCGGCCGCGCGGCGTATGGTCCATCAGCGAGGCGGGGTCGCGCCTGACGAGCGCCTGGGTGACGCCGAATTTGGACAGCCGTCCGACCAGAATGTCCTCCAGCTCCGCCAGCTGGTCGTCCTGGGCGATGGCGGAGGAAACGGCCGGCCTGTCCGAGACCGTCATCGCATAACTGGAATTGCCGATGCCCGTCGCCAGGCGTTTGCGCTCGTCCGGCGTCGCCGAATACATGAGCTGCACGACGGAAAAGGCGCGGTCGTTCAGCCGGTAGTAGTCCACGATGTCGCTGGAGGCGGCGCGGTCCCGCGCCACGATGTAAAGCGTGGTCACCTGGCTGGCGAGGAGGCCGGCGATGACGATGATCAGCACCCAGATGGGCAGCGTCTGCGGCAGCAGGCGTCTCATTCGGAGGTCGTCTCGGGAATGAACTGGTAACCGCCGCCGCGCACCGTCTGGATCAGCTTGGGCGAACGGGGGTCGTCTTCCATCTTGCGCCGCAGCCGGCTGACGAGGATGTCGATGGAGCGGTCGTAGCTGATGCCGTCGCCGCCTGACAGCTCGATGAGCTGGTCGCGGGTGAGCACGCGCTGGGCGCTCCTGACCAGCGTGTGCAGGAGATTGAACTCGGCCGCCGTCAGTTCGACGCGCACGTCGCCCGGCGCGATCAGCCGGTGGCGCCCGCAATCCATGATCCAGCCGGCGAAGCGGTAGATCTGGCGCGGCGCCAGGCCTTTCGGCTCGGCGCTGGAGTTGCGGCGCAGCACGGCGCGGATGCGCGCCAGCAATTCGCGCGGATCGAACGGCTTGGGCACGTAGTCGTCCGCGCCCATCTCCAGCCCCACGACGCGGTCCGTAGTCTCGTTGACGGCGGTGAGCATGATGATGGGGGTGGACTGGCGCGCGCGCAGTTCGCGGCAAAGCTCCAGCCCGCTCTTGCCCGGAAGCATCACGTCCAGCACGACGAGATCGACCTGGCTGCGGCGCAGCACCGCTTCCATTTCCGTGCCGTCGCTGGCGACGGAGACATGCAGACCGCGCTTCTGGAAGAATTCCTGCAGCAGGTCGCGAATGCCCTTGTCGTCGTCGACGATCAGAATATGCGCATCTGATTTCACCGGATACCTGCCGCCCGCACCGTCTCGACCATCGGCTCCATAACAGGCTCTAGAATAGGAATCGCGGCTTTTGTTGACCAGCGGGGCAAGGCCCGGACCAGAAAATAAAGTTGGGCCGCCCTAAAAAAACGTCGTCAGAAACAATCCAGAAACAAAATTCAACATCGCGGAAAAACTCGCGAAAAAAACGGCTGTCATAAGGATACCCGTGCCGGCCAGAACAACGGCTTGAGGCGCTTCGTAAACCGGGGGTTCCAGAAACCCGACCATGCAAAGATTCTCGTTCGGATTGATGGGTGCTTTGCTCTGCATATCGCTCGTCACGGCAAGTGCCGGAGAATCGGAAGCCAAGGCGGCAATCACCCGGGGCGAAACATGCAGCAGGCTGAGTCACCAAGTCGACGAAGCCATCGAAACCCACGCCAAGGCGAGGCAGGTCGCTGAGGCAAAGGTGCTTCAGAAGAAGGCCAACCGGTTCTGTGCCGCGAAAAAAGAGGCGCAGGGAATACGGATGCTGGCCGACGCACTGAAACTCCTTGGTGTGGCACCGGTAGACCCAAACCAGTGACCTCCCATCAGCCTGTGTGAAAAAAGGAAACGACCATGAACAAGACCATTCTCTCCGCTCTCGGCCTCGGCCTCGCTCTCGCTTTCTCGGCTCCTCTGGCCGCCAACGCCGCCGCTTCCACGGCTGCCGCTTCGACCACCACGACCGCTCCGGCCGTGAAGAAGCCGGTCCACAAGGCCGCTGCGAAGAAGCACAAGAAGGTCGTGCACCACAAGAAGGCCGTCAAGAAGGCCCCGGCCAAGAAGACCGACGCCAACAAGACGATGTAATCCATCGCCCTACGGCTGAAAAAGACCGTCTCCTGAGCGGAGGCGGTCTTTTTCTTTTGAAGGTTGATTTGCCTGTCCCTGGCCGGTGTGCAAGATTCCCGGACCGGCAGGCGCCCATGAACGACGACGTTCTCACCAGACCCCGCACCAGGACAAAGCCGAAGACCGAGCGGCCCAAGCTCCACAAGGTCATCCTGCTCAACGACGATTTCACGCCGCGCGAATTCGTCGTGACCGTGCTCAAGGCGGAGTTCAAGATGAGCGAAGACCAGGCGCACCGGGTGATGATCACCGCGCACCGGCGCGGCGTCTGCGTGGTCGCGGTCTTCACCAGGGACGTGGCCGAGACGAAGGCGCAGCGCGCGACCGAGGCCGGCAAGGCCAAGGGCTATCCGTTGATGTTCACGACGGAGCCGGAAGAATAGCCGAACAGCTCAGCGGAGAAGGGGAATAGGCGCGCGTTCGCATCCATCCCGATCTACGCCCCGATCGCCTATCTTCCCTCCCGATACCACATGCTGCCGAGCGCCAGCAGCAGCAGGCCGAGCCCGAGGAAGCCGCCGAACAGCGGCACGCGGCCGACCGACTTGAGCACGCTGTCGTCCGTCGTGCGCAGGCCGATCCAATCGTCGCCGGACATCTGGCCCGATGCGCGTACCGGAACGACCGAGGGAAGGGCGATGCTGCTCGGGGCCGAGGGTGTTTCAAGCCGCCTCACGCTGCCGCCCGTCGCCTCGGCCACCGGCTTCAGCCTGTCAGGCGTCGAAACCACGTCCTGGAATTCCGGCGCGTTGACCGGCCCGACATGGGCGAGCGCGGTGAGGTCGCCGTTGCCGACCTGATAGAGGCCGATCTCGCCGACTTCGGCGCTGCCGGTGAACACGCCGGGCTCCGATTTCTGCAGACGCACGGCGAATTTCTTGCCCGTCGGCGTGATGACCTGGGCAGGGCCGGGATCGTCGCGCATCGTCTGGCGGCGGATTTCCAGCACCATGCCGCGTCCGTCCGCGGTCAGGCGTTCCTCTTCCAGTTCGGGCTCCTTCATCAGCCAGTGAGCGATGCGGCGGTAGAGCTGGACATGCGGCCCGCCGCCTTCATAGCCGCGCGCCCACAGCCAGCCCTGGTCGGAAAGCAGCATGCCGACCCGGCCTTCGCCCTTGCGGTCGAGAACCAGAAGCGGGCGGTCGTCGGCGCCCTTCATGACCACTTCGCCTTCCGGCCGGCCGATGCCGATGGTACGGAACCAGCGGCCCCAATGCGGCGGTTCCGCGCTTGAGCCTTCCAGCCCCCGGGTGACGGGGTGGCGCTGGCCGAGATCGGTGAGGCGCGGATAGAAGGCCTTGTCGATGACGTTGCCGTCGGGCAGGGCGGGCAGGGCCGACATCAGCGGCGTGCGCGCAATTGTGCTTTCGCCGGCATATTCGGGACCGGCAGCGATCAGCAGCGCGCCGCCCTTTTCGACATATTCGGCGATGTAGTCGTAATAGAGGATCGGCAGCACGTCGCGGTGCTGGTAGCGGTCGAAGATGATCAGGTCGAACTGATTGATCTTCTCCACGAACAGTTCGCGCGTCGGGAAGGCGATGAGCGACAATTCGTTGATCGGCGTGCCGTCCTGCTTCTCCGGCGGACGCAGGATGGTGAAATGCACCAGATCGACCGAAGCGTCCGATTTCAGCAGGTTGCGCCAGGTGCGCTCCCCGGCGTGCGGCTCTCCGGACACCAGAAGCACGCGCAGGTTCTCGCGGATGCCGTCGACCAGCGCCACCGCATGGTTGTTGGTTTCGGTGAGTTCGCCGTTTTCCGTGGCCGCCGTCAGCTCGACGATGTTGCGGCCTGCACCGGGGATCGTGATCTGCAGCGGCATTTCCTGGCCGATGAAGGCCCGTTCGACGGATATCTGCTCGCCATTGACCGAAACCCTGACCTCGACAGGTCCGGTCTCGCCGTCGGAGGCCAGCACCCGGTAGGTCATGTCGAGCGGTTTGCCGACGAGGCCGAAGCGCGGTGCCTTCTCGAAGCGGATGCGCCGGTCCTTCTCGTGCTCGTGGCCGGTGACCAGCGCGTGCAACGGCGCCTGGAAGTCCGGGGTGCCCGAGGGGACATCGTGCACCTCGCCGTCGGTGATCATGATGGCGCCGCCGACGCGGGAGGGCGGCACGTCGCGCAGGGCGTTGTCGAGCGCGGAGAACAGGCGCGTCTCGGTGCGCTCGTCGGCGCCGCCGCCCTTGCCCGCTTCCACTACGCGCACGTCGAACTGCTTGAAGCGGGCGAGCCTGTCCTTGACGCCTGCAAGCGCCTCGTCGGTCTGTTTCGTGCGGTCGCCGATGTCCTGGCTCTGGCTGCGGTCGACCACCACCGCGACGACGCTTTTCAGCGGTTCGCGGTCCTCGTCGAGGAAGACGGGGTTGAGCAGCGCCAGCGCCAGCGCGACCAGCGCGGCCAATCGAAACCATGATCCCCGCTGGCGCAACCACAGGCCGGCTGCGGCGAGGATGGCCAGCGGCACCAGCACGGCGACGACGAGCGGCCATGAGAGCAGGGGTTCGAGGGACAGCGACCAGCTCATCGGCTACTGCCCCAGCCTTTCCAGGAGGATCGGCACATGCACCTGGTCGGATTTGTAGTTGCCGGTCAGCATATACATCATGATGTTGACGCCGGCGCGCAGCGCCAGCACCCGCTGCATCGGGTCCGCAGGAACCGTGGGCAGAAGCGGGTTGCCGTCCGCGTCGATCGCCCATGCGCCGGCGAAATCGTTGGCGGTGATCATGATCGGACTGACGCCGTCGCCGGTGCGGACAGGCCGGTTCTCGGCATTGGAAGCGTCCAGCGAGGCTTCGACCCAGAGCGGGCTGCCGGCGAAGCGTCCGGGGAACTCCGGCATGATGTAGAAGGACTTGGTCAGCACGTGGTCCGGCGGCACCGGCTCCAGAGGCGGCACGTTGAGGTTGCCCAGGATGTCGCGCAGCCGTTCGGTGGCCGGGCTGGTCGAACCGGCATCGATGCCGGTAGAGAACTGGTCGCGCGTGTCGAACAGCACCGTGCCGCCCTGCTGCATATAGGCGTCGATGCGGGCGATGGCGGCCTGACTCGGCATCGGCGCGGCAGGGTCGATCGGCCAGTAGACCAGAGGGTAGAAGGACAACTCGTCTTTGGCGATGTCGACGCCGGCGGGAGGACCGGGTTCGAGCGCGGTCTTGTCGACGAGGAAGCGGGTGAGCCCCTCCAGTCCCGCGCGGCTGATCGAATCGACGCCTGGCACGCCCGTCACCACATAGGCGATGCGCGTCTTCTGGATGGCGGCGACGGCCGCGTCGTCGCCCGGCTTGGAATCGTCGGCGCGTGCGTCACCGGCGTAGCCGCCCAGCGCCCCGAGGGCGATCAGGGCGATCGCGGCCGCCGTGGCGGCGCGGGGGCGCTGCCCACGCCGAAAGGCGCCACCGATCCAGAACACGGCCAATGTGTCGAGGGCCATCAAAGCCAGCGCCGCCGCAATCAGCGAGCCCTTCAGGCGCTGCGATTCGTCGAAGGCGTAGCGGACCGTGGTCACGGGCACGGAAACCTGCGGCCGCGCCAGCGGCGCGAAGGCGGTGTTTGCGTCCAGCAGGTTGTGGGCGAAGGTGCCGGCCTCGGAGCCGTACAGGCCCGGCGGGTTCTCGATGGTGACGGGCGCGCCGGTCCGCGCGGCCAGAGGCCGGGCCTCCTGCGTGGGGGGCACCAGGGCGCCGTCGGCCGCGATCATGCGGTAGGGTGCGAGCGAAGCGGCGGCGGTGCCGGCGGCAGGGGCGGCGCTGCCCTGGTTGCGGGAAAGCTGGACGATGCGGCGCAGCATCTCCACGAAGCTGCCGGAGATGGGCAGGTTGGACCATGTCGCCTCGGAGGTGACGTGGAAGAGCGCGATCGTGCCCTTGCCCTTTTTCACGCCGGTCACCAGCGGCGTGCCGTCGGCAAGGTTCGCCCAGGTACGGTCCACGATATCGGCCGAAGGTTCGGCCAGCACCTGCCGCGAAACCGTGACCTCGCTCGGCGGGGCGAGGTCGGCGAACGGTCCTGTCTTGGGGAATTCGGTGACCTGCTGCGGCGTGGTCCAGGACAGCGCGCCGCCCAGCGAGCGCTCGCCGGTGCGGAGCCTGACCGGCAGCAGGTCTTCGTCATTGCCGGCCGCCGCCAGCCGCGGGCCGGCGAAGCGCACCAAAGTGCCGCCATTGTCCACCCAGTCCACCAGCTTCTGGCGCACCTGCGGCGGTATGGTGCCGACATCGGCCATGACGATCATCGCCGGCTTGCGGTCGAGGATCTGCGGAATGGCGTCCGCGAGATCGGCGCTCGACGGCTCGACCAGGTCGGCGAAGGGCGAGAGCGCGCGGCGGATATAGTAGAGCGGCGACAGCAGCGGCTGCGCCTGGTCCGCTTCCGCCTGCGACAGCAGGCCGACGCGGCGGCGCTTGGAGCTTTCGTCCAGCACCCGCACGGCGCCGGCATGGCGTTCGCCGTCGAGCGCGACCGAGGTGAAATCGTTGCGCAGCTCGAAAGGCACGGCCATGGTGCCGGTCGTGGCGGTTTCGCCCGGCCGGAAAGTCAGCGTGGCATCGGCGATGCGGCGGCCCTTGTCGTCGTAGGCGCCGGCGGTGACCTGTGCCGGGGCAGGGTTGCCGGGCGCACGGATGGCGGTCAGTGCGAAGCCGTCCACCTCGTTCTCCGCGGCGGTCAGGCCGATCGGCTCCACCCGGTCGGGCACGGCCCAGACCAGATTGCCGGCGTTGCGCGACAGAAGCGTCGAAAACGCCTTCTCGTCGTCCCTGGCCGCCAGCCCGTCGGCCAGAACCGCGACGCTGGCGCCCGGCAGCGAGGCGAGCGTCTCGGCGACGCGGGCATAGATGGCCGGACGATCGGTCGGGATCGGCCTCGGCGCGGCGGCGCGCAGGCGGTCGATGGCGGCGGCGGCGTCGAAGGGGCCGATCTCTGCGTTCGGCTTTTCGGCCGTGAAAGCGAGCACGACGGGCACGCTCTTGCGGCCGGCGTCGGCGATCAGCCGCTCGGCGGTCGCCACGCGCCTGTTCCAGTCGGGTGCCGCGGCCCAGTCATTGTCGATCACCAAAGCGAGGGCGGACCCTTTCGTCGGCAGTTGCTCTCGCGGGTTCCAGACCGGCTCGGCAAGCGCCGCGATGACCAGCGCCGCCATCAGCAGCCTCAAAAGGGTAAGCCACCAGGGACTCTGTTGCGGCGTCTCCTCGCGCCGCAGCACGCGGGCGAGGATGGCAAGCGGCGGAAACACCTCGGTTTCGGGGCGAGGCGGCGTGAGCCGCAGCAGCCACCAGATCACCGGCAGGGCGAGCAGCCCCCACAGCACCATCGGCGCGCCGAAGGAGAGCGGCAGCCAGCTCATGCCGCCGACCTTCCGACATGCGAGCTGTCGGCGCTGAGCACCATATGCAGGCGCACCAGCGCCTCGGAAGCCAGACGGTCGGTGTGGTTGGTGGTGAAGCTCCAGCCGAGCCGCCGGCACCAGGCGGCCAGTTCCTCACGGCGGGCGAGATAGAGCCGGCGGTAATCCTCGGCCAGCGTCTCGGCACGGCCGGCGGTCAGCTTCTCGCCGGTCTCCGGGTCGGTGAACTCGGTGCGGCCGGCATAGGGAAAGGTCTCCTCGGCGGGATCTGCGACCTCGAGCAGATGCGCGCGCACGCCGTGACGGGCCAGCACATCCAGCCATTCTGCGGTCTGCTCGACCGGATCGAGGAAATCGCCGATCAGGACGATGTCCGAGAAGCGGCGGATCGCGGCGAGGTCCGGCTTGGCCGGCAGGTCGCTCGCATGGATGAGCCGCGAGGCGATGCGCTCGGCGCCGTCCCGGGCGGTGAAGGGATCGACCAGCCCCGGCCAGGCGATGCGTTCCCCGCCCCGCGACAAGAGCTCGGCCAGCGCCAGCGCCAGGACCAGGGCGCGCGCCTGTTTCGAGGTAACGGCGGCGGTGGACTTATAGAGCATCGAAGGGGAAGGGTCGGCCCACAGCCAGACCGTATGAGCAGCTTCCCATTCGCGGTCGCGCACATAGGTATGGTCGTCGCGGGCGGAGCGGCGCCAGTCGATGCGCGCGATGGATTCGCCTTCGACGTAGGGCCGGAACTGCCAGAAATTCTCGCCGATGCCGCGCTTGCGGCGGCCGTGCCAGCCGGCGATCACCGTGTTGACGATGCGGCGGGCCTCGACCAGCAGGTCCGGCACCAGGGCGGCGCGGGCACGGCCGCGGGCGAGGGCGCCGCGTGCGCCCTCCGGTGCCTGCGCCTCGCCGACTTTCGCCATCAGATGCCTTTCGCCAGCCCGGCCACCACGTCGCGCACGCTCATGCCTTCGGCGCGGGCGGCGAATGTCAGCGCCATGCGGTGCTGAAGCACCGGCTCGGCCAGCGCCCGCACGTCGTCCACCGAAGGCGCGAGGCGCCCGTCGTAGAGCGCCCGGGCGCGGGCGCAGAGCGTCAGCGCCTGGCTGGCGCGCGGTCCCGGCCCCCAGGACACGTGCTTGTCCACTTCGGCATTGCCCTGGCCGGGGCGGGCCGAGCGTACCAGCGACAGGATGGCTTCCACGACGCTCTCCGGAACCGGCATCCGGCGGATGAGCGTCTGGATTTCGCGCAGACGCTCGGGATTGACCACATTGGCGGCCTTGGCTTCGTCGACGCCGGTGGTTTCCAGCAGGATGCGGCGTTCCGCCTCCAGTTCGGGGTAGAGGATGTCGATCTGCATCAGGAAGCGGTCGAGCTGCGCCTCGGGCAGGGGATAGGTGCCTTCCTGTTCCAGCGGGTTCTGCGTCGCCAGCACGTGGAACGGGGCCGGCAGGTCATAGCGCGCGCCGGCGACGGTGACATGATATTCCTGCATGGATTGCAGCAGCGCCGACTGCGTGCGCGGCGAGGCGCGGTTGATCTCGTCGGCCATCAGCAACTGGGTGAAGATCGGTCCGGAAATGAAGCGGAAGGAGCGGCGGCCGCTCTCGTCCTGCTCCATCACCTCGGAGCCCAGTATGTCCGAAGGCATGAGGTCCGGCGTGAACTGGATGCGGCGCGAATCGAGGCCCAGCACCACGCCCAGCGTTTCCACCAGCTTGGTCTTGGCCAGGCCGGGCACGCCGACGAGCAGCGCGTGGCCGCCGGCCAGCAGCGCCACCAGCGTCCTTTCGACCACGCCTTCCTGGCCGAAGATGACGCGGCCGACGCCGTCGCGGATACGGGAAATGTCCGCCAACGCCTTTTCGGCCTGCGCGATCATGTCCTTCTCGCCGACCGGATCTCCCTTGACCATGATGCTCATGAAGCTGCGATCCTCGTGGTTGGGGGAAGGTTCAATATCTTCCGCCGCGACTCGTCCCGGCGCCTGGGCCTTATCAAACTTAAATCACGTAACCCGGCTGACAAGCGCGTCAACAGTGACTATTTCGTGGCCATGACCGATCAGCGCAACCCCGAAAACGCCGCCAAAGAAGGCCTTGCCGCCGCCGGCGATACCGGCGGACTGGAAGCCCTTGTGGCCCGCGCGGCCCGCGCCGGCAAGGGCCTGCCGCCGGTGGAGCGCTGGAATCCGCCCTTCTGCGGCGACATCGACATGGAGATCCGACAGGACGGCACCTGGTTCTATCTGGGCACGCCGATCGGCCGCATGCCGCTGGTGCAGCTTTTCTCCACCGTGCTGCGCAAGGATGCGGACGGCAGGACCTATCTGGTCACGCCGGTCGAAAGGGTAGGCATCCGCGTGGTCGATGCGCCTTTCGTCGCGGTGGAAATGAACGTTTCCGGCACCGGCGACGGGCAGGTCGTCACCTTCCGCACCAATGTCGGCGATGTGGTCGAGGCGGGGCCGGACCATCCGCTGCGCTTCGTGGACGAGGACGGCACCGGCGGCCTCAAGCCCTATCTCCTGGTGCGGGGCCGGCTGGAAGCGCTGGTGGCGCGGCCCGTCATGTACGAACTTGTCGGGCATGGCGAGGAGATCGTCCTGGACGGCAAAGCCATGTTCGCCCTGCGCTCGCGCGGCGCGGTGTTCCCGATCATGCCGGCCGAGCAGCTCAGGAGACTGGGCGGGTGATGGACCGGATAGCGCCCGCCGCCTTTTCCGCCGCGGATTTCCGCGCGCGGATCGCCGCGCAACCGGATATCCGTCCGGACGAGGATTTTGGGGACCACCGTTTTAATCCGGGCCATCCACGGTTGAATTTCACGCAGCCGCTGCGCGACGCCGCGGTGCTGATCCCGGTCGTGGACCACGGTTCGGAAGCGACCATGTTGCTGACCAAGCGCGCCGAGACGTTGCGCAGCCACACGGGGCAGGTGGCCTTCCCCGGCGGCCGGATCGATGCGGAAGACGCCTCTCCGGAGGCGACGGCGCTGCGCGAGACGGCCGAGGAGATAGGCCTGGACGCTGCTTTCATCGATCTGGTCGGGCGCATGCCGGACTATGTGTCGGGCACCGGCTACCGCATCGCGCCTGTGCTTTCCGTCGTGAAGCCGGGCTTTCACCTGACGCTCAACCCGGACGAGGTGGACGCGGCCTTCGAAGTGCCGCTTTCCTACCTGATGGATCCCGCCAACCATCGGCGCGGCAGCCGCTTCTGGAACGATCTCGAATGGTTCTTCTACGAGATGCCCTATGGCGGCCAGCGCATATGGGGCGTGACGGCCGGCATCATCCGCACGCTCTATGAAAGGCTCTACGCATGAGCGAGGCGGTTTCCATAGCCGGGCGCGCGCCGTGGCTGCGCGACAAGAACCTCCAGCGCCTTCTCGCCGTGCTGTCCGGCCATGGCGACAAGGCGCGCATCGCCGGCGGGGCCGTGCGCAACGCGCTGATGAACCAGCCGGTCGCCGATGTCGACATCGCCACCACGACGCAGCCGGAAGAGACCATGCGACGCGCGGAGTCGGCCGGGTTCAAGTCCATCCCGACCGGCATCGCGCATGGCACGATCACCGTGGTTGCGGCCGGCAAGCCGTTTGAGGTGACGACGCTGCGCGCCGATATCGAGACGGACGGCCGCCGGGCCAAGGTTTCGTTCGGGCGCGACTGGAAGACGGACGCCGAGCGCCGCGACTTCACCATCAACGCGCTCTATGCCGAGGCCGACGGCACGGTGGTCGATCTGGTGGGCGGCATCGCCGACATCGAGGTGCGACGGCTGCGCTTCATCGGTGACGCCGAAGCCCGCATCCGCGAGGACTATTTGCGCATCCTGCGCTTCTTCCGCTTCTTTGCCTGGTATGGCGACGGGCGGCCCGACGCCGAGGGGCTGAAAGCCTGCGCGCGGCTGAAGGAAGGCCTCGACCGCCTGTCGGCCGAGCGGGTCTGGTCGGAACTGAAGAAGCTGCTTTCGGCGCCGGACCCGTCACGGGCGCTGTTATGGATGCGGCAGGCCGGGGTGCTTTCGCGCGTGCTGCCCGAGAGCGAGAAATGGGGCATCGACGCCATCCATTCCCTGGCCGGGACGGAGCGTGCGCTGGACTGGAAAGCCGATCCGCTGCTGCGCCTGGAAGCCATCGTGCCACCCGATGCCGCGCGCATGAACAAGCTGGCCGAGCGGCTGCGGCTGTCCAGCGCGGAGGCAAACCGGCTGCAGCGCTGGGCGCTGACACCGCCGGTCGAGCCCACCGACACGGAAGGCATGCTGGCGAGGACGCTCTATCACGGCGACCAGCAAGGGATAACCGACCGGCTGCGCCTGTCGCTGGCCGCGGCGCGCGGCAGGGCGATGCAGGACGACGGCGCGCTTGAACAGGCGGGCGGATTTTCGCGGCTGCTCGGCTACGCCGAGAAGTGGCGGCGGCCGGTGTTTCCCGTGAAGGGAGCGGACCTGACCGCGCTGGGCGCCGCGCCCGGGCCAGAACTCGGCGCGCTGCTCAAGAAGCTTGAGACGGAATGGATCGGATCGGGCTTCTCGCTCGGCCGCGACGCGCTTCTCGAACGCGCCGCCCAGGCCATCTGAACTGGCCATCCAGCCTCGGGCGAACCTGCGAGACAGATTCACCTTCGCCGTTCATCCGTTTGATTACGCCGCGGATTTCATTGAACGCAGCGGCTGGCCGCGGTGCGTGGCGGCCGGCTCAGGCCGCGTCGCGCGCCTTCTCGATCCGCGAGCGGATGGCTTCGACCATGGTTTCGCGGATGATGGTCTCGCCGTGCGTTTCGCGCATGTGCTCGATGGCACGGCGCATGACTTCGGCCTCTTCCTCGGCCCGGGTGTGCCATTCACAGCCCGGAACGAGCGATCCGCAATGAAATTCCTTCATCGGACTCCTCCAATCCTGATCTCGTCGTATGCGAACGATAACACGTTTGCGCGGGTTTGGTTGCCCAATTGCGCTGCCCGTTCGCGGCACCGGAACGGAAAGGCGGGACACCGGGTGCCCCGCCTTTCCGCTGTCCGTGCGGGAGCGCTATTGCTTCAGGATCTTCACGGTTTCGGCAACCTTGTTCTTGCCGCTCGTGTCCCAGGAAACCCTGACCTTCTCGCCCGCCTTCAGGCCCGGATCGGTGAAGGTCTTGGACAGCGTGAAGGTCGATCCGTCGTCAAGGGTGAGGTTCATCGTGGCCGCATCATACGATTTGACCGTGCCGGTGGTGTGCTTGACGGCGGCGAACGCCATGGTGCCCGAGGCCAGAAGCGTGGCCGCTGCGGCAGATACGATCAGCTTGCGCATATCGGTTTTCCTGGAGTGGGGCATCGTGGGAGACACCCGTTTCCTGGGCCGTCCGGCAGCGTCGGGTCGCGGTCAGGAGAGAAAACCGCCGGCGCTGCCCGGCCCGGTTTCCCAAACTAAAGGCCGATCGGGGTCGGGCTATTAGACGAAAAAGAAAAATCCCGGCGCGCGCGGTGCCATATTGGCCGTCCAGATTGGCCGAATTGGACCGCAATACGGCTCACATCGCGCTCACGGCCATTTTACCTGCGGCGGCATGGAGGACAGGATGGAGGCGACGTTGCCGCCTGTCTTCAGGCCAAAGATGGTGCCGCGGTCGTAAAGCAGGTTGAACTCGACATAGCGGCCGCGCCGGATCAGCTGCTCCTCGCGGTCGCCGTCCGTCCAGTTCTGGTTGAAGTTGCCGCGCAACAGGTGCTGGTAGACCACCAGAAACGCACGCCCCACATCCTGCACGAAGGCGAAATCGGCGTCCCAGCCGCCTTTTTCGTCCGGCGAATGCAGCCAGTCGAAGAAGATGCCGCCGATGCCGCGCGGCTCGTTGCGGTGGGCGAGGAAGAAATATTCGTCGCACCAGTCCTTGTATTTTCCGTAGTCGGCGACGGCAGCGTTCTTCTCGCAGGCGAACTGCATGGCGCGATGGAAGGCGACCGAATCGGGATCGTCCTGCGTGCGGCGACGGTCGAGCACGGGGGTCAGGTCGGCGCCGCCGCCGAACCATTGCCGCGACGTCACCACCATGCGCGTGTTCATGTGCACGGCCGGGACGTTCGGGTTCCAGGGATGGGCGATCAGCGAGATGCCGCTGGCCCAGAAACGCGGGTCTTCCTCCGCGCCCGGCATCTGCTTGCGGAATTCGGGCGAGAATTCGCCGTGGACGGTGGAAGTGTGCACGCCGACCTTCTCGAAGACGCGGCCGTGCATCATGGACATGGTGCCACCGCCGCCTTCGCCGTCGTCGCGCAGCCAGGGCGTCTTTTCGAAGCGCCCGGGCGCCCAGCTCGCCTGCGGGCCGGTCAACTCGTCCTCTATGACCTCGAAGCCGGCGCAGATGCGGTCGCGCAAGGTTTCGAACCAGACCCGCGCCTTTTCCTTTTTCGCCTCGATGTCGGCGGGCAGGCCCGCGGGGATTTCTGGACGTTCCACTATGTCGTCTCCGGTAGCGGGCCGGCCGGCCCGACAAATGACTCGTCTTTTCCGGGCGCGATCCCTAATCTCTTGAAGAGTTGGGTCAAGGAGTTCTTTCGTGCGTACTCCGGCAAGACCACCGCTGGACGGCCTGAAAAGGAAGCTCGACCGCAGCCGGGCCGAGAAGGGTCGCATGCCGCGCGACGGCTTCCTGCGCGAGACCTTCGTGCTGCCGCGCCGGGACGCCCGGCTGAAGGCGCAGGAATGGTTCGACCGCTGGCCGAAGCAGGCCTACTGGACCGAGATCGAAAGCTGGTTCGAGCGGCCGGGGGACGTCATCGAATTCACCATACGCCGGCTGCCCGCCGCCGATTGAGCGGTCAGGAAACCGAGTCATTTCAAATCGTTGCGTGCCGAAGCTGGCGGATCGATTCACCCGCCACCATGGCGACGGACAGGGCAAGGTTGAGGCTGCGCGCTCCTGGCTGCATGGGGATGACGAGCCGTGCGTCCGCCGCTTCGTGAACCGCTTCCGGCACGCCGGCCGATTCGCGGCCGAACAGCAGCGTGTCGCGATCCGAAAAAGCGAAACCGGTATAGGGCACGGAGGCGCGGGTCGACAAAAGGATCAGCCTGCGATTCTGCGCGTGCAGATGTTCCCGGAAGGCCTGCCAATCGACATGGCGGGTGAGGGCCGCCATCTCCAGGTAGTCCATGCCGGCCCGCTTGAGATTGCGGTCGGACAGGTCGAAGCCGGCCGGCTCGATGATGTCCACGGCCAGTCCCATGCAGGCGGCGAAACGCAGGATGGTGCCGGTATTGCCGGCGATGTCGGGCTGGTAAAGCGCGATGCGGGGGCCGCTCGTCATGGACATCAGGTGTCTTCCCGGCGTTGCTCATCGGCCACAGCCGGGAAGCGGTTCCCGGCTTTCGCAACCTTACGTATGGCCAATCGCCGCGAATGCGTGTATAGCGTGTCCATTGTCAACTCGAACCGACGGAGGCGGATAATGATGATGCGATTCGTAACAACCGCATATATCCACCGTCCCGATTGGGCACTTTCCGCCTGACGGCGGCAGTCGGTTCGACGCTTTCCTGACTTTCTAGGCACTTTCGACTCGATTCCCGCCGAAGCCTGTACCCGGTTTTCGTAGGAATCCTGCAATGTCCGCCAAGTCCTTCAAGGGGCGCAAAGCCCTTTCCGCGCAGCCGTCGCCGCGATCCGCCGATGCTTTCGGTCTCGGGCGCGGGGACCGCTTCTTTCACCGAGCCTTTTCCCTGGAGGACGGACCGATGTTCGACCCCTGCAATATTCCAGGTTGTCGCGGCCTTCACGAGCGCAGGGTCGCCACCTGGGCGCTGCTGATCGGCGAAACCTTTTGCCCGGGCGCTCCTGCCGAGACGCGGCGCCGGCCGCACCGCGGCATGCTGCCGGACGTCGATTTCTCCGGTGTCGTGCCGCACGGCAGCCGGCCTTCGCTGGTACGGCGGCTGTTCGACCTGTTCCGGCCGCATGGCGGACGAAAACGCCCGGAAGGGGAGCGTCAGGAGACATCTGACCTTTCTGTCGGCGAAAAGCGCCCCACCACCTATATTGGACGTGGCCGTCAGCCGGTTGATTCCGGATGGCGAAAGAAGCGTGTTGCGCGAATGCGCGGCACGAGCGTGCGTCCGGACAGTACGGCCTCGAAAGCATGAGACGAAACGATGTTCCGCTGGTTTGAAAAAAGGCTCGACCCGTTCCCCTCCGAGGAGCCGGTGGAGCCGCCCAAGACGCTTTTGGCGTTCTGCTGGTATTTCACCAAGCCCGCCTGGCCCTTCGTATTGATCGCCGCGCTGCTGACGGCGCTGATCTCGGTCATCGAAGTGTGGATGTTCGCCTTCCTCGGCCATATCGTGGATTGGCTGTCGGTGCAGAACCGCGACACCTTCCTCCAGACCGAGGGCTGGAAGCTTGTCGGCATGGGGCTGGTCATCGCCGTGGTGCTGCCTGCGGCGGTGGCCCTGTCGTCGCTGAACACCTACCAGACCCTGTTCGGCAACTATCCGATGCGCATCCGCTGGCAGGTGCACCGCTATCTGCTCAAGCAGTCCATGACGTTCTACCAGGACGAGTTTGCCGGTCGCATCGCCACCAAGCTGATGCAGACGGCGCTTGCGGTGCGCGAGACGGTGATCAAGTTCGCCGAGGTGCTGAATTACGTCGTGGTGTATTTCGTCGGTATCCTGATCATCGTCGGATCTTCCGACTGGCGGCTTGCCGCGCCCATGGCGCTGTGGCTCGTCGGTTATCTGGTGGCGCTGCGCTATTTCATCCCGCGCCTCGGCACCGTTTCTGCGGCGCAGGCCGACGCCCGCTCGGTCATGACCGGCCGCATCGTCGACAGCTACACCAACATCCAGACGGTCAAGCTGTTCTCGCACGGGCGACGGGAATCCGATTATGCGCGCCAAGGCATGGCCGAGTTCATGCAGACGGCATATGCGCAGGGACGGCTGATCAGCAAATTCTACATCGTCGTCTATGGGCTGAACTCGCTGCTTCTGCTCAGCGTCGGCGGGCTGTCGATCGCCCTGTGGCTGGAAGAGGTGGTCACGGTGGGCGCCGTCGCCGTCGCGGTCGGCCTGGTGCTGCGTCTTTACGGCATGTCGCAGTGGATCATGTGGGAGGTCTCGGCCCTGTTCGAGAACATCGGCACGGTGCAGGACGGCATCGGCTCGATCTCCATGCCGCGCCTGGTCGAGGACCGGCCGGACGCCAGGGATATCGTCGTCGAGAAGGGCGAAATCCGCTTCGAGCGTGTCGGTTTCCATTACGGCAAGCGCAAGGGCATCATCGAAGACCTGTCGCTGGTCGTGAAGCCGGGCGAGAAGGTCGGCATCGTCGGCCGCTCGGGCGCGGGCAAGTCCACGCTGGTGAACCTTTTGCTGCGTTTCTACGACCTGGAGCGCGGGCACATCCTGATCGACGGGCAGGACATCGCCGCCGTTATGCAGGATTCGCTGCACGGGCATATCGGCATGGTCACGCAGGACACCTCGCTGCTGCACCGCTCGGTGCGCGACAACATCCTCTATGGCCGTCCCGACGCCAGCGAGGAGATGATGGTCCGGGCGGCGCGCCAGGCCGAGGCGCTGGAGTTCATCGGCGGGCTTTCCGACGCGAAGGGCCGCAAGGGCTTCGACGCCCATGTCGGCGAGCGCGGCGTCAAACTGTCCGGCGGGCAGCGGCAGCGCATAGCCATTGCCCGGGTCATGCTGAAGGACGCGCCGATCCTTATCCTCGACGAGGCGACCTCCGCGCTGGACTCCGAGGTGGAGGCCGCTATCCAGGAGAACCTCTACAAGCTGATGCAGGGCAAGACCGTCATCGCCATCGCGCACCGGCTGTCCACCATCGCAGCGATGGACCGGTTGGTGGTGATGGACAAGGGCCGTATCGTGGAGCAAGGCACGCATGAGGAACTGGTGGCCGCAGGCGGTATTTACGCACAGCTCTGGCAGAGGCAATCCGGCGGCTTCCTGCCGGACGACGGCCAGCACGAGCAGGCGGCGAAGATGAAACTGGAACTGAAGGAAGAACCGGCGGAATGATGAAGGCCATCTACCGCTGGTTCGAGAATTGGGTCTATCCGTTCCGGGAGCCGGCGAAGCTTCGCCCGCCCTCGTCGGTCGGCGGTTTCATCTGGCACTATGTCGGACAGGCCAAGCTGGCCTTCTTCGTCATGCTGGTGATCGGCGGCATCGCGCCGCTGGTCGAGGCCGGCCTGTTCTATTTCGTCGGCCGCCTGGTCGATATTCTCGACCAGGTGCATGGCGAGCGAAGCTGGCAGGCGCTGTGGAACGCCGCCGGCTGGGAACTCGTGTTCATGGCCGTCGTGGTGCTCGTCATCCGCACCGTTGTGGTGGCGCTGTCGGCGCTCGTGGAAGAGCAGACCATCGTGCCCGGCTTCTTCAGCCTGGTGCGCTGGCAGGCGCACCGGCACGTCTCGCGGCAATCCTACAGCTTTTTCCAGAGCGATTTTGCCGGCCGGATCGCAACCAAGGTCTGGCAGGCGGGCCAGGCCACCGGCGACCTGATGGAAAGCTTCATCGAGGTCGTGTGGTTCATGATCGTCTATACGGTCACGACGTTGGCGCTGGTGGCGGGACTGGACTGGCGGCTCGCCGCGCTGGTCATGGTGTGGATCGCGGCCTTCGGCCTGCTGGCGCGGCTTTACCTGCCCTCGATCCGCAGGCACGCGGAGGCGACCGCCGAGGCGGGCTCGATGATCAACGGGCGCATCGTCGATTCCTACTCCAACGTGCAGACGCTGAAGCTGTTCGCGGCCGATGGCGACGACCGCTACATCCGCAACGGTTTCGACATCTATCTCGACGAATTGCGCCCTTTCACCCGGCGGCTGACTGGCGTGCGCATGGCGCTGACTGGCCTGTCCGGCGTGATGATAACGGCCATAGGCTGTTTTGCGATCTACCTGTGGCTGGAGGATTCGATCACCGTCGGCGCGGTCGCCTTCACGCTGTCGCTGGTGCTGCGCCTCAACATGCTGCTCGGCCGGCTGATGATGCAGCTCAACGGCATCCTGCGGAACCTCGGCGTGCTGGAAAACTCCAAGGCGCTGATCTCGCAGCCGCTCGGGCTGGTCGACCGGCCGCATGCGAAGGAACTCGTCGTCACCGGCGGGCGCGTGCAGTTCAGCGACGTCACCTTCCACTACGGCAAGGGTGCGGGGGTGCTCGACGGCATCGACCTGGTCGTGCGGCCGGGCGAAAAGGTCGGGCTGGTCGGTCCCTCGGGGGCGGGAAAGACGACGCTGGTCAACCTGCTCCTGCGTCTCTACGACCTGGAAGGCGGCAGGATCACCATAGATGGACAGGACGTCTCGGCCGTTACGCAGAACTCCCTGCGCGCCAATATCGGCGTGGTCAGCCAGGACACTTCGCTGTTCCATCGTTCGCTGCGCGACAACATCCGGCTCGGCATGCCGGATGCCACGGATGCCGAGGTGATCGCCGCCGCGCGCCGCGCCGAGGCGAACGGATTCATCGAAGCGCTGGAGGACAACCGGGGCCGCACGGGATACGACGCCTTTGTCGGCGAGCGCGGCGTGAAACTGTCCGGCGGACAGCGCCAGCGCATCGCCATCGCCCGCGTGTTTTTGAAGGATGCGCCGATCCTGGTGCTGGACGAGGCGACCTCGGCGCTCGATTCCGACATCGAGGCGGCGATCCAGCAGAATCTCACCAGGCTGATGGAAGGCAAGACGGTGATCGCCATCGCGCATCGGCTCTCCACCATCGCCGCGCTCGACCGGCTGGTGGTGCTGGACCGGGGGCGGATCGTGGAGCAAGGTACGCATGACGAGCTGGTCGCGCTCGACGGGCTCTATGCCAGGCTGTGGAAGCGGCAGTCCGGCGGCTTCCTGTTCAATGAGGAAAGCCCGCTGGAAGAAACGCGGCCCGCGGAATGAGGGCAAAAGGGCAGAAGAAGCGGGAAAGATAGAGGAATGTCGCTGCGCCCACCTTCCGGATATTCCGGCGCCACGACGCCGGAAGTGTTCTTCGACGCGCTCGGCCACGAGATCCTGGCCGAGAAAGCGTCCGCGCTCGGCAGGGCGGGCGCAAGGGCCGAGACGGCGCTGGCGCGGCTTCGCGCACATGCGGGCGAGGAGACGGAGCGCCGCAGGCTGCTCGCGGAAACCGCCGAGGCCGTCTACGCCTGGTTCATCCAGCGCGAATTGTGCGGGTTCCGGCGTCATGATTCGGTGATCCGGGAATTCTCCATCCCGCGCGAGGTGCTCGTGCGGCTGGGGGCAAAATAGCGCGTCGCCGGAACGTCAGTCCGAAAGTGCGGCGAGATCGGCGGCCGCAATCAGATCGGCCGGGCATGTGCCTGTGCTGATGATGGCCCGTACGCGCAGGGCAGGAGCCCGTATGCCCATATAGCGCTCGGCCCGGCGCAGATAGTGGCGCAGCAGCGGCATCAGGATGGGCTGCGCCGGATAAAGGGCCTTTCCCGAGGAATAAAGCACGGAAGCGCCGGCGGCTTTCCATTCCACCGCGGCGCGATGCCAGCCCTGCGGCGAGACGTTGGCGATCTGGAGCAGGCAGGCCGCGCGCTTGCCCGTTATCCAGTAGGGATCGCTGTTGGGCGCGGGCCGGCTTACCTCGAAGCCGTTTTTCGAGAGCATCTCGATGATGTCGTCGCTACCCGGATATTGCTCGCTGAAATTCGAGGGGGCCCCGAGACGGAGCTTGACGCCCATGCTCAGCACCAGGAGCAGGGCGAGCGCGAGGCTAAGGCCTGCCCTGCTCACCGATGCCGATCCCGTAGCTGAAGATCGCCAGCATGGCGGCGATGGTGGCCCAGGCCGCCAGCGTGGCGCCGAGCGGGCCGTGGATGTCGTCATAATGCTCGGGCATGACGCCGATCAGGGAAATGCGCAGGACGTTGATGAGCACCGTCACCACGCCGGCGGCGGCGAGTGCCGCGACCGCCCGTTTCGACCAGGGCCGGTCCTGAGCCTTCACGAACAGGACGCCGCACAGGACGACGAGCGAGAGATTGGTGAGCGAGGAGCAGGCCGGCTCCAGGAAGATGACGCCCGAGCCATCCGCCAGATCGATGGTGTTGCCGCGGCTTTGCGTGCCCACAAGCCATCCGATCAGCTTGGCGTCCGCACCTAATATCGTGTTGCTTGCCGAGGCAAAGACGATGCGCGCCCACAACACCGGTATGGTCAGCGCGAGGAAGACGGTGCCGGCCCGGCGTGCGACCGAATCGGATTGGGGCGAGAGGCGAAGGGCGGCCCCGATGGCCGCTATGCCGAACCAGCTGAAGAAGGGCGCCGGCACGAGGAAGCAGGCGGCGGCGAAAAGGCTCACCGCCCCGTCCATGGCCGTGATGCGCGAAGATCGGGTCCGCCACAGCAAAGCCATGCCGACGATGCCGGCGGCCCAGACGACGGCGCTTACCCCCAGCGTGTTGAACAACGCGAGGGCCACGCCGTCGCGCCCGATCTCGGTCCCGGCCCGCTCGCTGATGCCGTTAACGAACCCGATCCCCACCAGGCCGCAGAACAGCAGCACACGCGACGCGGCCGCGTGGCCATCCCGGATATTTGTCCCTTCCGGATTGGAGACGGACATGTTCCGCAGGTCCTCGATCGGCTGGCATCCGCCGGATGCCGGTGCCTGGAGCATGTCGGAAAGATAACGCCGATTCTCGGACTGGACCATGCTTTGTGGAATCGTTCCGGCCGCGTTGGTGCGCGGCGAGGCCGAGCCGCCTCGCCGCGACATGGGCTAGTCCCTGGTCTTGTCGCGCGAGCGGCGCCTCAGCCAGATATAGCCTCCCACGATCGCGACCGCGGGCAGGCCGATACCGATGACCGGCCCCGGCGCGGAGTGCGACACCGAGCCCCCGTCGTCGTCACCGCCCTTGTGCGGCGGAAACCAGGAAGAAAGCGCAAAAGCAGGCGCGCTTGTGAAGGCCGCCAACAGGATGGCGGCCGGCAACGACTTCAATGCCGACATTCCGAAACCCCACCGATAGAATGCTGATCAAATGCTATGTGATCTAGCTAACGTAACACGGCCGCATCGGGTCGCGGCTAGATCATAGGTGGTAAGCCGCTCGATTAAACGCATTAGCGCCCGGCCATGCGGAGAGCTAGCCAGCCTGATTTCCGCAGACCAAATGCGGCGGCTGTAACCGTTTTGAACCACGCTGGGCAAAACGCCGCGACAATCTGCCCATATCTATCGAGCCGGCTGGACAAAAAGAGGCTTCACGCATAAACCGAACTCCGAAATGCCGGAGGACTTCGTTAGCCTGACCGCCATGCGCTGTCGGGCCGGGGTGATTGAGCGGGGACAGCTCAGCGGGACAAGGGGCTCGACCTTCGGCACGGAAGAGGCGAAAGGACCAGGCACCCGTGAGCGCAACCGAAACCCACGATCCCAACCGCCGTGATTTTCTTTACATAGCCACGGGCATGGCCGGCGTGGTGGGCGCCGCCGCAGCGGCATGGCCGTTCATCGACCAGATGCGCCCGGACGCCTCGACCTTGGCGCTGGCCTCCGTCGAAGTCGACGTTTCGTCGCTGCAGCCGGGATCGTCGCTGATCGTGAAGTGGCGCGGCAAGCCCGTCGTGGTGCGCTACCGCACCGAGAAGGAAATGAAGGACGGCGAGGCAGTGAAGCTCGAGGATCTCAAGGATCCGATGGCGCGCAACGCCAACCTGCCTTCCGACGCGCCGGCCACCGACGCCAACCGCGCCGCCACAGGCAAGGAGGCCTGGCTGGTGATGGTGCAGGTCTGCACGCATCTCGGCTGCATCCCGCTCGGCCAGGAAGGCGAGTATGGCGGCTGGTTCTGCCCCTGCCACGGCTCGGTCTACGATACCGCAGGCCGCATCCGCCATGGGCCGGCCCCGGAGAACATGCCCGTTCCGACATTCCAGTTCATCTCCGATACCAAGATCCGCGTCGGCTGAGGCAGGGGGACATATCATGAGCGAGGGACACTCCACCTATACGCCGAAGACCGGTATCGGACGCTGGTTCGACGCGCGCATGCCGCTGCCGCGGCTGGTCTATGATTCATTCATCGCCTATCCCACTCCGCGCAACCTCAACTATGCGTGGACGTTCGGCGGCATTCTCTCCATCATGCTGGTCGCGCAGATCCTCACCGGCATCGTGCTGGCCATGCACTACGTGTCCGACACGGGCCTGGCCTTCAACTCGGTCGAGAAGATCATGCGCGACGTCAACCAGGGTTGGTTGCTGCGCTACCTGCACGCCAACGGCGCGTCGTTCTTCTTCATCGCGGTCTACGTGCACATCTTCCGCGGCCTCTATTACGGTTCGTACAAGGCGCCGCGCGAGCTGTTGTGGATTCTCGGCTGCATCATCTACCTGTTGATGATGGCGACCGGCTTCATGGGCTACGTGCTGCCGTGGGGTCAGATGAGCTTCTGGGGCGCGACCGTCATCACCGGCTTCTTCAGCGCCATTCCGCTCGTCGGCGACTGGATCCAGCAGCTGCTGCTCGGCGGCTTCGCCGTCGACAATCCGACGCTGAACCGCTTCTTCGCGCTGCATTACCTGCTGCCGTTCATGATCGCCGGCGTCGTGGTGCTGCATGTCTGGGCGCTGCACGTCACCGGCCAGAACAATCCGACCGGCATCGAGGTGAAGTCGAAGACCGACACCGTCGCCTTCACGCCCTACGCCACCGTCAAGGACGCGTTCGGCATGGTGGTGTTCCTGCTGGTCTATGCGTATTTCGTGTTCTACCTCCCGAACTATCTCGGCCATCCGGACAACTACACCATCGCCAACCCGCTGAAGACGCCGGCGCACATCGTCCCGGAATGGTACTTCCTGCCGTTCTACGCGATCCTGCGCGCCATCACCTTCAACATCGGGCCGATCAACTCCAAGCTCGGCGGCGTGCTGGCCATGTTCGGCGCCATCGTCATGCTGTTCCTGGTGCCGTGGCTCGACACCTCCAAGGTGCGGTCCGCCGTCTACCGGCCCTGGTACAAGCTGTTCTTCTGGCTGTTCGTCGCCGACTGCATCCTGCTGGGCTGGCTCGGCTCACAGCCTGCCGAAGGCGCGTTCGTGGCCATGGCGCAGATCTGCACCCTGTTCTACTTCGCCTTCTTCCTGGTGGTGATGCCGGTGCTCGGCCTCATCGAGACGCCACGGCGGTTGCCGAACTCGATCACCGAGGCGGTGCTGGAGAAGAACAAGGGCTCCGGAGGCGGGCATCCCGCCGGCGCGACCGCCGCTCCGGAAACCAAGGGCTGAGCGAAAGAGAATCAGGGGACCTAGCATGAAGAAGATTCTCATCTCGCTGGCAGCGGCCGGTGTCGTGTTGGCAGGGGCCGCGGCCTTCGCCCAGGAGGGCGGAAACGCGGCGGCGCCGACGGAATTCCCGATCAAGAAGCCGAAGGAAATGAGCTGGAGCTTCTCCGGTCCGTTCGGCACCTACGACAAGGCGCAGCTCCAGCGCGGCCTCAAGGTCTACAAGGAAGTCTGCTCGGCCTGCCATTCGATGAACCTCGTGGCCTTCCGCACGCTGGAAGACCTCGGCTATTCGGAGGCGCAGGTGAAGGCGCTGGCGGCCGGATACCAGATCCACGACGGCCCCAACGACGACGGCGAAATGTTCGATCGTCCGGGCATCCCGTCGGATCACTTCCCGGCACCGTTCGCGAACGAGCAGGCGGCCGCGGCGTCGAATGGCGGCGCTGCTCCGCCCGACATGTCGCTGCTGGCCAAGGCGCGCGGCATCGAGCGCGGCTTTCCGCAGTTCATCTTCGACATCTTCACGCAATATGCCACGGGTGGTCCCGACTACATCCACTCGCTGCTGACCGGCTACAACGAGCAGCCGCCGGCCGGCCTGCAGGTGCCGGAAGGCACGCACTACAATCCCTATTTCGATGCCGGCGTGTCGCTGAAGATGCCGCCGCCGCTGTCGGACGGGCAGGTGACCTACGACGACGGCGCGCCGCAGACGGTCGAGCAATATTCGCAGGACGTCTCCGCCTTCCTGATGTGGGCGGCGGAACCGCACCTCGAAGACCGCAAGAAGACCGGCTTCCGCGTCATGGTCTTCCTGCTGCTGTTCGGCGCATTGATGTACCTCACCAAGCGCAAGGTCTGGGCCAACGTCGCCCACTGACCGGTACCCAAGCCGAGAACGAAAAGGCGCCTTCGGGCGCCTTTTTCTTGGGTCTTCTACGTCTTCCGGATGATGGACACTACCACCTTAGCGTGACAGGGTGGGGTCGACATCGATCTGCGCGGGAAAGCAGGAGGACGGATCATGGCCGCTGCATCTCGGTCCGGCAGCCCATCCGGTTCGGGCGGCCCATCTCGTTCCGGGGACGATGACGCCATGCGCGAACGCGTCATCCGCAAGGTCGCGTGGCGGCTGTCGCCCTTCCTCGGGCTGCTGTATTTCATTAACTATCTCGACCGCACCAATATCGGCTTCGCCGCGCCGCACGGCATGAACGACGCGCTGGGCTTCGACAAGGCCGCGTTCGGCCTCGCTTCGGGCATCTTCTTCATCGGCTACCTGCTGCTCGAAGTGCCGAGCAACCTGATGCTGCACAAGGTCGGGGCGCGGCGCTGGATCGCGCGCATCATGGTGAGCTGGGGCATCGTCGCGTCGCTGATGGCTTTCGTGCCCAACGCTGCGACGATGTACGGCCTGCGCTTCCTGCTCGGCATCGCCGAGGCCGGCTTCTTCCCCGGCATCATCCTCTATCTCACCTTCTGGTTCCCCAAGCGCGAGCGGGCAAGGGCGGTGGCGCTGTTCATGGTCGCTATACCGCTGTCATCCGTGTTCGGCGCGCCGCTGTCGGCCTGGCTGATCCAGGCGGGGCACGGAGTGCTGTTCGGGCTGGACGGCTGGCGCTTCATGTTCCTGGTCGAAGGCCTGCCGGCGATCCTGATCGGCATCGCCTGCTGGTTCTATCTCACCGACCGGCCGCAGGACGCGGCATGGCTGGAGCAGGGCGAGCGCGCCTGGCTGCAGAAGGAAATGGACATGGAGCACGCGCAAACCGGCCAACGCTACCATTACCCGTTGCGCAAGGCGCTGACCCGGCCGCGCATACTGGCGCTCGCCTTCGTCTATTTCGGCATCGTCTACGGGCTCTACGCGGTGGGCTTCTTCCTGCCCACCATCATCGCCGGCTTCCAGCAGGCCTTCGACACCAATTATTCCGTGCTCGAGCAGGGTTTCATCGTCGCCATACCCTATCTGTTCGGCGCCGTGGCCATGTATTTCTGGGCGCGTCACGGCGACCGCACGCGCGAACGGGTGTGGCATGTGGCCATCCCCGCAATCGTCGGCGGCCTGGCCATCCCGGTGGCGCTCTACATGGAATCGCCCTTCACCACCATGATCGCGGTGACGATCTGCGCCATGGGCATCTGCTCGGCGCTGCCGGCCTTCTGGCCGCTGCCCACCACCTTCCTGACCGGGGCGGCGGCGGCCGGCGGCATTGCGCTGATCAACTCGCTCGGCAATCTGGCCGGCTTCGTCGGCCCCTACGTGACCGGCTGGCTGACCGACCTGACGGGCACACCGAAGGCGGGCCTGTGGGTGGTCGGGGCCTTCATGGTGGCGGCGGGCATCGTCGCCGTCGCGTTGAAGGCGGCACCGGCGGCCGACGACGAGCGGGCGCTCGAGGCGGACGCCTCGAGGACGTAGAACACGCAACGGATCCCTGCCGCGCCTGCCGTGCGTCGCCGATGACCGCGAAGTGAAAAAAGCGGGCCGGTCTCGACGGCTTCCTGCTTTTCTTTGTCGTTTCCAGCCTCTATCGATGGGGCGACAGGAAACGGACCCCCCATGATTTCTTCTTCTCTCGAGAACACGCTGCTGTCTTCGATCCGCACGATCCCGGATTATCCGAGGCCCGGCGTCATGTTCCGCGACATCACCACGCTGCTCGGCAATGCGCAGGCCTTTCGCCGTGCGATCGACGAACTGGTGCATCCTTACGCCGGACAGAAGATCGACAAGATCGCCGGCATAGAGGCGCGCGGCTTCATCCTGGGCGGCGCGATCGCCCACCAGCTTTCGGCCGGCTTCGTGCCGATCCGCAAGAAAGGCAAGCTGCCCCACGACACGGTGCGCGTGGCCTACAGCCTCGAATATGGCGTGGACGAGATGGAAATGCATCGCGACGGCGTCGCGCCGGGGGAGAAGGTCATCCTGGTGGACGACCTGATCGCCACCGGCGGCACGGCGGAGGCCGCGGTCAAGCTGCTCAGCCAGATCGGCGCCGATATCGTCGCCGCCTGCTTCGTCATCGATCTGCCCGATCTCGGCGGCCGGGCGAAGCTCGAAGCGCTGGGGGTGCCGGTACGCACCCTCATCGGCTTCGAAGGTCACTGAGGCCGGAGCGGCTTTGCTTATCCGGTCCTGACCAGAACGGCGCTTTCGAACTCGATCACCTTGTCGCCGGTGCTATCGGTACCGTCGGCGCGCACGGTCAGCATGCGCCAGCCCGGGCGGGACGAGACCGGCCGATGGGCAAGCGCCGTGCGCGTGAAGGTGACGGTCTCGCCGGCATGCACCGGCTTCAGCCATTTCAGGTTCCTGAACCCGGGCGAGGGGCCGTATTCCGGCTCGGGACCGGGCCCGTTCCAGCGCACGCCCGGCGGCGAGCGCACGGCGAGATTGTATTTCATCCAGGTGGCGGCCGTGTGCCAGCCGGAAGCGCACAGGCCGCCGAGCACGCTGCGGGCGGCGGCTGCCTCGTCGAGATGGAAGGGCTGGGGATCGTAATTCGCCGCGAAGGCCTTGATCGCCTCCGCCTCGAATGTGTGCGAGCCCAGCGTGACGGCGACGCCGATGCCGAAATATTCGTCCAGGGTCATGCGCCGGCACCCTCGCGGGTCAGGAACATGGCCGTGTTGTCCAGTTCGAAAACGGTTTCGCCGCGCTGGTTGAACAGTTCCGAATGGATGGTGACGAAGCCGAGCCGGGGCTTGGATCGGGACAGGCGCTTGCCGACCACGGTGCAGCGGCCGGTCAGCGTATCGCCGGCAAGCACAGGCTTTTTCCAGCGGACCTGATCGACGCCCGGCGCACCCTGCGAAGTGGAGTTCAGCAGGAAGGCGTCGCACAGCATGCGCATGAACATGGCGCAGGTGTGCCAACCCGAGGCCGAAAGGCCGCCGAGTATGCTCTCTCTGCCCGCCGCGGCGTCGAGATGCATGGGCTGCGGGTCGAATTCGGACGCGAATTCCACGATCTCCGCGGCCGTGACATGCTTGGTGCCGAGGTCGAGCGAGGCGCCCTCTTCGAAGTCCTCGAAGGCCCATTTCCTGCCGGTCATGATCGCAATCCTGTTCAGGCTTGTACGATCATTGTGGACCGCCCGCGCGGCTTGTTCAAGCCGTGGAGACCGTACGGGCAGTCCGGCCCGGCGATTTGACGGCAGGCAGGGCCGAAGCCCCGCCCGACCGGGATCAATAGTCGCCGTTGTAGTAGCGGTCGTCGCAAGGCGCGGTGTAGATGCGGCCGTAGCGGTCGCGATAACGGCACATCTCGTCGCCGCGCGGCTGCTGCTGCGGCGAACTGGCCGAGCCCACGGCAGCACCCAGCAGCGTGCCTGCGGCGGCGCCGATCAGCGTGCTCTTGGTGTCGTGGCCGATGGCCTGGCCGACGAGCGCGCCGCCGGCACCGCCGATCAGCGCGCCGGTGCCGGTCCGCTGCTGCTGTTCGGTCTGGGCGCAGCCGGCGAGCGCCAGCGTGAGCAGTGCCGCCGCGGCGGCAATCGTCCTTTTTGCATTCATGGCAGTCCTCTCCTTCAATGTCCCTTGCCGGAGAACTGCAGGGTCAATGCGGCGGAAGGTGGGCGCACCCGAAAGTGCCGCGGGCCAAATACGAGAGTTAAAGCAGCAATCCCACCTTGAGGCCTTCCAGCACGGCTTCTTCCGCCGTGCGCGGTGTCAGGGCGTCGCCGATCACATGCACCTCGCCGGCGAAGTCCTCCAGCTCGGTTTCGAGGCCGGCCACCCTGTCGAAGCCCTGCGACAGGACCAGCGTGTCGATGCCCTCGAAGATCATCGGCTCGCCGGATGCGGCATGTTCCATGTAGATGGTGGAGCCGTCGGCGCCGTAGAGCCGCGCATAGGTGGTGATCTCCACGCCCAGCCTGTGCAGCGCCGCGACCATGGCGTCGCGCACATAGCCATGTATGGTTTCGCCCGCGGCTACGCCTTCGACGCACAGCCTGACCTGGCAGCCGTCGCGCGCCAGCTTCTCGGCCAGGCCGAGCCCTATCCAGTCGGCGCGCCAGTCCGCGATCAGCACGCTGGAGCCGACATTGGCCATGCCGGTCAGCACCTGGACGGCATCGACGACATGCGTGTCCTCGCCGCCCTCCATGGGCGGGCGATGCGGCTTGCCACCGGTGGCGACGACGACGGCGTCCGCGCCCGCCGCCTCCACCATGGCCCGGCTGACCGGGGAGCGTTTGTGAACCTTTACGCCCGCAAGCTCCATTTCCCGTTCCAGGTTGGTGATGATGCCGCCGAACTCGGCACGTCCCGGCAGCAGTTGCGCGACGCGCGCCTGGCCGCCGAGCTGGGCATCCGCCTCGTGCAGGAAAACCTCGTGGCCGCGTTCGGCCAGAACGGCCGCCGCCTTCATGCCCGCCGGCCCGCCGCCGGCCACGATGATGCGCTTGCGCCGCTCGATCGGAGGCCGGATGCCAAGGGTCAGCTCGCGCCCGGTTTCCGGATGCTGGATGCAGGAGATGGGATAACCCTTGTGGAAATGGCCGATGCAGGCCTGGTTGCAGGCGATGCAGGCGCGGATGTCGTCCAGACGGCCCTCGGCGGCCTTTTGCGGCATTTCGGGGTCGCAGATCATGGCGCGGGTCATGCCGCACATGTCGGCCTGGCCGGAGGCCAGCACCTGCTCGGCGATCTGCGGCTGGTTGATGCGGCCTGCGACGAAGACCGGCTTGCGCACGACGGCTTTCATTGCCGCGGCGAAGGGGGCGGAATAGCCGCCCTCGAAATACATCGGCGGTACGATATGGACCGCGCCCTTCAGCGAGGCCGACGTGCCCGCCACGACGCTGAAATAGTCGATCACGCCGTCCTCATCCAGCATGCGGCAGAAGGTCAGCACCTCGTTGGTGTCGAGCGTCTGGCTGTCGTGCTCCTCGCCGGTGATGCGCAGGCCGATGGCAAAGCCGGGGCCGGTCCTGGCGCGGATTTCGGCGGCGATCTCGCGCAGGAAGCGCAGCCGGTTTTCGACGCTGCCGCCATATTCGTCGTCGCGCAAATTGACGTTGGGATTGAGGAACTGCGCCGGCAGGTAGCCATGGCTGGCGACGATCTCGCAGCCGTCGAAGCCGGCGGCCATGAGCCGGGCTGCCGCTGCGCCGTAGCCGGCCACGATCTCGCGCAGCATCCGCCGCGACAGCGGCACCGGCATGACGTGGAAGCGGGAATTGGGGACGGCGGAGGGCGCATAGGCGACCGGCGCGGTGCCGTCCTGCGTCTCCATAATCTCGCGGCCGGGGTGGAACAGCTGGCCGCAAATCTTCGCGCCGTGCCTGTGCACGGCGTCGGCCAACGCGCGATAGCCGGGGATGGCGTCGTCGGAGGTCGCCATCAGGATATGGGAGGTGTAGCGGGCGGTTTCATGGACGCCGGACACCTGCACCACGATCAGCCCGGCGCCGCCCTTGGCGCGGGCCTCCTGATAGGCGATCAGCCTTTCGGTGACGTGGCCGTCATGCGCCATGACGGTGTCGTGTCCGGTCGACAGGATGCGGTTGCGCACCTCCATGCCGCCGATCTTGAGGGACGAGAACAGGTTCGGGAACGTGGTCATCGGCGGACGGTGCCGGCAAGGTGGCCTGCCAGTCAAGCCGGCTTTGCAGTGCCAGCCGCGTTTCGGCGATGGCCGTCCCGGGATCGGGCGGCCATCGCCTGCGCACGGGCTCAGTTCGCCCGGAAGAGATCCGGCAGCCTGACCAGGCAAAGTTCGGCCAGGATGACCGTGACCGAGCCGACGACGATGGAATGCCCAATCATTTCCGCCAGGATCGACGGCAGGAACGGGGCGAGGCTGGCGGACATGGACGGTATGGCGAGGCCCGCCATCAGGCCGAGCGGCGCCACCAGGTTCTTGACCGCCGAGCCGCGTTCCTGGGCGGCGAGCTGGATGCCGGTCATGATCACAGTTGCCGCCGCCGGCAGGAACAGGCCGCCGATCACCGAAGCAGGGGTGGCGACCAGCACCGCCGCGACCTTGGGCAGGAAGGCCAGCACGATGAAGATGATGCCGGCCACCCGCACCACATGCCGGCTGGCGACGCCCGTCATCTTCACCACGCCGAGGTTCTGCGCATAGGCCGTGGTGCCGAAGCCGCCGATGAGGGCCGCAAGCATCGAGCCGCCCGCTTCGCCGGCGATGCCCATGTTGACGCGGCGGTCGGTCAGTTCCTGCCCGGTCAGCTTGGCGGTCGCCTCGTACATGCCCATCGCCTCGACCACCGCGACGAGGAAGACGATGCACATGGTGATGGTGATGCCGGCGTCGAAATGCAGCGCGCCGTAAGGCAGGAGCTTGGGGAAGGCGAGCCAGGGTGCCGTTCCGACGCTGGAGAAATCCAGCAAGCCGAGCGCCAACGCCAGCGCGTCGCCGACGACCAGCGCGATCAGGAATCCGAACATGCGCAAGCTGCCGCCGAGCGCGGAGCAGACGAGAACCACACAGGTCGTCACGCAGGCGAGCAGCAGGCTGGAGCCGGTGCCGAAGGTCGGCATGCCGGGCCCGCCGAAGAATTCCATGAAGGTGAAGCCGGCCAGAGCGATGCCCACCAGCGTGATGATGGTGCCCGACACGGCGGGCGAAAGCAGCCGGCGCAGGCGCGCCAGTTGCCCGCCGACGGCGGCGAGGAACACCAGCGCCGCGCCGATGATGAGACCCAGGCTGGCGGCCGGTATGGTGCCGGCCTTGTAGTAGCCGATCGCCAGCGGCGAGAAGGCCGAGGACGGTCCCTGCACGATGGGCAGGCGCACCAGCTTCGTGCTTTGCAGAACGGTGACTATACCGGCGGCCAGGAAGGTCGCCGTGACCAGATTGGTCGCCAGCGAGGCCGAGAAGCCAGCCACGCTGGCGATGAAGATCGGATCGAGCCAGGCGTTGGAGACGAGGGCCTGTTGCAGGCCCAGCGCCGCCATGCGCTTGGCGGGGACGATCTCCTCCACATCCCCGATGACATTGACTTGCGGAACGCTATCGTGGCGCCCGTCCAGCGGGACATCCATCATACCGGCCATGGTACTTCCTCCTCCAAGAAGCAGACTGTGCGGTGATTTGCGGGGCTTGCCGGCCGAGGAAACGGGCCCGGGCCGGCAAACCGGTCAGGCAGCCAGCCGCTGGATGCGGCGGGCGTGCTTGGCGTGCTCGCGCAGCACGTCGTCCAGCGCGGCCATGGTCGGCCGGCCGTTCTCGACAAGCACCTTGCCGTTGACGATCGTGGTGCCGGCGGTCGCCGGGCCGCAGCGCAGCCAGGCCTCGACCGGGTCGGTGTGCGCGCCGGCCAGCGCTATGTCGGACATCTCCCAGATGACGAGGTCGGCGCAGGCGCCCGGCCGCAGATGGCCGATCTCGTCCTCCCAGCCGAGGCAGGCCGCGCCGCCGCGCGTGGCGATGTCGAGCGCATCGCGCGCCGACATGGAACTGGGGCCGTTGCGGAAACGGCCGAGCAGCAGCGCGGTGCGCGCCTCCAGCCACATCGAGGCGTGGTCGGTCGAAGCCGAGCCGTCGCAGCCGAGCCCCACTTTCATGCCGCGGGCGCGCAGGCCCATGGCGTCGGCAGCACCGCCGCCGATCAGCATGTTGGAGCAGGGGCATTGCGCGGTGCAGACGCCCGCATGGGCCAACCGGCCGATCTCGGCGTCGGAGGGGTAGATGTAGTGCGCCACCCAGGAGCGCTTGCTGGCCCAGCCGACGCGCTCGAAATATTCGGTCGGCGTGCAGCCATAGACCTCGGCGCAGTAGGTGTCCTCCTGCGGGTCCTCGGCCAGATGCGTGTGCAGCCTGAGATCGTATTTCTCGGCGAGCCTAGCCGATTCCGACATGATGCGCTCGGTGACCGAGAACAGCGAGCAGGGCGCCAGCGCCACGCGCGTCATCGAGCCGGCGGAGGCGTCGTGGTATTTTTCCACCAGCCGCACGCTGTCGGCGAGAATGGTCTCCTCGTCCTGCACCACCGATTTCGGCGGCAGGCCGCCGTCCTCCACCGAACGGGTCATGGAGCCGCGCGTGGCATAGAAGCGGAAACCGATATCGGTGCTGGCGCGGAACTGCGCGTCGATGAGGAAGGGCTTTGGATGGACATACATGTGGTCCATCGAGGTGGTGCAGCCGCCCATCATCAGTTCGGCCATGGCGATGTAGGTGGAAAGGTAGACGGATTCCTCGTCCAGATCGGCCCACAGCGGGTAAAGCCCGGTCAGCCACTCGAACAGCGTGCCGTTGGTCACCGGCGCATAGGAGCGGGTGAGGTTCTGGTACATGTGGTGATGGGCGTTGATGAGACCCGGCGTCACCAGCCGGCCGCGCGCCGAGATGGTGCGCCTGGCCTGGGGTTCCTCGCTGGCCTTGCCGACGGCATGCACGCGGTTGCCCTTGACGGCCACCCAGCCGCCGGCGATTTCCATGTCACGGTCTATGTAGACGTACGCATCGCGTACGAGCAGATCAACGGTCATTCGTTGCCTCCCGGTCCGGTCTCGAATCTCGAAAAGGCTGAACTTCAACCCTTCCGCGCTACGAGCCCTGTCCCAGGAGGTGCGAACTCCGGATCGTCATCGACTAAATGTTGAGCGGGCGTGCTCTGGTGCGCCGACGCGAAACGCCGGCTGCCCGCCTAGTTGGAAGGACGGAGCGCTTCCTGTCAAGCAAGTTTTTTTACCTGCCGGGAACCGAAGCGGCGTCAGGTGTTGAACTTGAAGAGCAAGACGTCGCCGTCCTGCACCACATATTCCTTGCCTTCGTCGCGCGCCTTTCCGGCTTCCTTGGCCGCAACCTCGCCGCCGAGATTGACGAAGTCGTCATAGGCGATGGTCTGCGCGCGGATGAAGCCGCGCTCGAAATCGGAGTGGATCACGCCCGCCGCCTGCGGCGCCTTGGTGCCCTTCTCGATGGTCCAGGCGCGGGTCTCCTTCGGGCCGGCGGTGAAATAGGTGATGAGGTGAAGCAGCTCGTAGCCGGCGCGGATGAGCTTGTCGAGGCCCGGTTCCTCCAGCCCCATCGAAGCGAGGAACTCGCGCTCCTCCTCGTCGGGAAGCTGGGCGACCTCGGCCTCGATCGCGGCGGAGATGATGACGGTGCCCGCGCCCTGCGCCGCAGCCATCTTCTCCACGGCCTTCGAGTATTCGTTGCCGGTGGCGGCGTCGGATTCCGCCACGTTGCAGACATAGAGCACCGGATGCGAGGTCAGCAGGTTGAGGCCCTGCAGGATGCGCAGGTCTTCCGGCGCGATGCCGGCCAGCAGCAGGCGCACGGGCTTGCCGGCCTGCAGCAGTTCCAGCGCCTTCTCCATCATGGGCAGGACGGTGAGGGCTTCCTTGTCCTTGCCTTGCGCGCGCTTGCGGATCTGGACGATGCGGCGCTCCAGGCTTTCGAGATCGGACAGCATCAGTTCGGTCTCGACGGTGTCGGCGTCGGCCACCGGGTCGATGCGGCCCTCGACATGGGTGATGTCGTCGTCCTCGAAGCAGCGCAGCACATGCACGATGGCGTCAACCTCGCGGATGTTGGCGAGGAACTGGTTGCCCAGGCCTTCGCCCTTGGAGGCGCCGCGCACCAGGCCGGCGATGTCCACGAAGGAGATGCGGGTCGGGATGATCTCCTTGGACTTGGCGACCTCGGCGATTTTCCTGAGGCGTGGGTCCGGCACCGCCACCTCGCCGGTGTTCGGCTCGATGGTGCAGAAGGGATAGTTGGCGGCCTGCGCGGCGGCCGTCCTGGTGAGCGCATTGAACAGCGTCGACTTGCCGACATTGGGCAGGCCGACGATGCCGCATTTGAAACCCATTTTGTCCGGTCCTATCGGGGATTGAGAATTTGCTCAGGGCTATGGGCGAAAGGATCCACGATCGTCAAGCTCTTGCCGCCGGTATCTTCGATAGCTTGGCCGTCCTGAAGGTCCTCGGAGAGGAAATGCGTGCAGCCGAGTTCGAGGGCGGAGGCGAGCAGCAGGCAATCCCACCAGGAGTAGCGGAGCCGAAGGTGCAGCGAACGGGCGAGCGACGTTTCTTTCGCTCCGAGCGGCTGGGTGCCGAGCCGGCTGAAGCGGTCAACGATCGCGAACACATCTGCAGGATGGACATCGCGTCGACGCCTTAGCAGCAAGCTCGTTGTTTCGTTCAACACCTGGAGATTGGTGCTGCCGGCTCCATGATGCGTCAGCGACAGCAGCCACTGCTGCGCCAATAGACCTTTGGCGAGTTCAGTCTCGTCGACTGCATAGAGGAGAACGTTTGTGTCTACGAATATCTTAGCGCCGGGCATTGCGCTCGTCTGCCGTAGGCATCTTGCCGTTCTCCGAAATTCTGAATTTCGGCCCGGCGAAGACTTCACGCAAGGCTTCGACGTCGCTCCTGCGCCGCGCTATCTCATCGGACGATAGGTGCTGCTTGACCGGTTCCCGGAGCCGATCGGCAATGTATTTCGACATGCTCTTGCCGGCCTTCGCCGCCTCGATCCGTATGGCGCGCTGAAGCTCGTCATCCATCGATATCGTCACGTTGCCCACTGCACGATCTCACGAAAACACGAAGTTCGTGTAACTTAATGCCGCATGTTCCCGACATCAAGACTGCCGTCGAAGGGGGCTCAATCCTTGCCGAGCAGCTTCTTCAGCATGGCGGCCATCGGGCCGGTTTCCGGCAGCTTGGCCGCAGGCTGCTGCGGGCGGGCCTGGCGGATATGGCTCTGGGCCTTGGCCGGTTTCTGCTTCGGCGGCGGCGTGTCGTCCGCTCCGGTGGGCTGCAGCTTGTCGCGCAGGGTCAGCGTCACGCGGTTCATGAAGCCGCTGTCGTCGCCCTTCGCCAGCATGTCGGCGCTGTCGGCGAGGGCGTCCAGCAGCACGTCCAGCCATTCACGGTCGGATTTGGAAAAGTCGCCCAGCACATGGCCGTGCACCATTTCCTTGATGCCGGGATGGCCGACGCCGATGCGCACGCGCCGGTAGTTGTTGCCGATATGCTGGTCGAGCGAGCGGATGCCGTTGTGGCCGCCTGAGCCGCCGCCGACCTTGACGCGCAGCTTGCCGGCGGCGAGGTCGATCTCGTCGTAGAAGACGGTCACGGCCGACGGGTCGAGCTTATAGAAGCGCAGGGCCTCGCCGACGGACTGGCCGGAAAGGTTCATGAAGGTCTGCGGCTTGAGGAGAAGGACTTTTTCGCCGCCGATGCGGCCTTCGCAGATCTCGGCCTGGAACTTCCGCGACCAGGGAGAAAAGGAATGGCGGCGGGCTATCGCGTCCGCCGCCATGAAGCCGACATTGTGCCGGTTGTTGGCATATTTCGCCCCCGGATTGCCGAGACCTGCGAAGAGCAGCATCGTTCAGGCTCCCGGGAACGGAAGGCTTACTCGCCCTCGGCCTCTTCAGTCGGGGCCGCGGCCGCCTCTTCCTCGGACTCCGACTTCGCAGCAGCGGTGCCAGCGATGGTGGCGATGGTGAAATCGCGGTCGGCGATCACCGGCTTGACGCCCGCCGGCAGCTTGACCGCCGAGATGTGGATGGAATCGCCGATTTCGGCGCCCGCCAGATCGACGGTGATGAATTCCGGGATCGCGTTGGCCGGGCAGTGGAACTCGACCTCGTGACGAACGATGTTGAGCGTGCCGCCGCGCTTGATGCCGGGCGCCTTCTCTTCGTTGATGAAGTGCACCGGAACGTTGACGTTCACCTCGGTATCCTTGCCGACGCGCAGGAAGTCGACATGGATCGGGAAGTCCTTGACCGGATCGAGCTGATAATCCTTGGGCAGGACCTGGATCTTCTTGCCGCCGACGTCGATCGTGGCAACCGTGGTCAGGAAGCCGCCGCCGTGGATCTTGTAGTAGATTTCCTTGTAGGACAAAGCGATAGCCAGGGGAGGCTGCTTGTCGCCATAGATGACTGCAGGCACTTTACCGTCGCGGCGAACTGCACGGGCGGACCCCTTACCGACCTGTTCGCGCGCTTCGGCCTTGAGCTCGTAGGAAGCTTGGCTCATGGCATTTCCTTTCGCGTGTTATGGAGCGTCTGCGGCGCCGGGCGCCGTAAACGTCGAAAGCCGCGATACTGCGCGTGACCATCCAAAAAACGGAAACCACTTTCCGGGGTCATGCGAGCCGACGGCTCTCCGCCGCGTTGCCTCCAAGGGTGTCTACGCGGGTGGCGGCTCTATAGCGGAAGGCGGGCGGGCGCGCAAGCCGCGGCTCAGGCGCCGTCGGCCCTCGCCATCCGGCGGGCTTGCTTCATGTCGGGCAGGAAGATCGTCAGCAGCCCGAGCAGGGGCAGATAGGAGCAGATCCTGTAGACGAAGTCGATGCCCTTGGCGTCGGCCACCACGCCGAGCACCGCCGCCGCGATGCCGCCCATGCCGAAGGCGAAGCCGAAGAACACGCCCGCCACCATGCCGACGCGTCCGGGCACCAGCTCCTGCGCGAAGACTACGATGTTGGAGAAGGCCGAGGACAGGATCAACCCGATCAGCACGGTCAGGACCATCGTCCATTCGAGATTGGCGTAGGGTAGGGCGAGCGTGAAGGGCAGGACGCCGACGATGGAGAACCAGATCATCGCCTTCTGGCCGTAGCGGTCGCCGAAGGGGCCGCCCAGCAGGATGCCGAGCGCCGAGGCGCCGAGAAACAGGAACAGCATGACCTGCGACATCTGCACCGACACGCCGAACTTATGGATGGCGTAGAAGGTGTAGTAGCTCGACAGGCTGGCGATGTAGGCATTCTTGGTCAGCACCAGCAAGGTGAGCACGACCAGCGCCCACAGCACGCGGTTGCGCGGGAAGGGCGAGGTGTGGCCCGCAGCCTTGCGGCTGGCCATGGAAGCGCGCAGGCGGCTGTACCATCCGCCCACCCGCCACAGCACGAAGATGCCGACGAGCGAGCCGACGGCGAACCATGCGATGCTCGTCTGGCCGAAGGGCACGACTATGAAGGCGGCCAGCAGCGGACCCATCGCCTGGCCGAAATTGCCGCCGACCTGGAACAGCGATTGCGCCAGCCCGAAACGGCCGCCGGAGGCATAGCGGGCGATGCGCGAGGATTCGGGATGGAAGACCGCCGAGCCGATGCCGATCAGCGAGGCGCCGGCGAGCAGGATCCAGTAATGGCCGGCATAGGCCAGCACGATCAGGCCGACCAGCGACGACGCCATGCCCCAGGGCAGGGAATAGGGCATCGGCTTCCTGTCGGTGATCATGCCGATCACCGGCTGCAGCAGCGAGGCCGTGAGCTGGAAGGTGAAGGTGAGCAGCCCGATCTGCCAGAAGTCGAGCCCGTAGTTCTCCTTCAGCAGGGGATAGATGGCAGAAAGCAGCGACTGCATGATGTCGTTGACGCAATGGCAGAAGCTCACCGCCAGGATCACGGTGAAGGCGGTGGCGGTCGCAGTCGCCGGGGCGCGCACGCCTGTCGCTGTCGTATCGGTCACGGGATGCTCCGTCGTCATTCCGGCAAAGTCGGTGCCGCGATGCATATAGTCGGGTTGCCGCGCGACTTCTTTCGTGGTTTGGTCCAATAATTACGCGAGTGGGCCATCCGAAGGCACAATTTCATGCCATATCCCATTTCCCATGCCGGCACATCGGCCAGAAACCTGGATCGATTGCAGCACGACCGGCTCGAATGGCTGGAGACGAGGTCCGGCCCCATCGTGGCGCTGCCTTCCGAATATCCGGACGGCTACGAGGTGCGCGAGCACCGCCACAGCCGCAGCCAGCTGCTGCATGCGCTGACCGGCGTGGTGCTGGTCAAGACGCGTTACGGGCGCTGGATGGTTCCGCCGGACCATGCGATGTGGATACCGGCTGGCATCGAGCATGCGGTGGAAATGCTCGGCAACGTCTCCATGCGTTCCGTCTATGTCCAGCCGGACGCCATCGACGGACTGCCGGCGCAGTTGCGCGTGGTCGGCGTCGGCGACCTGATGCGCAGCCTGATCGTGGAGGCGGTGGCGCTGCCGGACGAGCCGCCGCTGCCGCCGCGGGCGACCTTGCTGCTGAACCTGCTTCTGCATGAGATTCCCGGCATGCCGGAGCGGCCGCTCGGGCTGCCGTTTCCGGCCGATCCGCGCATCGCCGCGCTTTGCCGGCATTTCGTGGCCGAGCCGTCGCCGCATGCGACGATAGACGACTGGGCGCGGCAGGCGGGCATGAGCCGGCGCACCTTCACCCGCACCTTCCAGCGCCAGACGGGGCTGTCGCTGTCGACATGGCGGCAGCAGGCGCTTTTGTTCGCGGCGCTGCCGAGGCTCGCCGAGGGAGAGCCCGTGACCAGCGTGGCGCTGGACCTCGGCTACGATTCCGTGCCGGCCTTCACCACCATGTTCAAGCGCATGCTGGGAACCTCGCCGCGCAGCTATCTCAGCGGGTCGCGGGACGCCGAAAGGCCGGGCGGATGAGGCAGGCTTCAGTCGAAGAGGCTTGAAACCGACTCTTCGGTCGCCGTGCGCGAGATGGCTTCGCCGAGCAGGTCGCCGATCGAGATGACGCGAATGTTCGGGGCGTCGATCACGGCCTGGGTCGCCTGGATGGAATCGGTGATGACCAGTTCCTGCAGCTTGGAGCCGGTGATGCGCGCCACCGCGCCGCCGGAAAGCACGCCGTGGGTGATGTAGGCGGTGACGCTGGTGGCGCCCTTGGCGAGCAGGGCCTCCGCGGCGTTGCAAAGCGTGCCGCCCGAATCGACGATGTCGTCGATCAGCAGGCAGTCCTTGCCGTGCACGTCGCCGATGACGTTCATGACCTCGGATTCGCCCGGCCGCTCGCGCCGCTTGTCGACGATGGCGAGCTGGGCGTCGAGGCGCTTGGCGAGAGCGCGGGCCCGCACCACGCCGCCGGTGTCGGGCGACACGACCATGACGTTGCCGAGCTGCTTGTACTTGGCCTTCACGTCACGCGCCATGACCGGCACCGAGAACAGGTTGTCGGTGGGGATGTCGAAGAAGCCCTGGATCTGGCCGGCATGGAGATCGAGCGTGAGCACGCGGCTGGCGCCGGCGCGGGTGATCATGTTGGCCACCAGCTTGGCCGAGATCGGCGTGCGGCCGGAGGCCCGGCGGTCCTGGCGGGCATAGCCGAAATAGGGGATCACCGCCGTGATGCGCCGTGCGGACGAGCGCATGAAGGCGTCGATCATGATGAGCAGTTCCATCAGGTTGTCGTTGGTCGGGTAGGAGGTGGACTGGAGGACGAACACGTCCTCGCCGCGCACATTCTCCTGGACCTCGACGAAGATTTCCTGGTCGGCGAAGCGCCGCACGCTGGCCTTGCCGAGGGGGATGTTGAGATAGCGGGCGACCGCTTCTGCCAGCACCCTGTTGGAATTGCCCGCGAAGAGTTTCATGCACCGAATTTCCGATGGGAAGATTTTGAGGGCTTTTAGCGGGCCTGACCGGTATTGCAAGCGCTGCGATTACGATTCGGCGTTGAAAGCCCAATTAAACCGGCATCCATCGACTGCGCTGCAACAGCTTAGCCGGTTTGACCCCCCACCCAGGCGGCAAGCTGGTCCACCGTGGTGTCGGCGATCGACTGCATGGTGGCGGGCGCCACGGCCGCCCAACCCTCGCCGCCGTTCACGGACGCGGCCTTCTGCTGCCCGTTGATGCGATGCAGCCGGTTGCCGGAAGGATCGTAGACGTCCCAGACATAGATGACGGTGGTGTCCTTGCCCTCCGTCATGGTCGAGAAATAGCCTTTCAGCACATGCGTCGCCGTCTGGTCGGAACTGCCGACGAGGGTGATGCCGCGCTCCCTGCTGCGCTGGTTCAGGCGCTCGGTCAGCGGGCCGGCGGCCTCGACCGGCGCGCCGACGATGGGCGCGACCTGGAGCCGCATCTTGCCGATCACCGCCTTGGCAGCCGCCGAAAGCGGCTGCGGGGCAGGGGCGGTGGTTCCCGGCTGGACGGTCGTGGCCGTGCCCTGGCCGGTGGCGGCCTGCGCCTTCTGCTGCGGGGTGATGGCGGAAGGTTCCAGCACGCTCGAACTGTTGCAGGCGGCGAGCGTCAACGCCGCCAGCAGCGAGGCGGCGATACCGAGCCGGCGCGCCGGCCTTTTCAACAGCGATTCCGAAACGGCGGAGGGGAAGGCGCGGCGCGCTTTCCCGGGGATGGCTTTCGGCAACACGGACACTCCCTGGGCGGAACCGGCCCGGCGATACTCGTCCCTTTTCATCGGATTCACCGCACGATCAAGTCGAGATCATGGCGCGAAAGCGGCTTCGGCTGCGATTCGGTGGTGAGATAGGTGCGACCGAGCGTCATGGCCGTCTCGGTCTCGGAATCCATGATGATCATATGCGCGAACAGCGTCATGTTGGGGGCGATCGGCTCCGGATTGCCCTGATAGAACATGGGCGTGTCCATCCAGGAGGGGCTGAAGCGGGCGCCGAGCGAATAGCCGCAGGCGTTCAGCCGGTGTTTCGTCAGCCCGTGCGCCTCCATGGTGCGGGCATGCGCCTCGAAGACGTCGCCGAAGGTGTTGTCGGGAACCATCGCCTTTTCCACCGCCAGCATGGCGTCGCGCGCGGCGTCGAACAGTTCCTGATGGCGCTTGGATACCTTGCCCGTCAGCACCGTGCGCATCATCGCCGCATGGTAGTGATTGAAGACGCCGGCCCATTCCAGGGTGAGCTGGTCGTTCTTGTTGAGCTTGCGGCGTCCGGACTTGTAGCGGCACAGCAAGGCGTCCGTCCCCGAACCGATGATGAATTCGTTGGCCGGGTAGTCGCCGCCGCCGGCCAGGATCGTGCCCTGCAAGGCGGCAAGTATGGCGGCCTCGTCGCCGCCCTGCTTGATGAGCGGCAAGGCGGCGTCCAGCGCGTCGTCGGCAAGTGCGGCGGCCTTTTCCACCTTGGCGATCTCGGCCGGGCTCTTGAACTGGCGCAGGCGGCTGACGATGCGCGAGGCGTCCACGATCTGGCCGAAGGTCTGCAACTGCTCGTCCAGCCGCCGGCCGTTATAGGCGGTGAGGCCGTGGGTGTCGTACTCCACGCCGATGCGCGCGCCGAGCAGGTCGAGGTCGTTCAGGAGATTGCGCAGGTCCACGGCCGGATTGGCGTCGGCGCGGTCGGTCCAGACCTGGATATTGTCGATGATGGAGGTCAGCTGCGCCTGGCGCAGGTCGGCGGAACGGGTGAGCAGCACCATCGAGCCGTCGGATTTCACGACGAGGCACTGGAAGAAGCAGAAGCCGAAGCTGTCGTAGCCTGTCAGCCAGTACATGCTTTCCTGCGCAAACAGAAGAATGGCGTCCAGCTTCTGCTCCGCCATGTCGATCATCAGCCGGTCGCGGCGGGCGTCGAATTCCGAACGTTCAAAATGCAGTGCCATCAGCCCCGCTCCTCCAGGACAATCGCCGATATCTGCCGCCCGTAATCGGGTTCGCCGCGATGTGTTCCGCGCCGGTAGGAATAGAACAGCCCTTCCTCGGCATAGGTGCAACGGTCGAGCTTGTCCGCGCGCACGCCCGCCCTGCGCAGGCGATCGACCGTATAGAGGTTCAGGTCGAACATGGCGTATCCTTCCCGGGCCGAGGGGCTGAAATAGCGTCCGTTGCCGGAATCGGCCTCGACGAAGCGGGCGATGAATTCGGAACCGACCTCGTAGTTGGCCGGGCCGATCGAGGGGCCGAGCACGGCGACGATGTTGTCGCGCCGGGCGCCGAGACTTTCCATCGCCGCGACGGTGTTTTCCAGAACGCCGGCGAAGGCGCCTCGCCAACCGGCATGGGCCGCGCCGACGACGCCGGCATTGGCATCGGCGAACAGCACCGGGCCGCAATCCGCGGTGGAGGCGCCGACGGCGATGCCCGGCCTGTCCGTGACGACGGCATCGGCGCGCGGCCGGTTGCCGGAAAAGGGCTCGCGCGCGATCACTACGTCGGGCGAATGGATCTGGTGGGCGGTCAGCAGATGCGTTGCCGGCACGCCCATCCATTCCGCCACGCGCTGGCGATTCTCCTGCACCAGGGCAGGATCGTCGGATGAGCCGGCGCCGATGTTCAGCCCCTCGTAGATGCCCGAGGACACGCCGCCCACGCGCGTGAAATAGCCGTGGCGGATGCCTGCTGCCTTTGCCTCGCCCAACAGGGATGACCGGATGGGATCGAGCTTGGATTGAGTCGACATGACGGCGTTGTTGTCTCCATCGCCCGTTTCGTCAAGCACGGTTGTCGCGCGATCCGATCCATCCGCGAGGCGCGAGAGTGCGGCAGGCGATCCGGAAAAGTCAATCGGCCAGCGGGAACGGAGCGGCCTCGATACCATGCGGCAGCACCGCCAGAACCTTGAAAAGGTCACCCATTGCCTGCGGCCCGGCAAGGCGTTCGACCGCTGCGGATATTTTGTCGCGCTCCGGCCCGTCGGCATCCGCGCCGAGCTGCCCGGCACGTTCCAGCAGCCCCATGTCGAGCAGGAAACGCCCCTGCGTGGCCAGGTGCGCGGCAAGCCCTGCGCTGCGCGCGACGGCCGCGAGCGCGGAAAAATCGACATGGGCGGTCAGGTCCGCCTCGCCGGGATTTTCCAGCACGTCTTCATGGCGGTGCCTGCGCAGCGCCTGGAAGGTGTCGCCTATCCCTGGCTGGAGATAGCCATAATCGACGAACAGGCCGGCGCCGCGATGCCGCGCGAGCCGCTCGGCGATGAGCTGCATCAGGGCCGTGCGGGCCGGGGAGAATTCGACGATCGCCCCCTGCGGAGCGGAGGCGGAATCGGGCGGAAGAAGGGCGGCGTCGAGCGAGGCGGCACCGGCGAAGAAGCCAAGTTCGCCACCGTCGAGGCCGACCATGCGCTCCTTCCATCCGGCCTGCGTGTTCACGAACTGGCGGATGGGAAGGGCGTCGAACAGTTCGTTGCCGACGATGAGCAGCGGCGCGTCGGGCAGGGTGGAGACGGTCTCATGCCAGGCGATGTCCGCATTCGAGCCGGAAAGCGCGGCTTTCTGGATTTCCGTCAGGCGCGGGCTGGTCTCGACCATGGCAAAGCGGGCGTTGGCCATGAAGCCCGGGTCGAGCTTCGACAGCGTGCGCTGCATGTCCTTCATCAGCGTGCCGCGGCCGGGGCCGATCTCGGCCAGCGTCACCGGCACGGGCCGGCCGAGCGCTTGCCAGGCCTGGTAGAGCCACACGGCGACCAATTCGCCGAACATCTGGCTGATTTCGGGCGCGGTGACGAAATCGCCCTCCGCGCCGAACGGTTCGCGCGTGGTGTAGTAGCCGGCCTGCGGGTCGAACAGGCAGGTCACCATGTACTCGCTGACGGGAACAGGTCCCGTCGCCGCGATCAGATCCGTGATGCGCGCCTTGAGCGGGGTCATTGGTCCTAGCTTTCAGCCTCTTGCGGCGCGAGTGCCGAGGGGCGCGCGGTCGCCATGGCCCAGATGCCGAACAGCACCATCGGCGTGGACAGCACCATGCCCATGGTCAGCCAGTTGGTGCCGAGCAGATAGCCGAGCTGGGCATCCGGCTCGCGGAAGAACTCGGCGAAGATGCGCGACAGGCCGTAGCCGCAGACGAAGGCGCCGCCGACGAAGCGCGGCGTCTTCAGTTTCAGGCGCGAATGGGTGAGGAAGCGCAGCACGAGGAAAAGCACCAGCCCTTCCAGCAATGCCTCGTAGATCTGGCTGGGATGGCGCGGGAACGGTCCGCCGGTGGGGAACACCACGGCCCAGGGCACGTCGGTGGGGCGGCCCCAAAGCTCCGAATTGATGAAATTGGCCAGCCGCACCAGCCCCAGCCCCACGGGCACGCCGGCGGCGACGACATCGATCAGCGACCAGGGACGGATGCCGCGCGAGCGGGCGAAGAGCACCATGGCGAGGACGGTGCCGAGCAGGCCGCCATGGAACGACATGCCGCCTTGCCAGACGGCGAAGATGTCGAGCGGATTGGCCAGATAGCGCGGCAGGTCGTAGAACAGCACGTAGCCGGTGCGACCGCCGACGACCACGCCCACGGCCGCCCAGACGATGAAGTCGTCCAGGTCTTCCGGCTTCATCGGCGCGGGGCCTTCCGGCCAGAGCCGCGGATTGGTGACCAGGCGCTTGGCGTACCACCAGGCGAACAGGATGCCGACGATATAGCCGACGCCGTACCAGTGTATGGCCAGCGGGCCGAGATGGACGATCACCGGATCGATGTTCGGAAAGGGCAGGACGGCAAGCGACAAGGGCTGGATCTCCCGATGGAGAGGCGCGGAGCCGGCGCGCAGGACCGGATCGCTGTTCGCGGCGGACCATGCGGCAGGCGTTTGGCAGGGTCAAGGCGCCGGCGGGACCGCAGACGGCTCAATCCTCGGGGAACAGCATCCGTTCATATTCCATCGCGCCGTGCAGGACACGCAGTATTTCCACGGCTTCGCCGCCGATACGATAGAAGATCAGGTAGTTGCCGTGGATGCGGCGTCGAATGCCTGCATGCAGATTATCGTCGATGAGAGGAAAAGCTTGCGGCATCTCGCGCAAGCCGAGGCATTTCTCCCTCATCTTGCGCACGAAGCTCACTGCACGAGAGGGATTGGATTGAGCGATATAGTCGCCGATTGTTTCGAGGTCGATCTCCGCCGCTGCGGTAAATATCACCCTCATTGTGCCGTCTTTGATCGTGCCGGATTCAGATATTTCGCTTCGAGGCGATCAAACACTTCCTCGGCCGGTTTTACCCTGCCGGCATCCGCGTCGGCGATGCCCTTGGCGAGCGCTGCGTCGAGCGCAGCCAGCCGCTTCTCGCGCTCCTGTACCAGTCGCACGCCTTCGCGCAGGACCTCGCTCTTGGAATTGTAGCGTCCCGTGCTGACGAGTTCGTTGACGACACCCTCGAGGTGAGTGCCCAGATCCGCGCTGATGGCCATGCTCGGCTCCCTTGGTTCCGGTTCTTAATAATAGTTATTGAAAGCGCCCGCAAAGGCAAGTGCCGGGAAGTGTCCCGTCAGGCCGTGCTTGCATTCGGGGCGCGCCGCCACTACGTCAGGATGAACCATGTGAGGACCAGCCATGTCGACCGGATCGAACCGTATTCTCGATGAATTCGCCAAGCTGGTGACGGATGCGGCGGGCGCGGCGCAGGGCGTGCGGCGCGAGGTCGAGACCGCGTTGCGCGGGCAGGCCGAGCGCGTGCTCAATTCCATGGACCTCGTGCAGCGCGAGGAATTCGAGGCCGCCCGCGACATGGCCGTGAAGGCGCGCGAGGAAAATGCGAAGCTCACCGCCCGCATCGAGGCGCTGGAAGCGCGTCTCGCCGCCTCGTCCGAAGGCGGCGAGGCTTCGGCCACGTCGGCGAGACCGCGCGCAAAAAAATAATTGCTGCACTTTTCCACAAAGCCGAAGCGTGAAAAGCGCTTTGTCGTGAATCGCTTACGTTAGGTGCGCTCTTCGCAGCCGGCGCAGCTTTCCACACCCGATTTGGCCCCTATCAAAAATTGGGCTGGTCACGCGACTCCCGATCAATAGACTGAATTTGCTGCATGATTCGGAACAGGAATCGTGCGCCGGGCGGTGGGGTCCGGTCATGGAGTGTCGCGTCGAGCAGTCCAGGCCGTCCGAGTTCTAGAAAGTGTTCGTGCGTGCCTCCCGGGAGCGTGGCGGCGCTCCCCGAACGACAGGAAGCATTTCATGGAACTCATTGAACTCGAAGTCGCCCGCGATATTCATCCGGTGGATGTCATCGAACAGGTCGCGCACAACAACGACTGGTCCTTCGAACGCGCCGGCGACGACGAGATCTCGATCTCGGTCGCCGGAACCTGGACCGATTATCACGTCTCCTTCTCCTGGATGGAAGATTTCGAGGCGCTGCATCTGGCCTGCGCCTTCGACATCAAGGTGCCGGAAAACCGGGCGCTGGAGGTGATGCGGCTGCTCTCGCTCATCAACGAACAGATGCTGTTCGGCCATTTCGACCTGTGGGAGCAGGAGGGCGCGATCATGTTCCGCCAGTCGCTGTTGCTGGCCGGTGGCGTGGAGCCGTCCAGCCAGCAGGTGGAAGTGCTGCTTTCCTCTGCGCTGGAAGCCTGCGAATGCTATTTCCAGGCGTTCCAGTTCGTCGTCTGGTCGGGTACCCCGGCCAAGGAGGCGCTGGCCAGCGTGCTGTTCGAAACTTTCGGCACGGCCTAGACCATGATGCCGAAAAGCGTGAAGCGGTTTTCGGACGGCATCATGGTCTGTCTGATTGATTTTACCGCATGTGTGCGACGCCAAGTGATTCCACTTGGCTGCAACATGCTCTAGCGGATGGCGGCCATGGGACCGGGCGAGGCGCGCAAGCCTGAGATCGCCTATGCGGATTTCGACAAGGTCGATATCCGGGTTGGCACCATCGTCGAGGCCGAACCGTTTCCGGAGGCGCGCAAGCCGGCGATCAAGCTGAAGATCGATTTCGGGCCCGAGATCGGCGTGAAGAAGTCGTCAGCCCAGGTCACCAAATATTATACGCCGGAAACGCTGGTGGGGCGGCAGGTGTTCGCGGTGGTGAATTTTCCGCCGCGCCAGATCGGCAAGTTCATGTCCGAGGTGCTGACGCTGGGTTTCCCCGACGGGGACGGCGACGTCGTGCTGGGCGCCATCGAACGCAGGGTGCCGGACGGCGGACGCCTGTTCTGAGAGGCCGTTGCAAATTCCGCTGCGCGGCCACCTGAGGCGTTTTCTGCGCTTCTGTCGCCCACGGAGCGAATGTCCGCTGCGCAACGTGGCCGAACCCACCGCCATGCGGTTTGCCGCGGTGAATTTCCGGCCGGTCTGAGAGCCTATGTCTACGCCGCCAGTTTCGGCCGGGTCGCCAGGGCTGTGTTGACGGCGTCGAGAAACATTTCCGCGCAGGCGTTCCAGCTGTAGCGCAGCGCTCGCTTGCGCGCCTCCGCGCGGTCGATCGCCAGAGCCGCCAGCGCGGCTTCGCGCAGGTCCTGAGATACGGCTCCGGCGACGCCGTCGCCGATGATATCGATGGGGCCGGTCACCGGAAAGGCCGCGACCGGCGTGCCGCTGGCAAGCGCTTCGATGATGACGTTGCCGAAGGTGTCGGTGCGGCTGGGGAAGACGAACACGTCGGCGGCGGCATAGAGCGAGGGCAGTTCCTCGTTGGAGCGGCGGCCGAGGAAATGCGCCCGGGGATATTTTTCCCGCAGGCGCGCCAGTTCCGGCCCCTCGCCGACAACCACCTTGGAGCCCGGCAGGTCGAGGTCGAGAAAGGCCGGAAGGTTCTTTTCCACCGCCACGCGGCCGACGCACAGGAAGATCGGACGGGGCAGGTCGAGCCCGCTCGGACGGTCCGGCCGGAAATGCTCCGTGTCGACGCCGCGCGTCCAGGGCCTGAGCTTGGTGAAGCCGCGCGCGGCGAGGTCGTCCGCCAGCGATTGCGTGGCGACAAGGCAGCCCGCGCCGGAATTGTGGAAACCGCGCAGGAAGCGGTAGGCCCAGTCTTCCGGCACCGGCAGGCGCGCGCTCAGATATTCGGGAAAGCGGGTGTGATAGCTGGTGGTGAAGGGGCGCCCCGTCGCCAGGCAATGGCGGCGCGCCATGATGCCGAGCGGCCCCTCGGTGACGATGTGTACGTGGTCGGCGCGCCGATCCTCCACGAGACGGGCCACGTTGCGCGGCGTGGTCAGCGCCAGCCTTATGTCGGGATAGGTCGGCAGCGGCAGGGTGCGAAAGCCGGCGGGCGTGAGGAAGTCGGTCTCGACGCCGAAGCCGAGCAGCGTTTGCGACAGGCGCTCCAGCGTGTGGACGACACCGTTGATCTGCGGGCGCCAGGCGTCCGTCACCATCAGAATGCGCATGGGCAACTCCGCCTGGGATTGGCGTGCTTCGTTGCGCGCCTTTCACCACGATTCCATGACGGCGGGATGAAACAGCGTTCTTGCGACCTGAAAACTCAGGCTGGAACCCGGATCACGGCGCGCAGGCCGCCCAGCGGGCTGTCCTCCAGCGCGATGTCGCCGCCATGGCTGCGGGCTATGTCGCGCGCGATGGCAAGGCCGAGCCCCGTGCCGCTGGCATCGAGGTTGCGGGCCTCGTCCAGCCGCACGAAAGGCTTGAAGACTTCCTCGCGCTTGGCTGCGGGGATTCCGGGTCCGTCGTCGTCCACCGTGACGGTCAGCATTCCCTTGTCATGGGTCGCGCTGACCTCGACGGTCCTGGCATAACGGAAGGCATTGCCGATGATGTTGGACAGCAGCCGCGTGAAGGCGTTCGGACGCACCAGCACCTGCCCGTCGCCGGTTATGGCGGTGGTCAGTTTGCATTGGCGCAGCCTGGCCTCGTCCGAGAGCTTGTCGAAATAGCTGACGAGGTCGAAATCGGCGGGTTCCTCCGCCATGTCGCCGCGTGCGAAGGCCAAATAGCCCTCCAGCATGGACTGCATGTCCTCGATGTCCTGGTTGAGCGCCTCGATGTCGGCCTTGCCGCGCGCCAGGGCCAGTTGCAGCTTGAAGCGGGTGAGGATGGTGCGCAGGTCGTGGCTGACGCCGGTCAGCATGGCCGTGCGCTGCTCGATCTGCCGCTCGATGCGCTCGCGCATCTGGATGAAGGCGAAGCCGGCCCGCCGCACCTCGTCGGCGCCGCGCGGCCGGAAATCGCGCGGCATCGGCCGTCCCTTGCCGAAGCTCTCGGCCGCTTCGGCCAGCGTCAGGATCGGCCTGATCTGGTTGCGCAGGAAGGGGATGGCGATCATCAGCAGAACCAGCGACGTGCCCACCATCCACATCAGGAAGATGTGGGTGTTGGAGGCATAGGCCTGGCTGCGGCGCACGAAGACCCTGAGCACCTTGTTCTCGAGCTGGATGCGGACCTCGACGATGTTGGAATTGCCGACCGTGTCGATCCAGAACGGCCGGTTGATCTGGCGGGTGATTTCCGAAGACAGCGTCTCGTCGAGGATGGAGAAGAACGGCTTGGGGCCGGGCGGGGGCAGGGGATCCGGCGGCAGCAGGTCGACCTTGAGCTGCAGGCGGTCCTGCGAGATGCGGATGATGTTGGCATAGTCGGCGTCGCGCGGATAGGTCTCCATCAGGTCGATGACGGCGGCGATGTCGCGCACCACCGCCTGCGACAGGCGCAGCGTCACCGTCTGCCAGTGGCGTTCCATGAACACGAAGGCGATGACGGATTGCAGCAGGAACATCGGCGCGATGACGATGATCAGCGAGCGGGCATAGAGCCGCTTGGGCATGTAGAGCGAGACCTGGCGCCAGAAGCGCCGCCACACGCCGCGCGTCGCCGCCGCGAGGCGGATCAGCCGTGCGCGCGCGCCGCCCGCATTCGGGTCTTGTAATTCCGAAGTCGCCATCTGCCCGTCGGTCCGTGAAACGCCCGCCGGCGGACGATATCGCCCGCCGCGCCTCATGCTATTCCACGCTGAGCCGATACCCAATACCGCGCACCGTCTGCAACCAGACCGGATTGGCCGGATCGCGCTCGATCTTGCGGCGCAGGCGGTTGATCTGCACGTCGATGGTGCGCTCGCCCACTTCCGAATCGTCTCCGATCAGCTCGTGGCGCGGAATGGTCTCGCCGGCGCGGGCGGCGAAGATCGCCAGGATCTCCTGCTCGCGGTCGGTGAGCTTCAGCGCCTCGCCGCCCCGCTTCAGCTCGCGCTTGGCGATCTGGAAGGTGTAGGGACCGAAGACGAGCTGCTCCAGTTTCGGCGTCGCGGCCGGGCCGCCTCGGCGCAAGATGTTGTTGATGCGCAGGATCAGTTCGCGCGGATCGAAGGGCTTCGGCAGGTAGTCGTCCGCGCCCGCCTCCAGCCCGGTGATGCGGTTGTCCGTTTCCGAAAGCGCGGTCAGCATCAGGATCGGCACGTTCTTTTCGGCTCGCAGCGCCTTGGTCAGTTCCACCCCGCTCTCGCCCGGCATCATGACGTCGAGGATCAGGAGGTCGAAGTCGAGGCCGACCAGCTTGCGCCGCGCCTCGTCCGCATTGCCCGCCACGGTGACGCGGAAGCCGTTCTCGGAGAGATACTGCTTCAAAAGGTTGCGGATGCGGGTGTCGTCGTCGACCACCAGCAAATGCGGCGCGTCGTCGCCGATGACCGCAGGATTGTCCGTCTTTTCGTTGCTCTCCATGGCAACCTCCATGGTTGTCAGTCCACAACCTCGTTCCTCGGCACAATGTCGATCTGCGCCCGAAGTTCCGGATTTACCATAGCCTTCAGGAAATGCTCTATCGGGCCGCGATCGGTCACGCCGCTGTCGTGCAATGCGCCATGGATGCGGCGTGACTGTGGCCGCGCCAGCGCCAGCGCCAGGGCGCGACCTTTCGCGGTCGGATAGAGCTCGCGCTGGCGCCGGTCGCGCGGGCCCTGCACCTGCACGATGTGGCCGGTATCGATCAATTGCTTGAGCACCCTTGCCAGCGACTGCTTGGTGATCTTCAGCACGTCCAGCAGTTCGGCGACGGTGAGGCCCGGCCGCCGGTTGACGAAATGCAGCACCCGGTGATGCGCCCGGCCGAAACCGTAGTCGGCCAGGATCTGGTCGGGATCGGAGGTGAAATCCCGGTAGGCGAAGAAGAGCAACTCGATCAGGGTGAAGTCGATGCCGTCCTCGTCGGCGATCGCTTCCCGTATCGGTTTTGCGCGCTCGGTGCTGCTTTCGGTCATGATCTTTCCGTGCAAGTCCAAATTAAGTCAGCAGTGTTGACATAATTTGGGGCCGATGGTAATTTTTGACAAGCCTTAGGGCCGATTATGAACGAAAAGGCAAGCCGGCGCTCGTTTTCCGGAACTTCGTGAGTTTGCCAGGTCGCGAATATGGGCCTACGCTCCAGACACCGGCCGCCCGGGTCCACGACCCCGTCGCGACTGATCAAATAACAACTCAAAGACGTGCGGGCGGCCGCTCGCAGGAGGTTATCATGGCATCCGTTCCCTTCGACCAACTCGATGGTTTTATCTGGATGAACGGCGAGTTCGTCAAATGGGCCGACGCCAAGATCCATGTACTGACCCACGGCCTTCACTATGCCAGCGCCGTATTCGAGGGCGAGCGCGCCTATGGCGGCGAGATCTTCAAGCTGACGGAGCATACCGAGCGCCTGCATGAATCGGCGCGCATCCTCGGCTTCAAGATTCCCTATTCGGTCGCCGAGATCGACGACGCCTGCCGCGAACTGCTGAAGAAGCAGGGCTTCCAGGACGCTTATGTGCGGCCGATCGCCTGGCGCGGCAGCGAGCAGATGGGCGTTTCGGCGCAGAACAGCCGCATCAACTGCGCCATCGCCATCTGGCAGTGGCCGAGCTATTTCGACCCGGCGCAGAAGCTCAAGGGCATTCGCCTCGACATCGCCGAGTACCGCCGGCCCGACCCGAAGACCGCGCCGTCGAAGTCGAAGGCCGCCGGCCTCTACATGATCTGCACCATCTCCAAGCATGCGGCGGAAGCCAAGGGCTATGCCGACGCCATGATGCTGGACTGGCGCGGGCAGGTGGCCGAGGCGACCGGCGCCAACATCTTCTTCGTCAAGGACGGCAAGATCCATACGCCGAAGCCGGACTGCTTCCTGGACGGCATCACCCGCCGCACCGTGATCGGGCTGGCGCGCGACCGCGGCCTTGAGGTCGTCGAGCGCGCCATCATGCCCGAGGAACTGGAAGGTTTCGAACAATGCTTCCTGACCGGAACGGCGGCCGAGGTGACCCCGGTTTCGGAAATCGGGCCGTACCGATTCGAGGTCGGCGAGATCGCCAAGACGCTGATGGAAGCCTATTCGGCTGCCGTGCAGCCCAAGCACGCCATCGCTGCGGAATAGAAAAACACAGTATTTTCAAGGGAAAGGGCGGCTCTTGAGCCGCCCTTTTCATATTAGCGCTTCCGAATTTGACATTCCCCGCGTTCGGCGTCTCATGATCGGCGTCAGCCACGCGAAGGCTGATGCCAAGGAGGGAACGGCAACATGGAGACTCTTCTTCCGATCATCGTTCAGGTTGTCACCGGCGTTATCGGTGGGCAGGCAGTGGGTGCGGCGCTCAAGCAGGCGGCGATGGGACAAGTCGCCAAGATCCTGAGCGGCGCCATCGGCGGCGTAGCCGGCGGGGCCATCCTCAACAGCATCCTCGGCGGCAGCGTCGATCCGGCGGCGGTCGCCCAGGCGGCTCAGGGGCTGGGCGCGTCGCTCAACCTCAACAACATCGTCGGCGGCGTGGGCGGCGGCGCGATCCTGACCGGGATCGTCGGGGCGATCATGAACGCCATGAAGAAATAGGCGTCGAGCCTCTGTATTGCAGATGGGCGGCTTCGGCCGCCCATTTTCGTTCTCGTCCGTTTCATTTCCTCGATTATGTAGACGCAAGCTGCTCAAGCACCTAAATCACCTCGCGAAACGAGGAAATTTCCGATGGGTCAGCTCAATGCCGGCATTGTTCCGGTCACCCCGTTCCAGCAGAACTGCACGATCCTGTTCGACATGGATACGAAGAAGGGCGTCGTGGTCGACCCGGGCGGCGATGTGGACCGCATTCTCGCGGCGCTGAAGGACAACGGCATCGAGGCCGAGGCGATCTGGATCACGCATGGCCATATCGACCATGCGGGCGGGGCCATGGCGCTGAAGGAAGCGCTGGGCGGCGTCGAGATCGTCGGCCCGCACGAGGCCGACAAGCCTTTGCTCGACAATCTGGAGGAACAGGGCAGGCGCTACGGCATCGCCGGCGCGCAAAACTGCGTGCCGGATCGCTTCCTGAGCGAAGGCGAAACCGTTTCGTTCGGCGATCATGTCTTCGAGGTGCTGCATTGTCCCGGCCATGCGCCGGGCCATGTCGTCTTCTACGACAGGGACGCGAATTTCGCCCATGTCGGCGACGTGCTGTTCCGCGGCTCCGTCGGGCGCACCGACCTGCCGGGCGGCGATCACGCGGCGCTCATCCGCTCGATCAAGGAGAAGCTGCTGCCGCTCGGCGACGATGTCGGCTTCCTCTGCGGCCACGGTCCCGGCGGGCGCTTCGGCGAGGAGCGGCGCGGCAATCCCTTCCTGACCTGAGCGCGCAAAAAGCCGCCGTCCACGAAGGACGGCGCTTTCAGTCGAGCAGAGAAGACGCGCCGGAGCGTCGCCGCTCCGGAAACGCGCAAGCGTCAGTTGGCGACGCAGAAATGCTGCTGGCCATCATAGCCGATAAAGGTGCCGGAGCGTTCATCGAAGCTGCGGTAGCGGTTCGCGCAGTAATTGTACCAGGGCCGGGTCCAGGGTTGCAGGCCGCCGGAATAATATTCGCGGACCACCCGCACCGGAGCGCGGCGCACGACATAGGCGGGCCTGTCGTAGACATAGGACGGCCTGTCGTAATAGTCGTCATAGGCCGGGTCGTCATAGTAAGCGGGGCCGGACGGCTGCGAGGCGATTGCTCCGCCGATCAGGGCGCCGGCCGCGAGTCCGGCTATGCCGGCGATCGCGGCATCGTTGCCATGATGGTGACGCCGCCAGCGCCAGTCATCGGCATTGGCGGCCGACAAGGCGGTCAGCGACATCGCGCCGACGCCCACGCCGAGAATTGCTGTCTTGAGAAAACGGTTCATCACGGTCTCCTTCGTTCCGGCCGGCCCCTCGGGCGGGGCAAAGGCCCGGTGTTGGGGGCATTAATAGGAGTCCGTGGCTGAACGGAGGCTGAACGAAAAAGTTCCTGAAAACGCGGCCAAGCCGCCATAAACAGCCGAAAAAGGCCCGATTGCGCGGTCCGGTTGCACAGGAACGGGGCAATCGGGCCAAAAACGGCCGCCGGCCCATTCGTCCGAGGCCAGCGCTTTTCTCGCCTTGGCTTTAAAAATCCGCGCGCCGGCCGATTGCCGAAGCGTCCGATCGATCCGCTATGCGGAGCGCAATCAGCCGCCAATCGTCAGGTTGACGGCCTTCGGACCCTTGCCGCGCTTGTCCGGCTCGGTATCGAATGTCACTTTCTGTCCATCCTCAAGGCCAGGCAGTCCCGACGCTTGCACGGCCGAGATGTGAACGAAGACGTCCTTCGCTCCGTCGTCCGGCGTGATGAAGCCGAAACCCTTGGCGTGGTTGAAGAATTTGACAGTGCCGGTCTGCGGCATGGGTAACTCCTTTGAACCCCATCAGTCCATTTCCAGGCCCGCAAGCGCCCGGAATGGAAATTTGTCGTTTATTTTATGGCCATCGGCAAGCGAAACTTTCGAGCGATTCGCCGCCGCCTCCAGGCCTGATTCGGCGAGGCCGGCCGGTCGGGAATCCGGCCTCGCTCAGGGGAAAGGCGCTGCGGGAACCGCCACGCCTTTTCCATTTCGGGAACTGCCGGCTGCTCAGGCCGCCCGCAGGTTGACTGCCTTGGGGCCCTTGCCCATACGGTCGGGCTCGACGTCGAAGGTGACCTTCTGGCCGTCGATGAGCGTGCGCATGCCCGACTTCTCGATCGCCGAGATGTGGACGAACACGTCCTTGGCCCCGTCGTCGGGGGTGATGAAGCCGAAGCCTTTGGTGGTGTTGAAGAACTTGACGGTGCCGGTCTGGGCCATTGGGGAAACTCCTTCCACCCATTCAGTATCTGGTCCTGCCCGCCGCCTGGCGCCGGAAGACAGTTCCGGTTGGTTCTTTCGGCGATCATGCATTCGCGCACGACAAAAACCCCCGCCGAAAACGGGGCCGTCAGAGATTCACAGTGTCGGGGAAAGGGTCGCGCAAACGTTCCAGTCTCCGGGTCGCAAATGCCCGAACACGAAATTTATTGCACGGAAATGTGAAGCTTGCAAGATACCGGCGACAAGCCCGGCAAGTTGCCCCTCATACCGCCGATCGGCAAGACGGGTATCGGCCAGAAGCGCCTAAGCATAGGTACAAGAAAATGGGCCAGGGCGCGTGCGCCAAAACCGGGCGCCGTTCCATCGAAACGCCTTGAAACTTGGCGCTTCCTGGCCTACGCCGAAGCGAAACGAAGATAGGGCAGGTCTCCCATCAACAGGGCTTCGAGAAGACGAGAGGGCGCCAAGGGCGGAGCCGGCGGTTCCGGACGAGGCACGCAGCCGCCGCGCGGCGCGGCGCTCGACGCCGCGGTGCGCCAGGCGCTCGCGCTGCATCAGGCCGGGCGCGCGCAGCAGGCCGAGGCGCTCTATGGCCAGGTTCTGGCCGCGCGGCCGGACCATGCGGCGGCGGCCCATTTCCTCGGGCTGCTGATGCACCAGACCGGGCGGCGGGCCGAGGGGCTGGCGCTGATCGAGCGCTCGGTGAAGGCGGAGCCGGAGAATCCCGATTTCCTCAACAATCACGGCGCGGTGCTGCGCGATCTCGGCCGTGTCGGAGCGGCCGCGGAAGCTTTCCGCAAGGCCGTGGCCGCACGGCCCGACATGCCGGCGGCGCGCGACAATCTCGGCACCGCGCTGAAGCAGCTCGGCCAGTTCGAGGCGGCGCTGGAGGTGTTTCGCGGCACGGTCGGCCGCAATCCCTTCCATGTCCGCGCCCGGCTCGGCCTCGCCGACACGCTGATGGAAGCCGGCCGTCTGGACGAGGCGCTGGCCGCGTTCGAGGAAGCCCTGGCGATCCGCCCCAAGGACGCCGAGGCGCTGCATGGCTTCGGCGTCGCCCTGATGGAAAAGGGCCGGCTGGACGAGGCGGCCGAAATGTTCCGTCGCGCGCTCGGCGTCGAGACCCGCATGGCGACCGCATGGCAGATGCTCGCGCAGGTCAAGCAGCAGCGGGAAGCGGATGCCGAGCTTTCCTCCATGGTCTCGCTGCACGACAGGGTGCCGGCCGGCAGCCTGGAGCGCATGCAGCTTTCCTTCGGCCTCGGCAAGGTCCATGACGACCTGAAGGACTATGGGCGCGCCTTCGACTATTTCGCCGAAGCCAACGCGATCCGCCGCAAGGGCATCGCCTATGACGGCGAAAAGACCCGGCGCGAATTCGAGGCGATGAAGGCCACCTTCAGCAAGGCGTTCTTCGCCGCGCACAAGCCGAGCGCCATAGACGACGACACGCCGATCTTCGTGGTCGGCATGCCGCGTTCCGGCACGACGCTGGTCGAGCAGATCATCTCCAGCCATCCGAAGGTGTTCGGCGCGGGCGAGCTGACCATCCTGAAGACGGCGGTCGGCAAGGGCTTTCCGCTCGACATGAAGGGCGGCTTCCCGGCCGGCATCGCCGACATGCCGGACAAGGTCTTCGCCGATGCCGGCCACGACTATCTGGACATGCTGCATGCCCGTTATCCGGGCTACCGGCACGTCACCGACAAGATGCCCGGCAACTTCATGCTGATCGGCTTCCTGCACCTGATGCTGCCGAAGGCGAAGATCGTGCATTGCGCGCGCAATCCGGTGGCGACCTGCCTGTCGATCTTCAAGACCAATTTCCGCAATGACGGCCATCTCTACAGCTACGACCTCGCGGAACTAGCCGACTTCCACAACCTCTACGCCGACATGATGGCGCATTGGCACGAGGTGCTGCCGGGGGTGGTGCACGACGTGCGCTACGAGGATTTCGTCGCCGACCAGGAAGGGCAGACGCGGGCGCTGATGGATTATCTCGGCCTGCCATGGGACGATGCGGTGCTTTCCTTCCACGAGAACCAGCGGCAGGTGCGCACGGCCTCGGCCGCGCAGGTGCGCCAGCCCATGTACAAGGGGTCCGTCGATCTGTGGAAGCGCTACGGCGACCGGCTCAAGCCGCTGATCGACCGGCTCGCCTGAGCCTCACGACGGCAACGACACCGCTATGTCCCTGGCTGCCAGTGCGGCGAGAAGGCCCTGTTGCCCGGTCAGCAGGCTGATCGGCGCCATGGCGAAGAACGGCTCGGGCCCGATCGTCCGGAGCTGATCGGTCAGGCGAGCCAGCAGCAGCCCGGTCAGTTTCGGCTGGTCCACCCACAGGCCCGGCGTCGGGATGCCGTGCAGGCGCACGTCCTCGTTGAAGCGCTGCAACTCGTCGCTCTGGCGCTGGACGTAGAGCTTTTCGAGATGGGCGCCGATGGGGCCGACGCGGTGGCGCGTTTCGAGCAGATAGGCGATCTTCGGCTGGTCGATCGCCCGGTTGATGGCGGTAAGGTCGACGTTGCGGCCCAGTTCCTGGAATTCCTCGTCGGAGACGAGTTGCCTGACGGCGAGACCCTTCTGCTTGGCGCTCCCCATGATGACGCCGCCGACGGTCGGCTCCGGCCGGTGCTGGCCTTCGCCCATCAGAAGCACCGTCGCCTCCACGCCGGAAAGCGTGTCCACGACAGAGGCCAGTTGCGGCGAGGTGGAGAAGATGGCGCGCAGCCGGTCGGCGGTCTGGGCATCGAGCAGCTTGAGGATCGGCGTTATGGCCTTGCGGTCGAGATTGCTCTTCGGGAGCACCACTTTCGGCCCGACATCGACGAGGATCTGCTTCGCCGCATCGACATAGCCATTGCCGTCGGCCACCACGTCCGGGGCGAGGTTGGCGTTGATGCGCTCATAGCCGAACAGCACGCCGTTGGCTTCGCCTGGGCCGCGCAACTGCCAGAACAATGCCTTCTTGCCGGCGGCCGTGGCCAGCGAGGGCGCCAGGGCGAGCGCGGCGGCAAGGCCGAAAAGCTGGCGGCGGCTGACGGTGGACGGCTTCAGTTCTGGCGCCGGGGGAAGGGCAGGCATGGCGGGTCCGGGTCTGTTTCGGCCTCGAACGTAGATCGGGCGCCCGCCTGACTATTTCAAGCGCCCGATCCATGAATGTCACCGCAGCTAAAGCTCGATGAAGCTCTCGAAGCCGCCATAGATCAGGCGCTTGCCGTCGAAGGGCATGGTCTCGAAGTTGGTCTTGATGCGAGGATCGACCATGACCTTGGCGAGGATCTCGTCACGATCCTTGCGCGATTTGTAGGTGACCCAGGAAAAGACGACGATCTCGTCGTCCTTGGCCTGCACCGCGCGCGGAAACGAGGTCAGCTCGCCATAGGGCACATCGTCGCCGATGCACTCGACATAGCTGAGCGCGCCATACTCCATCCACACCTCGCCGGCCTTCCGGGCCATTTCCTTGTAGTCGTCGAGCTTCGCCTTGGCCACGGCGAGCACGAAACCATCGACATAAGTCATGTCAGCCTCCTATGCCTTGACCGGAGCGTTCAGGCCCCATTCGACGCCGAACGGGTCGCGCACCAGACCCCAGCGGTCGCCCCAGAACATGACCTGAAGCGGCACCGCCACCTCGCAACCGGCATCGACGGCGCGCTGCCACCAGCGGTCGATATTGTCGTTGGTCAGGTGCAGTTGCATGGTGCAGCCCTGGATGGGCTTGTGCGGATGGCCGTGCTCGGGGAAGGCATCGGAGATCATCAGGCTGGAGCCGTTGATGTAGAGATGGACGTGCATGGTGCGGCCCTTCTCGTCCGGCGGCACGACATAGACCTGCTCGGCGCCAAAGGCCTTGGCGTAGAATTCGGCCGCCTTCAGCGCGCCGTCGAGTTGCAGGTAAGGCGTCAGCCCGCCGAGCGCTTTCGGCATCTGCTGCTGCGCGGGCTGTGCGTTGGTGTCCGTCATGCGGTCCTCCTGTCTTCGGTTGCAAGCCCCCAAAGGACGTGGGGCGAGTGGGCGATCCGACATGCCGCCGACATCTTTTTGCTTCAGGCGCCCTTCAGCGGCCTGGCCGGCCGGTCTTGCCGGGCCTGCGTTTCTGGCGCACGGCGTCGGCCGGGTCCTCGTAGGAGCCGATGCCGGCTCGCTCGCGCCTGACGGGTTTGTCGCTCACGCTGTCGCCGCTTCGCGGCTCGCTCCGCCCCTTTTCCCTTTGCGCGCCTTCGGCGTCGCGGGGCGGCACCGAACGATCGGCGGCGGCCGGTCGGCCTTGCGGCTTCGCCGGAATAGCACCCTGGACCGGCTTCTCGGTGCGCCGCACCGTCATCTCGTCCAGCGTGTTTTTCCTGAACAACGATTTCTCGCGTTCGCCGGGCACGCCGTAGTCCGAGCCATGCGCCTCGCGCGCCGACTGCTTCTTGAACAGCGAGCGCGAAACCGCTCCGGCCGGCGTCTGCGTGTCGGTGCCGGGGCCCATGTCGTCCAGCGAGGGTTTCGCGAACAACGGCTTCTTCACCGGCACGGCGCCGTCGGCGCCCATCTCGTCCAGGTGCGGCTTGCGGAACAGCGAACCGCTTTCGGTCCCGTCGTCCACGGTCCGGTGCCGCTCGCGGCCCTTGTTGTGCTTGCCCTTCTCGCGGCCGGAGACAGGGCTTTCCATTTCCGCATAGCGCGCCAGCGGGTCGTCCGAAACGGCGAGTTCCAGATCGCGCAGGCGCTTGATCTCGTCGCGGATGCGGGCGGCCTTCTCGAAATCGAGGTCGGCGGCGGCGTCGCGCATCTGCTTGTCCAGCGCTTCCAGATGCGCCTTGAGGTTGTTGCCGACCATGTTGCCGTCGGCGGCGAAGTCGGAGATGTCGGCGCGGACATGGTCCTTCTCGTAGACCGAATCGAGGATGTCGGCGATGCGCGACTTGACCGATTCCGGGGTGATGCCGTTGGCTTCGTTGTATTCGAGCTGCTTCTCGCGGCGGCGGTTGGTCTCGACCATCGCCCGCTCCATCGAGCCGGTGATCTGGTCGGCATAGAGGATGACCTTGCCGTCCACGTTGCGCGCCGCGCGGCCGATGGTCTGGATCAGCGATGTCTCCGAGCGCAGGAACCCTTCCTTGTCGGCGTCGAGGATGGCGACGAAGCCGCATTCGGGAATGTCGAGGCCCTCGCGCAGCAGGTTGATGCCGACCAGCACGTCGAAGGCGCCGAGGCGCAGGTCGCGCAGGATCTCGATGCGCTCCAGCGTGTCGATGTCGGAGTGCATGTAGCGCACGCGCACGCCCTGCTCGTGCAGGTACTCGGTCAGGTCCTCGGCCATGCGCTTGGTCAGCACCGTCACCAGCGTGCGATAGCCCTTGGCCGTGGTCTCGCGGATCTCGCCGACCACGTCGTCCACCTGGCTCTTGGCCGGACGCACCTCGACCGGCGGGTCGATCAGGCCGGTCGGACGGATGACCTGCTCGGCGAAGACGCCGCCGGACTGGTCAAGTTCCCAGCCGCCCGGCGTGGCCGAAACGGCGACGGTGAGCGGGCGCATGGCGTCCCACTCCTCGAAGCGCAGCGGCCGGTTGTCCATGCAGGAGGGCAGGCGGAAGCCGTATTCGGCCAGCGTCGCCTTGCGGCGGAAGTCACCCCGGTACATGCCGCCGATCTGCGGCACGGTGACATGGCTCTCGTCGATGAAGATCAGCGCGTTGTCCGGCACATATTCGAACAGCGTCGGCGGCGGATCGCCCGGCTGGCGGCCGGTGAGATAGCGCGAATAGTTCTCGATGCCGGCGCAGGAGCCGGTCGCCTCCAGCATCTCCAGATCGAAGCGGGTGCGCTGCTCCAGCCGCTGCGCCTCGAGCAGGCGGCCAGCCTTTTCAAGCTCTTGCAGGCGGTGCTGCAGCTCTTCCTTGATCGACTTGATGGCCTGATTCAAGGTCGGGCGCGGCGTGACGTAGTGCGAGTTGGCGTAGATCTTGACCGATTTCAGGTCGCCGGTCTTGGCGCCGGTCAGCGGATCGAACTCGGTGATCGCCTCGATCTCGTCGCCGAACATGGAAATGCGCCAGCCGCGATCCTCGAGGTGGGCGGGGAAGATCTCGATGGTGTCGCCGCGCACGCGGAACGAGCCGCGCACGAAGTTCAGATCCTGCCGCTTGTATTGCTGGGCGACGAGGTCGGCGAGGAGCTGGCGCTGGTCGAGCCGGTCGCCGATCGTCATCTGGAAGGTCATCGCGGTATAGGTCTCGACCGAGCCGATACCGTAGATGCAGGAGACGGAAGCGACGATGATGACGTCGTCGCGCTCCAGCAGCGAGCGCGTGGCCGAGTGGCGCATGCGGTCGATCTGCTCGTTGATCGAGCTTTCCTTCTCGATATAGGTGTCGGTGCGCGGAACGTAGGCTTCCGGCTGGTAGTAGTCGTAGTAGGAGACGAAATACTCCACCGCGTTCTCGGGGAAGAACTTCTTGAACTCGGCATAGAGCTGGGCGGCCAGCGTCTTGTTGGGCGCGAGGATCAGGGCAGGGCGCTGCGTTTCCTCGATCACCTTGGCCATGGTGAAGGTCTTGCCCGAGCCGGTGACGCCGAGCAGCACCTGCGTGCGGTCCTCGTTGGCGATGCCTTCGACGAGGTCCTTGATGGCGGTCGGCTGGTCGCCGGACGGCTTGAATTCCGTGTCCATCCTGATGGCGATGCCGCCCTCGGATTTCTCCGGCCGTTCGGGGCGGTGCGGCGTCCACAGCACGCCGTTCTTGTGCAGCGGGTTGCCGCTTTCGATCAGGTCGGCCAGGGCCTTGACCGTGGCGGTGACGCCGGAATTGGAAATCGTCTCGGCGTCTTCCAGCGAGATATCCAGCCCCGCCACCGGATTGAGGCCGACCGCCGCGCGCTCCTTGGCGCTGGCCGCGCCGCCCATGGAGGTGCCGCGCGCCGTGCGGGTGGGGGAGGCGCTCTTCTCCGGGATCTTTTTTGAAGGTTTAGGCGATTTGCCAATGTCCCCCCTCGAGGGTGAGATTGCCTGGCGTCCTTCCTTCTCCGCTTCCTGCGAAATCTGCTCGGCCCAATCCGAGATCGAGCCGGAGAGCGGCGCGCCGGTGAATTCCGCCTGCGGCGCCTCGCCGAAGCCGCCGCGATGCAGGGGTTCGGACGCGTCGAGGAAATCGGTCACGCCGTTGCCGCGCTTTTTCGGCGCCGCACGGTTTCCATCTGCCTGAGACGGCGATTTCTTTTCGGAGGATTTGGCCATGGCCCGAATATGGGCGGAGTCAGGCCAAATGGAAAGGGTCGCCGTCCGGTCCAGCCGGATTCCGCGCCCCTTCCTGACATGAGGGTGTCAGCAGCGCGGGACTGTTCGGCGCGGCTCTTTTCGCGGACCGGTGCAAAAGCTACACAGGCGGCAAAAGGGCGAATGCGGCGTGTCTAATTTTCCTCTCTGCTACAAGCTGACATGGCTGCCGCGCCTGCTGCGTCCGTCGCTGGCCGGCAAGGCGGGCGATTTCGCCCCGGTCTCGGCATCGCTGACGCCGCCACCGGCCCGAAGCGTGCGTCTGGCCTTTGTCGGCGATATCTCGGCCGTGGCAAACCGCGCCGCGCCGGTCGTCGATCCCTCGATCTCCGCGCTGCTGGCTTCGGCCGATCTGGTCGTGGGCACATGTGAAAGTCCGGTGGTGGCGCGGCCATACGCGAGATTCGGCACCCGGATCGGCACGCGGCATGCAATGACCGAGACGTTTCTGGCCGAGGCGCTGGAGGCCGCCGGCATCCAGCGGAAAAGGCTGGTGCTCTCGCTCGCCAACAACCACGCGCTCGACCAAGGCGCCGAAGGGTTCGAGGAGACACGCGCCAGCCTCGCGCGGCTCGGCATCCGCTTCGCCGGGACGACGCGCGACGCGCCCATCGTGAATGTCGGGCCGCTCAGGCTCGGCCTGTCCGCTTTCACGATGTGGCGCAACACCGGAGCCTCCGGTTTCGACGGCCGGGTGGCGATGAACCCCGACCTGCCGCTAGCGGAATCGGCCGATCTCGTCTGCGCCCTGCCGCATTGGGACCGCGAGTTCCGGCATTTCCCGCAGGCCGGGACGCGGGCGCTGGCCAGCCGGCTGACAGGGCAGGGCGCGGCGCTGATCGTCGGCGGCCATGCCCATGTCGTGCAGCCGGTCGAGCGTATCGGCAGCGCGGTCGTGGTCTATGGGCTCGGCGATTTTCTGGGCACGGCGCTGCCCTTGCAGCCATGGCCGCTGCGTCTCGGCGCGGTGCTGACGGCGGAGGTGAGCGTGGATGCCGCGACCATGGGGGCGGTCGGCGCCTATCGCATGCACTTCTTCTACCGTCGGCCGGACGGAGCCCGCGAGCATCTGCTTCCGGTCGAGGCGCTGGATGGCGCGCTGCGGCGCACGGTGCTTTCGCGGATCGAGGCGGTGTTCGGGCCGGGGTCAGCCGAAGCGCAGCTTCATGCCGACGATGGCGATGACGAACAGGAAGGTGGCGGCGTTGGCGATGATGACCGGCCAGGAGCCGATCAGCAGGCCGTAGAGCGTCCATAGCAGGACACCGGCCGCGATGGCGCTGGTTGCCGACAGCGAGATGTCGTCGGCCCTGCGCTCGCGGGCGACCTTCGTCACCTGCGGTATCCAGCCGAGCGTGGTGATGAGCGCGGCGGCCGCGCCGATGATTTCGATTGCGGGATGCAAGGCAGCGGACTTTCGAGAAACGCCGTTTATCCGGCGCGGCCGCTCTATGCCAGATTTGCCGATTTCTGTGAAGCGGGCGGCATGCTGGTCCAATGAATCGCTCCCGGTGCCGTATGGGTGGAGTTTGTGCTTTTGATCTTGCCGGCCAAAGCCTGTTGGCGCTTCAATAGCGGAGTATCGGCAGCGAAACCGGGAGGGCACGCTTGAAAGTGGGGGTGATCCTCAATCCGGTGGCCGGCGGCGGAGGGCTGGAGCGCGAGCGGCCGCGCCTGGTCTCGGCGCTGAAGCGGCATTTCGGCGAGGTCGAATTGCGCGAGACGCAGGCTTGCGGCGACGCCGAGCGGCTGGCGCTGGATTTCGCCGTGGACGGCTTCGGGCTCGTCATCGCGGCCGGCGGCGACGGCACCGCCAGCGAGGTCGCCGACGGGCTGCTGCAGGCGGCGGACGAGGGCTGCGGCGCCGCCGAACTGGGGCTGATTCCCTGCGGCACCGGCATCGACTTCGCCCGCGGGCTCGGCCTGCCGCAGGACCTCGACGCCCTGGTCAGGCGCATCGCCGAAGCCAAGGGCCGCAAAATCGATGCCGGCCGCATCTCCTATGTCGACGACCATGGCGCGCTGGCCAGCCGGCATTTCATCAACATCGCCAGCCTCGGCCTGTCCGGCGCGACCGACCGCGCGGTAAACGCTGACAAGCGCAAGGGCCGGGTTTCGGCCAAGGCGCTGTTCTATTGGCGCACCGTGGCCGAGTTCGTGCGCTACCGGTTCCAGAACGTGCGCATCGCCATCGACGAGGGCGAACCGTTCGAGGCGCGCATGGCGCTGGTGGCGGTGGCCAATGGCAGGTACTTCGGCGGCGGCATGATGGTGGCGCCCGACGCCGCGCTGGACGACGGGCAGTTCGAGATCGTCATCCTGAAGGCGGCCGGCAAGCTGGGGCTGATCCGCGACATCCGCCTCGTCTATGGCGGGCAGCACCGCAACCATCCGGCGATCACCATCCTGCGCGGCCGCAAGGTGACCGTCGAGCCGATCGGGGACGGGGAGGAGAACGCCGCCCTGGTCGATATCGACGGCGAGTCCCCGGGGCGCATCCCGGCCATGTTCGAAATGCTGCCGGGCGCCCTGACGCTCAGATACTGATTCGGGCAGGCACGAGGGGGAAGCGGTATATGCCGACGGCCGTGGGGTGCCTGGAGAGGTTCCGGACAGCATCGCCTTCACTTCGCTCGGCTCGCTTGCGGGATGACGCCAACACCGCCATCCCGGCCAAGGGAGCGATAGCGAGCGCGAGCCGGGATCCATTCCGGAACATTTGACGGATCCCGGGCAGCCGATCTTCGCTACGGAGACGCTGGCTTAGCCGTCACGGCATCAGCGGTTCCTGCATCATCTGCAGGTGGAGCTGGTCGCCGGTCCATGGGTGCGCCTCGCACACCGCCTCGTCCAGTTCGACGCCGAGGCCGGGTTCCTTCGAGGGGATCACCCAGCCGTCCTGCCATTCGATCTTCTTCTTCAGCAGCCTGGCGTGGAAGCCGTCCCATTGCTTCAGGGATTCCAGGATAAGGAAATTGGGCAGCGTCACCGCAAGCTGGATATTGGCCGCGCCCACGATCGGCCCGCAATAGCAATGCGGGGCGATCTGGATATGGTAGGCCTCGGCCATGCCGGCGATCTTCTTGGTCTCGAGAATGCCGCCCGAGCGGCCGAGGTCGGGCTGGAGGATGGTCGCGGCGCGGTTTTCGATGACGCGGGCGAATTCGGTCTTGGTGGTCAGCCGCTCTCCGGTGGCGATGGGGATTTTCGTGCCGCGCGCCACCTCGGCCATCACCTCGGGCATGTCCGGCGGCACCGGCTCCTCGAACCAGAGCGGGTCGTAGGGTTCGATGGCGCGGGCCATGCGCAGCGCGCCCGAGGCGGTGAACTGGCCGTGGGTGCCGAACAATATGTCGGCCTTGGTGCCCACCGCCTCGCGGATCGCCTTCAGCATGCGCGCGGAAAGGTCGATGTCGACGAGCCGCGGCTGGTGGCCGTCGAAGGCCGTATAGGGACCTGCGGGGTCGAGCTTCACCGCGTTGAAGCCCTGGGCCACGTAACCGGCCGCGCATTCGGCCGCCATGTCGGGATCGTTGTAGACGTTCCTGCCCTGCGCGTCCTCGGAATGCACGCTGCCTTTTTCGGGATAGAGATAGGTGTAGGAGCGCAGCTTCTCGTGCACCTGCCCGCCCAGCAGCTTGTAGACCGGCTTGTCGGCCTCCTTGCCGATGATGTCCCAGCAGGCCATCTCCAGCGCCGAACAGCAGCCCATGACGGAAACGTCCGGACGCTGTGTGAAGCCGGAGGAATAGCAGCGGCGGAACAGGTTCTCGACGTCGTGCGGGTCGCGGCCGACGAGATAGCGTTCGGCCAGGTCCTCGATCATGCGGGCGGTGACATGGGCCGAGAAGGTGGCGTTGTAGGCCTCGCCGTAGCCGACCACGTTGGAATCGGTCGTCAGCCTGACGAAGATGAAATATTTGCCGCCGATGCCTGGCGGCGGGTTGCCGACGACGAAGGTCTTTACGTCGGTGATTTTCATGCTTGTCTCCTCTGCTGCGCCCCGCCCGGCGAATAAGGGGTGGCCTGCTTCACTGGCTCCAATCCTCCAGGACCATCTGGGCGCCTTTCCAGCCGGTCATGATGGACGCGGCGTTGGTGTTGCCGGCGATGTTGTCGGGAAAAATGGACGCATCGATGACGCGCAGACCCGAAAGCCCGTGCACGCGCAGGCGCGGATCGACGACGGCGCGCGCCGGATCCGGCCCCATGCGGCAGGTCGAGACCGGATGATAGACGGTGCCCGAACGCTTCCTGAAATCCTGAATCAGGTCGGCGTCGGAAGTGATTGAAGGACCGGGCAAAACCTCTTCCTCGATGATCTCGGCGATGGGCGGCTGGGCGGCGATGCGGCGCAGGAATTTCACCGCGTCGAGCATTTCCGAGACGTCCTCGTTGGTGGAATAGGCGTTCGGCGAGATCCGCGGCGCGGCAAAGGGATCAGCCGAGCGGATCATGATCTCGCCCCGGCTGGAAGGCCGGCAGTTCGACAGGCCGATGGAGAAGCCCGGCCACGGGTCCGGCGACAGGATCGGCCGCTCGCCGCTCCTCGGGATGACGGTCGAGAAGGCCTGGAAGTAAAGCTGCATGTTGGGGCGCGGCTGGTCCGGATCGGTGCGGAAAAAACCGCCGCCCTGGTTCATCGACATGGAAAGCGGCCCCGTGCGCATCAGCAGATAGCGCGTGCCGACCAGCGCCTTGCCCCACCAGGGACGCAGGATCTGGTTGAGCGTCGGCACCTTGCCTTTCCAGGTGTAGTTGATGCCCTGGTGGTCCTGGAGGTTGCGGCCGACATTCTCCAGCGCCTGCACCACCGGGATATCGAGCCCGGCAAGCAGTTCGGCCGGGCCCACGCCCGACAATTGCAGCAGTTGCGGGGAATTCACCGAGCCTGCCGAGACGATCACCTCGCGGCCGGAGAGCGCCCGCTTCGTCTCGCCGTTCTGGCGGTATTCGACGCCGACGGCGCGCCTGCCGTCGAACAGGATCCTCGTCGCGTGCGCACCGGTCTCGACGCGCAGGTTCTTCCTGCGCATCGCCGGGAGCAGGAAAGCGCGCGCCGCCGACATGCGCCGGCCGTTGCGGGTGCTGATCTGGTAGACGCCGACGCCTTCCTGGCGCGCGCCGTTGAAGTCCTCGTTCAGCGGCAATCCGGCCATCTGGGCGGCGGCGAGATAGCGCCGGGTCAGCGGATGGATTTTTTCGCGGTTGTCGGTGACGTGGACCGGACCGTCCTGGCCGCGCCATTCGTCGGCGCCGGCCTGGTTGTGCTCGATGGCCTTGAAGGCCGGCAGCACGTCCCGGTAGCCCCAGCCGGGATTGCCGGCCGCCTCCCAGGCATCGAAATCCTCGCGCGCGCCGCGGATCCAGACCATGGCGTTGATCGAGCTCGAACCGCCCAGCAGCTTGCCGCGCGGCCAGTGGTCGGCATTGCCGGCGAGGCCGGAGTCGGGCTCAGCGCGATAGTTCCAGTTGACGGCAGGGTCGAAGAAGGTCTTGCCGTAGCCCAGCGGCATCTGCACGTAGAAGCGGCGGTCGCTGCCGCCGGCTTCCAGAACCAGCACCGAGAGGCGGCCCGAGGCGGAAAGCCTTTCGGCCAGCACCGAGCCGGCCGAGCCGGAGCCGACGATGACGAAGTCGTAAGTCTGCATAACCTGCGGAATCCGCGCCGAATCCATGGCAGCGTAGCGGCTGGGCCCGGCGGGGGGCATCAAGGCGACCGGCATTCGCTGTGAAAAAAGCGACGGTCGCCGCCCTTGCCTCGCCTCGTGGGGAGGGGTGCCGTTGTACGGCGGTGCGGCGTTGACGCGCCGCCGGCGCGGGGCTACGGCATCAGCCACGGCGACGCGGAAGGGAACTCATCGATGGTGCACTATGTGGACGGAAGCAAGCCGCTCGGGGAACTGACGCTGAGGACGCTGGCCATGCCTTCGGACGCCAATGCGGCCGGCGACATTTTCGGCGGCTGGGTGATGGCGCAGATGGACCTTGCCTGCGGCATCCGCGCCGCCGAGCGTGCCCGCGGCCGCGTGGTGACGGCGGCGGTGAAGGAAATGTCCTTCGCCAAGCCGATGAAAATCGGCGACACACTGTGCATCTATTCGCATATTGACCGGGTGGGCCGCACCTCGATGGTGCTCAAGGTCGAAGCCTGGGCGCAGCGTTACCTCTCCGACATCATGGAGAAGGTCACGCATGCCGACTTCGTCATGGTGGCGCTGGACGAGACCGGCAGGCCCAAGCCGGTGCCGCCCGAAGCCTGAGACATTTAGAGCCGTTCAGGCCGCCATCTCGCCGTCGAAGCGCCGCCGGGCCGCATTGACGCGGCTCATATTGGCCATGGCCCATTCCGCCAAGCCCTTGACCGGAACCAGCAATTCGCGCCCGAGATCGGTCAGCTCGTAGTCCACGCGCGGTGGGATCGTGGGGAAGACGGTGCGGGTGACGAAGCCGTCGCGCTCCAGCGAGCGCAGCGTGGTCGTCAGCATTTTCTGCGAGATGCCGCCGATCGCATGCCGCAATTCGTTGAAGCGCATGGGGCCGTCGCCCAGCCGGCGCACGACCAGCAGGGACCATTTGTCGCCGATGCGCTGCAGGATTTCCGAGACGGCGCGGCAGTCCTCGGTGTTGTGAAGGTGCGCAGGTTTCAAAAAAGTGCCTCCTTGCATATCGGGTTCATGGTCTCTCATATAGCGCAGGTATCTATTGGATACCAGACTTTCAAAGGAGCCCCCCATGTCCAAGCCGAAAATCGGCATCATCGTCGGTTCGACGCGCGCCGCGCGCTTCGCCGACAAGCCCACCGAATGGATCGCCAAGATCGCCAAGTCCCATGCCGACATCGAGGTCGAGGTCGTGGACCTGCGCGACTATCCGATGCCGTTCTTCGACGAGGTCGCGTCGTCTGCCTGGGTGCCGTCGCAGAACGAAGTGGCGTTGCGCTGGCAGAAGAAGGTGCAGGACCTCGACGGGTTCATCGTCGTCGCCGCAGAATACACGCACGGCCCGACGGCGGTGCTCAAGAACGCCCTCGACTATGCCGTCACCGAATGGAACAAGAAGCCCGTCGGCTTTGTTGGCTATGGCGGCGTCGGCGCCGCGCGCGCCATCGAGCAGCTTCGCCTGAACGTCATCGAGCAGCAGATGGTGCCGGTGAAGTCGGCGGTCCACATCACCTGGGGCGATTACATCGCCGTCAAGCAGGACGAGAAGAAGCTGGAGGAGCTGGAACACCTCAACCAGACGGCGCAGGCGCTGGTCAACGACGTCGCCTGGTGGGCGAAGCTCCTGAAAAAGGCCCGGGCCGACGAGGCCGTCGCGGAAGAAGCGAAGGCTGCCTGAGCCTCAAATCAGGCAAAGATTCCTCCCAAGGAAGCTCAAGGGCGGCAGCGATGCCGCCCTTTTTTCATGCCGATGCTGCAGGTCAGAACATCACTTCCCGCTGGCCGGGAACGAGGCGCGTGGCGATGACCTTGTCGATGCGGCGCCCGTCCATGTCCACCACCTCGAAGCGCCAGCCGCCGGCGTCCACCGTCTCGCCGGTGGTGGGCAGGTGATGCAGGTAGGACAGCACGTGGCCGGCGACGGTCTCGTAGTCGCGGTCCTCCGGCAGGTCGATGCCGAGCAGGTCGGCCATCTCGTCGGCCGGCATGTAGCCGGCGAGCAGCCATGAGCCGTCCTCGCGCTGCACGGCGTTTTCCTCCTCGTCGCCCGCGTCGAGGTCGGAGCGGAACACGCCGGTGATCGCCTCCAATATGTCGGCTGGCGTGACGATGCCCTCGAAATGGCCGTACTCGTCGTGGACGAGCGCCATCGGCACGTCCGATTCCTTCAGCCGGGCCAGCACGTCGAGCGCGTCGGCCTGGTCGTAGACGATCGGCGCGGCGCGCACGAATTTGCGGACGTCGAAGGCGCGCCCGGCCAGCAGCGAGGCCAGGACCTCGCGGGTCTGGACCACGCCCACCATGGCGTCGACGCCTTCGCCCGCCGGCAGGCGCGAGTGCTGCGTGTCCGTCAGAAGCTTGCGGATGGCGGCGTCGCCGGCCTCCAGATTGATCCAGTCGACCTCGGTGCGCGGCGTCATCACCGCGCGCACGGCTCGGTCGCCGAGGCGCATCACGCCGGCGATCATGCGGCGCTCGTCCGATTCGATGGTGCCGTGGTGCTCGGCTTCGGCGACCAGCATCTTGATCTCGTCGTCGGTCACCTTCTCCTCGCCGGCGCCGTGCTGGCCGAGTAGCCACAGCAGTCCCCGGCTGGAGACGTCGAGCAGGAACACCAGAGGGGCTGCGATCCTGGCCAGCGTCCGCATGGCGGGCGCGGCCCTCACCGCGACGCGCTCGGGATTGCGCAGCGCGATCTGCTTGGGCACCAATTCGCCCGCCACCAGCGAGAAATAGGTGATGACGGCCACGACAACGCCGACGCCGATCGGGTCGGCAAGGCGGCTGCTCAGGCCCGCGGAAGCCAGGAAGGCAGACAGCCTCTGGCCGAGCGTGGCGCCGGAGAACGCGCCCGACAGCACGCCGACCAGGGTGATGCCGATCTGTACCGAAGACAGGAATTTCCCGGGGTCGCCGCCAAGTTCCAGCGCGCTTGCCGCACCGCGCACGCCACGGTCGATCATGGCTTTCAGGCGGGCCGGACGGGCGGAAACGATGGCGAGTTCGGACATCGACAGGAGGCCGTTCACGCAGATGAGCACGACCACGATGGCGATTTCGATATAGATCATGATGGAGGCTCAATAGAGCATTTTGCGGCAAGGTGGAATCACCTAGCGCCGCACAAATTCGGCCAAGCCCCGAACCGGCGCGAAACGGGCGTCACCGCGCGGACGGCCGGCCGCTTCGCAAGGCGGCCGCTGCCGAACGGACTCACCATCCGGCGCTACCGCATTGTTGGCCGGGTGTTTTCGGCTCCGGCCGGCTAGCGGCAGGCGCGGTAGCCGTTGCGCCGGTTCTTGATGTCGAAATGGAAGTGGTTGCGATGGTCGTAATTGTAGCCGGGACCGAGCACGGTGGTGAAGTACTGGCAACCGTCGGCGCGCACGGTGTTGAGGAAGCCGCGCGTGCGGAAGGCGAACAGGCCGGGCTTGCGCACGTCGATATTGTCGCCGTTGGTCAGGTCGATGCTCATCACATCGATGGCGTTGCCCTTTCCATGTTCGGACAGGGTGCGCTCGCCGGCGATGTTGCGGCAGGAATAGGAGCCCGCACGGATGGCCCTGACTCCCGACCAGTAGCGCCAGCGTGCGGCCGGAACCAGTTCGTTCTTTGTCCATGAGGCGAAGGTGGCGGCCATGTTGCAGGTGAGCGTCGCGGCCGGCCTCATCTGGATGGAGCCGATCGCGGTGACCCTGACCGGATGCGCGATGCCGCACTGGCCGCGGCCCTGGATCGGCGGAATGTCGGTATAGGTCACGCGCAGCCGCTTCAGTTCCCTGCGGCAATCGACCTCGTCCGCCGGGAACTGATCGGACGGCAGGGCGGGGCGATCGATGCGCGGATAGGCGACCGTCATCACCGGCGCGGGCGCTGCGGGCGCAGGCGCTGCCGGTTCGGCCATGGCAGGGCCGGAAACGGCCGGTTCGGAAATGGCGGGATCCGAAATCGCCGGCTGCGACATTTCGGGTGCCGATGCGGCTTCCGCGCCCGGGTCCTGCGGCGCATCCGGCGAAGCCGGGTCCGGATAGGACTGCTCCACCGGGGCCGCCGGCTGGTTCATGGGCGCGGGCGGCAGTTGCCGGCGTAGCTCGGGATAGGGCGCCACGGCTGCGGTCTGCGTGCCGACATCGACCGCAGGCGTCAGGTTGAAGACATCGCCGGTCGTGCAGGCCGAGACCGCCGCGACGGCGGCTGCCGCCAGCATCGGAGAGGCAAATCGCATGTGCCGCAATGTCCGGGCCGCGAGCGTCGCCGCGGCGCAAAATATCTTCGCCATCGTCGGTTCCCGTCCCCTCGGGAAGCGATTCTAAGCGGCAACGGTAAAGGAAAGATCAGCGTCGGAATTCATCGCTGCGGCCAAATTGCGGCCGCGCTCAGTCGCAGAAGGCGCCGCCGTCGCGGCGCGGTTGCAGGTCGAGATGCAGGTGCAATTCATGGTCGGCGTCGCTGCCGGGGCCGAGCACGGTCTTGAACGGTCCGCAGGCTGCGTTGCGCACCTTGTCGAGGAACTTCTTTTCCTTCTCGGACGGCGACGGCTTCACGTCCACCGCCGTGCCGTCCTCCAGCGTGAAGCGGGCGATGTCGAGCGCGTTGCCGAAGGCGTGCTCCGACAACTTGCCGCCGGCATGGCGCGGCCGGCAGACATAGGCGGACGCCTGCCCGATCGTCTTCACGGGCGAGCCGAGTTCGGCCTTGGCGGCCGGCGACACGACTTCGCCGGCGAAGCGGGCGGCGGCTTCGGCCATGGCGCAGTTCATCTCGGCGTCGGGCTCGAGGGCGATCGAGGCGCCCAGATTCTTCACGATCAGCGGGTAGGGGATGGAACAGCCGATGCCGGGATCGTGTTCGGGACCATGCTCCTCGAAGGAAACGCCGAGCGCCTTCAGCCTGTCGCGGCAGGCCAGTTCCCCGGCGGGCATCTTGTCCGCCGGCACTTCATTCGAACGCGGATCGGGCGCGACCGGTTTCGGCTCCGGCGGTCCTGCCTCCTTTTCGGCGTCCGCCGGCTTCTCCGGCGGTTTCGGCGCCTGCTCGGGCGGGGTGCCCGGCTTCTGCTCCTCCTGCGCATCGGCTGGCCGCGGCTGAGGGACAGGGGCTTCGGTGGAGGCGGGCGGTTGCTGCTGCGGCGGTTCGGGCGCGACGGGAGCCGCCTCTTCCTTCAATTCCGGCAGCGGCGCCGTGGCCGGCAGGCGCGGCCAATCCTGCCCGTACGATCTCAAATGCCCATGCGATCCGGGATGCCTGTGCGATCTGGCCGAAGACGGCGCGGTGGCCAGCGAAAGGGCCACGACCGAGACAAAAAGGGCGGCAATCTTGCGAAGTCCGGGTGCCGTCATGAGGCCTAAACGACATCGCACCGCCAAGGTTGCCCGCGCGCGATCGCCTTTCGATCACAATGGGTTACGGCTTTGTCACGGTTCGGCGAAGTTGGGGCGAGGCGGCGCGAATCCGGTTGACCGGCTTCGCGCGAGGCGCAACAAGGCGTTCCCGCCCTCATTCCACGGTTTTCCCGATGGCCCTGCTGCTTTCGCCCCGCGTGCTGCCCGTGCTGATGCTCGTTGCCTCGAACGTGTTCATGACGTTCGCCTGGTACGGGCACCTGAAGTTCAAGACCTCGCCGATCTGGATCGCGGTGATCGCGAGCTGGGGCATCGCCTTCTTCGAATACTGGCTTGCGGTGCCGGCCAACCGCATCGGCAGCCAGGCCTATCCGGCGGCGGAGCTGAAGACGATCCAGGAGGTGGTGACGCTGTCGGTTTTCGCGGTCTTTTCCGTATTCTACCTGAAAGAGGCGCTGACCTGGAACCATGCTTTCGGTTTCGCGCTGATCGCCATTGGAGCCGCCTTCATTTTCCGCGGCTGAAGCGCAACCAAAATCAGCCGACTGAATTTTTGGGCGTGAAAAGCGCGCGAAGATCGCTATATTTGAAGAATCTATGGTGAGACGGTTCCGTCAGTTCGACCTGCCGGGCCGTTTTCTTTTTGTACCTGTCGACAGAAGCCGCTCCCGAAAAGGCGGGGGCGGACGCGGAAAGGAGAGCCATGAACAAGGTGCCGATGACCGGTGGGGGATTCGAAACCCTGAAGGAGGAATTGCGCTGGCGCCAGCAGGAGGAGCGTCCACGCATCATCGAGGCGATCTCCGAGGCGCGCTCCCATGGCGACTTGTCCGAAAATGCGGAATACCACGCCGCCAAGGAGTCGCAGAGCCTCAACGAGGGCCGGGTCGCCGAGCTGGAGGACCTGATCGCGCGCGCCGAGGTGATCGACGTGTCGAAGCTCTCGGGCGACAAGATCAAGTTCGGCGCCACCGTGGTTCTCGTCGACGAGGATACGGAAGAGAAGAAGACCTACCAGATCGTCGGCGACCAGGAAGCGGACGTGAAGTCCGGCCGCATCTCCATTTCCTCGCCCATCGCGCGCGCGCTGATCGGCAAGGAAGTCGGCGACGCGGTGGAAGTCAACGCGCCGGGCGGCGCGCGCGGCTACGAGATCGTGCAGGTCCAGTTCGTCTAGAGGCCATTTGCAGCCAAGTGGGATCACTTGGCGTCGCACACATGCGCCAATCAATCAGATAGACCATGATGTCGTCCAAAAGCCGCTTCGCACTTCTCGGCATCATGGTCTAGCACAGCCAGGCACTTAATTCCTCAGCGTCATCCCGGCCAACGGAGCGACAGCGACCGCGAGCCGGATCCATTCCGTGACGTGACCGGACCGTCGCGGCGATTTACTTGCAGCGTTCCGGAACGGATCCCGGATAGCCGTTCTCAGCCACGCTTCGACGGCGTCCGGGATGACGGCCCGCAGGAGGCCTCAGATTTCCGCGGTGGCCTCGCGGAGGCCGAGTTGCCGCTCGGCTTCTTCCACCACCTCGGCGGGCGTGACGCGTCCGCCCTTTTCCGCCACCAGCGTCGATGAGAACGGGCCGCGCGGGCCGGTCAGCCCGGGTTCGGTGGTCAGGAACACGGCCACGGTCGGCAGGCCGTAGGCGCTGGCCAGATGCGTCAAGCCGGTGTCTGCGCCGATCACCAGCGTCGCCCGGCCGACCAGGCCGGCGATTTCGGCGAGCGGCGATTTCGGCAGCACCATGGTCTGCGGCACGGCCTGCGCGATCGCTTCGGCCACCGCCTTTTCCTTTTCGTTCGACCAGGTGGTGACCGGAACCAGGCCCTTCCCGGCCAGCAGGCGCGCGGTTTCGGCCCAGTCGGCGGCCGGCCATTTCTTGTCATCGCGGCTGGTGCCGTGCAGCAGGAAGGCGATGTTTCCTTCCGGCAAGGCAGGGCCGCCGGCAGGCGCCACGATGCCGGACTCCAGCACCGGAAGGTCGGGCTCGTAGCCCAGCGCCAGACCGAACAGGCGGCGCGTGCGCTCTATGGCATGAAGGTCGCGGGGAACCGCATAGCGCTGGTCGTAGAGGCGCGAGGCCGCCGGTTCGCGAATGCTTTTGGCGTCGAAGCCGGATACCGGCGCGCCGGCCAGTTTCGCCACCAGCGCCGACTTCAACAGCCCCTGCGCGTCGATGACCAGGTCGTAGTTCGCCGCCCGCAGCGCGCGGCGCAGCTCGGCCGCCTCGCGCCATGTCCCGCCGGCAAGCAGCGCCTTGCGCCAGCGCCGCAGCGCCACCTTGTGGATGGTGCCGACGGCCGGATGCAGCGCCACGATGCCGGCGAAGGCGTCCTCCACGCACCAGTCGAAGGAGATGTCCGGCCGCGCGCGGCGGGCGTCCTCTAGCGCGGGAAAGGTATGGATGACGTCGCCCATGGAGGACGTCTTGACGATCAATATTTTCGCGGGCGGGACCGTCATGCGGCGGCCGCCGGGGCCAAAAGCCGCTCCGCCGCCGCGGCGACCAGCGAAACGTCCAGCGTCTTCAGGCAGTTGAGATGGCCGAGCGGGCATTCCTTCTTGTGGCAGGGCGAGCAGGAGAGGCCGAGCCACACCAGTTCGCGCCGTTCGGACAGCGGCGGCGTGTTTTCCGGCGAGGTCGAGCCGTAGACGGCGATGATGGGCGTGCCGACGGCGGCGGCGACATGCATCAGGCCGCTGTCGTTGGAGACGGCGAGCCGCGCGCCGGCAATGAGGTCGATGGCGTCCTCGATGCGGGTGTGGCCGGCAAGGTCGAGCGCGCCGGGAGCCAGTGCGGCGATCTCGGCGGTGACCGGCGCGTCGTTCTTCGAGCCGAGCAGCACGACGCGAAAGCCTTTGCCCATCATGCGCCTGGCGAAGATGGCGTAGCTTTCGGCGGGCCAGCGCTTGGCAGGGCCGAACTCGGCGCCGGGCATCAGCGCGACATAATTGCCGGCCTCAAGCCCGTGTCTGGCCAGGAGTTCCGCCTGGTTGGCCGCGTCCACGGTCAGGTGGGGCGCGCGAAAGGTGCCGCCGCGCGCCAGATTGAAGAAGCCTTGCGCGGTGCGGCGCTTCAGCTCGGCCGGCAGCGGCACGATGTCGGTCAAGAGGCCGTAGCGCATTTCGCGCAGGTAGCCGACGCGGCGCGGGATGCGCGCGAAGTAAGGAACCAGCGCGGATTTCCAGCTTCCCGGCAGCACATAGGCCTGTTCGTAGCGGCCGCGCAGCGAAAGGCCCAGGCGGCGGCGCGCGCCGAGATCGAGCTTGCCGCGCGAGAAGGGCAGGTCGATGCGCTGGCGCACTTCCGGCATGCGCGCGACCAGGGGTGCTGCCCAGCCTGGCGCCATGACGTCGATCGCGGCATCGGGATATTGTTCGCGCAAGCCCGAGAACAGGCACTGCGCCATCACCATGTCGCCCACCCAGCTCGGGCCGATTACGAGGATGGCCGGGCCTTCAGCCATTCCACATAATCCCTGACGCCGGTTTCCACGTCGCGGAAGCGGCCGTTGTAGCCCGCGCCGCGCAGGCGCGACATGTCGGCTTGCGTAAAGCTCTGGTAGCTGCCCTTCAGATGGTCGGGGAAGTCGATATATTCGATCTCGCCCTTGCCGAGCGCGCCGATCACCGTTTCCGCCACCGCGCGGAACGGCTGGGCGCGGCCGGTGCCGCAGTTGAAGATGCCGCTCGCGCCACGCTTCCACAGCCACAGGTTCACGTCGGCCACGTCGCCGACATGGATGAAGTCGCGGCTCTGGCCGCCGGCCTCGTAGCCGCCATAGGCGCCGAACAGCTTCGGGTTCTCGCCGCGCCCGACCTGGTTGAACAGGTGGAAGGCGACCGAGGCCATGCTGCCCTTGTGCTGCTCGCGCGGGCCGTAGACATTGAAGTAACGCAGGCCCGCCACCTGCGAATGCTCGGTGCCGAACACGTTGCGGCGCACATAGTCGTCGAACAGCTTCTTCGACCAGGCATAGACGTTGAGCGGGCGTTCGAACTCCGGCTCCTCGCGAAACTCGGAACCACCGCCATAGACCGAAGCGGAAGAGGCGTAGATGAGAGGGATGCGGGCGGCGAGGCAGGCCGCCAGCAGGCGCTTCGAATAGGCGTAGTTCACGTCCATCATGAACCTGCCGTTCCACTCGGTGGTGGTCGAACAGGCGCCCTGATGGAACACCACCTCGATCCCGCCCAGCGTTCCGGCCTCCAGCGCGGGCAGGAATTCGTCCTTGTCGAGATAGTCGGCGACGGACAGGTCGGCCAGGTTGAAGATCTTGCGGCCGTCGGTCAGGTCGTCCACGACGATGATGTCGTCGCGACCCTCGGCGTTGAGGGCGGCGACGATGTTGGAGCCGATCATGCCGGCGCCGCCGGTAACGACGATCATCTGGGCCTCGGGAGCAGGTGCAAATCGCGGCCCTTATAGGGGAGCCGGCGTGGCCTGTCGAGAAAGGCGCACGGCCGGGTTGCGGTTTCAGGCAAGGCTTTCGACGCCGCTGCGCCAGGCGCCGGGCAGATGCGTCTCGATCCAGTTCCTGACGTCGCCCATCACCTCCTCCCTGCCGAGGTCGTTCAGCAGGTCGTGATAGTGCCCCTCATAGAGCTTCAGGGTCTTGTCGGGCGAGCCGGCATTGTCGAGAAAGAACCGGCTGCCGGCGGGTCTGGTCGCCTTGTCCGCCGTGCCGTGCAGGATCAGCAGCGGCAGGGTGATCCTGGGGAACTCCTTCTTCAGCCGCTCGTCGGCTCGGGCAAGTTCCGCCACCGTCTTCGTGGGCTGGGTTTCGTGGGCGATCAGCGGGTCCTCGTCCATCGCCTTGACCGCGGCCGGGTCGCGCGAGAAATCGGCGTTCTTCAGGTGCAGCACATGGGCGTGCGGGGCGATGTGGCTCAAGCCCTTCAGCGCGGCGATGGCGAAATCCGGCGCCGGCACCTGGAAGGCGAAGCTCTCGCAGATCAGCCCGGCCAGCCCCGACTGGTGCTCGAGGGCATAGAGGCAGGAAACGACGCCGCCCGCGCTGTGCCCGAGCAGGTAGACGGGCAGGCCCGGGTCGCGCGCCTTGGCGATCTTCACCAGATCGTCCACGTCGCCGACATAGTCCGAAATGCTTTCGACATAGAAGCGCTCGCCGTCGGACTTGCCGCGCCCGCGCAGGTCGATCGCATAGGCCGCGAGGTCGGCGGCGGCCAGTTGCGCTGCCACCCACAGATAATAGCCGCTGTGCGAATTGAAGCCGGGCACGATGACGACCACGCCGCGCGGCGGATTTGCCGGGCGCAGCGCGCGGAACGCAATGGAGAGGCCGCCGGCGCCCTCGAATTTTTCTTCCTTCACGGTGTTTTCGGAAAGCCTGGCCATGGAATTCCCCTCGGGTGAAACGGCGCGGCAAGAACCGGTCCGGTTGCGGCGGAAGGCGAAGCAGGCACTGAATGCGTGTGATGCGGCTGTCGCCCTGTTCGCGGCCCGGCTGGGGGCGGAAAGCAGATGCGGGCGCATCGCATCAGCAAAGCATAATGCATTGCCCTTCGCGCGCAACGGGCGAATCGGCGGGATCGCGGCGCGGTCGCATGGCGCCGCTCGCCCCGTTGCGCTGTCCCGATTTGCGGTATATCGCCTTCGCCATGAGCCAAGCGTATCCGCCGTCTCCGCAAAGCCTGCACCGCGCCGTGGCGGCCTTTCCGGGCCTGACCGTGCTGGTGGCGGGCGATCTCATCCTCGACCGCTTCGTCAACGGCGTGATCGAGCGCATTTCGCCGGAAGCGCCGATCCCGGTGCTGCACGGGCGCGGCGAGAGCCTTGCGCTCGGCGGCGCGGGCAATGTCGTGGCCAACATCGTATCATTGGGCGCGGCGGCCGTTCCCGTCTCGGCGGTGGGCGAGGACACCGCCGGCCGCACGGTGATGCGCCTGCTCGAAGAACTGGGCGCCGGCACGGAAGGACTTCTTGCCACGCGGGAGCGCATGACCTCGGCCAAGAGCCGCTTCAGCGCCCTGAACCAGCAGGTGCTGCGCTTCGACGAGGAGGAGGTGCGCGCGCTCGACGCGGCCGAGCGGTCCGCGTTGATCGCGCGGTTCCGGGCCGCGCTGGCGCGCTGCGACATCGTCATCCTGTCCGACTACGGCAAGGGCGTGCTGCTGGACGGCGTCGCCGAGGAACTGATCGCCATCTGCCGCGCTGTCGGCAAGCCGGTGCTGGTCGATCCCAAGGGGCGCGACTATCGCCGCTATCGCGGCGCCACCGCCGTCACGCCCAACCGCAAGGAACTGGGCGAGGCGGTCGGCCGCATGGTGTTCACCGACGAGGAGGTGACGGAGGCGGCGCGCGAGCTGATCTCCGACTGCGGCTTCGATTTCGTGGTCGCCACCCGCAGCGAGAAGGGCATGAGCGTGGTGGACGCGCGTGAAGCGCACCACATCGCCACGCAGGCGCGCGAGGTGTTCGACGTGTCCGGCGCGGGCGATACGGTGATCGCCTCCTTCGCGCTGGCACTGGCGGCCGGGGCAGACCCGACCGAGGCGGCGGCCATCGCCAACGCGGCCGGCGGCGTCGTCGTCGGCAAGCGCGGCACCGCGCGGCTGACGGTGGAGGAACTCACCGGCGCGCTGCTGCGCTCGCAGGGCGCGGCCGCGCATCGCGACGCCATCCTGGACCGGGCGGGCGCCGAACGGCTGGTGGAAGCCTGGAAGCGGGAAGGGCTGGCGGTGGGCTTCACCAATGGCTGCTTCGACATCCTGCACGCCGGGCATGTCAGCCTGCTGCACGCCGCGCGCGCGCAGTGCGACCGGCTGGTGCTGGGGCTGAACAGCGATGCCTCGGTGACGCGGCTCAAGGGGGCTGGCCGGCCGGTCAACGACCAGCACGACCGCGCCTGCGTGCTCGCCGCGCTCGCTTCGGTGGACGCCGTGGTGGTGTTCGAGGAGGACACGCCGCTGGCGCTGATCGAGGCGCTGAAGCCGGATATTCTGGTCAAGGGCGCGGACTACACCATCGACCAGGTGGTCGGCGCCGACGTGGTGCAGAAGGCGGGCGGGCGCGTGGTGCTGGTCGATCTCGTCGCGGGAAAAAGCACCACGGGCACGATCGGCAAACTGCGCGCCGGCAACGGGAACTGAAATGTCGAAGCTGAACGATTACCTGACGCGTTCCGCCGCCGCCATCACGGCGATGGTCGAGCGCGACCTGTCCGGCGCGATGGACAAGGCCGCCGATGCCGTGGTGGGGGCGCTTTCGCAAGGCAAGGCGTTCCTCATCTGCGGCAATGGCGGCTCGGCCAGCGACGCCATCCACATCGCCGGCGAACTGGTCGGGCGTTTCCTCAAGGAGCGCAAGGCCTACAACGTCATCGCCCTGCCGGCCAACGCGGCGGTGCTGACGGCCTGGGGCAACGACTACGGCTTCGACACCGTGTTTTCGCGGCAGGTGGAGGCGCATGGCGCACCGGGCGCGGTGCTTTTGGCCATCTCCACCAGCGGCAATTCGCCCAGCATCCTCGCCGCCGCCGAACAGGCGCGCGCCATGGACATGACCGTCATCGCCATGACCGGCGACACCGGCGGCAAGCTGGCGCCGCTGGCCGATATATTGCTCAACGTGCCTTCCACCTCGACGCCGATCATCCAGCAGGGGCATCTGTGCCTCTACCATCATCTGTGCGAGGTCGTGGAAGCCCGGCTCTCCAACGGGTAAGGGCCATGGCCGAGACGGCGCGGCCTGCGCGCCACCCGCTGGAGGGACCGGGGCTGTGGGTCGAGCGGGTCGGGGCGAGGAGCTTTCCGGCCGGCCGCCCGGCGCTGTTCCTCGACCGCGACGGCACCATAAATATCGATACCGGCTATCCGTCCGATCCCGAGGCCGTCGCGCTGCGCCAGGAGATCGTGCCGGCGATCCGCGCCGCCAACGAGGCCGGCCTGCCGGTGGTGGTGGTGACCAACCAGTCCGGCATCGCGCGCGGCTATTACGGCTGGGATGAATTCGCGGCGGTGAACGGCCGCGTGCTCGCGCTGCTCGCCGAGCAGGGCTGCGAAGTGGACATGGTGCTGGCCTGCGCCTACCACGAGGCGGGCAAGGGCGCGCTGGGCGTCGCCGGCCATCCCATGCGCAAGCCCAATCCCGGCATGCTGCTGCGCGCGGCGGAAATCCTTAAACTCGATCTTTCCCGCTCGCTCATGGTGGGCGACAAGGCGGACGACATGGAGGCCGGGCGCCGGGCGGGGCTGCCCGGGCTGTTTCTCGCCGGCGCTTCCGAAGACGACGGCGAAGCCCTTGGCGACCGGATCGCGGCCGAGATCGCGGCGCTTCGCGGAACGGACGGCGGCCGGCACGCGCGATGAGCCTCTCCGTCATCCTCATCACCAAGAACGAGGAGGCGCATATCGCCGCCTGCCTGGAAAGCGTCGCCTTCGCCGACGAGATCGTGGTGGTGGACAGCGGCAGCACCGACCGCACGGTCGAAATTGCGCAGAGCCTCGGCGCGAAGGTGACGGTGACCGCAGACTGGCCGGGCTTCGGACCGCAGAAGCAGCGCGCGCTGGACCTCGCCACGGGCGACTGGGTGCTTTCCATCGACGCGGACGAGCGCATCCCGGACGCCCTGCGCGACGAGATTCTCGCCGCAACGGCAAAGGGAAGCCGAACGGGCTTCCGGCTGAACCGCCTGTCATGGTTCCTCGGTCGGCCGATGCGGCACGGCGGCTGGCATCCCGACCGCGTGCTCCGGCTGGCGCTGCGGACGAAGGCCCGGTTCAGCGACGATATCGTGCACGAAAGGCTGACCGTGGACGGCGCCGTCGGCGATCTGAAGGAGCCGATGCTCCACTACAGCTATGCCTCCGTGGACGACGTGCTGCGCAAGATGCGCGCCTATGCGCTCGCCACCGCGGCCGAACGCCGGGCGAGGGGCGTGAAGGGCGGCGTGGGCGTCGCGATTGCCCGCTCGCTGTTCGGGTTCTGCAAGGCCTATGTGCTGCGCGCCGGTTTTCTCGACGGGAAACGCGGCTTCCTCGCCGCCGTCTTCAAGGCGCAGGAAACGTTCTGGCGCTACGTGGCGGTTGAATCGGAGCGCGAGGGATGAAGGTCTACTTCATCAACCTGGATCGTTCGCCTGAAAGACGAGGCTGGTTCGAGGCCCAGGCAGCGCGATTGGGGCTGGACGCGGTCCGGATAGAAGCGGTGGATGCCCGGCAGTTGCCGGACATCGAGATCGAACGCTTGCGTGGCTTGTCTTCTGGCCGGAATTCGCTCTCGCCGGGCGAGATCGGCTGTTTTTTGAGCCATCGCAAGATCTGGCAAGCGGTCCTTGACGGAGCCGATGAGTGGGCGTTCGCGGCGGAGGACGACCTCCATCTGGCGCAAGACGCGGCAAGGTTCATCAACGACGGCGGATGGATCCCGCTGGGGGCCGATCTCGTCAAGGCCGAAACCAATCTCCAACAGACGATAGAGCTTTCCTGGCGCGTGGCCGGACATCCTTTTGATCGCGAACTCAGGCGGCTGCGATCGTTCCATTATGGGTCCGGCGGTTACTTCATCTCGAGAGGAGCCGCCGTGCATTTGCTGTCATTTAGCGAGAACCGTTGCGAACCCCTGGACGTGATCCTGTTTTCGCCCGTTCTCGGCTCGCTCAGGCAATTGCACGTGCTGCAACTTAGTCCGGCCATCTGCCTCCAGGACGTCTTCGTGGCCGCCGATCCCGATGCCAGCGAGCTCGCCAGCCTGATTGAGAAGGAGCGTTTCGGGTTCCGCAAAAGCGATCCCGGCAAGGCGAAGGGGCGCGCGAAGGTCTGGCGCGAAACCAGACGGGTGGCGCGGCAGCTTGCATATCCCGTCCGCAGGTTCTGGCTCTGGGTTACCGGGCAAGCGATTTTCCGCATCGTTCCCGTCAGGCTGAGCGTGCCAGACAATCGGTGGACGGTGCAGCCGCATATGCAGGTTCCCATCAATACCGAAGTTCGCTAGAGCGAGGTGTTTCAGGCGCCTGCCGGCGTCAAGTATCCGAACGGAGAGCGCAGGGCATGGGGTTTCGCAAGAGTTTGCGGCGTTTGAAGAAGCGGACGTCCAACGCCCTCGATGCGCTCCGGCTCGACGAGACGAGCTATCGGCTGGATATCCGCGAGATCGCCGGGTTCAAGGTCGCTCTCCGACAAGGAACCGCCGACGAGTCGGTCGTGGACGAGAGTTTCGATCAGGACATCTTCTTTTCAGGCGTTCCCGAATACCTGTCGCGCGAAGACGATGTCGTGATCGATGTCGGCGCGCATATCGGAACGTTTTCGCTTCTGGCGGCGCGCAGGTCGCCGCGCGGCACGGTCCATGCCATCGAAGCCAGCCGCGAAAGCTACAATTATCTCACCGTGAACGCGGCGCTGAACGGCCTTGGCAATCTGAAGCCGCATTTGCTGGCGCTGTCGAATTCCCAAGGGACAGTCACCCTGCATCATGACAGCGGAAACTGGGGCCACTCCATCATGAAGCGGCTTTCGGCGAAGGGAGAGCAGGTCAAGGCCGATACGCTTGGCCATTTTATGGAGGAGAACGGGATCGAACGTTGCTCCTTCGTGAAGTTCAATTGCGAAGGCGCGGAATTCCCGATTCTCATGAACGCAGCGGATGATGATCTTGCGAAGATCGACATGATGTTGATCCTGTATCATGAAGACTTGGCCGAGGGCTTCAAGGCTGACCGGCTCATCGACAGGCTGACAAGTGCCGGTTTCGCAACGAAAGTCAGGAAACAGGAAAAACTCAGGGGCTGGATCATCGCGCAACGCAAGGCAGCATAGCGACGGGATGGACGGCGATCCCGTAGAGGCTGCTATCCGATCGCCAGCAGCCCCTCGTCCTTGATCTGGCGGATGGTCAGCGCGGTGCGCACCGTGTCGACATTGGGCGAAGAGGTCAGTTCCTCGATGACGAAGCTCTGGAAGGTGCCGAGGTCGGCTGCCACGCAATGCAGCAGGAAGTCGGACTCGCCCGAGACCATCCAGGCCTCGCGCACGATCGGCCAGTTGCGCGTGCGCTCGGCGAATGTCTTCAGCTCGGCTTCCGACTGGTGCTTGAGGCCGATCAGGCAGAAGGCGACCACGTCCATGCCGAGCGCAGGGGCGTTGAGCAGCGCGCGGTAGCTGCGGATGATGCCGGTGTCCTCCAGCCGCTTGACCCGGCGCAGGCACGGCGGCGCGGATATGCCGACTCGTCGCGACAGTTCCACATTGGTCATGCGGCCGTCCTGCTGCAATTCCCGCAGGATCTTCCAATCGATGGCGTCGAGATCGGCCTTGATCGGCATTCGGGTCCCCTTGTTCCGCGCACCGCAACCGCGCAAGAATCTGTCGTTAGGCCGTACTTAAACGACTTTTCGCGCCGTGCCAGCCCTCGGCGCAAATAAGCGCGGGGAGGCCGCCGCGGCAGGCGGCGCAAGCTTTCAGGGGACACCGGAAGTCTGTCGCTTGCTGGCGAGGCAGCCAATCCCTACATTGTGCGCGACAAATTCCGGCCGCGCGTGGCGGCCCGCTCGCAGAAGGCCGCTCCATGACCGTCAAGCATGCGCCCGTCCTCATCATCGGTTCCGGACCCGCCGGCTATACGGCCGCCATCTATGCCGCCCGCGCGATGCTGAAGCCGATGCTGGTGGCCGGGCTGCAGCAGGGCGGGCAGCTGATGATCACCACCGACGTGGAGAACTATCCCGGCTTCGCCGACCCGATCCAGGGCCCGTGGCTGATGGGCGAGATGGCCAAGCAGGCCGAGCATGTCGGCACCGAGATCATCCACGACATCATCATGGAGGTCGACCTCGACGTCCGGCCCTTCGTCGCCAGGGGCGATTCCGGCACGGTCTACACCGCCGACGCGCTCATCATCGCCACCGGCGCGCAGGCGAAGTGGCTCGGCATCCCGTCCGAGCAGGCCTTCATGGGCTTCGGCGTTTCGGCCTGCGCCACCTGCGACGGTTTCTTCTATCGCGGCAAGGACGTGGCCGTGGTCGGCGGCGGCAATTCGGCCGTCGAGGAAGCGCTCTACCTGTCCAACCTGGCGAAGACCGTCACGGTCATCCACCGCCGCAGCGAATTCCGCGCCGAGCGCATCCTGCGCGAACGGCTGATGGCGAAGGATAACGTCCGCGTCATCTGGGACAGCGTGGTGGACGAGATCACCGGCCGGACCGGCAAGGCGCCGATGCCGCCCTCCGTCGAGGGGCTGAAGCTGCGCAACGTCGCCACCGGGCAGGAAAGCCTGCTGAAGGTGGACGGCGTGTTCGTCGCCATCGGCCACGCGCCGGCGGTGGAGCTGTTCGTCGGCAAGCTGAGGCAGAAGCCGAACGGCTATCTGTGGACGGAACCGAATTCGACGCGCACCGACGTGCCCGGCGTGTTCGCGGCAGGCGACGTCACCGACGACGTCTATCGCCAGGCGGTGACGGCGGCGGGTCTCGGCTGCATGGCGGCGCTCGAGGCGGAGAAATATCTGGCGGGCATAGAGGCACACAGGGAGGCGGCGGAGTAGGACAAAACGTCCTGCCCGATCCGGGTTTCTCCGGGTCGCAAAAAATCCGGATTCTTCCTACAGACGCCAAAACACAACGAGGGGAATCATGGCGCTGGATTGGGATAAACTACGCGTGTTTCACGCTGCGGCCGAAGCCGGCTCGTTTACCCATGCGGCCGAGACGCTGCACCTGTCGCAGTCGGCCATCTCGCGGCAGGTGAGCGCGCTGGAACACGATGTCGGCGTGCCGTTGTTCCACCGCCATGCGCGCGGCCTGGTGCTGACCGAGCAGGGCGAGATGCTCTATCGCACGGCGCATGACGTGCTGATGAAGCTGGAAACGATCAAGACCCGGCTGAGCGAGACCAAGGACAAGCCTTCCGGCATCCTGCGCGTGACCACCACCGTCGGCCTCGGCGCGGGCTGGCTGACCGACCGGCTGCAGCAGTTCATCGACCTCTATCCGGACATCCATGTCCAGCTCATCCTCGCCAACGAGGAACTGGACCTGACGATGCGCCAGGCGGACTGCGCGATCCGGCTGCGCCAGCCGCAGCAGCCGGACCTCATCCAGCGCCGCCTGTTCACCGTGCACTTCCACCTTTACGCCGCGCCTTCCTACATCGCACGGTTCGGCAAGCCCGCCTCCATCGCGGACCTGAAGAACCACCGCATCGTCACCTTCGGCGTGCCGGTGCCGACGCATCTGTCGGAACTCAACTGGCTGGAGACGCTCGGCGATTTCGAGGGCGGCCAGCGGGTGCCGACCCTCCAGATCAACGACATTCTGTCCATCAAGCGCGCCGTGCAGGGCGGCACGGGCATTGCCATGCTGCCCGACTACATGGTGGAAAAGGACGCCGGGCTGGTGCAGTTGCTGCCGGAGACCGAGGTTCCGTCCTTCGATACCTATTTCGCCTATCCGGACGCGATGAAGAACCAGGCCAAGCTGCATGTCTTCCGCGATTTCGTCATCGCCAAGGCGCGCAACTGGTCCTACTGAGCATCGCCGACAGCACCTTGCGCACCGGCCTGGAGCGCGGGGCGCCTCCGGCCCTCGCGCCGGCTGCCGCGAAATCAACGGCGTCGCCCTTTCGGCAACGAAACCGGCCGGCGCCGGCGTCGTGCCCGTTCCGGCAGCAGCCTTGCCGGCAAAACAGGCCCGGCCGGACGACCTTTCCTTCAAACGCCCCGGGACCTGCCCGATTGCAATGCAGCAAGCTCTTGCGCCTATTGGTTAATCGATTTTACTGGCCCTATGGCGGGCAAAAGTGCATTGGACCACAGACGTTCCGTTTTTGCATGTGTGCGTTGCAAAATAGTTGCTTGTTTGTTGGGCAGGAAGCGACCATATTCCAGTCATCTCCTGAGCGCGTTCTCCTCCCATTAGCGCTCACGAGTGTTCCCCTCTGGAGGTTTAGCCGTTTCGGCACTTCCAACCAAACTCAGCCGGGTCATTCTTGATCCGGCTTTTTTGTTTCCTGGATCGCCTCCGTCGCAACCGAAGCGCGCGCTGCGGCTTCGCATCCGCGCCGCGATTCGAGCTTCTCCACTTTCAGCCGCGTCATCCGGCCGCCGTTCACGGGCGGCTGCGCGCGGCGGCGTTTTCGATGGGGAGCGCTTGATTTTTCCCGGTTCCGGTGCCGTGCGCCGGGCCAGTTTACGGATTCATGGGGTCATGTAACCCGCATGTAACGGTGGGTAACTTGTCCGGGCTCCGGTTTGGCGCTTAAGCAGGCAAAGGACGCGGCGTGGTTCGCGGGGTGATGGGGGCATCATCCGGCGTTCCGGGCTCAGGTAAACGTCGCGTCTATCTGTTTCGGGTGAAGAATGCGGCGGACCTGCCGTTTCACCTCCCACGGAAGCGGTCCGCGCGAAGCGGCACCCGGTTCGTCCGGGTGCCGCTTTGTGTTTGAGGACGGCCGCGGAGGTCAGGCCGCCTTGCCGTTCGCGTTCATCGCGTCGTCGGCCAGCCGTCCGGTCAGCTCCGCCATATGGTCGAAACCGGTGCGATAGCTCGCCACGCCGGCCGTCGCCGAGCGCAGCTCGACGATGAGATCGCCGATCTCGGCCTGCGGCATGGTCGCCTCCACCACGTCCCAGCCCGGCCAGCCGGGCCGCGCGTCATAGCCGAGGATCTGGCCGCGCCGCTGCGGCACCAGCGCGATGATCTTCGCAGTGGCGTCGGAGGGCGTGACGATCTCCACCTTCATCACCGGCTCCAGCAGCACCGGCGAGCATTGCGCCATGCCTTCCTTCATGGCCAGCTTGGCCGCCATCTGGAAGGCCATGTCGGAGGAATCGACCGAGTGGTAGGAGCCGTCGGACAGGTTCACGGCGACGTCCACCACCGGGAAGCCGAGCGGTCCGGATTTCAGATAGTCGCGCACGCCGGCCTCGACCGACTGGATGTAGGTCTTGGGCACCACGCCGCCGGAGATGGTGTCGGTGAACTGGAAACCGGAGCCGCGCGGCAGGGGCTTGATCTGCAACACCACGTCGCCGAACTGGCCGTGGCCGCCGGACTGCTTCTTGTGGCGGCCGCGCTGCTCGATCGGCTTGCGGATGGTCTCGCGATAGGGCACCGCCGGGGCGTGGCCCTCGACCGGGATCTGGTTCTTGCCTTCCAGACGCTCGCGCACCACGCGCAGATGCATCTCGCCATGGCCCGACAGCACGGTCTCGGCCGAATCCTGGTTGCGCGTGAGGCTGAGCGAGGGGTCCTCCTCGGCGAGGCGCTGGATGGCCGCCGACATCTTGACGTCGTCCTTGCGCTCCTTGGGCCTGAGCGCGAAGGCGTAGACCGGCTCCGGCGGCGTCAGTTCGAGAAGCGGGGCCATGCCGTTCTTGGCCGAGGTGAGCGTCTGCCCGGTCCTGGCGGCATCGAGCTTGCCGAGCGCGACGGTATCGCCGGCGCCGGCCGAGGCGAGCTTCGCCTGGTCCTTGCCGAGCATCCGGTAGATGCCGGACACTTTCGCGACATCACCGCCTTCGACATAGAGTTCGGCGCCGTCGGCCACCTGGCCGGAGAGGATGCGCGACACGGAAAGCTTGCCGCCATGCGCGGTGTGGATGGTCTTCATCACCTGCACAATCGTGGCCGCGTCTTCGGCCACGCCGAGGCGCCGGCGCGTCGTCTCGACATCCGGCACGTCGTGGCGGATCGCCTTCAGCAGCCGCAGCACGCCGTTGCCCTTTTCCGCCGTGCCGATCAGGACCGGGGTCACGGCGCCGGCACGCAGGTCGGCGGCGAGGTCGTCGAACACGGCGTCCTTGGGCGGCTCGATCTCCTCCAGAAGCTGCTCCATCAGTTCGTCGTCATGATCGGCCAGCGTCTCCAGCATGGAAAAGCGCGCCTCGATCTCGCGCGCCTTGTCGTCGCCGGGAATCTCGGCCACCTCGCTCGGCGCATATTCGCGGTAGACATAGGCGCGCTCCAGGGCGAGGTCGATCGAGCCGACGACGACGCCGTCCTTGCGCAGCGGTATCTGGCGCAGCAGCAACGGCACCGCGCTGGTCGGCTGTAGCATCTTCAGCGTCTCGCGTATGCCGGCGACGGCCTTGTCCACCTTGTTGAGGAACAGGATGCGCGGCAGGCCGATCTCGTCCAGGCGCCGCATGATGAGCTGCAGCGCCGGCATCTTCTTCTCGTCGGCTTCCGCCACGACGACGGCCGCGTCGCAGGCGGCCAGAACCGGCTCGGACTCGAAGGCGAACTCGACGGAGCCGGGACAATCGACGAAGGTGATGCTGTCGCCCATGAATTCGGTGGTGGCGAAGGTGGCCTCCACGCTCATGGCGTGGGCGCGCGCCTCGGGCGAATGATCGGAAACGGTGTTGCCGGAAGCGACCGGGTTCTGGCGGGGGATGGCGCCCGTTCGGGCGAGAATGGCTTCGAGAAGCGTCGTCTTACCGCTTGAGAAGGGACCGATGATGGCGATGCATTTCGGTCCCGTGCGTCGTCCTCCGGCGCGATTACCCCCTGCGCGATTTCCCATGGCTGACCTCCACTCGGCGTTCACCAGTGAGCGGCGGCCGGCCTGCGGCCGTCGCAGGCAGACGTCAGGCCGCCTGCCTGGAAGCATCGTCACACGGGTTCATGGGCGGAGCAAGGGAAATAGCGGCGCGTTGCCCCGTCGTGTGATTTGCCGATCCGTGAGATGCTGTCCACCCGGAGTGCCCTGTCGGTGAGGCTGGATTGGAAGAGCGGCGCATACATCAGATTTTCGAGATCAGCGTCCTGCTCAAGGGCGCCCATGCCTTGCTCGAATGCGCGGGCGGCGTGGCTCTCTGGCTTATCGGGACGGAGACGATCTCTAAACTGGTCAACACGCTCACCCAGGAGGAACTGGTTGAAGATCCGAAGGATTTCCTGGCCAGGCATCTTTTGACGTGGGCGCAGGGCTTTTCGATAGAAACGCAGCACTTCTACGCCTTCTACCTGTTGAGCCACGGCGTCGTGAAACTCCTGCTTGTCGCCGGATTGCTCCGGAACAAGCTGTGGGCCTATCCGGCGTCGCTGGTCGTCCTCGGCCTGTTCATCGTCTACCAGCTCTACCGCTTTTCCTACACCGGCGGATGGGGGCTCATCGTCCTGAGCGTCTTCGACATCGTCGTGATGTGGCTGATCTGGCACGAGTACGGCATCGTCAGGCGACACCTGGCCGGTCCCGATCCGAGCGTCCGCACATGATGCGCCTGCCACCCCGGGGCCGCCTGCTGCCGGCGACGCGGTTACAAAAAAAGCCCGGCGCGAGGCCGGGCTCTTTGTTGGAATCTTTCGAATCCCTTGGGCGCGTCAGCTCAGGCTTGCCGTGAAGCGCTGGATGCGCGTGCAGGCTTCCTCCAGCAGCTTCTCCGACGTGGCGTAGGAGATGCGGAAGTTGGGCCCGAGCCCGAAGGCGGTGCCGAACACCACCGCCACGCCCTCGGACTCCAGCAGTTCGGAGGCGAAGACCTCGTCATTGGCGATGACCTTGCCGTCCTTCGTCTTCTTGCCGATCAGCGCCGCGCAGGACGGGTAGACGTAGAACGCGCCTTCGGGCGAGGGGCAGGTGATGCCGCGCGCCTGGTTGAGCATCGACACGACGAGGTCGCGCCGCGCCTGGAAGATCGCCTTGTTCTTCCTCACGAAGTCCTGCGGGCCGTTCAGCGCCTCGACCGCCGCCCATTGCGCGATGGTGCAGGCGCCGGACGTCTGCTGGCCCTGGATCATGTCCATGGCCTTGATCAGCGGCAGGGCGCCGGCCGCGTAGCCGATGCGCCAGCCGGTCATGGCATAGGCCTTCGACACGCCGTTCATGGTCAGCGTGCGCTCGTACAGCGCCGGTTCGACCTCGGCGATGGTCTTGAAGACGAAATCGCCATAGGTCAGGTGCTCGTACATGTCGTCGGTCAGCACCCAGACATGGGGGTGCTTCAGCAGCACGTCGGCCAGCGCGCGCAGTTCGGCCTCGGTATAGGCCGCGCCCGACGGGTTGGACGGCGAGTTCATCAGCAGCCATTTCGTCTTCGGCGTGATCGCCTTCTCCAGCGCCTCGGGCGTCAGCTTGAAGCCGTTGTCGATCGAGGTGTCGGCAAAGACGGAGGTGCCGCCGCAGATCGCCACCATCTCGGGATAGCTCACCCAGTAGGGGCGCGGGATGATGACCTCGTCGCCGGGGTTCAGCGTGGCCATGAAGGCGTTGAACAGGATCTGCTTGCCGCCGGTGCCGACGATGGTCTGCTCCGGCCTGTAGTCCAGATTGTTCTCGCGCTTGAACTTCCTGGCGATCGCCTCGCGCAGCGGCACGATGCCCGACACCGGCGGGTATTTGGTCTCGCCGCGCCGGATCGCCTCGATGGCGGCGTTCTTGACGTTGTCGGGCGTGTCGAAATCCGGTTCGCCGGCGCCGAGGCCGATCACGTCGCGCCCGGCATTTTTCAGCTCGCGTGCTTTCTGCGTCACCGCGATGGTCGCGGAGGGTTTTACGCGCGAAAGGGCATCGGCGAGGAAGGCCATATCAATCATCTCCAGAAAATCGCTGCCACGGCCGGCAGCGGGGCTTCTAATGTCGCATAGCGCCGCCGAGCGCAAGCGTTGTCCGCCGTTTCCGGGCCAAACGAGAGGCTGCCATTAACGCAAGCTCAAACCTTGGGCGGCTAGGCTGGCTGGCCATGCCAGACCTTCATGCCGGACCTTGGGAGCCAGCCAATCTTGTCGCGCAGCATCGGGCTCGCCCATATCATCCGCCATGACGACGGCACTTCGACCGGCGTGTGGGGGCTCTATACGCTCAAGAGCGCCTTCCAGCCGATCTTCGCCTTCCGGGAAGGCAAGCTCGTCGTGGTCGCGTTCGAAGGGCTGATCCGGCCTTTCCGCGACGGCGAGCCGCAATCGCCGGCGCAGTTCTTCGGCGCCTGTCCCGTCGCCGAGCGGCTGCATATCGAAACGGTGACCCGCACGCTGCACCTGCTCAACGCGGGCGCCTGCCTGCCGCAGGATGCCTCGATCTTCATCAATTTCGACCCTTCGGTCTTCGTGGATCACGCCGTCGCCGACAATGCGCTGCGCGAAATGCGGCTGGTGCTGCATGAGGCCGGCATCGAGGCCGGCCGCGTGGTCTGCGAGGTCACCGAGCAGCCCTCGGCCTCGCAGGAGGCGCTGTACGCCTTCGTGGAGGCCCTGCGCGCGAACGGGCTGCGCATCGCGGTGGACGATTACGGTGCCGACGAGTCGGACATCAAGCGCATCGAGGAACTGCGGCCCGACATCGTGAAGTTCGACGCGCAGTGGACCGGCCAGCTGATGGATTCGGCCACCGGCTTCGCCTTGCTGACCGCCATGGTGGAGGGCTTCGAACGGCAGGGCATACACACGGTGTTCGAGGGCATCGAGGAAGGCTGGCAGCTCGAACTGGCCGAAAGGTCGGGCGCTTCCATGGTGCAGGGCTTCGTGCTGGCGCGGCCCGAACTGGCCCCGACCAGCTTTGCAAGGCCGCGCGCGGAGGTCGTGCCGGGCGCGGCCGCCGCTTCCGACGTGCTGCCGCCGGTGCCCCGACCCGGGCGCCGGCCGCGCGCCTTCGGCCGGCGGGCGGCGCCGTGAAGCCGCCGCTGGAAAGACGACGCGACGTCCGCGCGGCGCTGTTCGCCGACGAGATCGGCATCGAATACGGCGTCTATGGCGACTACCGGCTCAAAAGCGCCTACCAGCCCATTTTCACGCTGCGCGACGGGCTTCTGTTCCCCGTCGCGGTCGAGGCCCTGGCGCAGCCGCATCGAAAGGGCGCGCAGGTTCCGGTCAGGGAATTCCTTTCCGCTCTGCCCGCGGCCGACAGGCTCTATGTGGAAACCATGTGCCGGATGCTGCATCTCGCCAATTTCCGCAACATCGGCGTCGACGGGTTGGACCTGTTCTTCAACTACGACCCCCTGATCAACGATCACGAGGGGCGGGCGCTGGCGGAAATCAGGCTGATGGCGCAGCATCTCGGCGAGTTCGAGCTCGACGCCGGCATGCTGGTCTGCGAGATCACCGAAACGGCCGCGCCCGACGAGGGCGTCCTGGCCCGGCTGGTGGGCGAGATGCGCCGCAACGGCCTGCGCATCGCCATCGACGATTTCGGCGCCGGCCATTCCACGCAGGAACGGCTCGAACGGCTGAAGCCGGATATCGTCAAGATCGACGGCGGCTGGTTCGCGCAACTGTGCCGGCATCCGGCCGCAACGCGCCTGTTCCGGCCGCTGCTCGATCTCCTGCATGCGCATGGCGCCCGGGTGCTGGTGGAAGGCATCGAGGAGCCGCAGCACCTGCGGCTGGCGCTGGAGGGCGGGGCCGATCTGGTGCAGGGCTTCCTGCTCGCCCGGCCGGCGCCCGTCGGCACGATCTGGCGCGAGGAGCCTCTGGACGCGGAAAGCCTGCTCGACAAGGGCAAGGTGATCCCGCTTTTCGGCCGGCCGCCGGCCTAGGTTCATCCTGCCCGGTCGGCCCGATCCATCAGCGCCGTCAATCCTCCATGCAAAACAACTGACTGGATGGAGCGCCGCGCCTGCGCGATGCTGCCGGGCGAAAGAGGACGCGCGCATGACCACACTTTACGGAATGATCGACAGCGGCAATTGCTACAAGCCGCGCCTCCTGATGGCCAAGCTCGGCATTCCCTTCGCCAATGTGGAGGTGAGTTCCCACACCGGCGATACGCGCAGGCCCGACTATGTCGCCAAGAACCCGAACGCCATGGTGCCGCTGCTGGAACTGGACGACGGCCGCCGCATCGCCGAATCCAACGCCATCCTGCTCTATCTCGCCGAAGGCACGCGCTTCCTGCCCGAGGACCGCTACGAGCGGGCGATGGCCTATCAGTGGCTGTTCTTCGAGCAGTACAGCCACGAGCCCTACATCGCGGTGCGCAAGGCCCTGCTGATCTTTCCCGAACGCGCGAAGGACGCCACGCCGGAGCGTCTGGCGGCGACGCTGGAGCGCGGCAACAAGGCGCTCGGCGTCATGAACCAGCACCTCGCGCGAAACGATTTCTTCGCCGGCAATGCCTGTTCGGTGGCGGACATCGCGCTCTATGCCTACACGCACACGGCCGACCAGGGCGGCTTCCAGCTCGACGCCTATCCGGCCGTCACCGCATGGCTGAAGCGCGTGGAGACCGACCCCGGCCACGTGCCGATCGAGTGGCTGCCGTGACGCGAGCCGGCGGCTTCGGTTTTCCATCCGGACAGGAGTTTTGCGCATGATCCTCATCGGCCAGTACGATTCGCCTTTCGTGCGCCGCGTCGGCATAGCCATGACGCTCTACGGCCTGCCGTTCGAGCACCGGCCGTGGTCGACCTTCGGCGACGCCGACAAGATCCGGCCCTACAATCCGCTGACGCGGGTGCCGACGCTGGTGCTGGACGACGGCGACGTGCTGATCGAAAGCCATGTCATCATCGGCTATCTCGACGGCCTCGTGCCGGCGGGGCAGGCGATGTTCCCGCGCGAGGAGCCGGCGCGGCACCGTGCCCTGAAGGTGGCGGCGCTGGCGACCGGGCTTTCCGACAAGGCGGTGAGCCTGTTCTACGAACAGCGCCTGCACACGGAAATCTCCCAGGCCTGGGTGGAGCGCTGCCGCGCCCAGATCGAGGCCGTGCTTGGCGTGCTCGAAACCGACCGCGCCGCGCGAAGCGGCGCCTACTGGTTCGGGGAGCGCATCGGCCACGCCGACATCGCCGTGGCGGTGGCGCTGCGCCATCTCAACGATTCGCAGCCGGGCCTGGTCGACATGGCGCGATTTCCGGCGCTTGCGGCGCATTGCGAAAGGCTGGAAGCGCTGCCGGTCTTCCGCGCCGTCTCGCAGCCCTTCATCGCGCCGGCTTGACGCCGGCCGGCGCAGGCCGAAGGCCCGGAACGAAGGCGCAGACAGCAAAAAGGCGGGCTGTTGCCCGCCTTCCTTACCCGGTAGCCTGACCGGGAGCCTTTCGTCCGGGGCCGGCAGCAATCCGCTGCTTCGACCTGCCTTCCTTCCGGCTCCGGCGCGCTTGACGCGCGGCCGCCAGTACATCCGTGACTTGCCGTGCGCTTCAGGCCTGCGGCCTGGCGCGCGCCTCGGACCAAATCAGGCTGCCGAGAGAGACCCAGCCGAGGACTTGCCAGTGCGGCGGTCCTGCTCGATCTCGAAGCTGATCTTCTGGCCATCGGCGAGCGTGGTCATGCCGGCCCGCTGCACGGCGGAGATGTGGACGAAAACGTCCGCGCCGCCATTGTCGGGCTGGATGAAGCCGAAGCCCTTGGTGGCGTTGAACCACTTGACCGTTCCAGTTGCCATGCGATGTTCCTTTACGTTGCTGGCGTTTCACAATTGACCAGGCCTGGCCCGGTCGGTGGTATCGAAATTTTGGAGAGAGACGTCAGCAACCGCGAACTTCCGCGAGGCCAGATCGTTCGGCCGAAATATCAACTCGGCCTATATAGTCGAAGCTTGCGGCGAAAACAAGAGCGGCGCACAACGGGACGACGCGTGCATGCCGGCGGAGGTTGCGGCCGGCGGCGGGAACCGCCCGGGATCGCGGGCGTTTTGCGCGGTGAAAAGGGCCGGACTGCCGCAGGCAACGCGCTGGCGCAGCCCCGGTGTCGGCCGAACGGAAGGTGATCGATGACGTCATTCGCGAAGTCCTGCGTGAAGTCCGGCCTGGTGCTTGCGGCGCTCGTGACGTTGAGCGCCGGACAGGCGCAGGCGATCTCACGCTACGACCCCACCCGCATGGCCTGCGCACAGGTGCAGGCGGCGATCGCGCGCGACGGCGCGGTGATCCTGCGCTACCAGTCGAGGCGCACGCCCGGCCTGCCGCTCTACGACCGCTACGTCGCCAGCCGCGCCTTCTGCGACGCGGGCGAGGTGCGCGACCCGGCCTATGTGCCGAGCGCCGACCGCGATTCCTGCCCGGTCTACAAGTGCAAGAAGCTGGAATTCGACGATCCGAGGGACCGCTTCATCATGCCGGACTGAATACCGGACTAATTGCTGGGCCGGGCGCATCAGAAGCCGAACGAAGCCTGCGCCGGAGGCGGCGGACCCACTTGCACGCCTTCCAGCGCCAGCATCCTTTCCTTGGAGGCCGAGCCGCCCGGCGCCGAAAAGCCGCCGATCCTGCCGCCGGCCGCGAGGATGCGGTGGCAGGGGATGACCAGCGGCACCGGGTTGGCGCCGAGCGCCGCGCCCGTCTCGCGCGGCAGTCCGGAATGGCCGGCGCGCTTCGCCAGTTCGCCATAGGTGGTGGTTTCGCCATAGGCCAGCGCGCGGGCGGCCGCGTAGATGGCCAGCCGGAAATCGTCGACGCCGGAAAGATCGACCGGCACGTCCGCAAAATCCACCTGGCGGCCCTCGGCATAATCCCGGATGCCGGCGATCAGCCGCTCGACCCATCGCGGCCGCGCGCCCCTGTCTTCGGCCACGCCCTCGAGCCGCAGCAGCCGGCGCTGCACCGCCTCGCGGCTTGCCTGCGGCAGGCAGAGCCGCGCCAGGCCGGCCGCGCTCCAGGCGATGCCGAAGAAGCCGAGCGCCGTCTCGAACACCGCATGGCCGGCGGCGCCGGCAGCCTTGGCGGACGAGCCTTCCGGGACCGCGCCCGCGCCGGCGGCAGAAGAAATGCGTGCGGATGATTCGCCCATGATCTTCCCCTGCTTCTCTCCCGAACCGGTACGAAACGGGCCCGAACCAGTACAAATCAGGAACATTGTCGCACGGAAATGCCACGGCCGCCACCCGAAAAAGCTTCGAAACCACAGGTTGCCCGACGGAATCGGCTGGTGTAAGGAGGATTTTAACACTCCCGATCAACGGACCCGAACGCGGCTTGCCAGCGAAGCTCTACAGTCTCTGCCTCGGCGTGGTTCTGGCGGCTGCCGGCCTGAGCGGCTGCACGTCCACTTCCGCCACCCACACGGCCCCGAGCCTGGCGGCCGCCGGCAGCGAAGCGGGCGCCGATGCCGGGCCGACGCTGGAGCTGCCGCAGACGGTGGCGGTGCTGCCGGAAGCCGCCGATCCGTCGATCCAGATCGCGGCGCTTCCCGCCGGAGCGATGGCGGCCAACGCGTTTGCCGGCTCCACGCCGGGCGTGCCGGCGCTGGCCGCTTCCGACGCCGGCGCGCCGGTGGTGCCGCTGGCGGCGATTGCCGCCGCTGCCGCGCCTTCGGCCGGGGAGGGCGTCGCCACCCTGCAGCCCGCCGTCTATGTCGAGCCCGCCGGGCCCGCCGGGCCGGCCGACCGTGGCGAGATCGACAAGCTGATCTCCAAATACGCGGTCCTCTACGAGGTGCCGGAGGATCTGGTGCGCCGCGTGGTGAACCGCGAGAGCACCTTCAACCCGCGTGCCTACAATCGCGGCCATTGGGGCCTCATGCAGATCAAGCACGCCACGGCGCGCGGCATGGGCTATCTGGGGCCGGCGAGGGGCCTGTTCGACGCCGAGACCAATCTCAAATACGCCGTGAAATATCTGCGCGGCGCCTGGCTGGTCTCGGGCGGCAATGCCGACCGCGCCGACAGGCTCTACCAGCGCGGCTATTATTACGACGCCAAGCGCAAGGGCCTGCTGGAGGAAACCGGGCTGGGCGGGGACGGCAGACGCCACCGCCTGCCGCAGCCGGAACCGATGCCCGCCGCCATCCTGCCGCCGCCGGCGAAACCCGAACCCGCCGCCTGACGCAGCCTTGCCCGGCTCCTCGCGGGGAGGGGCGATGCGCGGCACCAGGCTGCGGAGCGCGTCGAGCCGGACGCGGCCCTGCTTTCCGCTCCCACCCCGCATCGCAGGCCGCGCCTGCCGCGCGCCTTGCTTCGCGACCCTCCCCACGAGGGGAGGGTGAAGGCGGGCGCGCCGAGCCGGCGCCACGCCCGGAAATCTCCGTCTGGCCATTTTTCAAAGAGCCGACCTCGTAAAATTCGGAAGTCGGGAAGACGGGCGGCCGCGCGGTCGCTCATCTAATGTGTAAACTTGCGGCCTCGCGACCGCCCGTCCGGCCTCTCCGAACCACCTGCGGGGATCGCCCCGTGCCCGGGAAAGCCCTTGCCCGCTACGGCAGGAAACCTTTCCATGATGGCTGCTCAGCGCCCGAAGCGCTGATTTCGGCCGGCGGGCCCGAAAGCCCGACCGACCTTGATTAAGCCGCCACCCTTTTCAGGTGCATCCGGTCCTTTCTCGCAGCCACGTTAGCCGCGAAATCGGAAGCCGGTTCCTCCCCACGCAATCACCGTCATGATCGGCGTTCCCGCGAGAGAAACTGCGGGGAAGTATGGGGGAGGTGGAAAGGGGTGGAAAGATTTTTTGCATGCCCTGGCATCGGCATCATATGAGGCCGATGCTGGGAGTGGCGCAAACTATGGGATTTATGCAGAACGATTTGGCGGCACCAGACAATGCAAGCAACGCCCACGGTCTGACCACTGAGTTTGAAAATTGCCAAAGTAGGGAGGGTTGCCGACACTGCAACAACCCTCTTTCCGTTACTTACGCTGCCCCTTCTTTTCATCTTGGGAGAGGACGGAAGCCGCCAATTTCTTTGACTCTGCTGCAGTGGGTTTCTTATTTCCACTTAGAACTTTGCTCGCAAGAGTGGAAATTTTTGAAGACGTTTGTTTTTTTGCCATGGGCTAAAATCCAGTTACAATATCAATCGGTGCAGGAGGAACGTCAGGATGGCGCTTTCCATTGTTCACTTCGCTGACGCGGCCCTGGTTGATCCCAAACCGTGCAGCAATGTCATGCTGAGCCATGCCGTGCGCTAGCATCGTCTTGATCTTTGCTGCCATTTCCGGAGAAACCTTCGGTGAACGGCGGCGGCGGGGGTAGGGCAGTTCAATTTCGATCGTCATTTTCGCGCTTCCTTTATTTGCGCATATGACCCGAGTTGAATGGCAGAACGAATTGAGCTAAGGACTTGTTGTGAATGGGAGCCTTAGCTGCTTCGGTCGACCATGCCTGACTCGGGTCGGAAACGACCTCAGGCTTAGTCATGAAAAGCGGGTGATGCATTGGTGGTGCAGCCCGCTTTTTTGTTGCCCGCACTGGCGGGACGTCATTGACGTTCAGGTGTCTCCTTAGTCAAAGTCCAAATTCCGTGAATGTCGTAAACGGTACCGTCTCGCTTAAGGCGAGATAACTGAGGGCTAAGACTTGAGCGTTCATAGTTGGTCCCAAGCATCTTGTTTAGCTCAAAAAGGATTTTCATAGCCGGAAGACCGTCCGGATATTTTTTTAATATCTCGACCGAAGCTTCTTTCATGGTCATATTGTCTTTGGATGATTTGTCTTTGGTTTCTCGTTGTCGAGATTCAGATTCGACTAGCTGCAAACCCGACGCCCTTGAGGCTTTCTCTATTTCTTCCATTTCCTTCTGAACGGCTCGTAATCGCGCGTGCAGTTGTGCTCGCTCTTGTAGCAAGGCAGCGTAACGCGCTTTCGTGAACTCCTCGAACGTCGTCATTTGGAAAGTATAGTCTTTTTGGAGTCCAAAGTCAACAGTTCGCGACTCGGAGTCGTGGTTAACGAGTCGTTGATGCGGAATTGCTGGATTGGCATGGCAATTGCTACGCGCGAAAACCCTTTTTCAAGAAAAAAGCAGGGGGATTGGGGGAGTCGTGGTTAACGAGTCGTTATTAAATTTGCGCCTCGATGTGCGTCATTTTGACGCATAGCGAGGCGCGCAGGCCAAGTCTTCTTAGAGGGATGACACCTGCGGTTAGCAATTCGCGACGTGGTCGTTGCTTCCTAGAGCTTCCGCTGTTCGCGCTTGCTTAGCTAGTTTTTTCACAGGGGAGGCGGCGTTCACCTATCTCTCCTTTGCCAAGAGTATTACAGATCGCAGGCTCGTCGGAAGCGGTAACAACCACTACCTTGCCGGGTTCGTCACTCAAGGAACCAAGCAATCATCTTCTTGTTTGCTTCGCAAACTACTCTTCAGTCCCTGGTAAGGGGAGAGGAACGCACCTCCAGCCCCTCAAAAATACTCCTGCAGCGGCCGGACCTCCAATGACCCCGCCTTGAGCGCGGCGATGGCTTCGGCCACCGCCTCCATGCCGGCCAGCGTGGTGTAGTAGGGCACCTTCTGCATCAGGGTCGCGCGGCGCAGCGACTTGGAGTCCGACACCGCCTTCTGGCCGTCGGTCGTGTTGAACACGATCTGCACCTGGCGGTTGCGGATGGCGTCCTCGATATGCGGGCGGCCTTCCAGCACCTTGTTGATCTTCTCCGCCTCGATGCCGTTCTCGGCGAGGAAACGCTGGGTGCCGCCGGTGGCCAGCACCTTGAAGCCCTGTCCGGCCAGCCGCTTCACCGGGCCGAGGATGCCCTTCTTGTCGGCGTCGCGCACCGAGACGAACAGCGTGCCCGAGCGCGGCAGGTCCACGCCCGCGCCGAGTTGGGCCTTGGCGAAGGCCAGCGCATAGTCGCGGTCGAGGCCCATGACCTCGCCGGTGGAGCGCATTTCGGGCCCGAGCAGGATGTCGACGCCCGGGAAGCGCGCGAAGGGGAACACCGCTTCCTTGACCGCGACGTGGCCGGGCGTGCGCGCGTCGGGTTTTGCGCCGTAACGGGCGAAGGCGCCGTCCAGCGTCTCGCCGGCCATGATGCGGGCGGCGACCTTGGCGATCGGCTTGCCCACGGTCTTGGCGACGAAGGGCACGGTGCGGCTGGCGCGCGGGTTCACCTCCAGCACGTAGATGGTGCCGTCTTGAATAGCGTATTGCACGTTCATCAGGCCGCCGACCTTGAGCGCCTTGGCGAGCGCCGCCGTCTGGCGCTCCAGCTCCTCGACGATCCCCGCCGGCAGCGAGTGGACGGGCAGCGAGCAGGCCGAGTCGCCGGAATGGATGCCGGCCTCCTCGATGTGCTCCATGATGCCGGAGACATAGACTTCCGAGCCGTCGCACAGGCAGTCCACGTCCACCTCGATGGCGCCGGTGAGATAGGTGTCGAACAGCAGCGGGTTCTTGCCGAGCAGCGTGTTGATCTGGCCGGTCTTGTCGTTCGGGTATTTCTGCTTGATGTCCTCGGGCACCAGGCCCGGCACGGTGTCGAGCAGGTAGGACTGCAACTGGCTCTCGTCGTGGATGATCTGCATGGCGCGGCCGCCGAGCACGTAGGACGGGCGCACCACCAGCGGGAAGCCGAGCTCGGAGGCGACGGTGCGCGCCTGCTCGACCGAATAGGCGATGCCGTTCTTGGGCTGGGTGAGGTCGAGCTTCTGCAACAGCTTCTGGAAGCGGTCGCGGTCCTCGGCGAGGTCGATGGCGTCGGGCGAGGTGCCGAGGATCGGGATGCCGTTCTTCTCCAGCGCTTCGGCAAGCTTCAGCGGGGTCTGGCCGCCGAACTGCACGATGACGCCGACCAGCTCGCCGCGGGTCTGCTCCATCTTCAGGATCTCGATCACGTCTTCGGCCGTCAGCGGCTCGAAATAGAGCCGGTCGGAGGTGTCGTAGTCGGTCGAGACCGTCTCCGGGTTGCAGTTGATCATGATCGATTCGTAGCCGGCCTCGGCCAGCGCGAAGCAGGCGTGGCAGCAGCAATAGTCGAACTCGATGCCCTGGCCGATGCGGTTCGGGCCGCCGCCGAGGATCACCACCTTCTTGCGGTCGCTGACGCCGGCCTCGTTGGCGGGCTGGCCGGCGAACGGCACCTCGTAGGTGGAGTACATATAGGCGGTGGGGGAGGCGAATTCGGCCGCGCAGGTGTCGATGCGCTTGTAGACCGGACGCACGCCGAGCGCATTGCGCAGTTGCGCGACTTCCTTCGGCGTCCTGCCCGTCAGCGAGGCGAGGCGGGCGTCCGAAAAGCCCATGGCCTTGAGCATGCGCAGGTTGGTCGCGTCTTCCGGCAGGCCGTGCTCGCGGATGCGCGCTTCCATGGCGATAATGCCGGCGATCTGCTCCAGGAACCACGGGTCGATCTTGCACATGGCGTGCACGTCTTCCAGCGAGGTGCCCATGCGGATGGCCTGCGCCACCATGCGCAGGCGGTCGGGCGTCGGCGTGCCGAGCGCCGCGCGGATGGCGTTCTTGTCGTCGCCCTGGCCCACGCCCGGGATCTCGATCTCGTCGAGGCCGGTGAGGCCGGTTTCGAGCCCGCGCAGGGCCTTCTGGAGCGATTCCTGGAAGGTGCGGCCGATGGCCATGACCTCGCCGACAGACTTCATGGCGGTGGTCAGCACCGGCGAGGCGCCTGGGAATTTCTCGAACGCGAAGCGCGGGATCTTGGTCACGACATAGTCGATGGACGGCTCGAAGGAGGCGGGCGTCGCGCCGCCGGTGATGTCGTTGTCCAGCTCGTCCAGCGTGTAGCCGACGGCGAGCTTTGCGGCGATCTTGGCGATGGGGAAGCCGGTCGCCTTGGAGGCGAGCGCGGAGGAGCGCGACACGCGCGGGTTCATTTCGATGACGACGAGGCGGCCATTGTCGGGATTGACGGCAAACTGCACGTTGGAGCCGCCGGTCTCGACGCCGATCTCGCGCAGCACCGCGATCGAGGCGTTGCGCATGATCTGGTATTCCTTGTCGGTCAAGGTCAGCGCCGGCGCCACGGTGATGGAATCGCCGGTGTGCACGCCCATCGGGTCGATGTTCTCGATGGAGCAGACGATGATGCAGTTGTCCGCCTTGTCGCGCACGACCTCCATCTCGTATTCCTTCCAGCCGAGCACGCTTTCCTCGATCAGCACCTCGGTGGTCGGCGAGGCGTCGAGGCCTGACTGCACGATCTCGAAGAACTCCTGGCGGTTGAAGGCGATGCCGCCGCCGGTGCCGCCGAGCGTGAAGGAGGGGCGGATGATGGCCGGCAGGCCGACCGCGTCGAGCGCCTGCGCGGCCACGCCCATGGCGTGCGAGACATAGCGCTGCTTGCGGTCGCCTTCGCCGAGATTCCAGCTCGTTTCGAGCGCGTCGAGCTCGGTGTCGGAGGCGCCCGAAGCCTTCAGCGCGGCGCGCTCGGCCTCATGCTTCTTGCGGTCGGCGTCCTTCACGTCGGTGGCGTTGGCCAGCATCGAGCGCGGCGTCTCCAGCCCGATCTTGGCCATGGCCTCGCGGAAGAGGGCGCGGTCCTCGGCCTTGTCGATGGCGTGGGCGTCGGCGCCGATCATCTCTACTTGGTAGCGCTCCAGCACGCCCATGCGGCGCAGCGACAGCGCGGTGTTGAGCGCAGTCTGGCCGCCCATGGTGGGCAGCAGCGCATCCGGGCGCTCCTTGGCGATGATCTTGGCCACCACTTCCGGCGTGATCGGCTCGATATAGGTGGCATCGGCCAGCTCCGGATCGGTCATGATGGTGGCCGGGTTGGAGTTGACCAGGATGACGCGGAAGCCTTCTTCTCGCAGCGCCTTGCAGGCCTGGGTGCCGGAATAGTCGAATTCGCAGGCCTGGCCGATGACGATGGGGCCGGCACCGATGATCAGGATGGATTTGATGTCGGTGCGTTTCGGCATGGGTAGGTTCCGTTCGTCTTTGGCTCTGCGCAAAACCCCGGCGCGGGAAGGACCGGCCGGTGCGCGAGCAAGATTCAACTGTCAGGCTAGGCGGGCCTTATAGGGGAGGAATCCGGGCGAGGGAACCCCCGCAATCGCGCTTTTGCGCGGTGAGAAGGCGTGGCGTTCATCCGCCCCTCGCGGGGAGGGTCGGCGAGCAATTGAAGCGAAGCGAAAATTGCGAGACGGGACGGGGGGCGGGAAGTTGCGGAAGCGACCCTCACCCAGCGTCCCAAAGAGCGCGTGCCGCGCCTTGCTCCGCGACCCTCCCCACGAGGGGGGAGGGTAAAGGCGGTGCCTCTTGCGCCGATCCGGCTTCGCTGTCTGGCTCGTTACCGGCTCGCTGCGCTCGTGACCTCGCCCCACGCATGGGCAAGAGGAAAGGTGTCGATCATTCTGCGGCTTTACCCTCCCCCTCGCGGGGAGGGTCGGCCAGCAATTGGAGCGAAGCGAAAATTGCGAGACGGGCGGGGGCGGGAAGTTGCGGAAGCGACCCTCACCCCGCGTCCCAAACCGCGCGTGCCGCGCGCCTTGTTCCGCGACCCTCCCCACGAGGGGGAGGGTAAGAGGCGATGCTGCCTATTTCAGCTTCCTGCGGCGCTCGATCTCGGCTTCGCTGGGCGTGTCCTGCCCGAACGAGCCGGTGCGGACCTCGCCGCCGCGCTCGTAGGTGGCGATGAGGGCCCCGGTCGAAGAGGTCTGCGATCTGGTCAGCTTGAGCCCGGCCGGCACGGTGCCGGAGCCGAACAGGCGTTTTCCCTTGCCCAGCGTCAGCGGGAAGATCATCAGGGTGATCTCGTCGATCAGGCCGGCGGGAAGCAATTGCTGGATCAGTTCGCTCGACCCCTGGATGACGAGATCGGGGCCATCCTCCTTCTTCATCTCGCGCAGGGTTGCGATCGGGTCCTTGCCCAGCCACTTGGTGTTGCGCCAATTCATCGTCTCCGGATCGTGCGTGGCGACATATTTGGTCACCGCGTTGAAGGATTTCGCGATCGGATGGTCCGCGGGCGCATAGGGCCAGTAGGCGGCGAAGATGTCGTAGGTGAAACGGCCGAGCAGCAGGTCGAACGGCTTGGCGAAGGTTTCGCCGATGGTGGCGCCTATGGTGTCGTCCGCATAGTGGAACATCCAGCCGCCATAGGCGAAGCCGCCGGTGGGGTCTTCCTCGGGGCCGCCCGGCGCCTGCATGACGCCGTCCAGGCTGACGAAGGTCGCCGCCTTGATCTTTCTCATCGTGTCCTCCGTGTAACCATGAAACACTCCAAGGACGTATGCCGAAGCGCGCGGCCGACAACGGGAGCGAAAAAAGCCGCGCGGCAATCAGGCGATGCCGACGAACGTGTCGTAGAGCAGCTTGAAGTTCAGCGACAGGATAAGGGCGGCCACGACCCAGGCCAGGATCGAGACGGCGCGCGGAATGGCGAAGGAGCCCATCTTCTTCCGGTCGGACACGAACTGCACCAGCGGGATGACGGCGAAGGGCAGTTGCATGGACAGGATGACCTGGCTGAGCACCAGCAGTTCCGCCGTGCCGCGCTCGCCATAGATGGCGGTGACGGCCACGACGGGCACGATGGCGATGCCGCGCGTGACCAGCCGGCGCGCCCATTGCGGCATGCGCAGGCGCAGGAAGCCTTCCATGACGATCTGGCCGGCCAGCGTGGCGGTGACGGTGGAGTTGAGGCCGGACGCCAGCAGCGCCACGGCGAACAGGGTCGAGGCGATGGACAGGCCGAGCAAGGGCGACAGCAGTTCGAAGGCCTGGCCGATCTCGGCCACGTTCCGGTGGCCGGTGCCGTGGAAGGCCACGGCGGCGACGATGAGGATGGCCGCGTTGACGAACAGCGCCAGCATCAGCGCCACGGTGGAATCGACCGTCGCCCATTTGATGGCGTCGCGGCGGCCCGCGTCGTTGCGCTCATAGGCGCGGGTCTGCACGATGGAGGAGTGCAGGTAGAGATTGTGCGGCATCACCGTCGCGCCGATGATGCCGATGGCGACATAGAGCATGGCCGGATTGGTGACGATTTCGGAAGACGGCACGAACATGGCGTGCAGGATCGAGCCGGCCGGCGGGGCGGCCACGAAGATCTGCACGGCGAAGCAGCCGAAAATGACGACCAGCAGGGCGATGACGAAGGCCTCGAGGAAGCGGAAGCCCTTGTTCATCAGAAGCAGCAGCAGGAACGCGTCCAGCGCCGTGATCAGCGCGCCGCCGATCAGCGGGATGCCGAACAGGAGCTGCAACGCGATCGCCGTGCCGATCACCTCGGCGAGGTCGCAGGCGATGATGGCCAGCTCGCAGGCGATCCAGAGCATGAAGGCGACGGGCTTCGGATAATAGGCGCGGCAGGCCTGGGCGAGATCGTGGCCGGTGACGATGCCGAGCCGGGCGGCGAGCGCCTGCAGCAGGATCGCCATCAGGTTCGACAGCATGATGATGAACAGCAGCGTGTAGCCGAACTGCGCGCCGCCGGCGAGGTCGGTCGCCCAGTTGCCGGGGTCCATGTAACCGACGGAGATCATGTAGCCGGGGCCGACGAAGGCCAGCAGGCGCCTGAACCAGACCGCGCCCTTGGGCACGGCGACCGAGGCGTGGACCTCCGGCAGGCTCGGCCGGCCGTCCTGCTGGACGCTGAGCAGGCGCCGGCCACGGGGACGGGTTATGGCTTCGGCGTCTGGCATGGAAACGTCCTGCTGGCTGGCTGCGGTTGCGTTTATTTATGCCTGTGCTCAACATTATGCAATAGGCTATATTTCATTGTCTCAGCTTTTTACGCTTGCGTCGGCGGGCGGCCTGTGGACGCAAAACAAAGCGGGTCGAAAAATCGAAGCCTGTGCTATGAATGTGAAATGCCGGTGCGATTTGCGCCGTTCCCGCATAGAGGAGACCAGCCCGTTGGCGCCCAGAAAGGCCCCCGTTCCGCGCGACCCGCTGCCCGACGCCGAAATCCATTCGGAAGGCTTCCGGCAGACGCGCGAGGCGCAGCGCAGCGCGTTGGCGGAGGACTATGTCGAACTGATCGCCGACCTGATCGAGGACGGCAACGAGGCGCGGCAGGTGGACATCGCCGCCAGGCTGGGCGTGGCGCAGCCCACGGTGGCCAAGATGCTGGCGCGGCTGGCCGCCGAAGGGCTGGTCTCGCGAAAACCCTATCGCGGCGTGTTCCTGACCGAAGCCGGCCGCAAGATGGCCGAGGAGGCGCGTGTGCGCCACCAGACGGTCGAGGCCTTCCTGCGCGCGCTCGGCGTCAGCGCCGAGACGGCGCGCATCGACGCCGAGGGCATAGAGCACCATGTCAGCGCCGAGACGCTGGAAGCTTTCCGCCGGGCGATGGCGAAATAAGGCTGGGGCGAAATAAGGCTGGGGGCGAAATAGGACCGGGACGAAATAAGGCTGGGTGAAATAGGGCCGGGGCCCGTCCTCCGGCCGGCTCGCGGGACTGATTCTCGGAACCATGTCGGAGGCTCCGCGTTGCCGCCTTTACCCCGCGCCGGGCCCCACGCCGGGCGGGGCGGTTTGTCGGGAGAGAACGGCCATGGGTATAGGGCAGGCACCTTCAGCGAAAGGAAAGCAGGCGGCGGCAGGGCTGAAGCGCGCGGCAGCGCGGGAGGAGCGGAAAACGGAGGCCGAGACGGGCCGTCCGCTCAAGAAGGGCGCCGAACGTTTCGAGGAACGCGCGAAAAGCTCGGACGGCAAGAGCGCCGGCACCAAGCAGAAATAGCTGGCGGATGCGCGCGGGTTGCGGCCGGACCGCGTTCGTGGTCGCTACCTGGCGTTGTCGCCCGGAAAAACCCTGTGACTTGGATAAGTCGTTGGGATAATTGTTGGGACAGTTGCCGGCTGCGCGGTGGCAGCCAAGGTATCGCGAGGGAAGAGACATGCTCTGGAGAGGCCGTCGCCAAAGCGACAATATCGAGGACGAGCGCGGCGACAGCGGCGGCTTCGGCGGCGGGCCCGGCCAGTTCCGCATCCCGGTCGGCGGGCGCCTCGGCGGCGGCGGCATTTCGGGCATCATCATCCTGATCGTGCTGTTCTTCGTGCTGAAGGCGATCGGCATCGACCCCTGGCAGGTGCTGGGCGACGGCGGCCTGGTGGACGAGGGCGGCGGGCAGGTGACCCAGTCGCAGCCGATGTCGCCTTCCGGCGACCAGTCCGGCACCAATGACGAGATGAAGCAGTTCGTGGCCACGGTGCTGGCCGAGACCGAGGACGTCTGGAGCGGCATCTTCAAGGCCAACGGCATGACCTATGAAGACCCGAAGCTGGTGCTGTTCTCGGGCCAGATCCGCTCGGCCTGCGGCTTCGCTTCCGCCGCATCGGGGCCGTTCTATTGCCCGAACGACCACAAGGTCTATCTGGACATGGCCTTCTTCCGCCAGCTCTCGCAGCAGTTCGGCGCCTCGGGCGACTTCGCCAACGCCTATGTGATCGCGCATGAGGTCGGCCATCACGTGCAGAACCTCACCGGCATCCTGCCTAAGTTCAACCAGATGCGCCAGAACATGAGCGAGGTGGACGCCAACCACATGTCGATGCAGGTGGAGTTGCAGGCGGACTGTTTCGCGGGGGTGTGGGGCCACTACACCGACCAGAAGGGCATCCTGGAAAAGGGCGACCTGCAGGACGCGCTGAACGCGGCCAAGCAGATCGGCGACGACACGCTGCAAAAGAAGATGCAGGGCTATGTGGTGCCCGAAAGCTTCAACCACGGCACCTCGGCGCAGCGCCAGAAATGGTTCGCCGCCGGCTTCAAGAGCGGCAAGCTGTCCGACTGCGATACCTTCAACAATCCGATCTGAGGCATGAAGAAAACGCGTGAGGGCGGGCTGCAAACGGCGGTTTCTGCGCTTCCGGTGCTCACGTACATAGACGTACGCTGCGCTCCGGTTCTCGAAACCACCATTTTCGCCTCGCCCTGACGCGTTTTCCCGGCCACCTCCGGCGGGAAAGTAGCCGCGCTCCCGTTTTCGACCGCGGTGCGTGCTCCATTGGCAAGGGGATCCGGGGCACAGGGGGATCCGGAAGGCGTTTCGCGCTGGCCCGGCAGCACATGTCAGCATGAAAACTATTGATGTGTTCGCCTATTGTTCCGCAGGGGCGATTCTTTTATAAGAGGCGTCCGCTTGGCGCCCCGGCGGAGAGGAAAGGGCAATCCGCCATCATGGACGCGACAATCGTCAGGCGCGGGCTCGCGCTCGTTTTCACCACGCTGCTGCTCGACGTCATCGGCTTCGGCATCATCATGCCGGTGCTGCCGGCCTATCTGGAGGAGCTTTCGGGCGTCGGCGTCAGCGAGGCGGCGATCGAGGGCGGCTGGCTGTTCTTCGTCTATGCCGCCATGCAGTTCCTGTTCGCGCCGCTGATCGGCAATCTGTCCGACCGTTTCGGACGCCGGCCGATCCTGCTGGCCTCGGTGTTCACCTTCGCCGTCGACAACTTGATCTGCGCCATCGCCTGGTCCTATCCGATGCTGTTCATTGGCCGGGTGCTCGCCGGCATCAGCGGCGCGTCCTATTCGACCGCCTCGGCCCTGATCGCCGACGTCAGCACCGACGAGAACCGGGCGAAGAATTTCGGCTTGCTCGGCATCGCCTTCGGCGTCGGCTTCATCATCGGTCCGGTGCTGGGCGGGCTGCTGGGCGAATTCGGGCCGCGCGTGCCGTTCTATTTCGCGGCCGCGCTCGCCTTCTGCAATTTCCTCGTCGGCTGGTTCCTGCTGCCCGAGACGCTGGCGCAGCGGCACCGCCGCCGCTTCGAATGGCGCCGCGCCAACCCGCTCGGCGCGCTGAGGCAGATGCGCAACTATCCCGGCATCGGCTGGATCGGGCTGGTGTTCTTCCTGATGACGCTCGGCCACATGGTCTATCCGGCGGTATGGTCCTTCGTCGGCAGCTACCGCTACGACTGGAGCCAGCGCCAGATCGGCCTGTCGCTCGGCCTGTTCGGCCTGTGCGCAGCCCTGGTCATGGCGTTCGTGCTGCCGCGCATCATTCCGCGCCTCGGCGAATGGCGCACGGCCGTCGTCGGCCTGTTCTTCACGGCGGTCGCGGCGTTCGGCTATGCCGCTTCGTGGCAGGGCTGGATGGTCTATGTCGTGATCGCGGCCACGTGCCTGGAGGCGCTGGCCGACCCGCCGCTGCGCAGCCTCGCCGCGGCCAAGGTGCCGCCCTCGGCGCAGGGCGAGTTGCAGGGGGCCATGACGAGCCTGTTCTCGATCACCTCGATCATCACGCCGCTGCTCTACACCGGCATCTTCGCCTGGTTCACCGGCCCGGACGCGCCGGTCGCCTTCGGCGGCGCGCCCTATGCGCTGGCCGGCGCCTTCATGGCGCTCGCCCTGGTGGTTCTGGTGCTGAAGGTCGGTCGGCCGGCGAAGGAAACGCCGCCCGCAGCCGCGCAGGAGGCGTGAAGGTTACGGACTAACCGTCGATCCAGTCCTTGGGCACCTGCAAAACGCCGGCCAGCTTCTCGACGGTTTCGGCGGAGGCCGTGCGGCGGCGGCTTTCCAGATCCGACAGGAAGCCCTGCGTCAGTCCCGCGCCGTCCGCCAACGCATCTTGGGTCATGCCGCGCCATTTGCGCAGAGCCCGCAGACGGCTTTCGCCCCGCAGCACGGCCAGCGAAAGCTCCGCCGGCAGCGGTTCGCCTTCCGACAATTCAGCCTTGCGCGCATCGTAGATGGCGACATCGGCCGCGTCCTCGGCGGCCTCTTCCGCCGCATGGAGAAGCGCTTCATAGTCGGCCTTCGACAGGACGACCAGTTCCTCGCCGCCGGGAGTTTTGATGATCTGAGGAGCGCCCATCTCGTCTTCTCCTTTCAGTTCCGGCGATAGGTCGTCGTTTCGCGCTTGCCGATATAGATCGCCAGGATCGTCGTCTTGTCTTCATCGAAGATGACGCGATAGCGGCCGATGCGCAGCCTGTAGCCATCGCGTCCGGCAAGGCGCTTCACATCCCCCTTGCCGTCGACGGCATAATCGATCAACGCCTCCGAAACCTGCCGACGCGGCTCCTCGGGAAGATTGTCGAGATCGCGAGCAGCCGAGGCGATCAGGACGATCGTCTTCACGGCGTGAATATAGCTATATTATAGCGGAAACTCAATGAGTATGATCAGCGCTCCGCCAGCGCCGGCTGACCCTTGCGCTCGCGCACCAGATTGGCGAAGCGGCGGAACAGGTAGTGCGAATCCTGCGGGCCGGGCGAGGCCTCGGGATGGTGCTGCACGGAGAACACGGCCTTGCCCGCCAGCGTGATGCCGCAGTTGGAGCCGTCGAACAGCGAAACGTGAGTCTCCTCAACACCTTCCGGCAGCGACTTGGAGTCGACGGCGAAGCCGTGGTTCATGGAGACGATCTCCACCTTGCCGGTGGTGTGGTCCTTGACCGGGTGGTTGGCGCCGTGATGGCCCTGGTGCATCTTCACCGTCTTGCCGCCGACGGCCAGCGCCAGCATCTGGTGGCCGAGGCAGATGCCGAAGAGGGGCAGGTCGGTCTTCAGAAGATCCCTGATGACCGGCACGGCGTATTCGCCGGTGGCGGCCGGGTCGCCGGGGCCGTTGGACAGGAAGATGCCGTCCGGCTTCATGGCGAGGATGTCTTGCGCCTTGCTCGTGGCCGGCACCACGGTGATCCTGGCGCCGAGCCCGGCCAGCAGGCGCAGGATGTTGCGCTTCACGCCGTAGTCCACGGCGACGATGTGCATGGTGGGTTCGTCCTGTTCGCCGTAGCCTTCGTTCCACACCCAGGGCGTTTCAGCCCACACGGACGACTGGCCCGAGGTGACTTCGCTGGCGAGGTCCAGTCCCACCAGCCCCGACCAGGCGGCGGCCTGCCGCTTCAGGTCCTCGACGTCGAACCTGCCGTCCGGCGCATGGGCGATCACGGCATTGGCCAGGCCCTTTTCGCGGATCAGCGCCGTCAGCGCGCGGGTGTCGATGCCGGCGAGCGCCACGATGCCGCGCCGCTTCAGCCATTCGTCCAGATGGCCGGCGGCGCGATAATTGGACGGGTTGGTGACGTCGGCCTTGAACACGGCGCCCACGGCTCCCGCGCGTGCGGCGGGGTGCAGGTCCTCGATGTCCTCGTCATTGGTGCCGACATTGCCGATATGGGGGAAGGTGAAGGTGACGATCTGGCCGGCATAGGAGGGATCGGTGAGGATCTCCTCGTAGCCGGTGAGCGCCGTGTTGAAGCACACTTCGGCGACCGCAGAGCCGGTGGCGCCGAGCCCTCGGCCCTCGATCACCGTTCCGTCTGCCAGCACCAGGAGCGCTGTTGGGACTTCGGTGGTCCAGGGGGCGGTGGCCATGGCGATGCTCCATCGGTTGCCGCGCCGGGCTGCGCATGCTGGCCCGTTCGCGCGGCAAAAGGCACGGTGCGGCGAAAGTCGCTGCCTCCGTGCACGATCAAAATTCAGTGCATGCAAGGCCCGCTTCATAAGTGAAGGCGTCCGGACGGTCAATTGCCGGGGCAAGGACATGCGGATATTTATCTTGCCTGGACAACGGGAACTGGCCGACAGGCAGGAGAATGCGATGCGCGACAGAATAGCCGACGACGTGAAGGCCGCGATGAAGGCGGGCGACAAGCCGCGCCTTTCGACGCTGAGGCTGATCCAGTCCGCGATCAAGGACCGCGACATCGCCAATCGCGGCACCGGCAAGGAGGCCGCGAGCGACGACGAGGTCGTGCAGCTGCTGGCCAAGATGGTGAAGCAGCGCGAGGAATCGGCCAAGGCCTTCGAGGATGGCGGCCGGCCGGAACTGGCGGACAAGGAGCGGGAGGAGATCGCCGTCATCCGCGAATTCCTGCCCAGGCAGATGGACGAGGCGCAGACGCAGGCGGCAATCCGCGCCGCGATCGCAGGGACGGGCGCGGCCGGCATCAAGGACATGGGCAAGGTGATGGCCGCCCTGCGGGAGCAATATGCCGGGCAGATGGATTTCGGCCGGGCAAGCGGCATGGTCAAGGCATTGCTGCAATAGCGGCCTTGTTCCGGCAGGGCGCGGACCCTGCCGGAACGGCAGACCGTGGATCAATAGCCTCCACCGGCGCCGGAGCTGCTGCCGCCGGCATTGCCGCCGGTGTTGTCCATCGGCGCCTGCGTCGTGTGCTTGACCTTGCGCTTGTGCGACGTCTTCCTGTGCTTCTTATGCTTTTTCACCACGGGCGCGGTCGTGGACATGCCCCCGGAAGCGGAGGAATCGCTCGAGGAGGACATGCCCGTGCCGTAACCGGCGGCGCTGGCGGTGCCGACGCCCGCTACCGGCATCGACACGGCGAAGGCGAACGCCATGGCGAGAGCGCTGAGGAGGGGCTTCTTCATGGGTCTTTCCTTTCGTTTCCCGGCCGGACGAGCGTTCCGGGCCGGATGCCCGGATCGCCATCGCGTGCCGCAGGCAATCGCCCCGTCTCGTGAAAACGAGGCGATTGCTGGAACTAACGGAAAAACGCGGCATATGTTTCCTGCCGCGCCCGCGGAGGGCGGCGACCGGCTGCGGATTTTTTTTGGGCGGCTCCTATCCGGCCGTGGCGGGCAGCGGCGGCTTGGCGCCGCTGCGCAGTTCCGCCATATAGGAGGCGATCGCGACCGCCACGGCCAGGACGATGGCCGCCGCGCCGAACAGCGGCAGGCTGCGATAGCCATAGCCGGCGTCGAGCACGGTTGCGCCGAGCGAGGCCGCCAGCGCGATGCCGACATTGAAGCCGGCGGGAATGAGCGAGGAGGCGAGGTTGGCGGCATCCGCCGTCCAGCCGAGGATGCGCGTCTGGACCGCCGTGCCGATCGAGAAGTTCAGCCCGCCCCATGCAAAGATCGCCGCGACCATCGGCAGCGGGTAGGGGGCGGCAAGGTAGAGCGCGGCAAGCATGAGGGCCTGCAGGGCGAGCATGACGGTGAGCGACGGCATCAGCTTCCAGTCCGACAGCCGGCCGCCGGCGAAGACGCCGGCGGTCGCGCCGACGCCGTTGAGCAGCAGCACCCACGGCACCCAGCGCGCGTCGAGCCCGGTGACCTGCTGCAGGAGCGGGGTGATGTAGGTGTAGGGGCCGAACTGGCCGATCATCAGCATCAGCATGACGATCAGCGAGGTCCAGACCTGCTGGCGGCCCAGCACCCGGACCTCCCCGGCAAAGCCGGCGGGATTGCGCGGCGCGCCGACCCTGCGCGGCAGCAGCGCCGCCATGGCGACGGCCGACAGGACACCCAGCGCGCCCATCACCCAGAAGGTGGCGCGCCAGCCGAAGGCGTTGCCGATAGCCGTGCCCGCCGGCACGCCGATGATATTGGATACGGTCAGTCCCGACAGGATCAACGCGATGGCGCGGCCGCGCTGGTTTTCCGCGACGAGCGAGACCGCCACCACCATGGCGACGCCGAAGAAAGTGCCGTGGGCCACCGCCACCGCCACGCGCAGCGCCAGCATGGCCGCGAAATCGGGCGCCAGCGCGCAGGCGACCTGGCCGACGGTGAACACCGTCACGAGGCCGAGCAGCAATGTCTTGCGCGTGAGCTTCGGGGTGGCGAGCGTCAGCAGCGGGCCGCCGATGGCGATGCCCAGCGCATAGCCGGAAACCAGATAGCCGGCGGTCGGGATGGTGACGCCGAGGCCGTCCGCCACTTCCGGCAGCACGCCGGCGATAACGAATTCCGTCGTGCCGAAGGCGAAGGCAGCCAGGAAGAGAGCGATGAGCGGAAGCGGCATGATTTGCGACCGGCGGCGAAACGGAACTGGCGTCAAACCACGGGTTCGGTTTCCAGGCAATCGAGAAATCGTGCAGGTGGATTCAGCTTTGCTGCATCGCTGCCGCCGGCTGCGCCCGGCCGGGCATGACGGCCTTGCGTTGGGACCGGCCACCGGGATTGAGCCCGGCCAAAAGCCAGGCAACCGGTGGCGAAAAGACGCTCAGCTCGCCTTCAGCCGCGTGCCGGAAAGCAGGCCCTGCTCCTCCAGCACCGGATAGGCGATGGAGGCCAGCAGCGAGTTGATCTGCTTGAGGTCGCGGATGGTGTCGAGGTGGATCGAACTGGTCTCGATCGATTGCGGCGTGCCGTCGCGCAGGCGCAGGAAATGGCTCTGGCTGGTTTCCTTCTCGCGGTCGCGCAGCAGGTCCTTCTCCAGCACGATCTGGCGCGCGGTTTCGGGATCGCGCGAGACCAGCACGTTGAAGGCCATGCGGGCATTGGCGAGCACCGAAGCGTGGAAGGCGGCCAGTTCGCGCCAGCCCTCGGGCGTGAACTCCAGCCCGTGCTCGAGCTTCTTGCGCACCTGGACGAGCATGTTGCGCACGATGATGTCGCCGACCTGTTCCAGCTTCACGCAGGCGCCGAGCAGTTCCTGGCAGCGCAGCGCCTCGGCTTCCGTCAGCGGGTTCCTGGTGATCTTGGCGAGATAGAGCTTCACCGCCGCGTGCTTGGCGTCGACGCGGTCGTCCAGCGCGGCCAGCGCCTTGATCCTGTCCTCGTCGGCGTCCTCGTAAAGCTCGATGATGCGCTTCAGCATGATCTCGACCGTCTCGCAGATGCGCACCACCTCGCGGGTGGCGTTGCCCAGCGCCTGCGTGGGCGTGTCGAGGGCCGATTCGTTGAGCGCCGAAAGCTCCGTCACCTGCAACGCGTCGGGCTTGTCCTGATTGCCCAGCGCCACGATGGTCTCGGAGGCGCGATAGACAAGGCCGGCCAGCGGCAGGCCGGCAAGCAGGATGATGACGTTGAACAGGATGTGGGCGTTGACGATCTGGTCGGAAGCGGTGGCGCCGATGAAGGCGACGTTCGGCTTGAAGGTCATGAACAGGATGAGCATGACCACCGAACCCGCGCCCCGCATCAGGAGGTTGCCGATGGGCACGATGCGGACCGCTGCGTCGGCCGTGCGCGTCAGCATCGGCGCGATGATCGAGGAGCCCAGATTGACGCCGAGCACCAGCACCACGCCGAGCTCGGGCGTGATCAGGCCGCGCCCGGCCAGGGTCGCCATCAGGAGCACGGCGGCGATGGACGACTGGAACAGCCAGGTGATGACCGCCGCCAGCAGGAAGGCGGTGACGGGATCGCCCGAGAAATAGTTGATGATGACCGGCATCAACTCGCTTTCGCGCAGCGGCTCGGACGCCTGGCCGATCATCTCCAGGGACAGGATCAGCAGGCCGACGCCGACGAGGATGCGGCCGATCTGGCGCCAGTCGCGCCGCTCGGTGGCCATGAACATGAAGGTGCCGGCGATCAGGCACAGCGGCACCAGCAGGGTGAGGTCGAAGGTGAGCAGCTTGGTGACGATGGCCGAGCCGATCTCGGCGCCGCGCACGGCGAGCTGGCCGGCCGCGCCGGAGACGATACCCGAGCCGGCGAAGGAGCCGACCAGCAGCGTGACGGCCGTCGAGCTTTGCAGGGCGATGGCGAGGCCGGTGCCGGTGAGCACGGCCATGATCGGATTGCGCATGGTGGCGCGCAGGCGATGGCGCAGCACGTCGCCATAGGCGCGCTCGACGCCGGTCTTGACCATGCGGGTCGCGAACAGCATCAGCGCGACCGCGCCGGCGAGGTGGATGAGGACGATGGAACCGCTGCCGCTCATGCCCCGCACCCCGGCGCCCGTGAGCCCGTCCCCAGCCCCCTGGACGATAGCCGGCTAAGGCCGCGCGCCGCGGAAAACGGCGAGGCGCAATGGTTGGGGAGGATACGAATCATTTGCAGGTACTGGCTTTCAGGCTCGCAGAACAGATTAGCCGGGAAATTGTTCCTGTCCAGTTTACGGGACATTTTTCACCGGGCGGACGGGCCTAACGGAAACGGCGCCGCGATGCAATGGCCGGCTGCCGCAGCGGCAGCCTTCCGGAACCGCGCGCAACGACGCCTTTTCAGCGTCCAGAGGCGCGGCGTACATTAATCAGCAGCCTCAAATATAGGGAATCATTACGAATTTGTAAGGGAGGCGTTCAGTTTCGGTTCATTCATCGGGCCTTATCCCTCGGGTCATCGACAACCGAGGAGTACCACTCATGAAACGTCTTGCCCTAGTCGCCGTCGCCGCTTCGATGCTGGCCATGCCGGTCATGCAGGCCGAGGCGGCCCCGCTGGCGCAGCCGACGATGCCGCAGTCGCACCTCGCCCAGGTCGACTGGAAGAAGTCCGACCATCGCGATTACCGCTCCGACAGGCGCGTCGTGGTCAAGAAGAAGGTGGTGACGCGCTCGCATTGGCAGCGCGGCCAGAAATATCGCGACTGGCGCCGCTACAAGGCCGTGCGCGACTACAACCGCTACGGCCTGCGCCGCCCCGGCCCCGGCCAGCACTGGATCCGCGTCGGCAACGACTACCTGCTGGTCAGCGCGCTGACGGGCATCATCGCCGGCATCACCGCCGCGCACTGATCGCAAGCCCTCCAGTCAGACGGGAAGGCGGCCCTCCCTGCGGGCCGCCTTCTCTTTTGTCGGGATACCCTGTGAAAACCGGGCATGGCCGGCGGGCGCATCGCTTTAGGAGTCGTGCTGGCGGCGCGGGGCGACTATATGGGTTCAAAAGAGTTGCCCATGCGCTTTCCGCCCGCCTTTCTCGACGAGATCCGCGACCGCGTGCCGATTTCGGCCGTCATCGGCACGCGCGTGTCCTGGGACCGCAAGAAGACCAACGCGTCCAAGGGCGATTTCTGGGGCTGCTGCCCGTTCCACGGCGAGAAGACGCCGAGCTTCCATTGCGAGGACCGCAAGGGCCGCTACCATTGCTTCGGCTGCAGCGTTTCGGGCGACCATTTCAAGTTCCTGACCGAACTGGACGGCCTGAGCTTCCCCGAGGCGGTGGAGCGCATCGCGGACATGGCCGGCGTGCCGATGCCGGCGCGCGACGTGGCCGAGGAGCGGCGCGAGCGCGAACGCGCCAGCCTGACCGACGTGATGGAAATGGCGACCGGCTTCTTCCAGGAGCGGCTGCAATCGGCCGACGGCGCCAAGGCGCGCGCCTATCTGCGCGACAGGGGGCTGACCCCGGCCACCCAGCAGTCGTTCCGGCTGGGCTATGCGCCCGACAGCCGCAACGCGCTGAAGGAGTTCCTGGCTTCGAAGGGCGTCGAGAAGACCCAGATCGAGGCCTGCGGGCTGGTCGTGTTCGGCACCGACGTGCCGGTCTCCTACGACCGTTTCCGCGACCGCATCATGTTCCCGATCCCGGATTCGCGTGGGCGTATCATCGCCTTCGGCGGACGGGCCATGTCGCCGGAGGTTTCGGCCAAGTACCTCAACTCGCCGGAGACGGAGCTCTTCCACAAGGGCAACGTGCTCTACAATTTCGCCCGCGCCCGCAAGGCGGTGGCGCGCGGCGGCCCGAACGGCGCGGGAACCGTCATCGCCGTCGAAGGCTATATGGACGTGATCGCGCTGGCGCAGGCCGGTTTCGAGAACGTGGTGGCGCCGCTGGGCACCGCGCTTACCGAAAACCAGATGGAGTTGCTGTGGCGCATGGCCGGCGAGCCGGTGCTGTGTTTCGACGGCGACGGCGCCGGGCTGAAAGCCGCATGGCGCGCGGCCGACCTCGTGCTGCCCGCGGTCCAGCCGGGCCGCACCGCGCGCTTCGCGCTGCTGCCGGAGGGCAAGGACCCCGACGACCTGGTCAAGGCCGAGGGGCCGGACGCCTTCCGCGCCGTGCTTTCGGAGGCGCGGCCGCTGGCCGATCTCCTGTGGATGCGCGAGACGTCGGGCGGCGTGTTCGACACGCCCGAGCGACGGGCGGAACTGGAGAAGACGCTGCGCGAGCTGACCGGGCGCATCCAGGACGAGAGCGTGCGCTTCCACTACAATCAGGAAATGCGCGAGCGCGTGCAGAGCTTCTTCGGCGCGCAGCGCAACGGCGGCCGCCAAGGCCAGAACGGCCGGGGGCAGGGCTTCGGCGACAAGCGGCAGGGCGGCGGCCAACGGGGCGGCCAATGGGGCGGGCAGTGGGCGCGCGGCGGCGCAGCGCACCGCAGCCCCATCACCGAAAGCCTCGGCCGCTCGGCGCTGGTCAAGCGCGCGGGGGAGGCGATGTCGGTGCGCGAGGCCTCCATCCTGGTGGCGCTGGTCAACCACCCGGCGCTGATCGACGAGAATTTCGAATATGTCGAGTTCCTCGATCTCGCCAACAGCGATCTCAGGAAGCTGCATGCGGTGCTGCTCGATGCGCTGGCGCACGACATGGCCGGCGACCGGGCGGCCGTGGTCGAGGCCATCGACCGGGCCGGCTGCCGCGACATCTGGGAACGGGCCGTGGCGCTGATGCACCGGGCGCGGCAGTGGCCGGCTCTGGAGGGCGCGGCGATCGAGGACGCGCGCGACGCCTTCGCCCAGGCGCTCCACTTGCACCGCAGCGCCCGCACCTTACATAGGGAGCTGAAACAGGCCGAGGCCGCGCTGGCCAGCGATCCGACCGACGAGAATTATCGTCATCTGGTCGAAGTCCAGGCGCAGTTCCGCGACGTGCAGGCCACCGAGGCGCTCATCGAGGGCTTCGGCGTGTCGTCGGGGCGCACGGGCCGAAGCTAGACCGATAGTCAGTGAATTGCCGATTCACGGCGGAGAGGGCAATTGATTCGCTTTTTTGGGGCGAATCATGCCAGAGGCGCTTGACCTTGCGCCAGATTGGCGGAATCAGGACGATTCGAGATTGTTGATAGCGGCATTGATTGCATCGACCGACGAGACGATGGACAACGCCGGCACTGGACGGGACGCGATGCCCGCCACAGATATCAGGGTTAATCTGGACTTAAGTGAGATGCGGTTAGTGGGCTGACAGGCGCGTTTTATGGCGAGCGAATGTGATTCGCCTGATCGGCAGCGAAGCGGCCCGGATGGATAGGCCGCCTGGAGAAGATAAAGAATGGCGACGAAGGAAAAGGAAGAGGTCGAGAACGAACGCGAGGGCACGACCGACGGCCCATTGCTCGACCTTTCCGACGATGCTGTCAAGAAGATGATCAAGGCCGCGAAGAAACGCGGCTATGTCACCATGGACGAACTGAACTCGGTTCTGCCCTCGGAGGAGGTGACCTCCGAGCAGATCGAGGACACCATGGCCATGCTTTCCGACATGGGCATCAACGTCGTCGAGGACGACGAGCAGGGCGAGGAAGCCGAAGGCGACAGCAACGACGGCGAGGAAGAAGCCAACGAGCTTGCCGAGCAGACCGGCACCGCGGTCGCGGCCGTCGCCAAGAAGGAGCCGACCGACCGCACCGACGACCCCGTGCGCATGTATCTGCGCGAGATGGGTTCGGTGGAGCTTCTGTCGCGCGAAGGCGAAATCGCCATCGCCAAGCGCATCGAGGCCGGCCGCGAGACCATGATCGCGGGCCTGTGCGAGAGCCCGCTGACCTTCCAGGCCATCATCATCTGGCGCGACGAGCTCAACGAAGCCAAGATCCTGCTGCGCGAGATCATCGACCTCGAAGCCACCTATGCCGGACCGGAAGCCAAGCAGGCGCCGGTGGTGGAGCGCGTCGAGGAAGACGCCAAGCCCAAGGCCGACGAAAAGCCGCGCCGCGCCTCTCGCGACGACGACGACATCACAAATGTCGGCGGCGACAACCGCGCGGAGGAGGAAGAAGAGGACGAGGACGAGGCCAACCTGTCGCTGGCGGCCATGGAAGCCGAGCTTCGCCCGCAGGTGATGGAGACGCTGGACGTCATCGCCGACACCTACAAGAAGCTGCGCAAGCTGCAGGACCAGCAGGTGGAAAACCGGCTGGCGGCCGCCGGCACGCTGTCGCCCAGCCAGGACCGCCGCCTCAAGGAGCTGAAGGACCAACTCATCAAGGCGGTGAAGTCGCTGTCGCTCAACCAGGCCCGCATCGAGGCGCTGGTCGAGCAGCTCTACGACATCAACAAGCGGCTGGTGCAGAACGAGGGCAAGCTGCTGCGGCTGGCCGAAAGCTACGGCGTGCGCCGCGAGGAGTTCCTGAGGGAATACCAGGGCTCCGAGCTCGACCCGAACTGGACGCGCTCCATCGCCAACCTGACCTCGCGCGGCTGGAAGGAATTCCACCAGAACGAGAAGGAGACGATCAAGGAGATCCGCTCCGAGATCCAGAACCTCGCAACCGAGACCGCGATCTCGATCCTGGAATTCCGCAGGATCGTGAACCAGGTGCAGAAGGGCGAGCGCGAGGCGGCCATCGCCAAGAAGGAGATGGTGGAGGCGAACCTGCGCCTCGTCATCTCCATCGCCAAGAAATACACCAATCGCGGCCTGCAGTTCCTGGACCTGATCCAGGAAGGCAATATCGGCCTGATGAAGGCGGTGGACAAGTTCGAGTACCGGCGCGGCTACAAGTTCTCGACCTACGCGACATGGTGGATCCGGCAGGCGATCACCCGTTCGATCGCCGACCAGGCCCGCACCATCCGCATCCCGGTGCACATGATCGAGACGATCAATAAGATCGTGCGCACCTCGCGCCAGATGCTGCACGAGATCGGCCGCGAGCCGACGCCGGAGGAACTGGCCGAGAAGCTCGCCATGCCGCTCGAAAAGGTGCGCAAGGTGCTGAAGATCGCCAAGGAGCCGATCAGCCTCGAGACGCCGGTGGGCGACGAGGAGGATTCGCACCTCGGCGATTTCATCGAGGACAAGGGCGCGATCCTGCCGATCGACGCGGCGATCCAGGCCAACCTGCGCGAGACCACCACGCGCGTGCTCGCCTCGCTGACGCCGCGCGAGGAGCGCGTGCTGCGCATGCGCTTCGGCATCGGCATGAACACCGACCACACGCTGGAGGAAGTCGGCCAGCAGTTCTCGGTGACGCGCGAGCGCATCCGCCAGATCGAGGCCAAGGCGCTCAGGAAGCTCAAGCATCCGAGCCGTTCGCGCAAGCTGCGCAGCTTCCTGGACAGCTGAGGCTTTACAGGAAAAGACAATCGCAAAGCCCGGCCTCGGCCGGGCTTTTCTTTTGCGCGGCCTTGCCGGTGGTTCTGCCCCGCCGGTGTCGTCTTCACCGTTCCGGCATGGATCCCGGCTCGCGCCTTCGCTTCGCTCATGATTGGCCGGGATGACGGGTCGGGACGGTGCTGGTCCGTGCATCCAAGCGTCAGCGTTGGAGAATGCGGTGGTGCTCCCTCCCGTCGACCTCGAAGCAAGCGTAGCGAACGCAGAGTGCCGGGAATCCATGCCGGAACGGAGAAGCTGCAACACGGCCACCGATGCAGTCTGCAACAGGCGGGTGATGGCGCTCGCGGCCCGACAGGTCCATAATCACCGGGTGCGAGGGGTGCTAGGACCGGCGCCGCGCAGGCGGCCTCATCCGCGTCACGGCACCGGAGGGAGGTGAGACGTGACAACCTACATCATGCTTCTGAACTGGACGGATATGGGCGTGAAGAACGTGCGCGAATCGCCCAGGCGGCTGGACGCCGTCCGCAAGCAGCTCGCCGAGATGGGCGGGGCCTTCAAGGAGTTCTACCTGACCATGGGAGAGTACGACATGGTGGCGGTGTGCGAGGCGCCCGACGATGCGGTGGCGGCGCGCTTCGCGCTGCAGATCGGCGCCGGCGGCAATGTGCGCTCGCATACGCTGAAGGCGTTCCCCGAAGGCGCCTACCGGGAAATCATCGCCTCGCTCGGCTGAGACATGATGGCGGCGCGCTGGCAAAGAGAGTCAACGCGCCGCCTTATGCTGTTGATCCTGAACGGTCCTGCCCGTTTCGGCAGCGGCGGCGTTGCGGCATTGCGCGCCGCTGTCTCGCCGGATAGGCTTGCCGGGCCGGGCGGTCCCGTTCGCAAGGACCGGACGGTCTCATTCGCAAGGGCCGCCATGTCGATCGAGTTCCTGCTGACCACGCTGATCATCGTCGCCTCGCCGGGCACCGGCGTCGTCTACACGCTGGCGGCGGGGCTGTCGCGCGGGGCGCGGGCCAGCGTGCTTGCCGCCTTTGCCTGCACGCTGGGCATCGTGCCGCATCTGGTCGCCGCGCTCACCGGCCTGGCAGCCCTGCTGCATGCCAGCGCGGTGGCCTTCGAGGTCGTGAAATATGCCGGCGTCGCCTATCTCCTCTACATGGCGTGGCAGAGCCTGCGCCAGCACGGCGCGCTGAAGATCGAGGACAGGCCAGATGCCCGCAGCGCCCGGCAGGTGGTGACCGACGGCATCCTCATCAACCTGCTCAACCCGAAGCTGTCGATCTTCTTCGTCGCCTTCCTGCCGCAGTTCATCGCACCGGGCGAGCCGCAGGTCCTGGCGCGCATGCTGGAACTGTCCGGCGTATTCATGCTGGCCACCTTCGTCATTTTTTCGATCTACGGGTTCTGCGCGGCCGCCATGCGCGACCGGGTCGTGGGCAGCCCGCGCGTCATGGCCTGGATGCGGCGCAGCTTCGCCGCGGCCTTCGTCGCGCTCGGCGCGCGGCTCGCCTTGCAGCAGCGCTGACGGGGAGGCGAAGCTGGCCGGCCTGCAGACGCTCCTCGCGCTGGCGACGGACGGGGCCGGGCTCTACGAGTTCACCGACCGGGCGGAGCGGTTCGTCGGCGGGGCGGGCATTGAAACGGGCCTGCTGACCGCCTTTGTGCGCCACACTTCCTGTTCCCTGCTGATCCAGGAAAACGCCGATCCTGACGTGAAACGCGACCTTGACGCCTTCTTCCGCCGGCTGGTGCCGCCGGCCGACGACCCGGCCATGGACTATCTCGTGCACAGGCTGGAAGGGCCGGACGACATGCCGGCCCATATCAAGGCGGCCCTGACGGCGACCTCGCTGTCGGTGCCGGTCACGGGCGGGCGACTGGCGCTCGGCACGTGGCAGGGCCTCTATCTGTTCGAGCACAGGCAGCATCCGCACCGGCGCGAGATCGTGCTGCATCTCGCTTGAGGGCCGCGGAAAGCTTTCCCCCTTCCGGGTGCCCCGCCATTTTCCGATTTCCGTGCGGATCGTTATTGCTGGCGTAGCTAAACAGCATTTCGATGCATCGTAAGATATATCTTGACTCCAGTCGCGGGCGAGCTTATTTGCGATATATCTTACGACATAACGAAAGGAGAATCGCATGCATGGACGACATCACTTCGCGGAGCATGGCGCGCGCGCTTTCTGGCTGATGGCCGGACGCGGCGGGCGAGGCGGGCCGTTCGGCGGGCCGGGCATGCGCGGCGGCGGTCGCGGCGGCCCCTTCGACCGGCTGCGCGCCGGGCGCATGCTGGGAGACGGCGACCTGAAGCTCATCGCGCTCTATCTGCTCGACGAGGCGCCGCGCCACGGCTACGACATCATCAAGGCGCTGGAGGAGCGCTCCAGCGGCATCTACAGCCCCAGTCCCGGCGTGGTCTATCCGACGCTCACCTTCCTCGAGGAAGCCGGTTACGCCTCGTCCTCGGCCGAGGGGGCCAAGAAGGTCTTTTCCATTACGGCAGAAGGGAAGGCGTATCTCGCCGAAAACCGCGAACTGGTGGAGCGCGTGCTCGCCCATCTGGAGCGCTTCGGCCGCAAGATGGCCGCCGCGCGCGAATGGTTCGGCTGGGACGATGCCGAGGAGCATCGCGGCCGCGGCGACAAGCGCAACCCCGAGCTTCGCGACCTGCGCCGCCGCCTGCGCGCCGCGCTGGCCGAAATCCTCGACGGGCCGGCCGAGCGGCAGGCGGAAGCGGCCGACATATTGCGGCACGCGGCCGAGGCGCTCGAGGCGCTTTCGCAGGACTGACGGCCGGAACGCGCGGTGCGACGATGGAGCGCCGCTCCGCCTCCCGGCCTTGCCGGAGCGCGAAAGGACCGGTACTGACAACCGTCCCGCCCTATATGTCATGGGAAGGGGCGGTTGCAGTCGCCCGAGGAGGTCGCCATGTCATTCCTGAAACGTCTTTTCGGCGGCGGTTCGTCCGAGGCAGCCGAGGCCGGTGCGTCCGCGCCCGCCAAGGCCGCAAAGCAGGTCGAGCACAAGGGCTTCACCATCGCCGCCACGCCCTACAAGGAAGAAGGGCAGTACCAGACCTGCGGCGTCGTCTCCAAGGAGATCGACGGCGAGGTCAAGGAGCACCGCTTCGTCCGCGCCGACCGTTTCGCCGGGCTGGACGATGCCGTGGAAGTTTCGATCCGCAAGGGCATCCAACTCGTGGACGAGCAGGGCGAGCAGATTTTCGGCGGCTGACCCGTTTCCAGGGCGGGGCCGGCCCGGCAGGGGCCTAGCCGTTCCTCGCCGTCGGCATCACCGTGATCTGGCTGACGCCGGTGCGGCGCAGCACCTTGCAGGCGGTTTCGCGGCCTATGCGCCCGGCATCGAGCAGCCGCACGAGGTCGTCCACGCCGGTGATCGCATGGCCGTCCATGGCGGCGATGATGTCGCCTTCCTTCAGGCCGGCCTGGGCTGCCGGTCCTTCCGGTTCGACGCTGCGCAGCCGCACGGCGCTCCTGCTGGAAACCTGCGCCAGCAGCGCGGCACGGCGCGGCAGCGCGACCGTATCGGCCGAAACGCCGATGAAGGCGCGGCGCACGCGGCCGAAGCGGATGATCTCCGAAATGACGAAATTGGTGGTGTTGGAGGCGACGGCAAAGGCGATCCCTTGAGCGCCCCGGATCATGGCGGTGTTGACGCCGATGACCTCGCCGCCCGAGGACACCAGCGGGCCGCCGGAATTGCCGGGATTGAGCGGCGCGTCGGTCTGGATCACGTCGTCGATCAGGCGGCCGGTCGCGGCGCGCATGGAGCGGCCGATGGCGGAGACGACGCCGGCGGTCACCGTCCATTCGAAGCCGAGCGGATTGCCGATGGCGATGGTGATCTGGCCGCGGCGCAGCAGCTTGGAATCGCCGAGCGGCGCGATGTCGGTGAAAGCGCCGTCGGCACGCACCAGCGCGATGTCCGTGTCCGGATCGCTGCCGAGCACGCGGCCCTCGCAGGACGAGCCGTCCGGCATGGCGACACGCACGGCGCGCGCGTCGCCCACGACATGGGAATTGGTGACGATCAGCCCGTCCGGCGAGATGACGAAGCCGGAACCCTGGCCGCCTGCCTGCCGCGCGCTGGCTGCGGGCGCGATACGCTCGATGCGGCAGACGGCCGGGCCGATGCGGTCGACCGCGTCGGCCACCGTCGCCGAATAGGCGTCCAGCAGCAAGGCATCGTCGGGGCGGGTGTCGGGGGCTGGCAGGGCCATGGCGGTCATCCCATGTCGAAAGAGGACAAGATGCCTATATGTGCGGAGCGCGCATGGGGGCTGCGACCTGACCGGATGGCCAGTTTCGGCCCGAACTGGCCGTCCGGCGAGTAGGAAGCGCCGCATCGCCGCGCAATATCCGGGTCATGACAGGACCCAGGAGACGATCATGAAAGATTTCAACCTTGCTGCCTTTTCCAATGCCGTGGCCGACCTTGCGGAGAAAGTTGGGCCCCTTACCGCCAGCCTGCCCATCCATCACGGCCGAACGGCGAGCGCCTTCCACTGGGGCGACGGCCTGTTCGTCGCCGCAGAGGAGGTCATCGACCCCGACGAGGAGATCGAACTGACCCTGGCGTCCGGCGAGACCGTGAAAGCGGAACTGCTCGGCCGCGACCCCTCCACCGGCGTGGCGCTGCTGAAGCCGGCGACGGGCGCGGCGGCATTGCCCTCGTTGCAGAAAGCGGGAGCGGTGCGTCCGGGCCACCTGGTGATTGCCGCAGGCCGCGACGGCGCAGCGCCGCTGGCGGTTTCCGGCACCGTCGGGGAGGTCGGGCCGGAATGGCATTCGCTACGCGGCGGCCGGATCGACCGGCGCATTCATCTGGCGCTGCCGGCGGGCGGCCGTTTCGAGGGCGGCCCGGTGCTCGATGCGGAAGGCAAGCTGGTCGGCATGCTGCTGTTCGGGCCGCGCCGGCGGGCGCTGGTCATGCCCTATGAGACGATCGAGCGGGCGGTGGCGACGCTGCGCGAAAAGGGGCATGTGGCGCGCGGCTATCTCGGCGCGGGGCTGCATCCCGTCCGCCAGGCCGATGTGGCCGGCGCGATGGTGATGAGCCTGGACGAGAACGGTCCGGCAAAGGCGGCCGGCCTCGCCCTCGGCGACATCATCACCGCCTGGAACGGCGAGGCGGTGAACGGCCCGCGCGGCCTGATCCGCCGACTGGGTCCCGACAGCGCGGGCGCCGCGGTGACGCTGGGCGTCGTGCGGGGGGGCGAGACGCGGGACGTCGCGGTGACCATCGGCGAGAAGCCGCTGAGCTGAGGTGCGGATGGCGCAAGGCGGGCAACTGACGGTGCTGATCGCGCTCGGCGATGCCGGGCGCGCCGAGCGGCTGGCCGCGGCGCTGGCCGAGGCAGGCGACTTCGTGGCCATCCCGGCGGGGAAAGGCGACGGCGGCCTTGTCGACGTCGTCGTCACCGACGGCGGCGTTCTCGACGCATCGACGCCGCATGTGCTGCTGTCGTCACGCTCCGGTTCGGCGGGAGGGGCGGCGGTCCTGGCGGTCTTGCCCTCGAATGCCGACGAGGCGTTGATCGCCGCGGCGATAAGACTGGCGGCGGCAGGTTACCGGGTTTCGCGCGACGCCGGCGCGCCGTCCGAAGTGCATGGCCGCTTGCTGGGGGACGATGCACCCGGCGGCGACGAACGGCACCAGGATCCTGCGCCTTCACCGAAACTGTCGGTGCGGGAGCAGGAGGTGTTGGCATTGCTGGCCGAAGGCGCGCCCAACAAGGTGATCGCGCGGCGGCTGGACATTTCGGTGCACACGGCGAAGTTCCATGTCGCCGCGATCCTGACGAAACTGGGCGCTGCCAACCGCACGGACGCCATCGCCATCGCCATGCGGCAGGGGCTGGTGCTGGTGTAGCCACGAAACGCGCCGGGGCCCGGCCGGCCGCGCGACCAGCAAATTTATCTTTACGTAAACGTCAATAAGCCTTGCGCTCGGCTTGCGCGGCGGGCAAGCTTGCCGGAGATCAAAATTCGGGAAGGCTGCGATGTCGCTTCAGGGAAAAACGCTGTTCATCTCGGGCGGATCGCGCGGCATCGGGCTTGCGATCGCGCTGCGCGCCGCGCGCGACGGAGCCAACATCACCATCGCGGCCAAGACGGCCGAGCCGCATCCGAAACTGCCCGGCACCATCTATACGGCCGCGGAGGAGATCGAGCGGGCGGGCGGCAGGGCGCTGCCTGTGGTCTGCGATATCCGCGACGAGGAGCAGGTCGGCAAGGCGGTCGCCGCCACGGCGGAAAAGTTCGGCGGCATCGACATCTGCGTCAACAATGCCAGCGCCATCCAGCTCACCGGCACGCTGGAAACCGACATGAAGCGCTACGACCTGATGCAGCAGATCAACGCGCGCGGCACCTTCCTCGTGTCCAAAACGTGCATTCCGCACCTGAAGTCGGCTGCAAACCCTCATATATTGAATCTTTCGCCGCCGCTGGACATGAAGGCCAAGTGGTTCAGGAACCACGTCGCCTACACCATGGCCAAGTTCGGCATGTCGATGTGCACGCTCGGCATGAGCGCGGAATTCGCCAGGGACGGCATCGCCGTCAATTCGCTCTGGCCGCTGACCACCATCGACACGGCCGCCGTGCGCAACCTTCTGGGTGGCGAGAGCGTGGCGGCGCAGAGCCGCTCGCCCGAGATCATGGCCGACGCGGCGCATGCCGTCTTCTGCCGCCCCGCGCGCGAGACCACCGGCAACTTCTTCATCGACGAGGAGGTGCTGCGCGCCGAGGGCGTGACCGATTTCTCCCGCTACGCCTTAGCCGAAGGCGCGCTTATCTCGGACTTCTTCGTGCCGGACGAGGTGTTCGAGCGCACGTCCACCGAGGTCAAGCGGGTGTTCTGAGCGCCGGGGCCGCCCATGACGCGGTCGACAGAGGCCGGCACCAGCGCCGGGACGACCAAGGCGAGGCGGAGGATGGTCGGCCACATGAGCCGGTCGGTGGAATAGGACGCGCGGTCCAGGAACAGTTCCAGCAGGCGGGAAGGATCGAAAAAAAGCCCGACCGGGGAAAACCTCGGCCGGGCCTCTTGTCCCGCTGGAGACGGGACGGGGCAGGGAACCCCGATTTCATTAGACACCGGGATCGTGGCGACCCCGTGGCGTGGACGGGGACCCGAACCGGGCCCCCGTGCCGTGGTCAGTTGGCGCTGACGGCCGGCGCCACCAGCGGCGTGATGCGGCGGATGGCGACGCGCCTGTTCTGGCGCTCCGGACCCTGCGTGTTCACCTTGAGATAGCGCTCGCCGTAGCCCTGCGTGGTCAGGTTCTCCGGCGGGATCTCGAACATGTTGCTGAGCGCTTCGGCGACCGCCTCGGCGCGCTGGTCCGACAGCGCCAGATTGGCGGTGTCCGAGCCGACGGCGTCGGTATGGCCCTCGATCAGGAAGGTTTCGGCCGGGTTCTTCTTCAGCAGGCGCTGCATGGCTTCGGCGACGCCTTCCAGCTTCTGCGCCTCGCTATCGGAGATGCTCGCCGAGCCGAAGTCGAAGTTCAGCGTGTCGAGGTCGATGCGGCGGGCGATGTCGCGCACGCGGGCGGAACGCTTCACCTCGTCGATCGAATAGAGGCGCTGCACCCGTTCGACCGGCGGCTGCTCGAGGAACTCGTAATAGTCGTCCGGCCCCTGCACGGATTCCGAATCCAGGATGTAGCGTTCGCGCGGGATGTCGAGTTGCAGCGGCGGCAGGTCGTCGCCCGGATCGCGCCAGTCGCGCACGTCCTGATAATGCTGCTCGTCAACGTAGTTCAGCACATATTCGCGCCCATCCGGCGTGACGCGCGAGCGACGGATCACATCGCCGTTGCGGTTGCGGATGGTGACGATCTGCACGCCGTTGTCGCGCACGATGGTCTCGCGGGTCTGGCCGCGCGGCAGGTCCTCGTAATAGACGTCCTTCGAACCGTGCCGCATGCGCGGACGTTCGTCGCTCTCGACCATCGTCTCGTTGTTGAACTGGATGATGACGCGGTCGCCGAACGACTTCAGCACGTCCGCGCCTTCGGGACGCGGACGTTCCCGGATGTCCCGGTTGGGTTCGCGGTCGATGCGCTTGCCCTTCAGCTCGGTCACCGGCTCGATCTTTTCGGGCCGGATGGCCTGCTGGGCAGCCTTGTCGTCGGCCGGCGGCGGTCCCTGATCGACGGGAGCGGGCCGTTGCGCCTCCTGGCCACCGGCCTGCGTTCCGGTCTGCGCGCCGCCTTCGGTGCCGGTCTCGCCGGGCTTCCTGCCGTTGCGGTCGCGCCGGTTCTTGGTGCCTTCACCGGCCGGCTGCTGCGCGTCCTTCTGGCTGTCCAGGATAGGCGCGGTCTTGCCCGACGCTTCGCCCTGCTGGGTCTGCTCGCCGCCGGCAGGCGCCTTCTGCTCGCCTGACTGTTCGGTGGCGGGCTGCTCGGGCTGCGCCTGCGCCGGCTGCTCGGCCGCCGGCTTCTTGCGGGTCGGCTGCGCTTCTTCCTGCTGCGGCTCGGCCTTCTTTTCGGGCACGGGCGCGCTTTCGGGAGCGGTCGTCTGCTCGCTCTCGGCCGGCTTGCGATGCTTGCCTTCCTTCGTCTTCTGTTCGGGCTGGGCGGCGGGCTTTTCAGCCTGCGTCGGCTTCATCCCGTTCTCGGCGGGAGCGTTCTCCGCAGGAGCCTTCTCGGCGGGCGCGGCCTCGTTCTGCTGCTCCTGCGCCTTGCGGCGCTCCTTGCGCAGCTTCTGTGCGGGCTCCTGCGCCGGCTGCTCGGCCTGCGCGGGGGCGGCTTCGGCGGGCGCGGCCTCGTTCTGCTGTTCCTGCGCCTTGCGGCGTTCCTTGCGCAGCTTCTGTGCGGGCTCCTGCGCCGGCTGCTCGGCCTGCGCGGGGGCGGCTTCGGCGGGCGCGGCCTCGTTCTGCTGCTCCTGCGCCTTGCGGCGCTCCTTGCGCAGCTTCTGTGCGGGCTCCTGCGCCGGCTGCTCGGCCTGCGCGGGGGCGGCTTCGGCGGGCGCGGCCTCGTTCTGCTGCTCCTGCGCCTTGCGGCGTTCCTTACGCGGCTTCTGTTCCGGTTCCTGAGACTGCTGCTCGGTCGGGGCGGATTCCTCCACCGCCTTGCGTTTGGGGGCTGCTTCGCCGGCAGGGGCTTTTTCGCCCTGCTGCTCTTCCTGCTTTTTGCGGCGCTCCTTGCGCGGCGCCTGTTCGTCCTGCGCGGGTGCGGCGCAGTCCTCGCCCTGGCAATCGGTCTGCGCCAGAATCATGGGCTTCGAGGCGATCGCCTCCTGCGCCTGCGCGATGCCCGTGAATGAAAAAGCGCCCAACGGCGCGGATGCCATCAGCAAGCCAAGCGCAGTGCCGGCAAGAATCCGTGGTTGGCGTTTCATGCGATCTCTCCTTTTCGCGTCCCTCGCGCTCCAATCCAAAACCTTGAAATTGGTTCCGGAATTGGTGCGATAGCCGTGCCGCGGGGCGATTGGCGGGCGGGGGACGGGCTATTCACGGGCAATTCGATGGCGAGATCGTGTCTGCCAAGTCGCCGCGGAACGGGTCCAACCGCTTGACCTGTGCCGGTCCGCGGGCCACATCGCAGCCATGGATGCACCGTTCTGGAAAACGAAGACGCTGGAGCAAATGAGCGCCGCCGAGTGGGAATCGCTCTGCGACGGCTGCGGCAAGTGCTGCCTGTCCAAGCTCGAGGACGAAGACACCGGCGACATCTACTGGACCAGCGTGGCCTGCCGCCTGTTCGACGCGGGCACCTGCCGCTGTTCGGACTATGCCAACCGGCTGTCGCGGGTCTCGGACTGCGTGGGGCTGACGCCGCAGAACGTGCCGACCATCGGCTGGCTGCCCAGCACCTGCGCCTACCGGCTGGTTGCGGAGGGGCGCGACCTCTACTGGTGGCACAGGCTGGTCTCCGGCAGCGCGGAAACCGTGCATGAGGCCGGCATTTCCGTGCGTGGGCGCGTACGCGCCAGCGAGGCCGACCTGGCCGAGCCGGAAGACTATTTCGACTATGTGCTCGACGACGAGCCCTGAGCGGAACCCGCATGGCGGCCTGGCGTTTGGCGAGCATGGTTAGCCGGCGCGATTCTGTCCTGTCGGGGCGACATCGGGCCTGAACCGCACATGAACGGGCAATTCCCGAACGGTTCATCGGCGCCGCGCTAGGTTGGCGTCATCGCTTCGGCGACAAGTTCAACGAGCCGCGCCATGCGGCCCAAGGAGAGAAGACCATGTTCAAGACGATCAGGACCGCCGCTCTGTCCGCCCTTGTCGGCCTCGGCGCGCTTGCCGCCATTCCCGCCGTGGCGCAGGCGGACGGCATCTATCTCAACTACGGCACCCGGCCCGATACCCGCCTCGGCGTCTATGTCGGCGACCGCGACGCACGCGATTGGGGCCGTGACCGCGACGCGCGCGGTTGGGGTCGCGACCGTGACCGGTACGGCGACCGCGACTGGCGCCGCTCCTGCTCGCCCGACCGCGCGCTCGACAAGGCCGAGCGCATGGGATTGCGGCGCGCCCGGGTCGTGGACATGAGCCGCCACACCATCAGGGTCGCCGGCTTCAAGTACAATTCGCGGGTGACGGTCGTGTTCGGCCGCGACCGCGGCTGCCCGATCGCCTATCGCTGATCCGCGCGTGCGGCCCGGCCGCAGAACAGGCCGCACATAAAACCGCGCGGGCCGCTCCTGAAAAAGCCCCGGAGGATGATCCTCCGGGGCTTTTTCAATTATGCGAGCCGCCGTTGCCGGCGGGACGAGACGAGGCTCATTTCAGCTCGAAGGTCACGTTGACCTGCACATGGTAGGCGTTCTCGCCGGGTTGCACCGGCACCTTGGCGGCGGACGCGTCGAAGCTTCTGGCGCTCATCGGCATGGGCACGGGCCGGGTGGCCTGATCGCTGATCTCCAGCACCTTGCCGATATTGCCGCCCGCCGCTTCCGCCAGCGTCTTGGCCTTGGCGATGGCGTTGGCCACGGCCTTCTTGCGCGCTTCGGTCATGGCGCTTTCCGGGTTCTGGTTCGTGAAGGCGATGCCGCCGCCCTGGTTCACGCCCAGCGAGACGGCCTTGTCGAGGATATCGCCGGCCTTGTCGAGGTTGCGCACGCGCACGGACAGGGTGTTGGTGACCTGGTAGGCGACCAGCCGGGCTTCCTGGCTGCCGTCGGGCTTGTTGTTGTAATCGTAGCGGGGGCTGATCTGGATGCCGTCTGTCTGCAGGTCGTTCTCGGCGATGCCGGCGGACTTCATTGCGGAGATGACGGCGGCCATGGCGTCGTTGTTGGCGTCGAGCGCCTCGCGGGCGGTCTTTGCCTCGCGCATCACCGACAACGAAAGCATGGCGACGTCCGGGGCCATGGTCGCCTCGCCTTCGCCCGAGACGACGATGCGCGGCGGGCGAGGGGTCTCGGCGGCCGAGGCCATGGCGGGAAGGGCGATTGCGGCGGCAGCTGCTGCAAGCGTGACAAGATGTTTGGTCATGAAAAACTCCGTGTGTGGTCCCGTCAGGTTTCGCCTATGGCGCGAATATGGGCTGATTTGGGCGATCTTGTCTCGCCCTGCGGGAAAGCCTTGTGCGGGCAGAAGAAAAACACTATCCAGCCCGCGTGGGGCCTGTAGCTCAATGGTTAGAGCCGGCGGCTCATAACCGCTTGGTTGGGGGTTCGAGTCCCTCCGGGCCCACCATCGCACAAGGCTTTGTGAGACGACAAATCAGCGCTGACGCTTGCCACAATCTCGACTGACGCAGCTTTGGCAGAATTTAACGATAAGCCCTTGTGATAATTGAGAACATAAAAATTTTCTCTGGCGTTGAATCCGCGTCTGCCCCGAAAAAGCCATAGAATTGCCGCTGTCGCACTCGCTGATTCACAACTCATCTTGATTCATTCACAACTCACGCTGATTCCCGAGCGAAACCCTTCTGTCGGCGGACAGAATCAGGGTTCTTAACGAGAATGGGCCAGCTGGGAGTCTCGGCTTAGGCGCGAAGTCGACTAGACTGAACCGCCGAAGGACTGATCGAATGCTGGTTACTGCATGACATTCCGCCTCACTAAGTTCGCGCCGGCGATGCAGCAGATCCGTGTCGGCGACTTAGTCCGCGGAAATCTGGAATCCGATCTTCTTGACGACGTTCTTGCCGACCCGCATCGACGGGCCGTGCGATTTGGTCTCGGGGAGGAATTCGACGCCGAACTCCTCCAGCGCTTTCTGCACCCTCAGGCTGATTTCCAGGCCGACAGGTTCGCGCGCTTCTATGCGGACGATCGATCGCTTGCTCACCTTGGCCTTTTCGGCGAGTTGCGCCGGGGTGATGTCCAGGAGGGCGCGTGCGGCGCGCAGAAAGTCGTAGGATGCCTGCATGGGAATGTTCTAGCCGGAGCGATGGGGGAACGCCAGCCTTCAGGTAATGAGGCGTCGCGACGCCTGTAATGACCTGTGGACGCCCGATGCCCGACGCCGTATGCCTGTCCTGCTGATTCCAGCGAATCGCAAGGATCCAACTGCAACGGATCCTTTGCCGGACAGACGGAGGCTTGCAGATGCTGCTGTTCAACGAGGGATGCGGAGCCGGAGAACAGCTTGCCGCGGAAACCGCGCGAATCGGGGCACTGCTCTCCGACATGGAGCGAATCCTGGAAGGTGTGCTTCCGGATACGCTCGTCAACGAGGAGCCGCCGCTTCTCGACCGCTGGCTTCTCGGGAATGTGTTGACACCGGCTTTGGTGGGACTGTCGACGGGGCATCCGGCACTTCCGGGGACCAACCGTCCGATCGCCACGTCTCAGGTCTTTTTGATGTCGGCCGACATGAGCTGGGCGCGGACTCTGTCCCGCTGGTATCGACTTGGCCGCCCGGCCGAGCGCTCCGGCCTGGACGCGTGAGTGGTTGCGGCGATGACCATCTCCGGCAAGGATTCACGCGGCGGTCGGGACCGGCACTTCGAACGCCATCTCAAGGCGGCTCAGGCGGGAGTGCACCTGCCGACGGAGATCGAACTGCTTCGAGGCATGCCGTTCCTGTTCGACGACATGGCGAGCGACATCAGGGAGTTCGGCGAGCGTCTGTCGCGCAGGCTGAAGCACAAGCCGAAGTTCGATATCGCTCCCCTGGTCGCATCCCTTGATGACCTCGCGGTTGACCAGAGCGACGAGGCGCTGCGCTGTGTCGAAGCGGCGATGGAAGCCGCAGGCGGCTTCAATACGATATTCGCCTTCGATGCCAGGCTGCGTGTCAAATTCTATCTTGCGTCGCTCGGCGATCCGGACGCGGTCGCCGTGATTGCGGGCAGGATGGCATCCGTTGCGCTCGGTGACGTTCGTGATTCCTGTGACTTCAGCCTTCTGCCACGGGCACTCGCCTGGTCCGTATTGGCGAATGACTATGGCCACATGCGCGACAACGGGATTGTCGGCATTCCCCGAGGCCGGGTGAGCCGCGATTTGCGCATCCATGCGCGGGAGTTCGAAGCGGCGATCCAGCTACCGGAACGGGAGACAAAACAGCCGGAAGACGAAACTCCTTCTGCCTGTAGGGTTGAGGATGTTGCGAGGGTTACCGCGACAGAGCCTCCCCCAGTCGCCAAGCCGAAAGGCACCGTCGTCGTCTTCACCTCGATCGGCAACGACAGCACCTCCGAAGGCAAGCGGGTCGTCAAGGAGTTCGAGAAGCTTCTCAACATTGCCTTGCCGCTGCCGCTAGTCCCCGATCTCTCCCTGGTACGAGAGCGGCTGGTCGAAGAATTCCCCTATGCGGTGGCCGTCGTCGACGAATTGCTGAACCGCCTCGTCGGCCGGGATCATGTCCATATCCGGCCGACTGTCCTGGTCGGCACGCCCGGCTGCGGCAAGACAAGGCTGGCGCGACGGTTGTGCGAAGAACTCGCCGTTCCTTTTGAACTGGTATCGTGTGGCGGGCTGAACGACAGCTCGATCGGCGGGACGGCCAGGCGCTGGTCGTCGGGCGAGCCGAGCATCGCCGTGCTGTCGATCCGCCGCCATCGCTGCGCCGGTCCCGTCATTATCCTGGACGAGATCGAGAAAGTCGGCACCTCGCGGCACAACGGCAATGTCCATGATGTGCTGGTCGGCCTGTTCGAACGGGAGACCTCGCAACGCTGGTTTGACCCCTATGTCGAATCCCCCTGCGACCTGTCCCACGTCTCCTGGCTGATGACGGCGAATACGCTAACCACCGTTCCTTCGGTGCTGCTGGATCGCTGCCGGGTCATCGCCTTTCCGGAACCAGGGCCGGAACAGCTCGAGGTGCTGGCCCCGCGTCTCGTTGAACGGATCTATGTCGATGCCGGGCACGATCCGCGCTGGGCGTCGCCGCTCGAACGGTTTGAGCTTGCGGTACTCGCCGACCATTGGCGTGGCGGTTCCATCCGCAGGCTCCAGCAACTCGTGGAAACGCTGGTCGAGGCACGCGAGCGGCACAGGGTGAGGCAATGAACGGGAGCCACCGATGAAACGCCGGAAGAAACGGAGTCGTCATGTTCAGCCCGAGCAACACGACCAGGCAGGAAGCGGCATGAACGAGCGGCTCGCACGTCATCTCCTCGATCGGCTGCGGCGCAAGGCGGCGGCGCTTGCGCTTGCGGATGCCGTCGAAGCGGGAATCCTTTGCCAGGAGGATGTCGAGAGCCATGGCCGGGTGGTGTCCGTTTATCGCCGCCATCCAGATGCCGTCCGTGCGATGTCGCCGTCTCAGGCCGTCGCCATGCTGTCGCGTCACCGGCGCAGGCTCCCCGACGAAACGACGCATCCAATCCTTGGGTCGGACGAGTTTGCCTTCGATACGGAAATGGACACGACACCAACAGCAGAGGCTCAGATGGCGATCCCCGGCGATCCTCTTTCCTCCGAACAGGCACGATGCGGTGACCTCGCTTTGGTGAAGGCGATACGCGGGGCGGCGGAACCGCCGTCCGCCGCCGACGTCGCCGTCATGCTTCTTCTGGCGCAGGCCGTTCCAGACGATGAGGCCGCCCTTGCCGACGTCCTGCAGGCGCTCAGGCTGCGGCGACCTATCGTGACCTTGCTCGGCGAGACCAAAGGATTTGAGCGGACCTTTCTGGAACTCCTGAAGCGCGGTCATATCCTGCCTGGCGCGGTCGAGCGCTCGAACGGCTATGACATACGCTACGAGAACGTGCGTTTCGAGCATGTCGCCGCCGCCCGTCGGCGCGTTGTCGTCTTTGTCGGGAGCGACCGTGGCGAGGAGGAGGATGACCGGCAATACGGTGCGGCAGCCATCAGTCCCTATCCGATCCTTGCCGTCGCCGAGCGAAAGGAAGCGCTCGCGCCAAAGCTGGTCCAGGCATCGCAACTCAATGTCGCCTGCGGCACGCTGACAGTCGACATCGTCCGCCGCACCATCGAGACGGTTCTCGGCGCGTCGCCCTCGGTCGGTAAACTGGAAGGAATAATCTTCGAGCGGCTGGGCCTCGGCGACATCGCGATCGCCGTCCGTCCCGGTGTCGCCGCCGACATGGCCGCCGACAGCCTGCGCCGGTTGGCGGAAGCGGCCGTCGATGCCGAAGGCGGCGAGAAGGACGACTGTGGTAGAAAGGCCCTGAAGGGAAACTCCCGATCGTCAGACACGCCGTCGTCCCGCCGGAATGCCGACCCCGGCTCCGGCAGCGACATCATCCAGCCGGAAGCACCTGCTGAAGCCAGCGCTGGTCGCCCTCCGCCGACCATCGAGACCCTGTCCGGCTATGGCGATGCCAGGGATTGGGCCTTGCAGATCCGGGACGTACTGCCGCTCTGGCGTGCCGGCGATCTTGCCTGGATCGACATGAGCACCAAGGTCCTGCTGTCCGGCCCGCCGGGAGTCGGCAAGACGCATTTTGCCCGCGCGCTTTGCAACACCCTGCAGATTCCTTTGCTCGCGACATCGGTCGCGCGCTGGCTAGAGCCTTCCCATCTCGGCGACGTGCTGAAGCGCATGAAGCGGTCGTTCGAAGAGGCGGAGACGCAAAAGCCCTGCATTCTGTTCGTCGACGAGTTCGACGGCATCGGCCGTCGCGTCGATCTTTCCAGGGACTACGCCGACTACTGGAACTCGGTGGTCAACTGCTGCCTGGAACTTCTGGACGGGGTAGCTCGCACCAGCGGTGTCGTCGTGGTCTGTGCCACCAACAACCCATCCGTCATCGATCCGGCATTGCTGCGCTCCGGTCGGATCGACAGGCAGATCGAGATCCCCTTGCCCGATGCCGAGGCGCGGCTGGCGATCCTGCGCCATCACCTTGGCAAGGACATCGAGACGGTCACGGCCAGCGTCTCAAAGGCCGTCCTGGTCGAGAACGACCTTCGGAAAGTCCTGGAGGAAGGATTCGAGATGATGTCGGACAAACCCTATGCCGGGCTGGTGCAGGCCGCCATTCCAATCCGAACTGAGGCTCCTCGGCCATGACGATCGCGCAATCCATGGCATCGTCAGGACAGACATTGGCTTCCACCGCCCTGAAGGCGCTTGCCCGCAGAGCGCAAGGCATGACGGGCGCCGACATCGAGCGATGGGTGCGGGAGGCAAGGCAGAGTGCCCGACGTGACCGCCGTCCGCTCTCCTACACCGATCTCGAAACCCAGCTTGGCGGGACAAGACCGTCGCGCTCGACGGCATTGCGACTGCGCATCGCCACGCATGAGGCGGGTCATGCCGTCGCCCGCATGCTGGTTGGCTTCGGCCCCATTGCCGAAATCACAGTCGACGCCAAGGCTGGCGGTGGCTTCGTGATCGGAAGCACAGGTCAGGACGAAATGACCGAGAGCTGGCTTACTGCCGTCCTCGTCGAAACGCTCGCGGGACGCGCGGCCGAGGAAATCATGCTGGAGACTTTTTCGGCGAATAGCGGCGGCGTGGATCATAGCGATTTGGCGTCAGCCACGAAGCTTGCGGTCGAGATGGAAACGATCCTTGGCCTCGGCGGCAGATGGCCCCTGATCTACCGCAAGGCGACCGACATCGCCGCCACGCTTGCCGCCAATCCGGAACTCGCCGCCCGCGTCAACGAGCGGCTCGAGCGGGCCTACCAGGCAGCCTGCACCATCGTGCGCGAACAAACCGACGCCATCGACTTCCTGGCCGAGCAACTGTTCGATGCCGGAACGCTCGACGGTCCGGAACTCGACGCCGTCCTGACCGAAACCCGAAAACGCATCCGCGAGCGCCCCGGCTGAGCCGGAAACGCGCCCAGACAAGCATTCAATCCTTCAGCCGGGGCCCAAACCCCGGCCGGACAGGCACGCCCATACGCCACCCAAAGGATTCAACCCCATGAAACTCTGGCTGTTCTCCGACCTGCATCTCGAAGTCGCCGATCTTCGAGCGCCGCTCGCCATTCCCGATGCCGACGTCTGTGTCGTCGCCGGCGATCTCTGCCGAGCGCCCGCCAACGGCGTCCATTGGCTGGCGGAAAACATCGCGCATGCGATGCCCTGCGTCTATGTCGCCGGCAATCACGAATTCTACAAGGGCGGAATCCGAGAAGGACTCGAGGATGGCAGGGCAGCGGCCGCACGCTTCCCCGTCGTTCATTTCCTCGAAAACCAGTCGGTCGTCATCGATGGCGTCCGCTTCCTCGGCACCACGCTCTGGACCGACTACCGGATCGAAGGCTCTCCGGAACTGGCGATGCGTTACGCGCGCGAGCGCATGAACGACTACCGCCAGATCGCCGCCCAGAGAAATCCCTGGCAGCGCTTCCTTCCGCAGACAGCCTACCGAATGCACCAGGATTCACGGCGCTTCATTGAAACGGCCCTGAAATCCGACCCGATCCCCACCGTCGTCGTCACCCATCACCTGCCGCATGCGCGTTCCGTTCCGGCAAGGTTCAAGGGTGATTTGCTGAATGCCGCCTATGCGTCGGACCTGTCGCAGATAATTGAACAGCAGCAACCGGCGCTATGGATTCATGGGCACACGCACGACAGCTGCGATTACTATGTCGGCGCCACGCGGGTTGTGTGCAATCCGAGAGGGTATGAGGATGAAAACGCGTTGTTCGATCCGGGGCTGGTGGTAGCCGTGAATGATCACGCAATCTAGCAGTCGCTGAACGGCTGCTTCGCGCCCTCAACCTGGTCGTTCAGCTTGCCGCTATGCAATCCTGAAAGCTGCCGTCCGACGAATAATGCGTCTACCATGCTCGCCTTTCCATGCAATCGGGCGTAGGTTGCGCGATGGACGTCAAAAAATTTCGAGTTCCCGTGGTCGTCTATATCGCCGGTCCACTGGGGTTCGTGCTCATTGAATCCATGCAACAGGCCTCGGATTTTCTGTTTGACCATTGGCCTGGAAACGACAGCCTGGCCTGGACCGACGCGATGAGGTGCTGCGCCGAAGAGGGTGCTGCCGATGATGCGAGTGCCGCATTCCTCTCCGCACTAAAGGGTGCTGGGATCAGTTACGATCGCACGGTCGAAATTTACTGACGACGGCCGCTCACAACCGCAGGCTGAATTGCATGCGCTGGCGAGACCGGAACCCGCCGTTTCAATTTCTGCGGACATTCGCCTGATGAAGCATACCATCTATCCGAACGGAGAGCTCGAATGGCGATGAAGCCGAACTATCGATACGAGCGTAGTCAACGGGACAAAGCCAAGGCGGCCAAGAAAGAAGCGAAGCTTGCCGCGAAAGTGGCAAAGGAGAAACCTTCATCCACGGAGCAGGAAGAAGCGCGGGAGCCCGCTGCTGGCGAAAGCTGAGGCGGCCTGGAATGGTCTCGGAGTTGCCATGACAAAGCGCGAGACGGACGACTTCGAAATCGATGTGGAATGCCCCCGTTGCCATCATCAGGCAAAGACGCGCGTCGGCTGGATTCGTACGCACACCCAGATGGAGTGCCTGAACTGTGGCGATATCATCGACATCGAGAGCAAGAATTTCAGGTCGCACGAGCAGCGCTAGACTATCGCAAGGACGCCCGCCTTTTTCGAGCCTCTGATAGAAAGCCTTGCACAGGATCAAGGACCAGCCGATCCCGTGCCGTGACCGCTCCCGGAGCCGGATCGCCGGTCTTTTTCCTCGATCGTCGATTAAGCCGGCCTGTCTTTTGAAAAAAGATGGATCGATACCTGCCTTGAGGCGTTCCGCACTATCTTCCTCAAGCGGCCAGACCAGATCGGTCATTTGCAATGGATGTCCGGACCGCCGTTCTGGTCGTCGAGGACGAGACACTCGTTCGTTTCGATATTGTCGATCATCTGGCCAATGAAGGCTTTGTTGTTCGCGAGGCCGCCAACGCTGACGAAGCGATCGCCATCCTGGAGACCGACCCGGATATCCGGTTGCTGTTCACCGATATCGACATGCCAGGCAGTATGGACGGACTGAAACTATCGGTCGCGGTGCGCGATCGATGGCCGCCGGTCAAGATTATCATTACATCCGGACACCGATCCGTCCGGTCGTCAGCCCTTCCGGACGGAGCGCGTTTCTTTTCCAAACCTTACAAGCACGCAGACATCGTGGACTCCATGCGCAAACTTCTGGCAGGGTAGATGATGAGGCTGAGACATCAGCGCAAGTCGCGGATCGTTATGACGTAGTTCGTTTGGCGGCCGCGCGAATAGAGCTTGCGGGCAACCTCGTAAATCGAGGAGCGCGCCCGATCGAACGCGGCAAGACAGGCCGCCTCCGTTACCTCTGTCCTGCTTGTCCTGGCGCGGGTTCCTGCCAGCGCATCGGCTTCGACAAAGAAGCGGACCTCGAACATGCCGTCGTGGCCGATAAAGCGAACCGCATTGCGTACTTCGTCGAAACTGCGGCTCGGATTGGGGAAGTCGAGCGTCACGGCTGACAAGCCGAGCCCTCCTGGCCGGGCAACCGGCGGGCCAGCGACCTACCGTGCTCACGCCGACGGGCCTCGTTGCGACGATTGAGGTAAAGCATGCCTTCGGTGGCCCGACCAAGGCTCATGCCGGTCATGACAAGGCCCTGGATTTTCGCCGGGATCCCCGTGAAGACGTGATAGATGCTCCAGGAACCGTCCCGTTCGACCCGACGGCCATACTGGTAGTCGATGGTGTCATGGCAGGCCGCTTCGCTCCTGTTTTCCTGCCGGGAATCTGCCGGGGCGTGCTGTCCGATCTCGTGAGCATTCATGATAACGTCCTTTCTTCGTGTCTGCGGCGCTGCACCGGCAGAAAGCCATCGGGCATAGGAGGTCGATTGGAACCCGAAGGCCGGGACCCGATCCCCACGGCTCATCAGTTCCTGGCTTTACCGCTCGACGTGTTGGCGGCGAGCCTGAGCTGGCTGCCCAAAGGGTTATCAGCGTTTGTCGGCGCTTTTGCCTGTTTCGGTTTCCGAATCTCGCGATTGCGGCGTTTTTGTCCCTTGGCCATGGCCGAACGTCCTTTCGAGCAGGGTTGCGTTTTCGCTTTCCGACGATTGCCGTACCAGGTCGAGGCTGTCCTGTGTGGTCACCCTCTCGTGCCGCTCTTGGTCGTTGCGGATGCGGTATTGCGGTGAGTCACCCCTCGCAGGGAGCATGCCGGTGATGTGGTAGATTTCCGCTGTCTTCGGGAATGTGCCGAAGTTGCCCTTCAACCTGACGGCCTGTCCTACGGCATAAAGGTGGGTTGCGACCTCGCGGCGGAGCGGACGCGGATTGCGGTGCACGAAGCTTGTCGTGGTCATGATTGTCTTTGGTCCCGTTCCAGCGCGGCTTCGAGGAAAGCCGGGTCGATCGGCACCATCTGCTGGGTGGTTGCCCTTATCGAGATGGCCGGCAGATGGATGAAGGTTGCAACACGTCGCCAAGCGAGGCTTGAACCGCTCTCGATAGGCTCTTCGTCTTGGTCGACGAGATAGTCGCCCGGCGGCTGCGGCGCATCAAACCCCGGCAGCGAAAACGCCGACAGGAAGCGAACGACCTTCTGCGTGGTGCGGTTGTCCATGACTGCCACCCTTTCGGAGATGCCGCTGCCCGAACCGCAGATGAAGTTCCGCCTGTCAGATCCATGCGCTGTCGGCGCGGCGTTCGTTTCCAGGCTTCGAGCAGACGCGGCCGGTTGCGCCCGGTCGACACAACCATATCGTTATCGAAAATTCGGAATAAACTGGCGGGTCTCTGATACCGCGCAAGCCAAATCGGCCAAATCAACGAGGTCTATCTATGCGCCTTAATTGAGTTGCAAACAAGGCGTTCCCGTTTTTGTTTTTCTCTTGAAGAGAATTCGTGGCTCGGCGGCCAAGGAAGACTTCAAGCATAGACACTTCGACATCGAGACCACTCGGAGGGCAGAGCCGCCGCTTGCGGGCGAGGCTTCGATCTGGTCCCCTGCTTATGGCGGGTGTTGTCCTGATTCGCAGCGCGTGGCGCCGGTCCCGGACCGGCAAGCGAGCCTCTGGGAGGAAGACGGCAATGAACGCCAGACCGGCAATCACCGAGATGAAGCCGAAGATCACCGTGATCGGCGTAGGCGGTGGCGGCGGCAATGCCGTCAACAACATGATCGCCGCCGGGTTGCAGGGCGCGGAATTCCTTGTCGCCAACACGGATGCACAGGCCCTTGCCATGTCGAAGGCATCGAAGCTGATCCAGCTTGGTGCCGGCGTCACCGAAGGACTTGGGGCCGGCTCGATACCGGATGTCGGTCACGCGGCCGCGCAGGAGTCGATCGATGAGATCATGGACCACCTTGCGGGAACGCATATGTGTTTCGTGACGGCCGGCATGGGCGGCGGAACGGGGACGGGCGCCGCTCCCGTCATCGCGCATGCAGCGCGGCAGGCCGGCATGCTGACGGTTGCCGTCGTCACCAAGCCGTTCGTCTTCGAGGGCAAACGCCGCATGCAGTCGGCCGAGGAAGGCATCGCGCGGCTGCGCGAATGCGCGGACACGGTGATCGTCATCCCGAACCAGAACCTCTTCAGGGTCGCCGATACCAGGACGACATTCGCCGATGCCTTCGCCATGGCCGATCGTGTCCTCTACGCGGGCGTCGGTTGCATCACCGACCTCATCGTGAAGGAAGGATTGATCAATCTCGACTTCGCCGACGTGCGCGCGGTGATGCGCGACATGGGCCGGGCGATGATGGGGACGGGCGAGGCCTCGGGCGAAGGCCGGGCCAAGGCGGCCGCCGAAGCGGCGATCGCGAACCCGCTCCTGGACGAGGCGTCGATGGGTGGGGCGAGAGGCGTGCTCGTCTCGATCTCCGGCGGACCGGACATGACGCTGTTCGAGGTCGACGAGGCGGCAACGCGCATCCGCGAGGAAGTCGATGCCGACGCCGACATCATCGTCGGCGCCATATTCGATGCCGCGTTGGAAGGAAAATTCAGGGTATCCGTCGTCGCCACGGGCCTGCGGCAGAAGACGCAGGTGATCGAATTCGAGCAGAGACTGGGCTAAGGAACTGCGATGCCATCCGAACCCCGCTCGCCGCGCCTTGCCATTCTCATTGATGCCGACAATGCTTCGGCCAAGATAGCCGACGGCCTGTTCGAGGAGATCGCCAAGATCGGCGAGGCCAGCGTCCGGCGCATTTATGGCGATTTTTCCAGCTCACGCTCGAAGGCTTGGGCCGACGTGCTGTCGAGGCACGCGATCATTCCGCAGCAGCAGTTCGCCTATACGACAGGTAAGAACGCCTCCGACATTACGCTCGTGATCGACGCGATGGATCTTCTTCACAGTGGTCGTTTCGACGGTTTCTGTCTGGTTTCCTCTGACAGCGATTTTACCCGTCTTGCCGCCCGCATCCGCGAGCAGGGCATCGATGTGTTCGGCTTTGGCGAGCAGAAGACGCCCGAGAGTTTTCGGCAGGCTTGCCGCAGGTTCGTCTATACGGAGAACCTGCTTGCGTCCGCTCCGGCGAACGAACCGGAGGCTGCACCGAGCGCAAAGCCGTTGCAGTCGCCCTCCGCCGCCGTGCCGATCATCCGCAAGGTGATCGCCCAGATGGAAAGCGAGGACGGCTGGGTTCCGCTCGGCGCGGTCGGCACGCAGCTTGCCAATCTGGCTTCCGATTTCGATCCCCGCACCTTCGGCTTTCGCAAGCTGAGCGATCTCGTACGCAAGACCAACGCCTTCGAGATCGACCATCCTGAAGGAGGGATGCTGCGGATAAGGATCAAACCGGAGGCCGCGAGAAAGGGACGGCGGAGGGCGTGAGGGCCTGCAAAGACGTAGCAGTCCTCCCTCCGGCCGAGACGATCCGTTCTGAGCCGGAAAGATTTATCCCCGACCTTGCCTTGTTTCGAACACCGAATAGGCCTACGTTCTAAATATCGATCTTGGCTGTCGAACTTTGTTTCTGACGCGAACTGCGTCTTCGGCGATCTTCTCCTCTCAAAATCGATCTGAACCGTTTGTCGTGCATCTTGCGCGGCAAGCAATTTTCTATGGATGATTGAAAGGAAATCGTAATGAATACTGGAACAGTCAAGTTCTTCAATTCGACCAAAGGTTTTGGCTTCATCGAGCTCGGCAATGGCCAGCCCGACGTGTTCGTCCACATCTCCGCTGTCGAGCGGGCCGGCATGCGCTCCCTCGTCGAGGGCCAGAAGCTCAGCTTCGACGTCGTGAAGGACGATCGCAACGGCAAGAGCGCGGCCGAGAACTTGCAGGCCGCATAACGATTGCGCTGGCCTTTGACCACGGATGTACTGGCGCTGGCCACAGAGCGCAGACGAGAGAGGCCGGGCAAGTCCCGGCCTTTTTTCTTTTCATGACTGGAGACCCGCACATGCGACACCCTGAAATGCCGCAAGGGATATTCAAGCCCAAGCCGACCGCCATCGAAACGAAGCAGGACGCCACCACCAGGGCTGCCCGCCAGATCATCGACGGCGAAGCGGCCGTGCGGGAACAGAAGACCGAACGGCTGAGGCTGGCAAGGCTTGCTATGGAAGCAATGAACACGAACACGCCGCCCTTGCAGAAGCGGCCGGTCAGGCGCAAGCGCGCATAGCCGGATCGACCAGGTACAAACGCGAAAACAGAGGCAAGACGAACGCCGAATTCTAACGGGAAGGATGATGAAAATGCCCTCCACCTATCTCGCTTGTCGGCACGCCATGGCAAGGTTCTACGACAGGTATTTCGGACGACCGCCTGTTGTGACGACACGCTTGAAGCCTGCCAGGTTGGAGACGCGACCCGACGAGGCGCGACGTTGCAGGCAGGGCGATACCGACGGCTCGCGTCGCAGGGCGGCTCAAACGAAGCTCAGGCACCAGATGCACTGAACCGCCTGCTGGACGTCCTGTGACTGCAAAGCACGCATATCGGAAATTTTCGATAGGTCCGCGATGAACAACCAGAACTTCAGGATGCCTTTGGTGATCTACGATGACCGGACGGGCTTCAGCCTGATCTCCTCGGTGTCGCAGGCGGCTGATTTCCTGTTTGCCTATCACAAGGAATACGGCAGCCCGGCATGGTCGGATGCAATGAACTGCTGCTCTGAAGTCAAGCTGGGAACTTCCACCCCTGAGCAGGTCAGTGCGGCCTTTATCGCCGCCGTGACCGGTGCCGGGATCAGGATCGATCCCACGCTGCGCCTGTATTGATTTCGGCAACGGACTTCTCATCCCCGATCGAAAATCTTGGTCGCTACGGAGCGCAGATGAACAACGTGATCAATCTCCACGGCGAAAAGCGCTGGAAGGCAGTCATCGAATACCGCACCGAGGATGGGCCGAAGAGCGTCGAGCACTATTTCGAGGAGATTTCAGATCTCCATCTCATCATCGAGCACGGACCCGACTGGAATTTCCTCATCCGCTGCACGGTGACGCTCAATCGATCCGATGACGGTGCGGAACAGAACAGTTCCAAAAAGGCGCTGAGAGAGGAGCGACCGTATTGACGGCTTGACCGAACGGTCGGACGAGTCGCTTGTTGGACCCGCGACGCGCTTACGCGTTTTTGGTCATCGTTCCATGATTGAGATCGATGCTTTCGGCGTTCGCTATCTGCCTTGCGAAGTCTCGCTGCAGTTCTCCCCAAAGGCCAAGATAGCCGCCGCAATTGCTGCAATGAATAGGCGTTTCTTCATCTGCATTGTCGGGGATCGTCATCTGGATCCTGCCACATCGCTTGCAGTCCAGCATGTCGTCCAGCCGCGCCTTTGTCATCGAAAACGCCTCCCACATGGACAATTGAGCCCGTGCTCGGAACAAATGCCGACCCGGCGGTTTTTATTCTAGCACCGCCCCAAGCTCCTTGCGACGGTCTCGAAGCGGCAAGGTGAAATACGTTGGCGAGACCATCGAAAAATTGCGGCGCTACATTGCTGAGAAAGACAGCCGCCACGTCCTCGAAGAGGTCGACACACTGTTGTTTGTCGCGTCCGGGAGGCGTACGACGGAAATTGGCGAAAGAAGTGGCTCGGAGGGCCAGGAACGCAAGGTCTGCCGTTTCCATCGCAACAGCCCCTGCGACCACATAACCCTTTAGCCCCGTTGTGGTGCGCCACCATAGGATATCGGCCACACCTTGTCGCATCACGTTATAAATCGCCCGCTCGGTTCACGGCTGGCGGGAGATTTATTTCTTCTGAGGACGTAACGAACTCCCCCGAAGCGGTGCGGGTGGTCCGTTCTGGCAAACTATGCAGCTCGTGACGCTGGGCGGGGAAGAATAGGCTTCTTCTTGGGCGCGGGCAGGAGACCTTCGCGCTGCGCTTGTTTTCTCGCTAGTTTTTTCGCACGCCTGATCGCTTCGCCTTTTTCCCGGACGCGGCGTTCCGAAGGTTTTTCATATGCCTTCCGTGCTTTCATTTCTCGAAAGAGCCCTTCGCGTTGCATTTTCTTTTTGAGCACCCTTAGTGCCTGATCAACATTGTTATCTCTCACCAGAACTTGCAACGTATCTCCTGACGCCTTTATGGCTTTCCGGTCAACCGAGGCGGTAGACCAAGCTGCGCACCATACAGGCTTCTTACCCCAGCGCATCCCCTTGGTCGCAAAAAGTCCGAGCTATGAAAGGCCTGGAAGGAAACTTTGGCGAGGCGGTCTAAACCAGCATGGGAGCTTCTGACGGCTCGTTCGATCGAGCCACCTGCTTTTTGCTCAGCAGCCGGATGTGCATCTCCTCAACTGCGTCCTTTAGCCCCGCGATGTCTTCATGAGCAGGGCCGCATGGCGTAGCTCGCTCGATATTTCCTCATCCGACAAGGTATCGATCCGCAAGGGCATTTCCGGCCATCGGTAAACCGCCGGCCCTTGCCAGCGGCTGTTTGCCGGGGTCCCGGAGTAATCGATCTTGCAATGGTAAACCCGATGAAGCGTGGCGGCAGCACGCTGCAATAGCCTGGCGCACTGCAACTTTGTCAGATTGCCCGTCTCGCCCGCTGCATGAGTGAGTTCAGAAATGAAGGCGTCCGTGTCATGCTCTTGAGGCATGGAAAGACCATCCCACCTTTCCTGTTCTCTCACAACCGTCCGTCGTCGGCTCCATCCGCGTGCCTCCATGAACGTTCACATCCGCACCAAGTTGCTAGATGCAGTGGTAAGTAGTGCTGCCGAAGCGGCCTTGAATGCCCGACACGAGGTTGAGGTGCCCGTCCGGCTACTCCCGGGCGGGCTTTCCTGGTTTCGAGGGGCTAGACGAAGAAACGTTGAGGGTGTGGCTGCTACCTGAGCAGAACCTGCCAGCGGCCGTCGTATACATTGTCCCTGCAGCGATTATGCCGGTCGGCACAGGCTGGTCATTGATACGTGTGGTCACGTGATTGTCATGTCTTCAGTGGCCGTGACGCCCAGTCGATAGGCTTGCCCCTCAGCGTATGCCTTGGCAAACTGTTTGGTTGGATATCGAAGATCGAGGGTTCGCCCGTTTTCCGTGATGCGCACACACCAGCCGCCGGGTGCCTTCGAGAGAACCACGGTTTTGATATCGTCCATGCTCAGAAGGTAATGCTGGTCAGAACGACGTACACGATACTGCCCAAAATGCCGACCACGAGCGCCAACAGCCAGCCAGCGGGATCAGCGGCCCAGCGGGCAAGATTTTTCATGCTATCCATTTGAAGTCCTTTGCCGGTCGTCCCCACAGAAGCTTCGTCAATGCATCTGATGGCGGCTTTTGACCTCGTTCTCGCGGCGATGCCGGCCGTCTGTATCATTGTCAATTCGACACTGAACTTCGTCTCGGGCGACCCGGAACGCGAGTTTTTGGGCAACAATCTGCGGCGCCTCGCGATCCGAGAACCTGGATCCGAACAAAGCGCCGACGGCTCGGCTAACCACACTTCGTTGCGAGGAGTCGCTCCCCTTGACCTCGCGCACATTGAGCACCGAGCGCAGGTCAGCCTCCGCTGTGACGCCGCCTTGGAATTGATCAATCAGGAACCTTGCCCTCATCGTTTCCTGACTTCTGTTGCGTGGAACGGCTCGAACTTCGAGCAGTAACCGTTCGATCATCGTCATGTTCTTGGAAGTCAGATAGGCGGAAGACATGGAGTCCTCCTTTCGTTGGGGCTAGGGCACGATGGCCGCCCTCAACCGACGGTGCCCTAAAAATGGCCGTCGACAATTGACCCTACTCTCTTCGTACTACGTTAGCGAGAAGATTCCGGTGGGGTTCGCCGAGGGCTTCCAATACCTCATCGGTCGCCTCTTCCTCGTCCTTGGGAATTCGAGTGGAAGAGGAAGCAGCTAGGGGGCAAGCCGGAAGGGCAACTCGTCTTTAACGACCTGATCGTGGCGGCAGCCGTCTCGGGGCAGGGAATCGCTTTCACGCTCGAAGACCATGTGAGGCGATACTTGGCCGACGGAACGCTGATTCGAGTGCTGAAGGACGGTGCGAGCGATTCGACAGCTATTATTTGTATTATCCCAGCAGGAGATCACTTTGCCTTCAGCCTAGTTCTAGATGCGCTGCGTCATCGTAGTTGAGGGCTTGCAGCCAGCGTATGACGAGCGGAGCGTGCTGAACGTACGGCAGCTAACGGGACCGCAGGAACGGGTTTGGAATGGCAATGAAAGATCGGTTGCTTAACGACAGCTATCCGCTGGACGCAACCCGGAAATGGCCAGCCCGCAAGCGGCCCCCTCCCTATTTCTTCATTGGCCATCTTGGCCAAAAGGAGAAATGTCATGGGTATCTCAAAATACGATCCGGCCGCCAAAGGTCGGCCAGCCTGGAATGCGGGCAAGCAGGTCGGCGCCAAGCGAGCGCTCAAAGTAAAACAAATTTGGCTGATCCGCTTCTTCTTGGATCGTGAAGAGCGGATGCGCGACCGGGCATTGTTTGACCTCGCGATCGACAGCAAGCTTCGCGGTTGTGACCTCGTCAAAATGAAGATCGGATCGCTTGTCGCCGGCCCGGCGATACGCGCCCGATCAATGGTGATCCAGCAGAAGACTGGCCGGCCCGTCCAGTTCGAGATTACCGCAGACACGAGGGCAAGCCTGCTTGCGTGGCTCGAACGCCGCGGTGGCAGTATCGATGACTACGCGTTCCCGAGTCGGGTCGACCACGAAGGGCACCTGAGCACTCGACAGTACGCGCGATTGGTTGGTGAATGGGTTACTGCGATTGGACTGCGTCCCGAGGAATACGGAACACATTCACTCCGTCGTACCAAGGCCGCGTTGATCTACAAGGCTACCGGCAATCTTCGAGCTATTCAGATATTGCTTGGACACACCAAGATCGAAAACACCGTTCGATACCTTGGCGTGGATATCGATGATGCGCTTACGCTTGCCGAGACAACTGAAATCTGATCTGCGCGGCCTCGCTTAACATTGCGGGGCCGCGTTCAGCAACGCGCCCTTAATGGCGACATTGATAACGCCTTCGCTGGTGCACAAAAGCAGACATTGCCGAAGGCCAAGCTATAGGTCGAGGTTGCACCATTCCCCGGACTCTCTAGCAGAGCGAGTCAACATCGGCATTTCGTGCCGGGATGCGCTCCTCCACGTATATCTATCTCCAGAAGGAGGAGGCGACGACATGCGGGCTACGCAGTCAGAGCTGATACCTCATAGGTCCAGACCCGGAACGCCTTCAGGACATGCGGGCCGAATGAATTGATCAACGGGATGTCTGCCGCGTCGCGGCCGCGTGCAACGACGATCCTGCCGATCCGCGGCATGTTGTTGCGCGGATCGAATGTGTACCATTCGCCATCGAGGAAGACCTCGATCCAGGCGCTGTAGTCCATCGGATCGACGACCGGCACGCCGATGTCGCCGAGGTGGCCGTTGACATAGCGGGCGGGAATGTTGAGGCAGCGGCAGAACGCGAGAGCAAGGTGGGCGAAGTCGCGACAGACGCCGACGCGCTCGTGATAGGTCTCGAAGGCCGTTCGCGTCGAGCGGGCCTGCATGTAGTCGAAGCGGATATGATTGTGGACGAAGTCGCAGATCGACTGCACGCGGCTCCATCCCGGCGCAACGGCGCCGAAAATATCCCAGGCGATCTGGCTGAGTCGGTCGGTTTCGCAATAGCGACTGCCCATGAGGTAGACGAGGCTGTCGTCTGGAAGGTCAGGCACCGCTAGTTCACGAGCATTTAGTACCACCTTGTCCAGCCTGCCGTCGTCCTCAATCGTGGCGTCGCCCCATATCGTCAGGTCTCCGGCCGGCGCGACGAGGCGGCGACAACGGTTGCCGAACAGATCGCGATAGGTCGATACCGGTATGTCGGGATTAGTGAATGTCGTTTCCGGCACCCTGATGTCGGCCGCGCGGTCCTCATGGACCGATAGCAGGCAGACCAGGGCCGTGGGCTGCTGGCATGCCAACGTGATCTCATAGCCATAGCGGATCAGCATGGAAAACCGCCTAGCGGAAATCCGCGGCGGTCAGCGTGTAGGAATCGCGGCGGCCGTGCGAATAGGCCTTGCACGCGACATCGTAGATGGTTGTGCGCAAGGCGTCGAAAGCCGACAGGCACCTGGCTTCCAGCATCCCCGCCTCGCGTCTAGCGGCATCCGACTTCGTCAGCGCACCCGCCTCGATAAAGAAGCGGATCTGGAACATGCCGTCGTGGCCCATGAAGCGCACGGCGTTGCGCGCTTCGTCGAAGCTGCGGCTTGGGTTGGGAAAGGCCAGCGTCATGACCTGCGCTCCGCCGGTTTCGGGATTGTTCTGAAGGGCGAGAGTTCAATGCGTTCCCTGCGGCGCTCGGCGTTGCGAAGGTTGAGACACAACATGCCGCTGGTTGCATCCAGACGGCTCAGGCCGGTCATGGCATCGCCGCCGAAGCGCGCCGGAATGCCGGTAAAGACATGATAGATCGTCCAGGAACGGTCGGCTTCGATACGGCGGCCATATTGATGGTGCATGGAATCCTGACCGGGCGCGCCGCCTTCGTTTTCCCAGACGCTGATCGCGGCTGCAATTCGCTTCCGTTCAGTCTCCTTGAGGTGCTGCATATTCATGGTCATTGCCTTCCTTCGTCCACCGCTTCCGAGCCGATGATGCCGCAGTAGTGCATTCTGCCGTTCGGGTCGGTGATCGTCATGGAGTCGGGACGCTGTGGCATGTCGAGGGTCCGCGCCAACAGCCGCGCGGCTGCGATGGCGCCGTCGAGATCGTCGAGTTCCACGGTTTCACGACCGATGACGGCATGTGCATCGTCCGCGTCGCGGGTCCTGTAAAACTCGATCATGATCTTCATCGTTCCTGCCCACCGGTCTCGCCGATCGCGGTTATCAGCCCTTGCCGCGCGAAGCGTTGCTGTTCGCGGCGAGCTTTATTTGTTTACCGAACGTGCTTTCAGGCTTGGGCGGCGCCTTTTCCTGCTTCGGCTTCCTGATTTCGCGATTGCTGCGTTTCTGTCCCTTGGCCATGGCCGAACGTCCTTTCGATGAGGGTTGCGCCTTCGCTGAATTGCGAGGCGCGGGCCGGTTCGAGGCTATCCGCGCGTCCCGATGCTCGGCAAGTGGATGAAAGCGCCGATACGCCGCCAAGCAAGCCAGGAGGCACCCTCGATTGCTTCCTCGTCATGGTCGACGCGATAGTCTCCGGCCGGGTGCAGTGTATCGAGGTCCGGCAGCCGGAACGGCGCGGAAAAATGGACGACGGTCTGTGTGGTACGGCTGGCCATGGTTGCGATTTCCGCAGGAGCACGCAAAGGCGCCTCCTGCATTGTTCCCATCCGAACCGGAACGATGCCAACGCTGCCAGTACATCCGTGGTCAGCGCCGGCGTTCATTCCGAGGTTCGAACGGAACGACACATGCGCCGGATTGGCGCAATAAAGCCGCTATCGAGAATTCGGTGGTGAATGGCGGGTCTCTGACACCGCTAAAGCCAAATCGGCCAAATCAACGAGCCACGTATATGCGCTTCAATTGAGCTGCGAACAAGGCGCGGAATAATTTTTATTTATGGACACGAATTAAAAATCTCAATTTACGTAAAATAAACAATCGCTTGAAATCAAAATACAGCCCTTGAAAAGTGATAATTTCTGAAAATTATTTCAGATAGTCAGAGAGATATTTTGAAATACGCAAGAATTAATTTTGGCAGTCCTATCAATCGAGTGCCAAACGCCCTATGTTGGTGACGTGGCAGCCCTACGCGCGGCCGCAGAAAGATCCCAATGAAATTCCGGCCACTCCACGACCGCGTCGTCATCCGGCGTGCGGAAGGTGATTTGAAATCCAGAGGCGGGATCATCATTCCCGACACGGCAAAGGAAAAGCCGCAGGAAGGCGAGGTGGTCGCCGCGGGACCTGGTTCTCGGGACGAAAACGGCACCCTGATCCCGCTCGACGTCAAGGCGGGCGACTTCATCCTGTTCGGCAAATGGTCCGGCACCGAGGTCAGGATCGACGGCGAGGACCTCCTGATCATGAAGGAGGCTGACATCATGGGCATCGTCGAAAAGGCCGGAGCCGCCGCCGACAAGGCCGCCTGACCGCGCTCATTCAAGATCGGCCTCATTCAAGAATCGATTGGACAAACATCATGTCTGCCAAGGAAATCAAATTCTCCACCGATGCCCGCGACCGAATGCTGCGAGGTGTCGAACTGCTCAACAATGCCGTCAAGGTGACGCTGGGACCGAAAGGCCGCAACGTCGTCATCGACAAGGCCTATGGCGCGCCGCGCATCACCAAGGATGGCGTCACGGTCGCCAAGGAGATCGAGCTCGCCGACAAGTTCGAGAATATGGGCGCGCAGATGGTGCGCGAGGTGGCCTCCAAGACCAACGATCTGGCCGGCGACGGCACCACGACCGCGACAGTGCTCGCCGCTTCCATCCTGCGCGAGGGCATAAAGTTGGTCGCCGCGGGCATGAACCCGATGGATCTCAAGCGTGGTATCGACCTCGGCGTCATCGCCGTCGTCAAGGAAATCCAGGCGCAATCGAAGAAGGTCAAATCGTCCAGTGAGATCGCCCAGGTCGGAACCATCGCAGCCAATGGCGACGCGTCGGTCGGTGAAATGATCGCCAAGGCCATGGACAAGGTCGGCAATGAGGGCGTCATCACGGTCGAGGAAGCCAAGACGGCCGAGACCGAACTCGACGTCGTCGAGGGCATGCAGTTCGACCGCGGCTATCTTTCGCCCTATTTCGTCACCAATACCGAAAAGATGCGCGTGGAATTGGAGGAGCCCTACATCCTCATCCACGAGAAGAAGCTCGGCAATCTCCAAGCGATGCTGCCGATCCTGGAGGCCGTCGTGCAGAGCGGCAAGCCGCTGCTGATCATCTCGGAAGATGTCGAGGGCGAGGCTCTCGCCACGCTCGTCGTCAATAAGCTGCGCGGCGGGCTCAAGGTCGCTGCAGTCAAGGCGCCGGGCTTCGGCGACCGCCGCAAGGCCATGCTGGAAGACATCGCCGTTCTGAGTGCCGGTCAGATGGTCTCCGAGGATCTCGGCATCAAGCTGGAAAACGTCACGCTCGACATGCTCGGACGCGCCAGACGTGTCGTGATCGAGAAGGATACGACCACGATCATCGACGGCGCCGGCGATAAGGCAGGCATTGCCTCGCGCATCGCCCAGATCAAGGCGCAGATCGAGGAAACGACCTCGGATTACGACAAGGAGAAGCTGCAGGAGCGGCTGGCCAAGCTGGCCGGCGGCGTCGCGGTGATCCGCGTCGGCGGCGCGACCGAGACCGAAGTCAAGGAGAAGAAGGACCGCATCGACGATGCGCTGAACGCCACGCGCGCGGCGGTCGAGGAAGGCATCGTTCCGGGTGGCGGCGTCGCGCTGTTGCGCGCCAGGACCGCGCTGGCCTCGCTGACGGGTACCAATGCGGACATCAGCGCCGGTGTCTCGATCGTGCTCAGGGCGCTGGAAGCGCCGATCCGGCAGATCGCCGAAAACGCCGGCGTCGAGGGCTCCATCGTCATCGGCAAGCTCGCGGACAGCAAGGATCACAACCAGGGCTTCGACGCACAGACCGAGACCTATGTCGACATGATCAAGGCCGGCATCGTCGATCCCGCCAAAGTGGTGCGCACCGCCTTGCAGGATGCCGGCTCGATCGCCGCCCTGCTGATCACAGCGGAAGCGATGATCGCCGATATCCCGGCGAAGGAGTCCGCCGCCTCGGCAGCCGGAAACGGCGGAATGAGCGGAATGGGCTACTAGGCGCATCGACAGTCGCGGATGCCAGGGACGGCGTCTCCCAATTTCGCATTTCGTTTCAGGCCATCGCGCCCGAACCGACAAGCGAAGGCAGTGCCTCAACCCTCCGCCGGCGGCGGAGGGCAATCGGAACTTCAATCGGAAAGGATTGATACCATGGCCATGCAAAGCACGACGAAACGATCCCTCTCACGGCGCTGGGAAGACTATCAGCCTTCGAAGGCCATGCTCGCCTGGGCGTGCATCGCGGCGGTCGTCGCCACGATGGTCGTCGGCTTCAGCTGGGGCGGCTGGGTGACCGGCGGCACCTCGCAGGCGATGGCCGCGACAGCAGGTGACAACGCGCGCGGAGAACTGGCCTCCGCCATATGCGTCGAACGATTCAACGCGGCACCGGACAAGGCGGCGAAACTTGCCGAGTTGAAGGCCCTGAGCGACAGCTACACGAAACGGCAGTTCATCGAAGCCGGCGGCTGGGCGACCATGCCCGGGCAGACCAGCCCCGACAGGCTGGGCGTTCAAGGCTGCGCCACGGCTCTGGCCGCATAGCCTTCGAGGCAAGATACCCCTGATCGCCGGGCAGGTTTCCGGCGATCTCTTTCGTCATCCACCAAAAGGAGTCCATTCGATGACCGACTCTGTCAGGAAAACCGATCCGAAGCCGGCAACGGAAGAGAACGAACAGAACCGCTTCGAAAGCATCCGCAAGGCGGCTGCCGAACGGCGCCGGAAAGCCGACACCGACGGCACACGCCGGCGTGCCCGCCAGACGGCCGAGGACAACCGTCTGCTATGAAAACGCAAGCGTGACCGCTTCCCCACACCATGACTCCTGCTTGGCGGATCGCTCCGCGCAGCAGTCTCTAGACAAATCGAGGCCCGACCATTGTCGTTGACGCAAGCCGCCACAGCCATCTCCCCGCTCCAGGGCAGCGAACGGGCTTGGCCCAAGGTTCTCGCCAGCTATCGGGAGCCGCACAGGGGGCGCAGCCTGCTTGAACTGACAGTCACCCTTGTCCCGTTCGTCAGCCTTTGGACGCTCGCCGCGATAGCGGTGGGTCATGGCGTCTGGTTGGGAATGGTGCTGACTGTTCCGGCGGCTGGCTTCCTGCTTCGCCTGTTTATGATCCAGCACGATTGCGGTCACGGTTCCTTCTTCGCCCACCGCAAGGCGGATGACTGGACCGGTCGCGCGATCGGCGTCCTGACGTTCACGCCCTATGATTACTGGCGCCGTGCGCATGCGGCGCATCATGCCTCGGCCGGCAATCTCGACGAGCGCGGCGTCGGCGACATCACGACCCTGACCCTCGCGGAATACTACTCGCTGTCGCGCTCGCACCGGCTCGCCTACAGGCTCTACCGCAATCCTGCCGTGATGTTCGGCATCGGCCCCATCTGGCTTTTCCTCTTCAAGCAAAGACTGCCGTTCGGCATGATGCGCTCAGGGTTGGAACCGTGGGTCTCGACCATGACGACCAACTTGGCGATCCTGTTCCTGGCCCTCGGCCTCGTCTGGCTGGTCGGCATCGGATCGTTCATGCTCGTGCAACTGTCGGTCGTGGTGATGGCCGGATCAGCCGGTATCTGGCTGTTCTACGTCCAGCATCAGTTCGAGGAAACGCACTGGTCGCAAAAGCCGCAATGGCAGTTCCAGGACGCTGCCCTGCACGGTTCCTCATATTATGAACTGCCCTTGGTCCTGCGATGGCTGACAGCCAACATCGGCATTCACCACGTCCACCATCTTTCGAGCAGGGTGCCGTATTACCGGCTGCTAGAGGTGTTGAGGGATTATCCGGAACTGCGCGGCATCGGCCATATCACCATCATGGAAAGCCTCCGCTGCGTGAAGCTCGTCCTCTGGGATGAAAGCAGCCAGCGCCTCATCTCGTTTCGGGAGGCAGACGAAGGGACGGCGTCGCGGTAGCAGCGGGCAAACATCGCGTTGCCACGAGCAGCCGCCGGCGCCCAGCAAAATCCGGATTGTTCTCCTAAGACGAGGGTGACCCTATTTTTCGCATTACGAACATCGGCAATGCGCCCTTTTCTCAGCCGTTGAGGTCAGCTTTGCCGCTGCCCAAAAGCGGACGTTGGCTGGCCGTTGGAAGTCGTGGAAAGACCAAGTTTTCGCGCTCGGGCACAGTCATGGATCATCATCGAGACGCGGGACGCATCTGCGCTGGGTCCACGGAGCGGTCACCGACGCTGCGCGCGGCTTACAACGCAGATCGAAGAGGTCCATTCAGAAAATAGACTGTTGCCCACGGATCACAGGTGCGACCGATCTGACTTCTATTTTCGTTGCGTTGCGATGCCGGATTCCCTCGCTAGGAGTTCTGTGTCACAAATCGGCCTGCAGGGATTTGCGTTGCAGTGGCCGCAGTCTTCAATGGCGCCACCCCGATTTTGTCAGAGCGGAGATGGATGGCGTGAACGTCGACGATTTTCTCGATGATCTTTCGGGGCTCAGATTTCCTCACGCCTTCAATCCTTACTCTGAGAAGTGCGCCGTTCACGATGTAGACGAGGCCCCGGCTATCCGGCGCAAGAACCTAGAGGCAATACTCCTCGCTGCGACAACGAACGGAATTGATTCGGTCTGGATCGGCCGTGATCTCGGCTATCGCGGGGGAAGACGAACAGGCCTCCCTCTGACAGACGAGGCCCATTTATCATCCCATGCCGCAATCTTTGGCTGCGCCCCCCTTTGCCGAGCTACAAAAGGACCAATGGTAGCGGAGCGCACCGCGACAATCATTTGGCGCATGCTGGAGAATATTGGGCGGCCCGTGTTCCTGTGGAATGTATTTCCCCTTCATCCCTACGAGCAAGGCGATCCCCTTTCCAACAGATGCCACACAAGAGCGGAGCGCCAGGCTTGCAGGAGCCTGCTGGTATGGCTCTTGCGGACTTTGAGCCCACAGCATGTGGTTGCCATCGGCAAGGATGCGCAAAACGCGTTGGCGGATCTCGATATTCCCGCTGCCGGCGTGAGACACCCAAGTTACGGCGGGCAGACCGAGTTCATCACCGGTATCAAGACGCTTTACGAACTGCCGCAGGCAAGACGCGAGAGCCCGCAACTGTCTCTGTCGCTGGCCTGAAATTCACGGATTTGGGGAATAGGCGAGCGTTCTGTTTTCGAGATCCGCGGTGACAACGCCGCCCCGGTTGGCCTGAAGTTCGCGGAAGACTTCGTAGCCCGACAAGATGGACTCCTCCCAAAGCCACAGTGGCATACTCGCAACCTCGTAGCCTTCAACGAATTCTCTGACCGTTTTCAGAAGGCCGTAGTCGAGTGCGGGAACACCCTCGAAAAGTCTCAGCCGCTGCGCGTGATTGAACACCCAGGTGGAAACGCCCTCTTCGATCAACACCGCACGCGCGCCATCCTCAACCTCGTCGATTTTCGGAACGCTCTTCCGCTTGCGCTTCAAAAGGCGTCTCAGATTGGGCGACCATCCGAGTTTGGCGGCGAATGCCATGTGGAAAGCATCGTGAAATCGATAGTCATCGTCCTCCATACGGTTGTCCGTCAGCTTGTCGCCGAGCGGGCTCCCCTCATAGTAGGGCGTGACCTGGCGCTTCCCGGGTTCGCCGTTCTCGACAAGCGTCAGAGAAAACCGCCGAGGAAGCCTTTCGTGCTCAGGAAAATCCGCATCCAACAGCTGCGGATAGCGCTTCTCCTGCGGCCAGCGGTCGTACGTTTTCCTGAGGTTCTCCGCCGCCGCATCAGCAAGACTGAGTCCAGCTTCCTCGGCAGCGTCCCTAAGGCATCGCAGTATTGCAACGAGCCTTCCGACGATCGAGGCTTGGTTGTCCTCTAGGCGGCCCGCCTGGAAATCCACAACCAGAAGCCCCACCTCCGACGCCAGTTTCAGCAGGCGTTGTTCAAACTGGCTGCTCGGTTCAGACGCTTTCCTTCCGACAGGCTTCTGCAGATCCACAAACTTGAGATCTTCGGGTGCCGAGAACTGCCAATCGTCCACCGGCCGGTCAATATTATGCCCGACGTAGGCGAGGCTGATGTTTGACCTGCATGCAATCGCGCTAAGATACCATAGAGTATCACCAAATTCCTCAACCACCGTTTTCTGGTATCCAATATAGGCCGCTCTATCTCGCTGCTTTTTCTTTACTTCACTCAATATGCTTCCGGCCTCTCCGAAAATCCCTAGAAGGGGAAAAGAGAGATGTCGATTGGTTCTGAAGAGCTTATCTGTCTTGTTGGCAGCCTTCTGATAGGCGCTAAGTGTCAAAGTTCCTGCTGAAAACTCGATCATGCTGAAAACCTTTTGAGCTATTCGACAATCTTGTCCATGCGTTTCGAGTAGCGCGAGCTGCTCTTCATGAACTGATACGGTATTCCGATAACGGTGTTAATTTGTCCCTTGTATTGATCTTGGATCCAATCCAGCAATGGCTGCGCTTGGGCCAAGGTGAATTTTCTATGGCCGATCCCGTTGTGATAACCGAGCTGCGTAAGGATTCCCCCGGGAACCACAGGAGCTGCATTGCCGAAGTAGTAGAAATTGCGGGAGAGCAGTACTCGATTCGTCTGAGTGTCGTTTTTGATATTCGATGGTTCGGGGCTGCCATCGATTTGGCTGTGATGTGAATCCTCCTGGATCCATGCCGTCATTCCTTGCGGTCGATGATAGATATTGTCGCCCATGATGGTCTTGCGACTGCCATTGCGGACAGGTCTCTTGCAGCGATACTCGGGATCGTCCCAGTACGCGTCGAAGGTGAGTGTCTCGGTCACCTGCATGGCGTATGCACGCGACCTCGATGTCCACGAGAATGTGCTGCGTAAATGGGTGCGCGAGCTATCGGCCGATCCGCAGCACGCCTTTCCCGGCCACGGGCAGATGAAGCCGGAGCAGCAGGAGATTGACCGGCTGCGCAAGGAGGTCGCGAAGCTGAAGGCGGAGCGCGATATCCTAAAAAAGGCCGCAGCCTACTTCGCGAGGGAAGTGACATGAGGTTCGCTTTCATCGCGAGGCACCGGGGCATCTGGCCGGTGGCATGGCTGTGCGATGCGCTGGATGTCTCTCGGTCGGGCTTCCATGCCTGGCTCAACCGCTGCCCCAGCGCTCGCTCCCGGCACGACGAAGTGTTGGTGACGGCGATCGACCGGAGCTTCAAGAGCAGCGATCGAACCTATGGTGCACGTCGCGTCTGGCATGACGTGCTGGCCGAGGGTCTCTCCTGCGGCCTGCATCGCATCGAGCGGCTCATGCGGGAGAACGGGCTGCGGGCCCGGCCTCGGCGTCGTGGGCTGCCGAAGGACACCGGCGAGCGAGCGGCAGCGTCGGACAACCTCCTTGACCGCGCCTTCGATGCGGCGGCACCGAACCAGAAATGGATCGCCGACTTCACCTATATCTGGACCGCCGAAGGATGGCTTTACGTCGCCGCCGTCGTCGATCTGTTCTCCAGGCGTGTCGTCGGCTGGGCGATGAAGGCCGAGATGACGGCGCAACTCGTCACCGACGCTCTGATCATGGCGATCTGGAGGAGAGGCAAGCCCGACAGCTGCTGCACCACTCCGACCAGGGATCGCAATACACCAGCGAGCAGTTCCAGCGGCTGATGACTGATCACGGCATCACCTGCTCGATGAGCCGGTCGGGCAACGTCTGGGACAATGCTGCGATGGAGAGCTTCTTCTCGTCGCTCAAAACCGAGCGGACGGCCCGCAAGGTCTACAGGACGAGGGATGACGCCAGGGCGGATGTGTTCGATTACATCGAGCGCTTCTACAATCCTCGGCGGCGGCACTCGACACTGGGCTATCTGAGCCCTGTGGAGTTCGAGGAAAAAGCTATGTTAGCTTAACCGCGTGTCCGAAAAACCGGCAGCAGGCCATATAGGGCATGCCGATCTGCTTCAGGAACATGGTTTGGCCTCCGTAGCTTGGATGGCGAACCTGATTCACTTCCAGTTTGGGAGGTGGCCATCGCGAATGGACATTCCCTTGGCCAGGAGATCCTTGAGCTTCTTCAGACCCGCGTCATCTTCGTGGACATGAACACATTCTTGGTCGAATCTTGTCCCATCGCTCTGCCTTTCAAAATATCTATACTTAGTTAAGTTTGAGTTCCGATTCTTTTCAAGCGTCGGATGAGAGGACGGTGAAACTATGCTGCCGCCAGTGCTCGAAATCTACATCGTTTGGCATCCTTCCGACCGGGCCGGTGAGAATATTGGGGAGGAAATTATTAGGCATTTCCGTGGCTCGGCCTTCACGGGACTCATTGGCGGAGCCGTCGAAGTCCTCGTGCGCAGCCAAGGCTGGGCTGGCGGTGCCGATGCTCCGCGCCCTATTCCGACCTCCTCCAGACCGCAGCCCAATGGCATTCCATGCGCTCGCTATACGGCTATTGTGCCGTTATGCGGCACGGAGTTGGCGGCCTCCGTTGAAGCCGGTTCACCTTGGCGTGGTTATGCGGAGGCGATCGTGGAGGCGCAACGCGAACATCCTGCCACAGTCGGGATTTTCCCGTATCTTCTGGCGGGCGGAGCACTGAGCGGCACCGTTCTGGGAGGGCTATTTGGAGCCTATCAGGCATTCGCAGCGGGCGCGACCGACGCGCCGCATGATACGGCGCAAAACCTCAGATGCCGCGACCTGACGCAGAGTCTGGCGCAGTTCCTAAGTCCGGAACAGAACCCCCGCGTAACGGCGTTCATCAGCCACACCAAGTACAGCGCGGCAGCGGAGGTTGGAGACGTAAAGGAGTTGGTCGCTCTCGTGCGGGAGGTTATTGCCAACACGCATCTCGCCGCATTCTTCGACGCAAGCGATCTGCAGCCCGGAACGGACTGGTCAGCGGAGCTTGTTGCCAACGCGGCGACAAGCGCGCTCCTGGCCTTGCGGACAGACCTGTATCCGAGCCGCGTTTGGTGCCAGCGGGAGATGTTGACGGCAAAACGCAACGGAATGCCGGTGATCATAGTAGATGGAATTGGATATGCCGAGGAGCGGGGATCATTCCTGATGGATCACGTGCCGCGCGCCCCTATTCATGTAGATGATGGCCGCTGGCGACGCCGCGACGTTTACCGCGCGCTAGACTTGCTCGTTGATGAGTGCCTGAAGCGTGAACTTTGGCGATGCCAAAGGGAACTCGCCGGTCCCCGTGACGACTTGAAGGTGTCGTGGTGGGCTCCTCATGCTCCCGAGCCGCTCACACTTATCCAGTGGCTAGAAGAGGCCCGCGCCGGCGGGTCGCTTCCCGCCGGCACCGAACCGTTGCGCATTATTCATCCCGATCCGCCACTCGGCACGGATGAAGCCGTGGTGCTTCAGCAGATCGCGCGTTTTGGCGGCGTGACTGGAAATCTGGATGTGATGACGCCCCGTCAACTGGCGGGACGGGGTGGCTGATGGCACAGGACAAGAAATCTAAGGGCGACCCGCTACTGAAACCCGAGGCTCTGGAGGGACTGCGTATTGCAGTGTCCGTGTCCAACAGCCCCGATCTCGCGCGGCTTGGTCTGCACGAAATACACTTCAGGCTGGCGCTGGGAGAGATCGCGCGCAGCGTTCTTGTCGCGGGTGGAAAGCTCGCATATGGCGGGCATCTGCAGCCGGACGGGTACACGGCGTTCCTGGTCGGGGAGTTACAGAGATACAGCCGCCGGGACAGGCCGCTGCGAATATGCCTGCCTGCCTCCGAGCACGGGAAGTTGACGGACGCACAGCTTCATGATGCAGCCGCCGAGTTGGGCCTGTTCGGTGAGATCGTCTGCCTGTCTGCTGATGGCGAGCCAATAGCCTTCATTGCCAACCGAACCTTTGACCCCGATGACACACCACGCGCCCTGTCCGGTCTTCGCCGCTACATGACCGCAGAATCGCAGGGACGCATTCTCATTGGGGGAAAGCGGTCCGGGTTCCAGGGAACGATGCCCGGCGTCGTGGAAGAGGCGCTGTTTGCGCTCAAAGCCGGACAGCCCTTGTATGTTGCTGGCGGCTTCGGCGGTGCCGCAATTGACATTGTCGGTGCGATAAACAGAGAGGCAGCGGCCTGGTTCGTTCAGCAGGATGGTGCCGAGCGGGACGGGCGGCTGGATGATGCGCTCGGGATCATTCGTAGTCTCACGGAGGGGCGCAGCTGGACCGCGCTCGACAATGGCCTCAGTCACGATGAGAACGCAAGGCTGGCCGCCACACCGCGACCAAGCGAAATTGCCGCGCTGGTGAGCCTCGGGATGGGCCGCCGCTTCGCGGCATGAAGGTGCTTTTTGAGAACCCTAGTAGGCGACCCGCAATGGCCATCGTTCGACGTAAATGTTTCATTTCGTATCACCATGCAGACCAGGACGCTGTGAATGCCTTCGTGCGCCGATTTGACCACGAACGCGACAGTTTCATCGCGCGGGGGCTGGGCGAAGAAATGCCTGGCGATGTCATCAACAGCACGAACACGGATTACGTGATGGCCAAAATCCGTGAACGCTTTCTCTCCGACTCGACCGTCACCATCGTTCTATTGGGGCGGTGCACCTGGGCGCGCCGTTATGTGGACTGGGAGATTCAGTCCTCCTTGCGCAGAGGGGAACAAACGATTCCCAACGGATTGCTTGGGATCAAGCTGCCCAGCTTTACGAGCTTTCCCCAACGCTTCCATGACAACCTGTCATCGGATTGGCCGCGCGTCGATTGCTACGCGAGGCATATGGAATATCCTGGGAGTACGGAGGAATTGGTGAGCGGCATCGAAGCAGCATATCAACGGCGAGCGACCCATGCTCATCTGATTGTCAATCCCCGTGACCGCATGGGGTACAACCGGCAGTGCCAATGAACTGCATCATACATTTGATCACGGAATAGGGTCACTTGGTCTCCTACACCACCAAAGAAGAACTACGCGGATTTGTCCGCGATATTTCTGTCTTGCAGCGCACGCGAACGAGGAAAAGCGCTGAAGAGCGATCGCCGCAGGGAGCGACGTTTCTTTCTCATTCCAGCCGGGACGACGATCTGGTTGATGGCGCGATCCTCATTCTGGAGAATCACGGCGCAACCGTCTATCTGGACAAAATTGATCCAGAGTTGCCGCCATACACCAGCAAGGAAACTGCTGCAAAGCTCAAGACACGCATAAACCAGTCACGCAAATTCGTGCTCCTGGCAACGAAGAACAGCAAGGAAAGCAAATGGGTCCCGTGGGAGCTTGGTCTCGCGGACGGGTATAAGGGGCTTGGCAAGATTGCCCTTTTCCCCGCCGTTGATGCGCGATACGAAACGTCGTGGACCTCTTGGGAGTATATGGGCCTTTATGATCGTATCGTTTGGGGCAAGCTAAAGGGCTATGAAAAGGAAGTCTGGATGGTCTTGGACGAAGTCGACAACACGGCCACCGAATTGTCGGCGTGGCTGCGCGGGTAGCTGACATTTCGACGTCAAACGGCGGAGGCAACCCAGGCAGATTTCTCTCTTCCGCAGGAGACTCAATCGAATTTCTGCGAGAGTTCGAAAGAGATGTCCCTCTTCAGCGACCGCTATTCGATCCTAAACACCTGACAGCGGACGGTCCGCAGACGGCCCCGGTTCAGCTATAGATCGCTCGTACTGGCAGTTAGTGCGTACCTTAGTTGCCCATGGGCTAGGCACTTTGTTGTACAGTAAGACATGCGATGAGACCCGGCCCGTCCTTGCGCATGGTGAGCGTGAGTCCTGCCCCCTGTCTTTCGGCCGCTGCTTTCGCGATCGCCAGTCCCAAGCCGCTCCCCTCGCTGTCCTGGGCCCCGGCACGGAAGAACCGCTCAAAGACGCGGGGCATGTCGTCCTCCGCAATGCCAGGGCCGGTGTCGCGGATTTCTATCCGGGCTTTCGGCCCCTCGGCTATCACCGCGACATCGACGGTTCCGCCACGCGGCGTGTATCGCACGGCGTTCTCCGCGAGGTTGCCGAGGATGATTTCCAAATCGGCCGAGGAGCCAGTCACCATGGCGCTGTCCTGGCGGGTGATACCGAGGTCGATCCCCCGACTCTCTGCGAGCGGGGTCAAACGCGCAACGGTGTCGAGCGCAAGCTGGACTAGATCGATCGGCTGCGGTGCAGGTGCTGCCTCATGGGCATCGTAACGCGCCAGGCGCAACAGCTTACCCACAAGGCTTCCGGCCCTGCCTATCCCGGCTTCCAACTCGGCCAGGCGTTCGGAAAACCGGTCGTCTCGATCGTCATGCCGAAGGTTGTCGATCTGGATCTGCAATGCCGAAAGCGGCGTGCGCAGTTCATGCGCCGCGTCCGAGACGAACCGCCGTTGCCGTTCCAGCGTGGCGCGCAATCGGGCGAGCAGCAGATTGATCGAATTGACAAAGGGAATGATTTCCGCCGGCACGTCGTCGGTCGGCAAAGGATCGTCCGCCGCCGCATGACGGGAGGCCACCGCGACGGCCAGGCGATCGAGCCGGGTCATGATCCGGTCGATGATCCAGCCCAGTGTCAGCAACGACAGGGGAATAAGGACCATGATGGGAAGCGCCGCCTGCAAAGCCGCGTTGGCCGCCAGTTCCCGCCGAACACTGGTGTCTTGGGAAACCTGGACCGTTCGATCCGGCGCTACCAGTGTATAGACGCGCCAGTCGCTGCCACCGACCGAAACGTCGGCAAAGCCGGTCGCCGGTTGCCGGAGAAGGTCGATGGCGGGATGCGACTGCCGCACCGGCCGGCCGGACGCATCCCAGACCTGAATGACGAAGTCGTCCTCGGGATCGTGCGGCGCGGCGCTGTCCGCCGCCCCTGCCGGCGATGACGGCGCATCCCCGACATAAAGCGCGATCTGCCGAAGCTGGTTGTCGAGGAAGGCGGAGGCCTCGTTGCGGACAAGGAGGTAGGAGGTCGCCGCCGCGCAGATGCCGATCGCCGTCATCAATCCGGCGAGCCACAGGAAAGCGGTGCGGCGGATCGAAATCGCGTTCGTCATTTCGGAACCATCCAGCCGGCGCCCCGGACATTGCGAATGATGTCCTTGTCGAACTTGCGGCGCACATAGTGGATGAGCACGTCGATCGCGTTGCTTTCCACCTCCTCGCCCCAGCCATAAAGCTTTTCCTCGAGCTGAGCGCGGGAAAGGATCGTTCCGGGCCGCTCCAGCAGCGCCTGCATCAAGGCGAACTCGCGCGCCGGCAACACTTCGCCGTTGCCGCGATATTTGACCTCGTGGCTCGCCAGATCCAGTTCGATCTCGCTCGTGCATAGGATTGAGACCGCCTGACCGCCATGCCGGCGCAGGACGGCGCGTATGCGGGCAAGCAGCTCCTTCACTTCGAACGGCTTGATCAGATAGTCGTCGGCCCCGAGATCAAGTCCGGCGACACGATCGTCGAGTCCGTCGCGCGCGGTAATCACCAGGATCGGCCTCTTGTCGCCGGCGGCGCGCAACGAGCGCAGGATTTCCAGGCCCGAACGGCCGGGCAGGCCGATGTCCAGCAAAACGAAGCCATGGCCGCCGACGGCAACGGCTTCTTCGCCGAGATGCCCGTCGCGCACCCAGTCTGCCGCCATGCCGGCGTCGTCGAGGGCCTGCACCAAGGCCCTTCCGAGCATCATGTCGTCTTCGATCACCAGGACACGCATGATGCAAGACGTAACCGAAACGGATCCGCCTGCACAGGTTCCGGTGCTCTAAGACCCTTCTAATTCTACTGGCGTCCTATGCCTTACCAAGTTCGCACAGGAGCCCTGGCCATGACCGCGTATTACCGCCTGTCTGCTGCACTCGTCGTCTTGTTCATGGTGGCCGGGACGTTTCCCGCCGCCTGGGCGCAAGAGAAACTCGTGGCGCCGGAGACGAACCCACCGGGTGACATTCCGGACAACCAGGTCTTCATTACCTACAGTTCTCCCGACGGATTTGATCTGAAAGTGCCCGAGGGATGGTCACGAACCGCGATCGACCATGGCGTCCGGTTCTTCGACAAATATGATGAGATCGACGCCACCCTTGGCGGCGCAAGCGCTGCTGCAACGGCCTCTTCGGCCAAGACTCACGAAATTCCGGACCTCAAGGCAACCGGACACGCCGTCAAGGTCACTGCGGTCAAGGATGTGAAGCTCACGGCCGGACCGGCCGTTCGCATCAGTTATCTCTCGAATTCCGCGCCAAATCCGGTCACGAACAAGCAGATCAGGCTCGAACACGAGCGCTTCATCCTGTTCAGGAATGGCAAGACCGTAACCCTCGATCTCTCCGCACCGGCTGGCGCTGACAATGTCGACCAGTGGAAACTTATTTCCAATTCGCTGCGGTGGAGATGAGACCATGCCTGCGCTGGAAGCAACCGAGCTTTACCGCTTCTTCCATGCCGGCGACGACGAAGTCGTGGCCCTGCGCGGGGTTGCCCTCACGCTCAACGAAGGGGAGTTCACTGCGTTGAGGGGACCGTCGGGCAGTGGAAAATCGACGCTGCTTTCCTGCCTGGCCGGAATCGATGAACCGGACGGTGGCGCGGTGTCGATCGGGGGCGAGCGCATGACCCGGCGCCCCGAGCCCGAGAGGGCGCGGTTGAGGGCGCGCCATTTCGGCATCCTCATGCAGTCCGGAAATCTGTTCGGGCACCTGACGGTGCAGGCCAACCTGCGTCTCCAGATGGAGCTGTCCGGCCGTGGCAAGCCTACCGAAATCGACGACCTTCTCGGCAATCTCGGCCTCGATGGTCTCGCCGATACTTTGCCCGCCCACCTTTCAGGCGGCGAGGCCGCTCGCGCCGGCCTGGCCGTGGCACTCTCGGCAAAGCCCCCGGTACTGCTCTGCGACGAGCCGACGGCGGAAGTCGATGCGGCGACGGAACAACTCGTCATCGATCGCCTCATCGAAGACTGTCGAAGAGGCGCTGCCGTCCTGGTCGTCACGCACAGCCCGGCGCTCGCCGCACGAGCCGATCGCGTCGTCGACATCCGTGATGGAAGCATTGTGCATGGATAGGACCCTGGTAGTAGCCACCGATCTTTGGCGAAGCTTCCAGCGTGAGCGAGGCGTCGTCACGGCCGTTCGGGGTTGCTCCTTCAGGATTCATGCCGGCGAGACGATCGCGATCATGGGACCTTCGGGTTGCGGGAAGACGACGCTCCTGAATCTGATCGCCGGCCTGGACGTCCCGAGCTCGGGCCACGTGGAATGGCCAGCACTCGGCGCCACCGACACATTGCGCCCAAAGCGTATCGGCGTCGTCTTCCAATCCGCCAACCTGATGCCCGCACTCACGGCCGTTGAAAATGTCGAGTTGCCGATCCTTCTCGGCAACGGCGCGGAATCCAGGATCCGCGCTCTAGCCGCACTTTCGACTGTCGGGGTCGAAACCCAGGCGTCGAAGCTTCCTGAACAGCTCTCCGGCGGTCAGGCAGAGCGGATCGCCGTCGCCCGAGCCATCGTGACGGACCCGGAACTGATCGTCGCTGACGAGCCGACAGGTCAGCTCGATCAGGCGGGCGCCATGGCACTGGTCGATCAGCTCCTTGCCTGGGGGCGTGGGGCGGAAACCGCCATCGTCGTCGCCACGCATGACGAGAGAGTGGCGGCAAAGATGAACTGCATCTGGCGTATGCGTCACGGCAAAGTCGAAAGCATGGTCGAGAGGTCCGCATGTACCGGTATTGGCTGATCGGACTTGTCCGAACCGGCTCCGGCCGGCTCATGGGCACCATCGGCGGTGTCGCGCTGACGGTTGCCTTCATCGCTTGCCTGGGAGCCTTTCTGCAGTCCAGCGCGGCCGGGATGACGGCGCGGTCGATCGCGCAGGTGCCCGTCGATTGGCAGGTTCAGCTCCAGCCAGGGGCGGACCGCGCAGCGGTCGAGGCTGCGATTCGTTCTGCCGCGGCGGTTATCGGCCTGCAATCGATCGGTTATGCCGACGTACCAGGCTTTGAGGCAACGACCGGAGGCACCGTCCAAGCCACCGGCGGCGGCGAGGTGCTCGGCATCGAGCCCGGCTATTTCGGCCAGTTCCCGGCACAGGTTCGACGGCTGGTCGGGTCGGTCGACGGTGTTCTGGTCGCGCAACAGACGGCCGCCAACCTACATGTCACGGTAGGGGACCAGGTCGTCATCCACCGCTACCAGACGTCTGACGTCGCCGTGACCGTCGCCGGCATCGTCGATTTGCCCAACGCAGATGCGATGTTTCAGGCGATCGGCGTCGCCCCCGGCGTCGCACCGCAAGCTCCGCCCGACAACATCATGCTGTTGCCGATGTCCCAGTGGCGGCAAATATTCGCGCAGCAGGGCGCAAACCGGCCTGACACCGTCAGGACCCAGTTCCACGTCAGCTTCGATCATCGCAATCTGCCTGCCGATCCGGTTGCCGCCAGCAACGCCGCGACAGAGCGTGGCCGCAATTTCGAGGCGCGCGTCGCGGGAGCGGCTCTGCTTGCCAACAATCTGGCGGCTCGATTGGAGGCGGTGCGCGAAGACGCCCTCTATGCCCGGCTGGTCTTTCTGTTCCTTGGCACTCCCGGGGCTGTCCTCGCTATCCTGCTCACCCTTGCCGTCGCCGGCGCCGGGCGTGACAGGCGCCGCCGTGACCAGGCATTGCTGCGCTTGCGAGGGGCAACGGTCGATGCCGTTCTTCGCCTGGCCGCAGCTGAAGCGATCCTCGCGGGCGTCGGCGGTGCGGTTCTCGGGATTCTCCTCGGTGCGCTTGCTGCGCATTTCCTCCTCGGGGCGACACTCCTACGTGGGGTCGCTATTCCTTTGCTCAGCGCCGTGGCCGGGCTCGCGCTGTCGCTCGCTGCCATCCTGCTTCCCGCCTGGCATGATGCTCGTAGTTCCACCATTGCGGCCGGTCGGCGACCGATAGGTGAGCATCGGACGCCCTTCTGGGCTCGCGGTTATCTGGATCTCGTGCTGCTTGCGCTCGCGGCGGCGCTCTACTGGCGTTCGGCGGCGAGCGGATACCAGGTCGTCCTCGCGCCGGAGGGCGTGGCGGCGACGGCGGTCGACTATACCGCGTTCCTCGCCCCTATGACGCTATGGATCGGTCTGGCGCTGTTGGCCATGCGGCTCGTCGGGGTCGGGCTACGGCAAGGTCGGCCGGTGCTAGCCAAGTGCTTGCGACCAGTCGCCGGACGTCTGGCGGATGTGGTGGCTGCGACATTTGGGCGACAAGGCCGCCGCCTGACTGCCGGCATCGGCCTGGCTGCGCTTGCTTTCGCCTTTGCCTCGTCAACCGCGATTTTCAACGCAACCTATGTGGCCCAGGCGCGGGTCGACGCTGAACTCACCAACGGCGCCGACGTCACCGTTACGGGCACATCCGCCGCGCCCGCCTCCCAAGTCCTTGGCAGCCTCTCCAGGTTACCGGGCGTGGCGGCGGTCGAGCCGATGCAACACCGATACGCATACGTCGGAACCGACCTTCAGGATCTCTATGGCATCGATCCTGCACGCATCGGGATGGCCACAGCCATGTCCGACGCCTATTTCGCCAATGGCAACGCCGGGGCGACACTCGCCGACCTCGCGCAAACGCCCGATGGCGTACTGGTCTCCCAGGAAACCGTGAACGACTATCAGCTCAGCCGCGGCGACAGCATCAACCTTCGTCTGCAAAACGTGGCCGATCACCAATATCACGTCGTGCCCTTTCACATCGTGGGCGTGGTGCGCGAATTCCCGACTGCGCCCAAGGATTCGTTCCTGGTCGCCAACGCAGCCTACATCGCCCGGCAAACCGGTTCCGCGGCAGGCGAGATTGTTCTCGTTCGGTCGAACGGTGATCCCGCCCGCATCGCTTTGGCCGCTCGAAATGCGACTGCGGGTATCCCTGGACTGAAGGTCAGCCAGATCGGCGATGCCGTCGCCTTGATCGGATCCAGCCTCACTGCCGTCGATCTCGCCGGCTTGACGCGACTGGAGTTGATCTTCGCGCTTGTCATGCTTGCCGCATCGGGCGGACTGGTACTGGGCCTCGGCTTTGCCGACCGCGAGCGCTCCTTCGCGATTCTCGTGGCCCTGGGGGCCCGGCCACGGCAACTCGGCGCCTTCGTTTGGGGCGAGGCGGCTTTAGTCATCGGCAGCGGCATGGTCCTGGGTCTCACAGCCGGTACGCTGATTGCCTATGTCCTCGTCAAGCTGCTGACAGGAGTGTTCGATCCGCCGCCAGAGGTGCTTTCGGCGCCGTGGCTCTACCTTGCTTCTCTCGTCGTCACGGCGGCCGCTGCCGCTCTGGTAGCCTCGACGGGTGAGGCGATGCACAGCCGGACACACGTCACAGACAAGCTCAGAGGCGGGTGAATATCCGTTTTCCCGCAACCCATGCCGCCACTACGGGAAAAGACAGATCGGCGGCCCAGACCTTGAAAGGATAAGCAGATGAAGCCGCAAACGATCATAGCCGCCATGCTGGTTCTGGCACCGATCAGTACCGCATTCGCTGCCCAGACATCCGGCACGATCACCGCAATCAGCAAGAATGCAGACACGATCACGCTGTCGGACGGCAAGACTTATTCCCTGCCCGAAGGGATCGAAGACACCAAACTTCGCATCGGCGAAAAGGTCCAGCTAACTTATGCGGACAAGGGCGGTAAGGCGGTTGTCTCCCATCTGGTTTCGCAAAAATGAAAATTACGGCGGCCGGTGCAATTACCGGCCGCCGCTTTCGCGCGCGGTTGGCAGCCGATTGCTCGTGCCCAGCGCCACGCAGCTCTAATTCTTAGCTAATTGAACCTGCGTATTCATCACCGAACGCCAAGGAAGAGCGGAAGGCGCGTCGAGCTATCGCTGCGGGCAGGCCGTTCAACCGGTGAGGGGCGATGCGGAAACAGCGCCCTTCTTGTGACGCCAGAACTCGGGGAAATCCACTGATGAGACAGATTTTTCTAGCCATCGCACTTATTGCCGCTCCCGTGGCGGCTTTCACAGGTTTTGAGCTCTACGCCAGCAATGCGCCCGCCAAGGCGGCGGGGCTTGGCGACCTTTCATCCTTCAAGACCATCATCGCCGACGTTCAGACCCTCGCCTCCAAGGGCGATCTTGCCGGTGCCGCCAAGCGCATCACCGACTATGAAACCGCCTGGGACCAAGCCGAGACGGCAATCAGGCCGCTGAACCAGACCGACTGGGGCAACATCGACGCCGCCTCGGATGCCGCGCTGAAGGCGCTGCGCCAATCCCCGCCGTCGGCCGACAAGGTCAACAAGACGCTCGCCGGCCTGATGGCCGTCCTCAACGATCCGGCCCGGCCGGCTTCGTAGGCGCACGTCACCCGCACCTCCGACCTTTCCCTCCGTCCATTTCAGGAGAGCCGCCATGCCCGTATCGAGCGCTACCGCCAAAACCGTCGCTTACAATCGCGTTCCCCGCGTCACCGCCGACTTCTGGCTCATCAAGCTGATGGCCGTCACCATGGGGGAAACGGCGGCCGACTATCTCAACGTGCAGATGGGGCTCGGTCTGACTGCGACGTCGCTGATCATGTCCGCGATCCTGGCGGTCGCGTTGGTCTGGCAGTTCGCACAGAAGAGATATGTTCCCGCCGCCTACTGGCTGTCCGTGGTGCTGATCAGCATCGTCGGCACGCTGATCACCGATAACCTTGTCGACAATTTTCATGTGCCGCTGCTGGATACGACGATCGCGTTCTCGGTCGTGCTGGCGCTGACGTTCCTGCTCTGGTTCAAGGCAGAAGGGACGCTTTCCATCCACTCCATCTTCACCGGGCGGCGCGAAGCCTTCTACTGGCTCGCCATCCTGTTCACCTTCGCTCTCGGCACGGCGGCGGGCGACCTGGTGGCTGAAAAATTCGCGCTGGGCTATCTGGCGACCGGCGTCCTGTTCGGCATGATCATCGTCTCGCTCAGCATCGGCTATTTCTTCCTCGGCCTCGACGCGATTCTCGGCTTCTGGCTGGTCTATATCCTGACCCGGCCTCTCGGCGCTTCCTTCGGCGACCTGATGTCCCAGCCGGCGCAGTATGGTGGCTTCGGCCTCGGCACGATCATCACCAGCTCAATCTTCCTCACCGCGATCGTCCTGATCGTCGTCTACATGAGCCTGCCGCACGAAGGCGAGGAACTGGTCGAGGTCGACGCAAGTGGTAAGCCAGCGGCGTCCACCAAGGGCCACGGCTTCAGCGCGGCGGAAGAAAAGGTTTGAGGCAGCCGGCGATTGCCGGCCGTGAACATCGCGCTTTGCGCGACTGCTCGGCAGGATTATCAACAGCACGGAAAGCGCCGACTTCTCGGTGCTGCCGACGGATGCCGCGGAAATGAGCGACCAGACCGGGAAGCCTGCAAGCGCGGTCGAGAAAGTCACTTCGTCCGGCCTGCGTGCGGGCATTCCGGCCGGTATCTGGGCGCTCGGCTTCGTTTCGCTGCTGATGGACGTCTCGTCCGAGATGATCCATGCGCTGCTGCCGGTCTATATGGTGACGGTGCTCGGCACCTCGACGCTGGCCGTCGGTATCATCGAGGGCATCGCCGAAGCGACCGCTTCGATCACAAAAGTTTTTTCCGGGGCGCTGAGCGACTGGCTCGGCAGACGCAAGCTCCTCGCCGCGTTGGGTTACGGCCTCGCCGCCCTGGTCAAGCCGGTCTTTCCGCTGGCGACATCCCTCGACGGGCTGATTGCCGCGCGCTTCATCGACCGGATCGGCAAGGGCATACGCGGCGCCCCGCGCGATGCGCTCGTCGCCGACATCGCGCCGCCTGAACTGCGCGGCGCGAGCTTCGGCCTGCGCCAATCGCTCGACACGGTAGGTGCCTTTGTCGGGCCTTTGCTTGCCATTGGCCTGATGTGGCTGACGATGGATCACTTTCGGACCGTGTTCTGGATCGCCGTCATCCCGGCGTTCCTGTCCGTCGCCCTCATTCTCGTCGCCGTGAAGGAACCCGAGCGGCCGGCCACGTTGCGGAAGGTTCGCCTGCCGCTGCACCGCGAGGAGTTGCGCCGTCTGGACGCGACGTACTGGTGGGTGGTGGCGGTCGCCGCGATCTTCACGCTGGCACGGTTCAGCGAGGCATTTCTGATCCTGCGCGCGCAATCGATCGGCTTGCCTATCGCACTCGTCCCGATCGTCATGGTCCTGATGAGCCTCGTCTATTCGCTGTCGGCCTATCCTGTCGGCATCCTGTCCGACCGCAGGAACAAGGTGACGATCCTGCTTGCCGGGCTTGCTTTGCTCGTCGTCGCCGACGTGGTCCTGGCGTTTGCCGGCGGCATCCTCGCGGTCGGTGCAGGCGTCGTGCTCTGGGGCCTCCATATGGGCTTCACGCAGGGCCTCTTTTCCACGCTTGTGGCCGAAACCGCGCCGGCGGAACTGCGCGGCACGGCCTTCGGCATGTTCAACCTGGTTTGCGGACTGGCCATGCTTGCAGCCAGCGTCATCGCCGGTGCGCTCTGGGACCTGGTGGGACCTGAAGCGACATTCCTTGCGGGCGCCGCCTTCGCGCTGCTGACGGTGCTGGCGCTCCTGCCCGTTCGAGGAAAGCTGATGAAGCCAGCCGTGTCTGCAGCAAGACAGGACTATTGACGCGCCGCCGAAGCCGTTCGCGCGAATACGAGAGGGTATGTCATTGCAACTCTATGATCTTGACGCCTCCATGACCCATGCCATCAACGGTCTCGCAGGAGCGGGCGGCATCGCGGATTTCCTGATGATCTGGGTGTCTGCCATCGGCGTGCCGCTGCTCGTGCTCGCGGTTGCCGGCCAATGGTGGCGGGGGCCGGACCGGCCGCACAACAGGCATATCCTCGTCGCGGCAGGACTAACCTTCCTCCTCGGCCTTGCGCTCAACCAGCTGATCCTTTTGTTCGTCCATCGCATGCGGCCATACGATGCCGGCATCTCCCACCTGCTCATCGCGCCCAGCACCGATCCGTCCTTCCCCTCCGACCATGCGACCGCTAGCTTTGCCATCGCGACGACATTCCTGCTGTACGGCGTACGGAGGATAGGTCTGTGGTTCCTTGCAGCAGCGGTGCTGGTGGCGTTCTCCAGGGTCTATACCGGCACGCATTATGTGAGCGACGTCCTCGGCGGCGCCGCGACCAGCATCGCCGCCGCCTTGTTGGTCCTCGCGCTCTACCGCGAAGGAACACGCATCGATCGGCGGGTCACAGGCATCCTGTGAGGCCCTGGCCGTGTTCACGTCCTTCTTCTCCGTCGTCACCGCCTTCATTGCGGCGCATCCGCATCTGGCCTACGCGGCCGTGCTGCTGCTCGCTCTGTCGGAATCGATCCCGGTCATCGGGGTCTTTATTCCGGGCACGGCAGCCATTCTGGCCGTCAGCGCGCTGGTGCCGAGCGGGATCGTAAAATTGTGGCCGTTGCTCGGCGCAGCGACCATCGGTGCCGTCATCGGCGATGGTCTCTCCTTCTGGGTCGGCCATCGCTACCACCGCGAGATCCTCGAACGATGGCCGCTCAACCGGCACCTGGATCTCATAACCCGCAGCGAAGCCTTCTTCGCCCGGCATGGCGACAAAAGCGTCTTCATCGCCCGCTTCACGCCTGGGGTGCGTGCGTTCATTCCCCTGATCGCCGGCATATTGCAGATGCCGGTACGGCGCTTCTATGCCGCCAACATCCTGTCGGCGCTGGTCTGGGCGCCGTCCCACATCCTGCCCGCGGTCTTCGTCGGCGCGGCCTTCTCCGTGCTCGGCGCCGCCGCCAAGCCACTTGCTATTCTGGTCGTCCTCGTTGTCATCGTCATCTGGGTCGCAATCCGTCTCGTCAGGCTCGCCCTTCGCCACGGCCCGCCGCTTGCATCGCGCATGTCGGAACTGTTGCGGGCGCATGTGGCGGGCAGCAATTCCCACTGGGGGCGTTTCGTGATCGATCTCCTCGATCCGGCACGGCCCGACGCACGAATCCTGGCACTGCTCGCTCAATTTGTTGGGCCACCGGCGGGCCGCGGCTCGCAGCCAGGCCAGAATTCGTCAGGAAATGAAATGCGCACAGATACCGGCCAGGTTTTCAGGCTCGAGGATTACCGCCCCAGCGAGTATCTCATCCCGCAGACCAGCCTCACCTTCAGGCTTTCGCCCGACAACACCACGGTCGTTTCGGAACTTTCTATAGAGCGCCGCGGCGAAGCGTCACCCGATCAGCCGCTGGTGCTTGACGGCGACCAACTTGTACTGAGCCGGATCGAGATAGACGGTTCGCCGCTGGAAAGCTCAGCCTATGAGGCCACGCCTGAGCGCCTGACGATCAGGGAACTACCCGCCGCCCGGCGTTTCCGCCTGCTGATCGAGACCAGGATCGCGCCCGCCAGCAACCAGGCACTGATGGGCCTTTACCGCTCCAGCAATGTCTATTGCACCCAATGCGAGGCCGAAGGCTTCCGGCGGATCACCTATTTCCTCGATCGTCCCGACATCTTGTCGGTCTATACGGTGCGGATCGAGGCAAGCCACTGTTCGCGCTGGTGGCGAGCGATCTGGGCTGTGTCAGCGACAGTTTCGTCACCGCCTCGGGTCGCGAGGGCCGGGGGCCTGAACGTTTATCGGCATCATTCCCTCGATGTCGAACGCTATGCGGTAAAGCGCACAATACCGATGATGACGGCTGCTGACTGGTCGGCATCGGGATGGCAAAGCCTGCCATCCCGGCGCATCGACATCACAGGCGAGATCGAAGAGCCACTGACGATTCAGTGGGCGGGAAACCTTTCTGCGATCCAGCAGGATCTGCAGGACAAGGGATGGCGCTCGCCTGGAGCATGGGCATCATCGAAAGCTCTTCTCTGGCTTACCACGACAGCGGCGCCTGTCGACCTGCCGGCCATCCCCCGTCTCTCAAGTGGGCAACTTCCGACGCTCACACTGGTATTGCCGGACAGTGCGGCGCCCGATGTCTCGCGGCTCGTGTTGCGTCTGTGGGATGCCGGCCTTGAACTCACCGACGGAAATCTGATGCCGGTCTGGATTGGCTCCGTCGTCAAGGAGCGGGTTCTGCGACCGCTTTCGCTCGTCTCCGTTATCTCGTCCCAGGCCGACGCCAACACGCCACGCAATAGTCTGGCTCAAATGCTACGATCAGGGCGCATCGCTACGCGTTCCGATACAAAATCTGATGGCGAATGGGACGGGGGCGTTCTGCTGCTGCGACCGATGGGACAAAATGCGCCGGATTGAGCACGGGCACAAGGGCGCCGGTAGCGACAGTTTTTTGCTGAACAGAGACTGAAGCTGACAGATCTCTAGGCCCCCGGTCTGCCGTTTGGCAGAAGCTGAACGAATGGCAAGTTTCGGGCAGTGACGATAGCACTCCGAACGGCGACAATGAGGGTCGCTTGCTGAACGGCAGTTATCCGCCGAGCGCGCCCAGAACCGGACTGTCTGGATACGGCCCCGGACACGCCTTTTCACGTCTGGCAGTGATTGCAATGGCGCCTGGAAAGCCTACCGAAAGTTGAAGGATCCAACTATCTAGGCATCCTTCGCGGCGCGAAGGATTGACTCGCTCCGGTTCCTTTCCATCGGAATGCGAAGCAGCCAATCATTGACGTCCACAGTGACGTGTACGAGTTGGAGTAGAATTCCGAGTTCATTCAGGACCTTCGACCTGATCGACCACATCCAAACTGGAGAATGTACTTATTCTTCTGCTAGAACCCGATGGGGAATCGAACAGCGATCGGGTTCAGGATGGCGGGAGTAACGGCGAGGCGTTTTGAGAGTGGCGACTTAATTCGTCTGAGAGGACGGGAATGGGCAGTCGAATCGTCGCCTGACGACACCTCTGTATTGCAAGCATTCGATCTCGCTTGCATTGACGACGATGCGCAGGGAGAGCGCCTGCGCGCCATCCTCGAAGCTGAACTCGATCTTAGCCGCGTCGAGGATGACGTCTGGCAGCGGATCGGCGAAAACGGGACCGACAACCCCGAGGTGTTCGCGGCCCATCTGCGAGCCGTAACCTGGCGGTCAGCGACCGCTGCCGACCGTGATCTGTTTCAGGCTCCGTTCAGGGCGGGCATTAGGCTGGACCCCTACCAATTGCTGCCGCTTGCCAAGGCGCTTCGGCTGCCACGGGTAAACCTGCTCATTGCCGACGATGTAGGTCTCGGCAAGACCGTAGAAGCAGGGCTCGTCCTGCGCGAGATGCTGCTTCGCCGCCGTGTTGACTATGTCGTGGTTTCGAGCCCGGCCGCCATGACGGTGCAGTGGCAGGACGAACTGGCGCAGAAATTCGGCCTTGGGTTCACCATCATAGACCGCGACTATTTGGCGGCGGTTCGCCGCAACTACGGCTTCTCTGCGAATCCTTGGTCTGTGGGGTCGCGCTTCATCATTTCGCATAGCCTGCTGGCGGACGAGTCCTACTCCGACGGTCTGATCCAACTGTTCGGCAACTTCCGACCCCGCGCCATGCTGATCCTCGATGAGGCGCATCATGCGGCGCCAGCTAGCGGCATGGCTTATGCTACCGACAGCCAGTTCACGCGTGCAGTCCGCAATCTCGCGGAGCGGTTCGAGCACCGCCTCTTCCTTTCGGCGACCCCGCACAATGGCCACTCCAACAGTTTCTCGTCACTTCTGGAGATACTCGACCCACAGCGCTTCACCCGGGGCGTGCCGGTCGAACCCGACCATCTCGATCCGGTCATGGTGCGACGCTTGAAGAGCGATCTCCTCAAGCTCGAAGTATCCAAATTCCCGAAGCGGAGGATCGAGCCGGTCGTCCTGTCCAACCTTCCGGCAGACACGCCAGAACTGGTCCTGTCAGACCTCTTCGAGGACTATCGCGCGTGGTGCGAAGCCGGGCTGCAAGGCACGTCGCTGGCAAAAGCTCGATTCGTCATGTCCGGCCTGCAGCAGCGATTGCTATCTTCGATTCCAGCATTTGCCCGAAGCCTGCGTAAGCATCTGGAGACGCTGAAGCGGCACCGGGACAAGGCGGAAAAGTCCAGTCTGGATACGGCCGCCACCCTGATGGCGACCCCGCCAGAACTCGAATTCAGAGAAGACGCGAGCGAAGATCACCTGCTGAAAGCCGTCCAGGACCAGGAGGACGAGGTTGCCGAGGCCGCGACCGAAGCCATCACGTCGATCATCAGGAACTTCGATGAGGCGATCTCCCGGGTCGAGGCAATGCTGGAGATCGCCCGTCGCAACGAGCGCAAGCCGGACGCACGCGTTGAATGGCTGATCGATTGGATCGAGAAGAACATGATGGTCTCGCCGGGCCGATGGAACGAGCGCCGGCTTCTGATCTTCACCGAGTGGGAGGATACGAGGCTCTGGCTCGAAAAGCGCCTTAAGGAGGCCTTCGAGGACACCGACCAGGGCGAACAACGCATTGCCACCTTTACGGGCGTTACGGGCCAGGACCGGCGCGAGCAGGTGAAGTTCGCGTTCAATGCCGACCCGGCCAAAGAACCGCTGCGAATCCTTCTGTGCACTGACGCTGCGCGCGAAGGCATCAACCTGCAAACTCGTTGCCATGATCTCGTCCATTTCGACCTGCCGTGGAATCCTTCGCGTCTGGAGCAGCGCAACGGCCGCATCGACCGCAAGCTGCAGCCGGCCGAGAGCGTCACCTGCCGTTATTTCGTCTACGCCCAGCGTGCCGAGGACCAGGTACTTGCGGCGCTTGTGCGCAAGACCGAAACCATCCGCAGTCAGCTCGGTTCCGCCGGACAGGTCCTTGGCGAGCGCATCCACAAGCGGCTGTCGAGCACCGGCATCACACGACAATCGGCGGCAGCATTGGCGCGTGAAATCGAGACCGAGGACGGCGATGCGTTCGTCCGCCGAGCGCGCCGCGACATGGCCGATGAAGAAGAGAAGCGGCTTGCGCGTCTTTCGCGTGAGCTCGGCGTGCTCGACCGCGAACTGAAGGAAGCGCGCGAGCGCGTAGGCATCGAGCCGGGGGAACTGCAGTCGGTCATTCGAACGGCGCTGTCGCGCGACGGCGTGCCAATGACGCCGGCGCCGGACCTCGGTGTCGATGGTGCGTTTAGGCTCGACCCAAGCCTACCGATATTCGCCAAGGATTCGTCATGGGGCGACCTGTTCGACGAGTTGCGCGAGGGGCGGCCTCCCAAACGTAAGCAACTGGCGGAGTGGCGAGCAAAGAAGCCTGTCAGAGCGATCACCTTCGATGCGCCGATGCTGCCGGATGGCCGCGACGCTGACGGGGTGGTCCATGTGCATCTGGAGCACCGGCTGGTGCGACGCCTCCTGTCGCGGTTCGTTTCCCATGGATTTCAGGCGGGCCTCAATCGTGCGAGCGTCATCTACTCTCCGGGCACCCAGCCCCGCGTCGTCCTCATTGGGCGGCTCGCTTTGTTCGGTCCAGCGGCCGCGCGGCTGCATGAGGAAATCCTGCCGGTGACGGCCTTCTGGAGCGAATCTGCCCTATCAGGTTCGGGTCTCAAGGCGTTCGGAGCGGCGGGAGAGGAAACCACACTGGCTGAATTGCAAGAGGCGCTGAAAACCGCGACCATGCCGCCGCAGGAGATCGTAGGCAGGCTGCTCGCGGGCGTACAGAAAGACCTCGCCGACCTCCGACCCGCGCTTATGGAACGCTCGAAGGCCGCCGCTAAGGTGGCGAAGAAGGATCTGGCCGAGATCGCTGTGAAGGAATCGGCAGCACTCGCCGGACTGCTGGAGGCGCAGCGCGACCGGATTCGCAAGGCGGCCACGACCAAGGACTCCGATCAGTTCGAGTTGGACCTCTCTGACCCTGTTGAGCGCCGCCAGCGGGAGGCGGACCGCCGCCACTGGCAGCGGCGTCTCGACAGTTTGGAGAAAGAACTGGTGGAGGAGCCGAAACGCGTCGCGGAGTCCTATGAAGTTCGGGCGGAGCGGCTGGAGCCGATCGGCATAGTCTACCTCTGGCCGAGGCAGTCATGAGCGTCATGTTCGACAGCGCAATCGATCCTCAGCTCGAATGGCTCTACCATGTCGGGCCGATCGGGCTGGTCATTGGCCCGAACATCATCCGTGAAGAAGACCTGAACCCGCCGCGCCAGACGGCTGTGGACACGCGGGCTGTCGCGGAACTGCTTGACCTGGACAGCGACGGAGCGGTCCTGCCCGATCCCTGGACCTTTTTCGAGCGAATCCTTGGCTGGGAAGCGCGCTTCGTCGCGGGGGCACCCGGCGGCCCGAAGTTGCCGACAAAACTCGCGGCCCGGGTCGACGAATATGACGTCGTCCTCTCGCCCGACTGGGCCGTACGGGACCTTGGCGGTTCCGACCCGGAATCTTTCCAGATACTGGTGAAGCTCCACACCGAATTGGAGGCCGACAAGCGGGGCGCGCTCGACGGCTGGGAGGCAACGCCGCACCAGCAATTCGAGCGCCTATTGCGCGAGACGGGCGTGCCCATTGGCGTGCTGGTCGACAGGACTCACCTCCGTCTGATCTATGCTCCACGCGGTGAGACGTCGGGCTGGCTGTCCTTCCCGCTGCGCAGCCTCGCGACAGTGGCGGGCCGCTCGATGCTCGCCGGCGCAAAACTGATGCTCGGCCATGCGCGGCTGTTCACCGAGCCGGAGCCGCGGCGCTTGCCCAAGCTGCTTGCCCGCTCCCGTGAGGCGCAGAATAAGGTTTCCACCGAGCTGGCCGAGCAGGTGCTAGGCGCGCTGCACGAACTGCTGCGCGCCTTCCACGCCGCCGATCGTGAGCGCATCGAGCAACTGGCCGCGACACGGCCGCACCACCTCTACGAAGGACTGCTGACCACGCTCATGCGGATGGTCTTCCTGCTCTACGCCGAGGATCGCGACCTGATCCCGACGATGCGCACCGGCGAGGCGGTCGAGATCTACGAGCAGGGATATTCGGTCCGTGGCCTCTATGCCCGGCTGACGGAAGACCGTGCGCTCAACCCGGACACGATGGACGAGCGCGTCGGCGGCTGGGGCCGGCTGCTGGCGCTGTTCCGGCTCGTCCATGGTGGCCACCGGTCTGGCTGGATCACCGCCCGCGGCGGCAAGCTGTTCGATCCGAACGTGTTTCCCTTCCTGGAAGGGCGCGACGACGGTGACCCGCTTTCGGCCGCCAAGGTGCTGCCGATCCGCGATGGCGCGATCCTGCGAATCCTTGAAGGCCTGATGACCATCGAGGCCAAGGCGGTTACGGGCGAGCGGGTGCGCGAGCGGCTCTCCTACCGCTCCCTCGACGTGGAGCAGATCGGCTCGGTCTACGAGACGATCATGGGCTTCACGGTGTTGCGCGCCGCCGGCCGCATGATCGCGGTGAAGGGCGAGAAGAACCTGCCGGTCTTCATCGACATCGAATCCCTGGCGGCAAAGAAAGGCGCCGACCGCCAGAAGCTCCTGAAGGAGGCGGGGGTGTCGCCCACGGGCAAACGCCTGGAAGCGATCAAGAAAGCCGACGACGTTCAGGAACTCACCGAGGCGCTTGTCGCGATTTCCGACCCGCGCGGCTCGCCGGGCGGCCATATGACGGCGGGCGGCAGCCCGATCCTGCAGCCTACGGATGAGCGGCGTCGTTCCGGAAGCCACTACACCCCGCGATCGCTCACCGAGCCGATCGTGCGTCACGCGCTGGAGCCTGCCTTCGAGCGCATCGGCGCGGAAGCAACGCCCGATCAGGTGCTCGAAATCAAGGTCTGCGACCCTGCCTGCGGCTCGGGCGCCTTCCTGGTGGAAGCTTGCCGTCAGCTCGGTGAGCGGCTGGAAAAGGCATGGGGCCATCATCCGGACCTGAAGCCGAGGATTCCGGCCGACGAGGACGAGGCGCTGCATGCCCGCCGCCTCGTCGCCCAGCGCTCGCTCTATGGCGTCGACAAGAACCCGCTCGCCGTCGATCTCGCCCGCCTGTCGCTGTGGCTGGCAACGCTGGCGCGCGAACATGAATTCACCTTCCTCGACCATGCGATCAAATCCGGTGACAGCCTCGTCGGGCTGACGCGCTCGCAAATCGAGGCGGCACATTGGGATGAGACGAAGAATAGCGCGCCACTGTTCCGCGGGTTGATTCGAGACCGTCTCAATGAAGCGGCAACGGGGCGGCGGGAGATTCAGTTCGCCCCCGATGACGTGACGCGTGCTATCCAGGAGGCACGTCACCGCGTTGTCGAACGCAGGCTGGATCAGCCGCGCATGTATGGCGATGCGATCGTCGCGGCCTTCTTTTCCGCAGACAAACCGAAAGCACGAGAAGAAGCTCGTGTGGAAGTTGCGAAGCTCTTGTCCGGTTTCAGCACGAACGAACGGGAAGATCGACTCGCGGTCATTGCCGCAACGCTCCGGTATGGAGAGCATCCAATCCGGCCGTTCCACTGGGAACTGGAATACCCTGAGGTCTTCTCGCGCGACAATCCGGGATTCGACGCCATCTTCGGCAACCCACCGTTTGCGGGAAAAAACACGACGATCGCGTCGAGCCGCGAAGGATTTTTGGATTGGCTGAAGGCGCTGCACGACGGCACGCACGGCAATGCCGACCTCGTCGCTCATTTCTTCCGTCGGTCTTATGGGTTGATCCGCCGTGAGGGCTCCTTTGGCCTAATCTCCACCAACACGATCGGCCAAGGCGATACACGGGCCACAGGTCTGGCGGCGATCCTTGCTTGCGGCGGCGTGATCACGCACACGGTCAAGCGACTGCAATGGCCGGGCGAGGCGGCGGTGGTGGTGTCAGTGGTACATGTTGCGAAGGAGAGAGCGCGTCCTGTGGGCCACAGTGGTGGAATGCCGCTCCTCGACGGCCGTCCCGTCTCGCGCATCTCCGCCTATCTCGTCGAAGGCACGATGGACGGTTCGCCGGAACGGCTGTCGGAGAATTCAGGCAAGGCTTTCATTGGTTCGTATCTGCTAGGCATGGGCTTCACCTTCGACGATGTCGCGGCTGGGAAGGGTGAAGCGGAGCCGATTGTTGAGATGGAACGGCTCATTGCCAAGGACTCGCGAAATGCCGAGCGCATCAAGCCCTACATCGGCGGCGAAGAGGTCAACAATTCGCCGACTCATTCGCACCATCGCTTTGCAATAGATTTTGAGGATTTTCCGCTGCGGCGGAACGCAAGCTTCGGCTCTTGGTTCCGGTGGAGCGACCAAAGAATCCGAGAGGGTCTACGTGAGGGCACTGTCCCACAAGACTACCCTGAACCGGTCGCTGCTGACTGGTCAGATCTGCTCCACATCGTAGAGGAGCGGGTGCGACCCAAGCGCGCAAGCGACAATCGAGACTCCTACAGACGATATTGGTGGAGATACGCGGAACGGCGGAAGGGACTAGGCCCCGCAACATCGAAGCTAAGCCATGTCCTCGCTCTGTCTCGAGTGTCGCCACAGTTCGGCATCAGCCGCCTCTCTAGCGCAATGGTCTTCGCCGAAAGCATCGTGCTTTTCGCCCTTTCAGAATTCGCCCCCTTTGCCACCCTCCAATCCCGCATTCACGAAATCTGGGCGCGGTTCTTCTCGTCAACGTTAGAGGACAGGCTTCGCTACGCTCCCTCTGACTGCTTCGAGACTTTCCCGTTCCCGGAGGGTTTCGAGACCGATCCCATACTGGAGGCGGCAGGGCAGCCCTATCACGACTTCCGTGCCGAACTCATGGTCACCCGCAACGAGGGCATGACCAAGACCTACAACCGCCTCCACGACGCGAACGAGACGTCGTCCGATATCGTGCGCCTGCGTGAACTCCATACCGAAATGGATTGCGCGGTGCTGCGCGCATACGGCTGGGACGACCTTGCCGACCGGGCGCAGCCCGTATTCCTGACCGAGGAGACCGAGGACGACCACACCTATCAGGGGCGGCTGTTCTGGCCGTCCGACTACCGCGACGAGGCCCTCGCCCGCCTCCTGAAGCTCAACGCCGAACGCCACGAGGAGGAGGTGCGGCTCGGGCTGGCGAAGGCGGGGAAAGTGACGGCACGGGACGACGAGGACGAAGAACTCGATATCTGAGGGGGAGCCGATGGGAGGGATTTCAAATGCACAGGTTGAATGGGCACTGATCAATCGCCTGAAAGCGATGTTGGACGATCCGCCGAAGACCAAGTTCAACATAACGCAGGCGTTCTCGATCTTCAGCACGATCCTGCTCTGGAGCAAGAATCGTGCTTGGGTTGGTGGGAACAATCCGCCGCCGGTTTGGGCGGACCCGATCGACGCTCGCGCGCACGCCGTCAGGCAGCAGCTCCAGAACGAGCGCATCATCGATCCGCCGTGGTTGCTCTCGTTGCACGAGCCGGCACTGGTCTCGGCGAAGAAGGATCATGGTGCTGCGCTGGCTGGTGCGGCGGTGAACAGCGATTTCCATGCCATGTCAGCGGACCAGTTCGTCAATTGGCTTCGTAACGCACTCGGCCATGGAGACGGCAGGACCATATATCCTCTGCATCGGCATCAGGGTCCCGCCGATAAGACGTGGCTGACGGGCTTCTATATCGAGTTCAACGAGGCGCTGAATTCGCCGAACAAACTGCATCTCCATCTTTACGAGGCCGATATGCGTCGGATCGGCTCTCATCTTGCCCACCTGTTCTGCAAATCGCTCAGCGGTGACGACGAGTATTTCGAGGCGGAGATCGGTACCAAACAGCGGGTGAAGGAGGCAAAATCCGCCGCCTGACGGGATGCTCACTGTACCAGCGCCACCGTCTTGCCGTTTCGGATCTGAAATCGCTGAACGGTGATGCTTCCAGCTCGGAGCGCGAGCGCGACATCGTTCGGCACCTCCGCATCCTCCGGCAGCACCAGGTGCCGACGCACCTTGGTGTCACCCGCGGAATGGACGACCAGTTGCCCGATCGCCGTATAGAGCACCTGCCGCGCGCCGCTGGTCTTAACCTCGTAGATGTCGGTCAGATGACCACCACGGTGCACAAGAAGATCGATCAACGGTGAATTCGTCGCCCTTGCCCCTTTATCCAGACGGCCTTCCACCCACAGCTTCAAGGCGTCGACCACATCGCCGTGAAAGCTGACATAGTCCAGGTCGACGTTCACGGCCCCTGTTTTCCGACCGGAGAACTCCTTTCGGTATTCGTCCCATTCCGAAGCCCTCCTCTTGAATGCCGCGTTGTCCAGATCGCCGGCATCGACGGCATCCTTGAATGACCTGACCTGCCGCACGAAATGCTCAATCCTGTCGGGGAGGTTGGGCGCATCGAGGCGGCCGATGACGATGCCCGCCCGTGTTGGGCCGACGGTCGGGAGGACAGGCACCAACTCGGGCTTGAGCCAGGCCAGGAAGTTCTCTCGGCTCACGCCCGTCTTTCCGCCGCCCGGCCGGCCCGTGTGCATCAGATACAGTCGCCCAGCCTCGTCTTTGGCAAAGAACCCCTCGGTTCGCCCGTCATCGAGCCGGATGTTGATCTCCACTGTGATCCGTTGACCGGAGCGGGTTCCGTCAAATATCCCGAACGAGTTCCAGTATTTTCGACCCTCATCGATCTCTCGGGCACCGAAGTACAGGCGCCCGTCGCCATGTCCATAGAGATCGATTTCAACGAAGTTTGGCCGGAAGACGACGCGGTGCCTTCCGATGCGAGGCATTTTCCTCAGGGCGCTCTGCAGCAATCTCTGGGCCCTTCGCTTTTGGTCTGAGCTTTCAACCACTCGCAACATTCATCAGTCCTTTGATCGCTATGGTGTATCCGCGATTGCCTCGATCACTCCAGATGTAGGGCAACAACACTCGGCGGTTTACAATTGAGCATTCGTGAATACCGTGGGCGAGGGCTTGGGAGGAATCAATTGAAGACAGTACGGGAGGCAAAGGTCGGCAAGGCAACATTGCGCCTTGTCCAGACCCCGAAGGGGTACAGCGGCATCGTGCTGCTCGACGGGCAACGGAAGGCCCTGGAGGAAGGCGACGACGCGGACGATGTGTGGCGTCGGATCCAAGACGCAGCCGCCCGCTCGAATCCCCACTTTGTTGGGTACGACGGGGCCCGGTCCCGGTTCCTGCATTTCTTCCCTCAGGGATTCGAAGGCGCCGACTACAGCGGTCACGAGCGGGCGTACAAGCTGAAGGCCAAAGCTAAGCTCGACGAAGCGGCGCCGCTCGCAGAGGCGACGAAGGGAAGCGGATTCGGAGAGGCGGCTCTATCAGCCTACCGCGCCACCAATCTCCTGTCGCCCTTCGAGAAGACGCGCCTTCAGCCGCTGCTGAGGAGTCCGGAAGCGGATGACTTCATCCAGGCCGCGGCCGCATTCGCCAGTGGCGACACCAAGCGTGGCCTTGTCGCGATGGCCGCAGTCCTGAAGCGACATGACAATGCCAAATGGACGGTTGTCACCTATCTTCCGTTCCTATGGAAGCCGGAGGAACATGTCTTCCTCAAGCCGACCATGATCACCGCCTTCGCCGAGCGGGTCGGCCACTCCTTCGCCCATACCTACAAGCCGGAACTCGATGTCGCGGTTTACGAGTCCCTGCTCGATTTGGCACGGACTACGAGGGAGAAGATCGCCGATCTCGACCCCCGTGACATGATCGATGTCCAGAGCTTCATGTGGACGGCGGTCGAATACACGGAAGAGGACAAGGCCGACTATCAGTGACGGGGGTCAGATCGCTGTCGGCGAATACACCTTGTTCAGAACAGGCCACACGCCATGGACGAGGGCATGGCTGTTCAGCCAGGTACGTTCCACCTTCTCCAGGTCCGTGCACTCCAGCCAGAAGAACCAGATGGCGCGCCCGTTGGCCGTGGCGGAAACCTTTTCCGGCGTATCAAGATGTTGGCCGAACCTGCGGCGGAGATTTCTGGCCAATCCCACATAGAGGATGTCCTCCTCGAACGTGGCAAGCGCATAGCAGCCGGATTTCTCGCTTACAAAACGCATTTGGGCGCGCCGAAACGGCTCCTTTGTCGCTGGGCAGGGTGATAGTTCTCTGACCTTCATACCTGGATCGTTTCCGCCATCGACGCACTGTTCAGCGCGCGCGTCATTTCCTGAGCCACGAGGCGCAGCGCGCCCGAATTGAGCCGGCCTGCCTGACCGCCGGTGCGCCACCATTCAGGGTGCCCGACTCCCGCGTATTCGCCCTCCAGATTGTCGAAGCAGACCTGCAGCAGGGACTCCATGGTGCCCACCTGATAGTTGCCACCCGTCTGGAGCTTCATAAAGAATGGGATCGAGAACTGGCAAAAAAGCTCGACACCGCCATACTTGTACAGCGTCTCGGATTCCCCGTCGTCCAGTGTTGATGCAATAGCCTTCCAGTAGTTCAGGAAAATCTTCTTCTCCTTGTCGAAATCCCGGATCGCCGTGATGGGGTTGTTGGCGGTCAGCACGTATTTGACGATCGATTTGGCGAAGCTGCTCTGGTTGATGCGACCCGTGCCGGAATCGTCATTTGCCTTCCGAATTCGATTGTACCAGGGAGAATCCGGCTGGTCGTTCAGGTAGTCGACATAACGAACAGCCTTCTCGACCTCACCTTTCTCCACCGTATTCAGGATCCATTTCGGGAGGCTGGGCATATCCTCGATGTCGAGAGCATCGGTCAGCCGGGCAATGATGCGCTGCTCCACCGACTTGTCGACGCTCTTCTGCGTCGTGTTGACAATCAGGAAATGGCACATCTGGTGGATGGTCGGCAGGTCGATTGCGATGTTCACCGGCACCTCGAAATCAAGGACCCGCGAATCCTTTTCGGCGGCGACTTTCAGTCCTTCCAGGCGATGCTGCCCATCCACGACATTGAAGGGACCGACTTCGCGTATATCGATCGTGACCGTGTTAGTGGATGGGTCGAACGGTATAGACTTGTCGGTGGCCAGAAAGACCGAGGTGGGCAGGAATGCGTCGCGCGCGTCCTGTCCCTTCACCACGTAGTCGGCAAGCTTCTTTGCACGCCCCTTGTTAAGTAGCCGTTGGTAGCCTTTGTCGTCATCGTTCGCCGGATCGAGCGTCTCGACCGTGTAGAAGCCGGGCCGGATCAGGTCGCTCACCTTCAGCGCGGTCGTGTAAAGTGTCAGGTCGCCTTGCCGAACCCGAGCCGCTGGGATGTTCAGTACAGCCATATCGTCAAATTCCCCCTTCTTGTGAATTGGCGTTGCCGAACCGGATCGGTGCCACCGCCGCGCATGCCCCTCGGAATTTCCGTTTAGCGACAGTTGCAGCGAAGCCTCGATAAAGGACATTCCATCCTCGATTGCCGACAAGTCTTCAAGATGAAGTTCCTTGTCGTGCTGCCACCCGTTCTTGGCCGCATGGCCGATATGGTGGAGCAGCCCTTTGGGGTCAGGTGTGTCCGTTGCAAAGACTCGCACGAGCACGCGCTTCTTCTGAACTTTGACTTCCGCGAATATCCGGTCGACGAAATAGACGATTCGTTGGGCAGATGTTGCCCTTTCGACTATTCTTCCGTCCAACCGCAGGATCCTTGACCTGAGTTCCGTCAGAACAGGCCGTATCTGGGGTTCGGCATATGAGATGTGTTGCTCGACCGGCGTCATTGCCACCCTTCCCGTTGTCCCGCTTTAACACCGTACCAATCAACGAATTCTTGATAGAAGTTAAACGACGCTGTGGCGATTCTTACGGCGATAGGGGTGGAAGAGATGATCAGCACGATCGAGGTTCGGAACAGGCTCGTCGATATTCTGCGGCGTGACCTTGTTGGGCCGCAGCCCGATCTCGACTCGGATTTGGCGCGGGAAGTGCTCTCCGAAAAGCCGTCACGCTGGTATGTCGGCGGTTTTATCGTGCCTGCCTATGATGGCGCGGCACCCGCGCTCCCCGATGAAGATGAGGCTGCAGAAGAGATTGGCGACGACCTCCTGGCCATCGAAACCCTGGATTCGGGCCTGGACGGAGATACGGACGAAAAGGATTCCTCGGACCAGCCACCGCGCGACAGGTTTCTTCCGTCGTCGATCGGCCTCACTGTTATGCTGCCTGAACATGTGCGTGAGGTCACGCTTCGAGCCACCTGGGGTAGCTACAAGACGGAACCACCCCTACCGGACGAACTGCTTATTCCGGAACTGACCGAACGGGGAAAAGCGAAGCCGGAGAAACCCGAAAAACTCCATTGGGTGCGTATCCCGGGTGAAGCCACGACCGTTCTCGATGTGACCCGCAACCAGTCCGGCATCCCGCTGCCCGAGAGTGCTGCGCCTCAGCGTCCGGGCGGCGGACTTGAAGCCGCGGTCCACCAACGTGTCCTGATGCAAAGGACTCCGGAGGGAGCCGACGAGCGCTTGCGCGTCGTTACCGTCTTTCTCGTCAACCGCCGGCGGAGCGCCAAGGCGCCATATAAGGATGTGGCCTACGCGTTCCAGACGCGGATCGAACTCGAATGCCAAGAGGGGTTCCATCCCCGCGTTGACCTGTCGACCTATCATTCCGAGGATTTCGACTTGAGGCTTGGCGATCTCCACTATCGCGACGTGTGCGAATACGCTGTCGGCAGGAACACGTCGGCGGGCTGGGAGGAAGCCGTCGAGGAAACAGGGACTCCGCTCCCGGTGAAACGCGTCTGGACTGAGTTCCTTCCGCAGCAGGAAGTCGAACGCGTTGCTCCGGCAAAAATTGACAGTGTCGAATTCGGGATGGAGGCGCTCGCTGGCTCAACGCATTCCGGGCCTGATGCGATTGGTGCCGCGCTCGATTCATTGCCCGCGCTGTATCGCCAGTGGCGAGAGAGTCAGGAGCACCTTGCCGCTGGCTTGCCGCCGAGACGTCTGAAGGTTGCCGAGACGCTCCTGGCAAACATCGATACGGCCTGCCAAAGGATTGAGGGCGGCATTGAACTGCTCAAACGTGATCCGCTCGCCCGGGAAGCATTCGGGTTGATGAACACTGCGATGGCCATGGCCAATCGGCGCCGAGAGAGTGTCATTCAGAACAAGGCTCCGGTGGAAGTTGCCTCGCCGACATGGCGCCCATTCCAGCTGGCCTTCGTGCTGCTCAACCTAGTGGGGATGACGGAACGAGGCAGCGCTGAACGCGAGGTCGTCGATCTGCTGTTCTTTCCGACCGGCGGTGGGAAGACGGAGGCTTATCTCGGCCTTGCCGCTTACGCGATTGTGCTGAGACGGCTTCGTGGTTCGGGAGTCCTTGGGGCCGGGGTCAGCGTCATTATGCGTTACACGCTCCGCCTGCTTACCTTGGACCAGCTTTCCAGAGCTGCAGGACTCGTTTGCGCGCTCGAACTCCTGCGAACCGGGGACGGCGGGAAATCCTTGGGGGACTGGCCCATCGAAATCGGCCTTTGGGTCGGTGGCGCTGCCTCTCCTAATGTCCTGAAGCCGAGGAATTCTGCCGACAAGGATGCCGCCACTACCTGGCTCAAGCGCTACCAGAACCGCCCGAAGACTAAGTCGCCCGTCCCACTGAAGGCTTGTCCCTGGTGCGGAACGCCGTTCAAGCCGGAGAGCTTTCATTTCACACCGAACCGAACGGCACCGGAGAACCTCGCAATTAAGTGCGAGAATGCCGAGTGCGATTTCACGCGCGATAGGCACCTTCCCGTTCTCGTCGTCGACGAGCCCATCTACCGACGCCTTCCGGCCTTCCTGATCGCCACGGTGGACAAGTTCGCGTCGCTTCCCTGGCTCGGCCAGAGCGGTGCCTTCTTTGGGCATGTGGACAGGTATGAACCGGGGAAAGGCTTCTTTGGGGCATCGGAACCCGGACTTGGGCGTCCGCTTGGGAATGGGCACCGCCTCGACCCCCCCGACTTGATTATCCAGGATGAGCTTCATCTCATTTCCGGGCCTCTTGGAACCGTTGCGGGCCTCTATGAGACGGCGATCGATCTCCTGTGCTCACGACCACGCGAACAAGGATTCGTGCGCCCCAAGATTGTCGCTTCGACTGCCACCGTCCGCCGGGCTGAAAAGCAGATTGCCGCGCTGTTTGACCGTCCGGCGACGGCCGTGTTTCCATCGCCTGGGATTAACCGCACGGACAGCTTCTTCGCGAGAACGGTGCCATCAAGCCAGGAGCCGGCGCGTCTCTATGTCGGTCTCGCCAGCCAGGGGCGTGGGCCGAAGCTGCTATTCCTCAGAGCTATGCAGACCTTGCTTGCCGGGGCGCAATCCTTGGCCACATCGCCGGCAGAAGCTGGAGAGGACCCGGCAGATCCGTATCTCACCGTTCTCGCCTATTTTAACGCGCTTCGGGAGCTTGGTGGAGCCCGCCGCATCGTCGAGGATGAAATTCGAGAGCATGTTGCCAGCTATGGCGATAAGCGGCGCCGCATCGTTCCTGACTCATTGGCTTTCGCGAACCGCCAGATGCGCCAACCTCTGGAATTGACCTCCCGTGTAAGCACCGATGAAGTCGCCATGGCGAAGGAAAGGCTTTCCAAGGCGTTGGTAAAGCAAGGATTGCTTGACGAGGACAGCGTCGACGTTGCCCTTGCCACCAACATGATCTCGGTCGGGCTCGATATCAGCCGACTTGGTTTGATGCTGGTGCAAGGGCAGCCAAAGACCGCGGCCGAATATATTCAGGCGACGAGCCGCGTCGGGCGCGCTACAGGGAAGCCTGGCCTCGTGGTCACCCTGCTCAACCTGCATAAGCCACGTGACCGCACCCACTATGAACAGTTCCGGGCCTTCCACGCGTCCTTCTATCGGGCTGTGGAAGCAACCAGCGTCACACCCTTCGCTCCGAGGGCGCTCGACCGCGCCTTGGCCGCCGTCATCGTTGCGGCAGCCCGGCACCACGATCCTGCACTTTCGCCGTCCATGGCTGTCAGTCGGCTGGAGGAGTTTCCTGGTGCGCCGGAGACGGTGATCAAAACACTGCGCAAGCGGGCCGTGTCCGCAGGCGTCGACAAGGATTCGATCGAGCGCGTCGCATCGCGGGCAACCGAACTCTTCGATTGCTGGGAAGAAGTCGCCGAAGCCCAGACCGCCACAGGCGGCGTGTTCACATATGACGGCTCGGGAGTGGAGCGGCGACTGCTGCAGTATCCTTTGGACCGTGCCGCGGAGACCTTGGACCCGGCTCACCAGCGGTTTGTTGCCGCGCGTTCTATGCGCGATGTGGAATACGCCGTGTTCCTGAAAACATGCGACCCATTTGGGCGGCCTATGTACGAACCCGAGGAAGACCAATGAGCCGCCCCAAGCAAAGTCTCAGCCAGCTTTTCACATCCTTCGGACCCGGAGCCATGCTCGATCTGCCAACGCGCTCCGTCGTGGTGGCGGGACTTGACCATTGGGACAGCAGCAAGGCGGCCTTCAAGAGCATCGAAGAGCCGAGGCTGACTACGCTGATGCAGACGGTTCTGTCGCAGACTGGCCGTTGGGACCCCAACAAGCCAGTGCGACTGCGGACGCCGCCTATCGCCCAGGACAATCGCAACGAGGCTGATCCGGCGAGCGTTGCTGTCCGGATTTTCCCGACCTGGTTCACCTGTGAGGGGATTGCCGAGGCGGGGTCCTCGAATCCGCGCCGTCGGCGACTCGTCCGCTGGAACGAACTCGATGCCAGCGGCGGCCGCAAGCGATTCCAGCGAGACGACGGTAAGAAGGTGGACGTGACTCCCATCCGCTTCGTCGGTGCCTGTAAGAAAGGGCATTTGCAGGATATCGACTGGAAGTGGCTCGTCCACCGAGGCGAGAAATGCAGTGAGGCTCTCTGGATCGAGGAACAGGGTACAAGCGCTGATCCCGCCAATATCCGCATCGGCTGCCAGTGCGGGAGGCCCGCCGTGTCCCTTGCCGATGCCTTCAAGCCGGGGTTCCTTGGAACCTGCAAGGGGAAGCGGCCCTGGCTCGACAGTGAAGAAGCGGAATGTAGCGAGCAACTGCATTTCCTGTCCAGGTCAGCGACAAATACATATTTTCCTCAGGCAGTGACGATCATCTCGCTTCCCATTCACGAGGATGCGCTAAGCGAGGCGATCCGAAAGCACTGGTCGAGCCTGCAATCAGCCCCCAACCCGGAATTCGTCGGGATACTGAAGAACGTTCCCGAAATAGGCGCAGCGTTTGCAGCCTTCACGAACGAAGAAGTTTATCAGCGGATTGTGCGCCTGCGCGAAACCGTCGTGCGTGAGGCCGTACAGGATCCCAAAATGGCTGAGTACGATCTGTTGGCTAGCGGCGACAGGTTCATCGGTGCCGACGCGCCCGACGAGCCGCTATTCGCTGAGACCCTCGAGCTAGGTGACGTGAGCCGCTGCCTCACGCGAGATGGCAAGTCCGTGCTGGATGGCATCGTCGCCGTGCATCGCCTCAAGGCGGTCACCTGTCTCTACGGATTCACCCGGCTGGAGCCTGCTCCGACCATCGCCGACGAGATGCTGGACGAGGTCAACATTGCCGTAGATGGTGCACCATTGGCGGAGGCCGCAGACTGGCTTCCTGCCATGGAGCAGACTGGCGAGGGCGTCTTCTTCACCGTCCGTTCTGCTGCGGTCAGGGAATGGCTCCAACGAAAGCCGGTGGTCGACCGAGCGAAGGTGCTGATGCGGGGTGCCAAGCACTACCAAGACCGTCACAATGTGAAACAGCCGTTTAGGGGCATGCCGTACGTCCTCCTGCATTCGCTGTCGCACGCGCTGATGGAGGAAATCTCTCTGGACTGCGGCTATCCCCTGAGTTCCCTGAAGGAGAGGGTCTACGCCTTCAGCGGGAACGGCTCGGATCGACCGGATCGCTTCGGAATCCTCATATACACGGCCAGCGCCGGTGCACAGGGGACGCTCGGCGGTTTGACCGAGGTTGCGGCGAGGATACCCCAACTCATCCACAATTGCCTCGAACGGCTGCGGTTGTGCTCAAATGATCCGGTCTGCGCCGACCATGATCCATCCGTTGTCGGTGATGAACGCTCCCTGATTGGGGCTGCGTGCCACGCATGCGCCCTAGTGCCGGAAACGAGTTGCGAGAGCCGCAACAATTTCCTGGACAGAACGCTGCTCATCGACACGGTGGCAGGAAACGACGCCCATTTCTTCGGCGATGGCTAGATCCCGATATCAGATCGAGAGCATGACTGTCCGAGATGGATGTCTCGGCCATCCAACCGCCAAGACTAGCAAAGCTTGATCTCGCCGGCTTAAGGATTCGGTGTGGATCAAGACAGGTTCGGCCATTCTCGCCCCACGTGAGCAATCAAGTCCTGCTCGGATAACAAATCAAAACCGCAGAATGGCGTTCAAACCAGGGTCCGAATGTCGTCACGGGGGCAGTAGAGTGGAGACTCACGTGGCGTCCTTTTTATGGTGCTTCCATGGAGTTCTGGATAGGCTCCCCGGCAATCCAGTACCCGTCGCCGACGTTGACGAACTCCGGAGAGCTCCACATAACTTTTGCTATCCGCTTGATCGGCACCTTTGCATCGATCTTGATGCCAGCACGGGTCAACCGCTCGAGGATCTCTGATCTGGTCAACGGGTGACCGGCCTCCTTGAGTTCTCGGCGTACGAACGAGCGGATAATGCTGGCAGCACTTCCCTTGCGTTCATTATAGTTCCTCGTCGGCGGTTTCCTGGGCGTTGAGCCGCGGGACCCCTCCCTAACTTGCGGTGGCTTTGGAGGTTGAGAAACAGGCTTCTGCCTTCGTAGTGACCGTAATGCATCTTTCAGACGGGCGAGATCCTCCACGCCGCGGCGCACGTCATCTTCGCAGGCCGCGATTGCCGCTATGAGTTCCTCTTCGACTCTCTTCACCGCCATGCCTGTGGCTGCAGAGATCGTATCTGCGCGGCTTGTACCCTCATGCAGGCCCACTTAAGGCTCCTTCAGTTTTGGTTTGACAAGACTCCCGAATCAGTCTCCATATACAGACAGCGTCGGCTGTGTAGCGGCGCGGAGTGCCCGGTACCGCGTCAAAGACGAAACGACGAAGAGGGCAGACCATGAAATCCTCACTATCCCCGTAGCATCGAGCACGGACGATTCAAAGGATTCCTTCTGTAGGAGTCCTTCGCATCCTTCAGGAATCCACAGCCGAATCCCGGTGACTGCCAAGGTCCCTGGCGGCTACGCAATCGAATCCTTGAACGAGAAGCCGGCTTTCGTCCGGCCAGGAGGGCTGTAATGGCACCCGCAACCGCCGATGGAGAGATTGTTGCCGAATTCGCCCGGATGCGTATTGGCAATCCGCTGCTGGACGAGGCCCACAGCCTCTTCGATAACCTTCGGTACGTGGGGCGGCGTTGCTCAGTCGGCCCCCTTCCTTGGGGAGGGGTCTTCGGCCCCCCTCTGACCGGAAAGACCATGTCTGTGACGACCTATATCGAGTCGAGCGTCGTGGACGAGCTGATCCGGCATCGAAAGTTTGCGGCCGATATGGACCGGGAGGAAATTGCCAGGCAGCAACGGACAGTCGTACCTGTGATCGTGTCTCCGCAGGCGACCGAGAGATCGTTCGCGGTCGACATCTTGCAAGCTCTCGGAGGCCCATTGCCGCCAAGAGGGCTCTCAGCCCAAGAGTTGCTGGCACTGGCATGCGTTTCTCTCCGGGATCACAGCACCGAATTGCTGATAATCGAGGAGGCCCAGCACCTGCTCGATCAAATGACCTTCAGGGCGTCAGCTTCCCGGGCGGAAACAACAGCCACAAAGATACTTAAGACACTGCTGCTTAAGGGCGTGGCACCCGTCGTTCTCGTAGGAAACATGGAAGCGCGATACGAGCTAATGAGCAACGTTGCGCTCGCCACGCGTTGCATAAAGCATCTGGACTTCGGCGCTCTGGACAGAGTGGATGAGGTTCAGTGGGGGACCTTCATCAATTTTGTCGGCACGCTTGGCGCCAGGCTTAAGCAGCACGGCCTGTTCGACGAACCGTCGGACTTTGTTTCGGGAGATGTAGTAGCCTGCATTCACGAGGTCGCCAATGGCCGCTTAGGCATGGCATCCGCAATAATTTGTTCGGCCAGCATGGTGGCGCGGAAGGCTGGTGCAGTCCGTGTCACAAGGGAGCATCTTTCGATTGCAACTGATACCTGGGCCGTTCCCGTTGGGATAATCGATTACAACCCTTTTGAGGATGGCATCCGCAGCGCCGCATGTAGCCGGGCAGCCGGCCTCCTTGGCGCGGTCCGACGCAAGCGTCGTCCGGTTGCCCGTCGTCACTCGGAGCGATTGGGGGATGAGCGTCGATATGACCATTAAGGGACGTAAGAAGGCCAGCCACTTCGATGGGCTTCGGTACTGCGACGAGCCTGGCGACCGGCCGTTGGAGTGCTTCCTATGACGCGCGGTGTTCATTTGCCAGTCAAGGGACCGAACATGGAAGCCCGCGAATTCCTTGAGACGGTTGCACTAGGCCACATCCAAATCGACCAATGGGTGAAGGGGGTCGACGGGGACGGTAAGGCGATAGTCGAGAGACCGTGGCTCACCCTGGCGTCGGATATCCATACCAGGTCAATCCTCGCCGTCGTCATCTCCTTCGAACCTCCCTCGATCCTGACGCTGCTGGAAAGCCTGGGCCAGATCGTCCGGCCCAAGGAATGGCTGAAGACGGAGTTCGGGGGTGCGATGGCTGCCTCCGTCCGGGGAATGCCGCGGACGCTCGTAGTCGGCCATGAGTGGGCCCAAGTCGGCGTCTCGTTCTACGCCTTGTGCGAGGCCGCAGGCATTGACCTGGTATTCGCTCCCCTGAAAACACTTGAATACAAGGGCCACGTCGAGAGGCTGCTTCGGACCATCACCGAAAAAGTATTTCATCGTTTGCCGGGAGCAATTCGGCACAAGCCGTTGGAGATGTCCGAACGGGAACTGGATCCCCGCAGCGAAGACCTCCTGACGCTCGAAGAGCTTAGAGACAGGTTGTGGTGCTGGGCCTGCACTGACTATTCCATGCGTATGCACCGCGGGATCGGCATGGCGCCTTCAAGAGCCCTGAAGCTCAGCCTAGAGCAGAACGGCCGTCCGATCATCGACGACATTCATAGCCTCGACGATCTGATGGGCCAGATCGCGAGGATGCGGCGGTCTGTTGTGCATGTCACAATGTCGGCGAAGGCCGCTCCCAAGACGCTTGCCAATGGACATCCTCAACGTGTTCGAAGACGCGGCCTCTCCCCTCGCTTCGGATAGGCTTTCGCACGCACGCGCAGGACTCAGACGCGCCGAGCCTTAATCGGAGCGAAAGGATACGCATGTTCTTGGATATGGCTCAACAGCTATCGGACACGGCCGCGCGCATCGTCCGATCCTCAACGGGCGGACCGCTCAGGCAGATGCGGAAGGCACGTTGGACCAAACCAACCGGCACCTTCGTGTCCTTGAAGGCCGGCAGTCGCGCGATGCCTTGGGAGTCCTTGGGGGCGGAGCTTCCCGCACTGGAGCTCTGCGAGTTTGCGAGTCCGGTGGTCGCCCTGCTTTCTCAGCCGCACCGCCTAGAGATGTACGTACGCGGTAAATCCAACCCGCTGGTGTACTTTCCGGACCTCGAGCTCGATGTTGAACCCGCCGCTTTCCACCGCATCCTTGAAGGCGTGCCCTTCGCCAGGGCGCTTCTCGAATGGTCACCGACGCAGCGACAGCCCGATGACCGCCCTATGAAGCTGGTGGTCGAGATCAAGTCCGATGACGATCCAAGGAACAACGATCCGAAGTACCTCCACAAGCTCAGGCTAGCCGCTGACATTTACAAGAGCATCGGGGTAGGATTCGTGACCGCGAGGTTTTCGGACGATCTAGCCTGCGTCGACCTTCCCCGCATCCATGACTTTCTAATTGATCGATACACGGAAGTTTCCGTGGCCGATTATCATCGGGCCACAGAGTGGATCAGTCGATCCGGTGCCAAGGGGGATCACGGCGAATTGGTTGAAGCGCTGGGAGGTGGTCTGGTGGGAAAGGCCAAGGCGGCCGCTCTTCATGTAAGACGGATCGTTTCCATCGACATAAGCCGCGGCGTCGACCAAGGAATGAACACCTATGAATTCAGACGGAATGGGACCCGCGGCATGACCGAAGCGACGACAGACATCCGTCCGGGGCAGCTCTTCCTCTTCCCGAAGAAGTCGCGGGAATGTGTCTATGAGCTACACGACATCACGGGCGACGGGACACACGTGTTCGTTGCTAAATCCGGGCGTTCGACAACCAAGCTGTCTCATGACGATGTGCTGGAGAAGTTCTCCGTCACGGGCGAGATGATCCGGGTACATGTTGAGGGGGAACCGAGCCCTTCTGAAAGCTTCACTTACGTCGATCCAAGAACTTTCATGGACCCGGACAAGGCCTCTGGCAAAGTCGAACGGCTGGCGATCACCCGCCTGAAGAGGAAGTACGTCAAGGCACTGTCTCAGCAGTTCTACACGCGCAAGTTCGATGCCTCCCCCTGTCCGCTTGGCGACTACAAGCTCAAGGCATTCATCCGAATGCACGAAGACGAGGCCAGATCGCTGGGTCTTGATCCAGATTTCTCAGCCAGCACGTTGAGGCGCTCAATTAAGGGCTGTGGGAGGCCGGGCACCAGGGATCTACACCATTTCCTTGGTCCCCAAGATTCGGAGAAGGGCTCGTTCTGGGATCCCTACGTTTTAATGCTCAAGGCGGAGATGATCGACCTGTTCTGGTCGGCGCGCGCGCCGAAGCTCTGGGAAGTCCAGAACGAGTTCTCGATAAGGCTGAAGAATAAGAACGAAGAGCTCGCACGATTGGGTGTTGAGCATCAACTAGGCCAACCCAACAAGGAGACGTTGCGACTCTGGATCAACGGCGCCGAAAACTACCATCGATATAGGGCGCGGTATGGGGAACTCCGGGCCGGCCGCCGCTTTCGGGGGCAGAGTCGAGCGATCCAGGCCTCTCGCCCGCTCGAATATGTGATGTTCGATCACACACCAGCTGACGCCTGGGCAAATGTGGAGAATCCGTCCGGTCAAGTCCTGATGCAGGAACGCCCGTGGCTGGCGCTGGCAGTCGATGTTTACTCCCGGATGCCTCTCGCGGCGATACTGACCTTCGAGCCGCCATCAATCAATACTGTCGTCATGTGCATGAAGCAGCTGGTCCGGAGAAAGGATTTTTTGCCCCCCGAACTCCGGAACTTCAAGAACTTCGCTGATGCCGGGGGGAAACCGAGTTTCATCATCGTGGATTGCGCCTGGGAGAATGCTGAGGTCTCCTTCCAGACTATGTGCGAGAGCTTGGGCATCAACATCATCTGGGCTCCAATCCATACTCCCGAATTCAAATGCCACGTCGAGCATGAATTTCACTTGCTGAACCAGCTCTACTGGCACCGCTTACCGAGCGGTATTCCCCACAAGCCACATGTGATGTCCCAGCTCAGGCTGGATCCCCGATCTAAAGCAGACAGGAATCTCGAGCAGATGACCGACGGACTCTGGTACGCAATTCGAAAAGCCGCCTTCTCAGAGAACAGAGGCCTAGGGATGTCGCCTGCTCTCGTCTGGAAGGACGGCATCGAACAACACGGTAGGCCGATGATAGATAACGTCAACGCTCTCGATACTTTCCTGGGGCGGGTCAAAAGTGCTCAGCTTACGACGTCCGGCATCAGGTATGACAACCAGCAATTTCACGACCCGCTGATTACGAGCGCGCTCCTGAATGACCTAATGCGTTTTGCTAAGAAGTCGCTCCAGCGGAAGTCGCTGTCATCAAGCGGCGTCGCACGGGTGCACATCGTTCTCAATGAGACATGTGAATATATTGAAGTCTGGAACCCTCGCACCAAGCTAAACATCCGCATCCCGAATGTCCTTCCACGATACTCGGCCGGGCTCACATGGAAGGAAGCGGCTGACAGCCGCCAGTTCGCGCGGGATCGCAACCTTCAGTTCTGCAGCGAAGACGAGATGCTGGAAGTCGTTGCGGCTTTGCGAGCGACGTATGAACCCATCGTCGCCTCCCATCCATTCCGGGAAGCGCGAAAGCTGGCGCCTAGGTTCACCCCTGGGACGAAGCTCGTGGCGGGTTCGGTAGTGGAAGAGGTCTTCGAAGACCCGTCGGATTCGGGCATGGGACCCAATGTTCCCAATTCCATCGCCGCTCAGGAGCGCACTGACGATCGCTCGGTGATCAAGTCGAGCCGCCGCGGGGGCGCCACCGCCACTAAGAAAGCTATGGCAACACGGGCCGCCAATCAAAAGAAGCGTGCCACAATGATGGCGCAGCCTGTTCAGCAGATTCCGGAGACTGCTCCGAAGAAGACGGGGCCGATTCCGCGCTCGGTTTGGACCCAGGTCGAAGACGCAGACGGACTGCTGGCCGATCTCAGAAGCACCCTGTGAGGAGGCACTGCAATGTTACCCAATGGTGAGATAGCCGCGAAATTCCTGCAAATGCGTATCAAGCACGACCGTTTGGTAGGGGCCCATAAAGTTTTCGATTCGATGCGGAAGATGAAGATCGATGCGCCTTGGGAGCCCCAGCGCTTCTCCTGCATCTTCGCTCCCACCGGGTCGGGAAAATCAACGACGGTGAAGGACTATATCGAGACGGTCATCGTGGACTTAGTCATCGCGCAAGGTCTCTTCCCAGCAAGCATGAACCGCAAGGAGATCGCACACAAGCAACATATTGCACTGCACGTTACCCTCGCTGCCAAGGCGACCGAAAAGTCGTTCGCCTCCGATATCCTGAAAGCGTTTCGTGATCCCAGGGCCTCACGAGGCACCAAGGATTCAATGCTCGGGCGCGCCTACGACTACATTGAAGCAAAGGGTACTCAGATCATGTTCATCGATGAGGTCCAACACCTCGACCATCGCTACGAAGCCGATCAAAAGAAAAGCAGTCGTGTTTTCTCGGCCGAGAATTCCTCTGTCACCGACATGATGAAGGTGATCATGATCGAGGGACGCATACCCATCGTCTTCCTCGGCATTGACGGCGCGAGGAATCTCATCCTCGGCGACGAGCAGATGAACATGCGAAACTTAGGCGAGATCGATTTCAGCCAGCTCAGGCCCGAGCGTCCCGCCGAGCAGCGGATGTTCGTGCACTATCTGGGATCCGTTGGCATTCTGATGCAGCAGTGCGGCATTTTCCCCAAGGAATCTGACTTGGTTTCGGGCGACATACCGGCGAACGTCCATGAGGTCGTTGGTGGACGTCTGGGTACGGCAAGCAACCTGGTGCTGGCTGCCGCCACTATCGCCAGGGAGCGGGGGGCGGATCAACTGCTGGAAACGCATCTGCTGGCCGCGGTCGACGAATGGGCGATCCCTGCCAAGCTCATCAGCTATAATCCGTTTCGTTCGGGCATTAGACAAAGGGAGCTGCGGGCAGCATGATTTCCGATCTCCATGTGCAGCCTCCGACGCCGCGAAACCACCCTCAAGGCGCAACTCCCCTAGTCGTGCCGTTGGGTGCGGTCTTGACCGGTGAATCCGTGGCAGAACTGGTGTTGCGCGCGACGGCTCTGAACTCATATCGCAGAACGACTCATGTTTTGGCAGCGGCCGGCCTCGAGGTCGGTCGGCATTCCGTTCGGATCGGGAGTCTGTCGCATGGACTTGATCGGTTGGCTGTGGCGCTAGGACTTCCACACCGTTCAGACGACTTGGAGCGTGTGGCGATCAGGCCCATCGCAGGCAGGCCCGGCTGGGTCAATTTCTTCGGGGTTCCTCTAAGGGCGATCCATCGAGATGCGAGACAACGGCGCGTCTCACCGATGAGCCTTCGAAAGTCGCTGCACCTCAAGGCCATGTGGAGCGTAGGGGTGTTCTCGTTTGATCCAGGTACCAAGGAACTTTTGCTTGATCGCTGCCCCGAATGCTCGCGGCCCCCAACCTTCTCTCGGAGCTACGGCTTGCAGTACTGCGAGTTCTGCGTAAGTGCCGACCGATACGGCGTTACCAGGGGACGGGTTGACTTTCGCGACTATCCCCAGCCGACAGTCGAGATCAACGACTTGGAAGCTCTCGATTTTTGTAGCGGCCTCATTGATCCCGAGCGTAGGAACAGGGACGGGGGCCGACGCCTGCATCCCGAAATCAGCGCGCTTGAGCCGTCTGCGCTATTCGAAGGAATCCTGGCAGTTGCATGCGCGCTCACCTCGCGCGCGTCTCACACTTCTTCCACGCTTGAACGTCCATCTTGCCTTGCAGATTATCAGCGCTTCACTCCCGAGATTTTGGCGAAGTCCGCCAGAATGTTTCTCGACTGGCCGGATGGCTTCCACAAGATTGCGGCGGATGTCCGAGCTACTGCAGGGGACCGGAGCGGATATTATGGCGTAAGGAAAGAACTTGGTCCGTTAGTTGCCATCAGCATGGACCAGTATGTGGATCCACTACTGAAGTCCTTATTCAAGCGCATGATCGCGGCCGACATGGAGGGGTGGGAGGGCGCTACGCATGCGATCCGTACTGGAATCTACAGGGCAGGAGACGATTTTGTTCCCGTCTGTCAGGCTACGAAAGACTTTAACTTGGACAGCCGAACCATCTTGCGCCTTGTACGCTCCGGTGCGTTGCCCTTCCGGCAATTGAAGGACCCTCAGAAAGGTCCGATGATGGTCGATATCGCCGGTCTAAAGGATATCATTACACACCGCAAGAAGACTCTCTCATCCACCAAAGTGGCAATAGAATTCTGCGTACCTCGCCCATGCTTATCCGCCCTGGGCGATATGGGTTTGCTGACACCAGCCAGACCTCTTCTCTCGGTGCCTTACGCCATGGGCTATTACGAAAAGTCATCAGTGGAAGACTTGAGGCGACGCTGCGAGGCCATGGCTTCTCCGACACCTCTGCCCGCTACCGCAATGACAATTACCAAGGCCGTCGGTAGGCTGTTACCGAAACCTACGAATCCATGGCCCGAAATCTTCCTCAAAATAATTAGAGGTCAGCTTGAAGTCTGGAGCGTAGGAGGAAAGTCATTAATGGCCTCCCTTGCCGTCCGTGACATAGGAGCCTTACAATTCCTCAATGACGCTGTTTCGAGCAGTTTGGATGCCGATATAGTCCTTACACAACAGGACGCGGCAGGAGTGCTCAAAACAACACCTGTGATTGTGAACCAGCTCGTACGTGACGGTTTCCTTTCAAGGAAGCCAACGGTGACAGAGCTTGGTGTCTTTGAAAGAGAATTTATACTTACCTCTGAAGTTACCGAGCGCTTCTCGGCCCTCGGGCGCAACCTGCGATGGCGAGACGTACCTCGTATTCTGCGCGCCGCTGGTATCCAGCCCTATGTCTTGGAACCGAAGAAGACGCTGGTCTGGCAACGCAGAGAGGTAGAACCGCTGATTGCGGCAGCCTGAACGTCGCCTTTCCCAGTCCCGACACTGCTTAGGAGGTCGCCGTTGGCGGCCTTTTTATTGCGTATCAGCCAAGCCTGAAACGCGTTCGAATGTCTGCCATAATCACCCCATGAATCAGGCAAGTTTGGCGGATCGCATGGAAGGAAGATTCTCGCTTTGTGGATTTTCAAGGGGTTGATTGAGTCAGTTTAGATTTGGCTACTCACTTTGTTGCCGTTTGAACAGCCCATCGCCCAGGCTTCGGTCCTGGCGATAAGGAGAGAGGCGGGCGGGATGCGATCGCCGCCCGCACGAGGCCGCCTACCGTACGACGAGGACGGGAATCGGCGAGGAGTGGACCACTTCGGCCGTCTGGCTGCCGAGCAGCAGCCTGCTCACGCCGCGCCTGCCGTGTGAAGCCATGACGATCAGGTCGCAGCCGAGCTTCTTGGCCGTGTCCACGATGGCCTCGGCCGGAGAATCATTGCTTTCGTGAACGATGCCGACCTCGAGGCCGGCCCTCGAGGCCGCCTGTTTGACCGCGGCGATCGCCTTGTCAGCGTGTTCCTTCTGCGCCGCTTCCCAGGTGCCGATAGTCGCGGCGCTTTGCAGGGGATAGGGATGGGTCACCGTCACGGCGGTGACCTTGCTGCCAAGATTCTTTGCCAGCGCCAGTCCGTGGTCGACGCCGCGTTGCGCGAGTTCGGAGCCGTCCGTGGTCAAGAGAATGTGCCTGTACAAATCTGCCTCCCATCATGAATGCGAACGCATCACAACATCATGCGGAAGAAAGGTCCACCCGTCTGCGACAAAGTGGCCGGCGCGAAGGCCTGCCGCGCCGGCGGCGGTCAGGCACCGGGCGGCGGGTTCAGAACAGGAATGCCGCCGTGGCCGGGTCGGGGCCGGTGCGCCCGTCGCGCCGGTCCATCGCGGCGATCGCCTGCATGTCTGCATCGTCGAGCCCGAAATCGAAAACGTCCATATTGGCTTCGATGCGTTCCTTGTGGACGGATTTGGGGATCACGACCAGCCCTTCCTGCAGGTGCCAGCGGATGATCGCCTGTGCGACGCTCTTGCCATGCTTTTGGGCGATCCTTTCCAATGCGGGGTCCTGAAGCAGCCGCCCGCTGCCCAGCGGGCTCCAGCTTTCGATCCTGATGCCGTGCCTGGCGTGGAACTCCCGCTTGTCGCGCTGCTGGAAATGCGGATGCAGCTCTATCTGGTTCACGGCCGGCGTGACGCCGGTCTCGCCGATGATGCGCTCCAGATGGTCCTGGTTGAAGTTGGAGACGCCGATCGATCTGACGCGGCCCTGGTCCCGCAACTCGACAAGGGTTTTCCACGCCTCGACATATTTGCCCTGGCTGGGGACCGGCCAGTGAATCAGGAACAGATCGAGCCGGTCGATGCCGAGATTGCGCATCGTCTCGTCAAAGGCTCGCAACGCCTTGTCGCGCTCATGCGCGCCGTTGCGCAGCTTGGAGGTGACGAACAGATCTTCGCGATCGATTTCGGCCTCGCGGATGGCCCGGCCGACGCCTTGCTCGTTGTTGTAGCCCTCAGCCGTGTCGATCGATCTGTATCCGGCACGGATACCGTCGGCGACGACGCGCGCCGTGATCTGCGGATCGACCTGCCAGACCCCGAGGCCAAGCTGGGGAATGAGCCCGCCGTCGTTCAGTTCGATCTCTTCCACCATCGTCCTTCCTTTCAAGCCTTTGCATTCTTTGCTGCGTGTCAAACCGCGTCGCGACCTTTCAGATCCGCCCGATGCGCATGGCATTGTTTTCACGCATGTCGTCCCAAACGGATTCCGCTTCCGGGAGGCCTGCCTTAGATAGGACACGCCAAGCCTTCGTGCAGACGTTGCATGCCGAAATGTACCGCAGCATGTGCCAAGGACGGCCTGTGTTGGGCGCTTTCGTTTGCCAGGATGCGGCAAGGTCCGCGGCAGATTGAGCGATTCGGAACGCCAAACCGATGAGCCCGAAACCGGGACAGGCAAGCCCTTGACGGCGGTCTTGAGGCGGGGTGAGGCCAGGGCAGGGTGCAGACTGAGCCGCTTAGCCACGCGATCGGGCGGGGTGAGGGCACAGCGCCGCGATACCGCTCCAGCCTTTTTCCCGATGGCGTAAGCAAGAAGTGGGAAAACTTTGCAGGCCCGTCTTGCTTTTCGCAGATTCACTCGTTAGTTAGCACGTCAATTCACGGCCGGTCACGGACCGGTCGGTCGCCTTCATGCACTGCCATGACAGGCTGCGCGCCCGTAGCTCAGCTGGATAGAGCACCAGACTACGAATCTGGGGGTCAGGAGTTCGAATCTCTTCGGGCGCGCCATTTCCGAACAAAATTGGCTACTCGGGCCGGAACCGTCCCGCCGCCTATCCCAGGCCGCTCCGGCACCGTGCGCTGTCGGTGTCCTCCACCTCTACAGCGTCGATCATGGCGCGCAGCGGCGGCTAGGGATACAGGCATTTCTGACGGGCGAAATCCACCGGGCGGAGATTTTCATCTGCGTTCACATACGGCGCCTCGCCTGTCGGCTTTCTCGCGACCAGATTCAGTCTGCTTGGAACCAATGAGGGGCCAGACTGTTCAGCTATAACTGTGATCCGACGCTGACCTGCCGGGGCGGCTGGCAAGCGCCGACCTTGAGGAGGTCCGATCATGAACATTTCGCCCAGATGTCGTTCAGTCGCGTTTGCCGTCATCGCCGCTGCGGGAGTCAGCCTTGCCAGTGCCGCACATGCCGACAGCGGCAGGATCCGCTTCGCTATCTACAAGGCGGCCTTCTTCGTCGGCGGTGCCGGAGGCGAGGGCACGCTGACTTTCCATGGTCGCCGTTATCCCATCTCTATCGGCGGTATTTCGGGCGGCCTCGCCTTCGGAGCTTCCAAGACCTATTTCCAGGGCACCGTCCGCCATATCCGCCGCGCCCGGGATGTCACGGGGGTTTACGGGGCAGTAGGTGGTGGCGGCGCGCTTGGCAGAGGGGCCCAGATGATCGTCATGAGCAATGACAAGGGCGCCCAACTCGAACTCTCGGGCAGGCAGGTCGGCCTGCAAGTCAACCTCGATCTCAGCGGTATGAGCATCACTGTGAAGTAAATGCAGTCTCTCCGTTCGCCCTCCCAGCGGGCGGTCCTCAACAAGATCGTTCGGGCTCCTTGCTTTCCCGTCAGGGCAACAAGAAACCGACACTACGGTTGCTGCCGCTGGAGGGCGAAGACACGGCCGAGGACATATTCCAGAAGATCGTGCTGAACGCCACGCGGGCGAACGTGGCGAGCGTGTGGGTGAGGGGACGAAAAGTCCGAACTGCGCGGCAGACCAACTAATCCCACCTTGACAGGTATGGTCACCAGTCTTGACCCGACCAGGTCCCTACAAGGACGACTCAGGCAGAGGACATCATTCAGCTCGCGGCATTCTGGTGGTGGCAAACCACCGCCAGCAGATGCACCGGGAGACTGACCAGCTCGATCGGCCCGTGCGGAACACGGGCATGGAAAAAGAGGCTGTCGCCGGCGGCCATATGATAGTGCTTATCGCCATGGCCATAGACGAGCTCGCCCTTGAGAACATGAAGAAACTCCATGCTCTGGTGTTCGAACTCGGGAAGATTGTCCGAGGGCTGCGTGAGCGTGATGTGATACGGGTTGAGAGTAACACCCAGAACGCCGGACCCGCCGCCCAGCAACCGATGGCTGGCTTTCAACTTGTTCTGGCAGGGCCAGCCTTCCATGCCGCCGCCTGAAGTGAAGACGGCCCGGCTCCGCTTCTCGCAGTTCTGGAACAGAACCGACATGGGCAGACCGAGCGCCGTGGACAAGGATTGCAGCGTGCCGAGCGACGGGGAGATCGAACCGCGCTCGATCTTGGACAGCATGCCCGTGGAGATGCCGGCCTCGGCGGCGAGGTTCATCGCCGTGGCACCGCGCATCATCCGGTAGAAGCGAATCTTCTGACCGATAGCGCTGTGCAGCAGGCTCTGCCGGTTGTCATACGGCATGGTTCAAGTTCCAGGAGAAATGGCGGTTCGGGCCCTTCCCCGTCGAGGCGGGCGAGGTTGGGCCCATGCCGGTTTTGACATTTGCACCCGTCAGAGGATTCCCGTGATGAGCGCTACGCCCGCCAGGGAAGCCGCGCCGCCCGCGCACCTGACCAGCATTTGGCCACCCGCGGTGGATTGACGTCCGAGCACCAGACCGCCGGCGACGCCCAAAGCATGTAGCAACGCGGTCGCGGCCACGAAGCCGGCGCCATAAGCCAGGCTCGCCGCTGTTTCCGGCATCTCGGTGCCATGGGCATGGCCATGGAAGATGGCGAAGAAACCAACCAAGGCCATCGCCGCCGCCGGGGCGATCCGGAACCCGAATGCGACCGCCGCGCCGAGCACGACGACGGAGAGGCCGATGCCGAGTTCGATGAAGGGCACTGACACGCCGGCAACGCCGAGGCCGCCACCGGCGATCATCAGGCAGACGAAGCTTGCCGGCACCAGCCAGACCGCCCGGCCGCCGAGTTGGGCGGCATAGAGTCCGACCAGCACCATGGCGAGGATGTGATCCAGCCCGCCGAGCGGATGCAGGAACCCGTGCGAGAAGCCGCTGGCGTCGCCGATGCCGACATGGGCTTCGGCCGCTCCTGCCATCAGCATCAGGAACGTCGCTCCGGTCAGGAGCCGAAAGACGGGTCTGTTCATGTTGATCCTCCTTGCTTTCGAAACTGGCTGCAAAATGACTGCAGCACTGATCCTCACTTGCGGCGCTGTGTAGCGCTTCCTCCCCTAAGGCGGTCACTAAACATGCACGGAGCGGCGCCCTGGCCATATTGCTTGAGACTATGGCATCGGGGACCATACAGCACACTGCACCGCCGGGACCTCCGCAGCGCGTCGATGCCGTACATGACACAGGCTATGACAAAGAGGCGACGAAGGTCATACCCTGAAAGGGGAGGATGGGCGCCTCTTAGTTGCTGAAGCTGCTATGCTGTGGTTGCGGATCTGACCGGATCGAACAGGCAGCGTTGCATGCTTGATGCAGCGCGCGCTTCATGAGGCCGTTGCCGGTCCTCGACCTTGAGCCATCAGCGATGAGCTTATCCTACCCGGACAGGTAGATATACAGCATCGAGGTCGGTGGCATTATTGGGCGAACGCAGAACCGGCATTCACTTGGAAGGACAGCCTACGATGCATCTTACAGTGAGGGAGGAAGAACGAATCCAGATATGGGGGGCGGCCGAAATGGCGCGACGTCGCTTGGATAAAGGAATCCGCCTGAACTATCCGGAAGCCGTTGCTCTCATATCGGATGAAATCCTGGAGCGGGCGCGCGAAGGCGTCATCCCGATGTTGACTGACATGATGGAGTACGGGGCTACGATCTTGAAGCGTGAGCATGTGATGGAAGGTGTTCCGGAAATGCTGACCATTCTGCAGGTCGAGGCGCTCTTTCCGGATGGCACCAAGCTCGTGACCGTAATGAATCCGGTCCGCGACTGACTGTCATCAATCTCTGGATTTGTCGATTTCGTTGCTAATTTTTTGGAGTTCCGCCATGCCCGCCAAGTGGTCCCGCCCTCCCTTGCCAAAGTCGGTGATAGCAGCCGAAGCCTTTGACGTCGGTGAGCCTTCCAAGGTCGGATTGATTGAATTTGCCGATGGCGACATCGAAATCAATGCTGGTCGACGAACTGTCGAGCTCGTGATGGTCAACACAGGCGACCGTCCAATTCAGATAGGCGCCCATTACCATATCGCAGAATGCAATCGCGCCATGGCATTCGATCGAGAAGCAGGCTTCGGCATGCATCTGGATATCGCAAGCGGTACGGCAGTGCGTTTCGAGCCCGGTCAAAGCCGCAAGGTTCAGCTAACCTCCTATGTCGGACGAGAAGTTGCATACGGCATGAACAACATGACCAACGGCACGACCCGGTCCGATATCATCAAGCAACAGACGGTTCGGCGTCTCAAGGAGAACGGCTACTGTTTCGAAGGTGAGCGGTTTGCCGTCAGGACGCCGCCAGATGCGCGCTACGAGAAGTCTTCGAAAAAGGAAGCCAAGTAGGGCGGCACGGGAGATCCATCATGAGCACAAAGCTTTCGAGACCGGAATACGCGGTCCAATATGGACCAACCAAGGGCGACAAAATCCATCTCGCAGACACCGGCCTGGTCGCTGAGATCGAACATGATTTCACCACCTATGGCGACGAACTGGTATTTGGAGGCGGCAAGACCATCCGCGACGGCATGGGGCAGGCTTCGAAGTGGAAGGCCAGCGACGGTGCACTCGACATGGTCGTGACGAACGCCGTCATCATTGATCCGATCCTCGGCGTGGTGAAAGGTGATATCGGCATTAAGGACGGGCTGATCGTGGGTGTCGGCAAGGCCGGTAACCCGGACACGATGAATATCACTCCGGGGCTTATCGTAGCGCCCAACACGGACATTCTCTCCGTGGAGGGAATGATCGTTACTCCAGGGTTCATCGATATCCATCCGCACTTCGATTCCGTGCAGCAGCTTTACGAATATCAGGGCGCTGGCTTCACCACGGTCATCGGTGGCGGCTCCGGCCCCAAGACAGTTGGCATCGAATGCCCCGGCGTATTCAATCTGCATCGCATGCTGGAGGCAATGGCCGACATTCCCCTCAACTTCGGTAATTTCGGCAAGGGCAACTCTGCCACCAAGGGTTCGATTGAAGAACAGGTGATCATCGGAGGCGCCACCGGTCTCAAGATTCACGAAGACTGGTCGTCGTCGCCGGCGGCCATCGAGGCGTGCATGGACCTCGCCGACGAACTCGATTTCCAGGTTCAGGTACACGCCGATACATTGAACGAGACCGGATATTATGAGGACACACTCGCCGCTATCAACGGCCGTGTCATGCACATCTATCACGCGGAAGGTGCCGGCGGCGGTAATGCACCCGACATCATGCGCTGCGTGATGGAGCCGAATTGCCTGCCGAGTTCGACCAACCCGACCAATCCATTCTCGATCAACACGTATGATGAAGAAATCGACATGTTGATCACGTGTCATAACCTCAACAAGCAAGTGCCGACCGATATGGCCTTCATTCAAGGACGCGCGCGCGCCGAGACGATGCGGGCCGAGGATGTGCTGCACGACTTGGGAGCCATCAGCATGATCGGCTCGGACAGTCAGGGGGTCGGGCGCGCTGCCGAAAGCGCTCAGCGTGCTTTCCAACTCGCGGCCGTCAACAAGGTGCGCTTCGGACGCCTGCTGGAAGACGGCGCAGGCAACGACAATTTTCGGATCAAGCGCTATCTTGCGAAGGTCACCATCAATCCGGCCGTCACCTTCGGTGTCGACAGTTATGTCGGTTCGATCGCGCCGGGCAAACTTGCCGATCTGGTGCTCTGGCGGCCAAAGTTCTTCATCGCCAAGCCTGAAACGTCGGTAAAGGGCGGCTTCATTTCACATGCCGTAATGGGCGATCCCGCTGGCTCTTTGATGACCTGCCAGCCGCTTAAATACCGTCCGCAGTACGGCTCGCTGGGCGCCAATCCAGCCCGTACCAGCTATTCCTTCGTCACCCAGGCGGCGATCGATGCAGGATTGGCTGGGCGCCTACGCAGCCATCAGACACTCATGCCCGTGAAACGTACGCGCACGATCTCAAAGCGCGATATGATCCACAACAACTACATGCCTAACATCGAGATCGATCCTGAAACGTACAATGTCTACGTCGATGGTCAACGCATCACGGTCAAACCGGCAAAGACCCTACCACTGACGCAACTCTATTATTTCCGGTGACCGCATGAACATCATATCCGGTATCATCGGGCACATGTCCGACCTGAGTTGCCCCGAGAAGGTCGATCTGCTCGAACTTACATCCGATGAAAGAGCCTCTCCACATTTTGCAGCGACTACTAGATTTGGACGCGAGGTTCGCGTCTCGCTGCCGCGCGGTACGGAGCTACAGGACGGGGATGTGTTGTGCTTTGATGACGATACCGCGGTCGTCGTCAAAGCCAAGGAAGAAGACCTGCTTTTCCTGAAGCCGGGTGGAGACGCAATCGCCTGGTGGGCGGCATGCTATCAACTCGGCAATTTCCATCGGCCTGCTCGGTTTTGTGAAGAAGGCGTTTTGACCCCTAACGATCCGTTGGCGGCACAGATGCTGGACCGATTGGGTGTTGCCGTCGAACGCATTCACGCCCCGTTTGTTGGCCGGCGGTTTGGTGCCGCCGGTGCACACCATCATCATCATGATCGTGAAACGGATGCACATCATGCGACCCGACATCACGACCACTAAGAGTTCGATGGTAAAGAAAGCTCGACCGAATACCAACGGTGGAGATCGCCTGCTGACGCTTCTTCAGGTGACAAATGCTGCTTTTCCTACCGGAGCGTTCACCCATTCCTACGGATTCGAGACCTGGCTGCACGATGGTACCATTTCGACCACCGTGGATGCGGAGCAGCGATGCAGGGACTGGCTGCGTTTCAATCTCGCCACGGGGGATGCCGCTGCGGTCGTCTTGTCCTTCCGCGATTGCATGCTGAACGACATGGACGGCATCGAAGGGATCGATCGGCAAGTCGGTGCGATCAAACTTAGTCGCGAAGCGCGGGCGGCCTCTCTGATGACCGGAGCTGCGCTGATCGCCGCCGGCAAAGATATTTTCGATCTGGCTTACATAAGAAGGCTGGGTGAAATGGTTGCCGAGCGACAATGCGACGGCCATCACGCTATAGCCTATGGATCTCTTGCTGCCGGCCTCGGCTTTAGTGAAGTGGAAGCTGTGACCAGCTTCCTATGGGCCAGCTTTTCCAGTCTGATTGGCGTTGTGCAGAGACTAGCGCCGCTTGGCCAGACAGAAGCGCAACGTATCGTGGCCCATGCTGCGCCCCTGGTTGAGCAATGTTCCGAAATCGCCCGAACCCGCGAGTTGCGCCAACTCTCATCATCGTTCGCGATCCTTGACGTCGCCTCCATGCGCCATGAACGCTTGCAAACCAGATTGTGCATCTCATAGAGCGTGAAAGGATCAGTACATGCGCAAACCTGTCCGCCTCGGCATCGCGGGGCCCGTCGGGTCGGGTAAGACAACACTGCTCATCCAACTCTGCCGTGAAATGGGTAAACGCTATTCGCTGGCAGTGATAACCAACGACATCTTCACCCAGGAAGACGCAGAGATCGTCGCTCGCAGCGGTGCGATCGAGCTGGAGCGCATCGTCGGCGTGGAAACGGGAGGGTGTCCGCATACCGCCATCCGCGAGGACGTTTCCATGAACCTGGTTGCGGCTAACAATCTGGTCAAACGTTTCCCGGATCTTGATCTGATTCTGATAGAGAGCGGTGGCGACAATCTGGCCGCGACCTTCAGCCCCGAGCTCGCTGACAGCCATATCTATGTAATCGATGTCGGTGAAGGCGAAAAGATTCCACGCAAAGGCGGACCGGGTATCACCAAATCCCCGCTCCTTTTGATCAACAAGATGGACATCGCTCCCTACGTCGGGGCCGATCTCTCGGTCATGGATCGCGACGCCCGAAAAATGCGCGGCGCCAAACCATACATCTTCACGAACATGAAGACTGGCGCCGGGCTAGAAGCCGTCACCACCTGGATCGAGCACAGCGTGCTCATGTCAGTCGCGGCTTGAGGACCCTGTCATGCAGATCGTCTACCCGGATAGTAGCTGGACCATCGGCAAACATGCGTTGATGAACCTGCATGTTGTCAGGCGTAATGGGCGTACCGAGATAGATCCGAAGAGTTGGCGAATTCCGTACCAATGGCAAGGCTGTCACTATCAGGATCATGATGATCAGCCGTTTCTTCTCGCCATCAATAGCGGTGGTGGATTTGTGGAAGGCGACTCCGCTCATCTTTACGCGACGATGGAGGAGGGGACCCGTGCGTTGTTTACAACCACGGCAGCCAGCAAGTTCTATAAATGCCCTCAGGGTGCCACCTCCTGTGAGCAGATCCGGATCGATGTCGGGGCCGGTGCCCTGCTTGAGTACCATCCGGACGAGGCCATAATGTTTGCCGGTTCCCGGGTCGAGCGACGCACGCGTATCGATCTGGATGGATCGTCGCGCCTATTCGCCACCGATATGATTGCGGCTGGTCGAGTGCACTACGGTCCCGGCGAGGCCTTCAAGTTCGAGGCCCTGGAGTCCGAGTTCGAGGTTCGGATCGACGGCGAACCCGTGCTGCTCGATCGCTTGATCGTGCAGGGCAAAGAGGAAACGGAAGCGCTTCGGCGCTTGTGGGGCGGACTGCCTCATATGGCGACGGTGATTGCCGTGGGCAGTACACTGCCTAAAGGCATCGAGAGCAAGATCGAAGCCCAGATATCCGACAGCGGTATTACTTCGGTCGGGGCCACACGGATCGACGATGCCGTAATATGCCGGATACTCGCTGCGGAAGCCTGGATCTGTCACGACGCCGTGTACCAGTGCTGGAGCCTTGTCCGACCCTACCTGGCCGACAAGCCGGCGCGTCCGATCCGGAAGTGCTGATCGTTACGACAATGCGACAGCTTATCTTTTTTCTGTCGGCGTCGGAGAAATTTCCCGATGCGCGGCGTCATCCAATCGGCCTGCGACCACCTCTGCTTTGCATCGTACCCTCCCTCTTAGGGTAATGGCGGGCCCGGAGCCAGTATATTAAGTTTCCCCTAGGTTAACCCGTAAGACTGTCGTCTTTGTGTGATGCCTGCCACCAGAGGGAAAAAAATGAAAACGGTTTTTACTCGCATCAGGAATGCCTTGGTCCTGCTTGCCTGTGTTGCCGGAGGGCAGCTTGCCTGGTCAAGCACTTCGGCTATGGCGCAGGACGATATCGTGCTTTGCACGGTCGACGATCTGTCCGGCGACTTCTCCATCATGTCGACACCGAAGACCTATGGCTACCGTTTGGCCGTAAAGGAAATCAACGACGCCGGTGGCATCGAAGTCGATGGCGTGAAGAAGAAAATCAAGCTTGTGTCTTATGATGGGCAGTCTGATGTGAAGCGATATCAGGAACTGGCCCAACGCTGCATCTTCGAGGATGAAGCAAACGTCGTCATGGCCGGGTATACCGGAGCAGAGCGCGAAGCCGCGCGCAAGGAAGTCGTTCGCAACAAGGTCATCTACTGGCACAACAACCAGGGCGAGGGCGGTATCGCCGACAAATATTCCTTCTTTTCAGGTCCGACGCCTGAGCAGCAGGTCCTGCCCGCGCTCAAATACATGATCAAGGAAATGGGCCCTCGGATGACTTTCATCGGAGCGGACTACAATTTCTGCAGGGCGATCGGCCAATGGGTCCGAGTTGCCGCCGGTCTGTATGGCGGTAAGATCGAGATGGAAGAGTATTTCCCATTCGGCGTCTCGCAATGGCAGTCCACGATCGACAAGATCAAGGGCATCAAGCCCGATTTCCAGGTCCATTGCCTGGTCGGTGCCGAACAGGTGCAATTCTATCCGCAGGCGCGGGCCGCCGGCCTTGTCACGCCGATGTGGTCCAATGTGACGATCTCGGACGGCTATGAACACAAGCGCTTTGCGCCTCCTTCCCTGGCAAACATGTACGTACCTCCGGCTTTCATCGAGGACGTACCCGGTGACGTCAGCAAGGCTTTTACAGCCAAGATCCGCGCGATGTTCCCTGATGCGGTGTATGTGAATGAGCATGCTGCCTTTGGCTACGTAGCCGTAAAGGCAATGGCAGAGGCCTGGAAGCGTGCCGGCACGACGGATATCGATGCCGTTATCAAGGCGCTCGAAGACGACGTGTCCATCCCCGACGCTCCAGGGGGCCCTTGGACGTTGCGTGGCTCACAACATCATGCGGCGATGCCGACCTATCTCTTCAAGGTCGATGACTCGCATAGTCTCCAACTTGTCACGCCGTTGGGAGTAACGGAGCCGACTTTCCTTACCGAGGTGGGAGTGGACATGCGTAAGCATGCGCCCGGCCGTCAGTTCCTGCCTTCAGATAATCCGACGTGGAAAGCCTTCTTCGAGAAGAATTGATCGATCCGTGTGCCGAAGTTTCTACTTCGGCACACGATCTGATCGTTTCGCTTGCCCGTAGGTACGGAGGTCGCCGTGGATATTCTTGGCCAGATAATAAGCTATATATATCAGTATTTCGATAACTTCAGCTTCCTGATCCTGTCCGGTGTGGGCCTAATCATCATCTATGGGATGATGGGCGTCATCAACATGGCACATGGCGAGTTGATGATGATCGGTGCCTATGTCGCCGTCACGGCTTTCCACGCCGGAACGCCTGCTCCAGTTGCCGTGTTGCTTGGCGGATTGGGCGCCGGGGTGGCTGGTGTCATCATCGAGCGGCTGGTCATTCGGCACTTCTACAATCAACTGCTTTCTTCACTTGTCGTGACCTGGGGAGTGAGCCTGGTTGTCAGCCAAGGCACCTTATTGCTGCTGGGGCCTTCGATTATGAACATGCCCACCCCGCTCGGCAGCTTCAGCGTCGGTCCGTTTGCATTCGGCGTTTATCGAGTGGTCATGTTCATCGTGGCGGTCGGCCTGATCGCAGGGGTCTGGGCGATCTTCCGCTGGACCAAGCTCGGAATGCAGGCGCAGGCCACGATGGAGAATCCCGCCATGGCAGATGCGCTCGGCGTCGACACGCGCCGCGTGTACACCTTGACCTTTGGCCTTGGCTCGGCGCTTGGCGGAATTGCGGGAGCAATGTTCGCGATGACGGCGACGATTTCACCGTTCTTCGGGCAAAACTATACGCCGATGGCCTTCATCACTGTCGTGATCGGCGGTGGCGCGAGTCCGATTGCGGGCCTTGTTTATGCGGGGCTGTATCTTGCAGGGATTCAGACGGTCTCGTCGAACGTCTTCAATGAATATATCGGCTATGTCTCGGTGATGGCGGCAGCCTTCCTGGCGCTTCTTCTCATGCCAGCCGGCATTTCCGATTTCATAGAGCGGCGTCGTATACGCGCGACGCAGAGGTGACTATGCAAAAGCAATCAAGCGGCTTTCAGCGCTTCTTGCGCGCATTCAACGGTCAGCAAACCCTAGGCAACAGTCGTTTCTTTTGGCTTTGCTGGTTGGTCGCGGTGGTGTTGCTCGTTCTTTTGCCATTCTACGGATCTCGATACCAGGTATTGACCGCGAGCAACTTCTTGATCTCGTCCATGCTGGCGCTGAGCCTGTGTCTTATTTGGGGCTTCTGCGGGATACTCAGCTTGGGTCAGGCTGCCTTCTACTGCATAGGCGGTTACGCTTTCGGCATCGTGGCAATGAACCTGATCGAAACCCAAGCCAACACCGACTTGGCTTTGGTGGCTGGCATCCTGGTGCCGACGGTGTTTGCCGCATTGATCGGGGCACTGATGTTCTACAGCCGTCTTAAAGGCGTTTACATCGCCATTCTGATGCTGGTGACTTCTCTGCTTCTCGGACTATTCATGCGCCAAACTGCCGACCCGAGCTATGTCATCGGTTCTGCTTATCTGGGTGGCATGAACGGCCTTAGTCCGGCGACAGCCTCAGACCCTTCGCTCCCGAACATCATTCTGGGGCTCGGCGAAGCCGTATTTGAGTTCGATGGACGTAGTCGTGACTTTTATTGGCTCGTGCTCGGCATCGGCATCGTCGTCTATCTTGCACTTCGCTGGATCGTGAATTCCAGCTTCGGATACGTTCTGGTGGCGGTTCGGGAGGATCCTGAAAGAGCTGAAACTTTCGGTTACGACGTGCGCCTCGTGCAACTTGGGGTCTTCTGCCTTTCAGCTGCAATCGCTGGTCTTGCCGGCACGCTTTACACGGCTTGGGGCACATACATTCATCCAGATGGCTTCAGCGTAGGTGCCAATATTCTTGTCGTCATCTGGGTAGCGGTAGGCGGCCGCAAGGATTTGACGTCGGTCGTCGCGAGCACCATAGCGCTCAACTGGATTTCCATAGAACTGTCGGCATGGGGGGAGATTTCCATGTTCGTGCTTGGCTGCATACTCATCGTTGCGATGATGGCAGCGCCAGAAGGTGTCATGGCCGGTATCGGCAAGATCATCGGTCGCTTTCTAAATCGGACGGTCCGCTCTGCCGGGCGAGCTATTCCGCCGACCCAAGGCTGCAATCTACCGAAGATGGAGCGGATACAATGAATGCGCAGGCGAGAATCCACATGGTCGACGCTCCGACGCATCCGTCGCTCTCGTCGCCCATTCTCGAAGTGCGCGACGTACACAAGGTATTTGGCGGCGTGCGTGCCCTTAACGGGCTTTCACTCTCCATCGCTGAAGGTGAGGTCCATTGCGTGCTTGGGCCGAACGGGGCCGGCAAAAGCACCTTTTTCAAGATACTTATGGGGACCGAGAGGCCGACGACCGGAAAAATTCTCTACAAGGGTCGTGATGTCACCGACTTGCCAGCCTTCAAACGGGCTCGTCTCGGTCTGTCGGTGAAATTCCAGAATATCCGGGTTTTCGCCGATCTCACCGTTTTCCAAAACCTGTTCATTCCTTTGCGTCGCCACTATAGCGCCCGCCAAATACCAGAACGGGTCGCGGTGCTGCTTGCGCAAGTCAGTCTCGATGGCAGCGAACACCGCTTGGCGCGTGAACTTTCCCACGGCCAGCAGCAGTGGCTCGCCATTGCCATGTCGATGGCGTTCGATCCTGAAATCCTGCTTTTGGATGAGCCGACTGCAGGAATGTCGGTGGAGGAAACGGACAAGACCGCGGCTATCATCCGCCAGCTCAACGCACAGAAAACAACGATCATTGTCATCGAACACGATATGGGTTTCATTCGCGACCTTTGCGCGCGAACCAGTGTGTTGCACTATGGCAAGTTGTTTGCCCAAGGCAGTTTTGACGAAATTGCAGCCGATGCCGATGTTCGGCGGATCTATCTCGGCACCTTGTGAGGAGAAGATTGAGTATGCAGCTTCAAATCTCCGCGCTCAGGTCCGGGTATGGTTCCGTCCGCGTCATCAATGACGTGTCTTTTGACATCAAATCAGGGGAGATAGTCGCAGTGATCGGGCGTAACGGCGTCGGCAAGACTACGTTGATCAAGACGATAATTGGCGCGCTGCCCACAATGTCCGGATCGATCTCCTACCGTAACAAGGAAATAACTAAGCTTAGTGCCACCAATAGAGCCCGCCTGGGAATTGGTTACGTACCGCAAGGGCGCGGGATATTCACGCGAATGACGGTCGCGAGCAATCTGGCAATGGGTTCCGGTGTCGGTAACGCGGCCGCTCCCGATTTCAAGCGGGCTTTTTCGTTCTTTCCGATACTGGAGAAACGGTTGCAGCAATTGGCGGGATCAATGAGTGGTGGTGAGCAACAGCAACTTGCTATCGGCCGCATTCTGGCAGGCCGGCCAGAGATCCTTCTGTTCGATGAGCCGTCCGAAGGTATCCAGCCGAACATCGTTCAGGAAATCGGGTTGATCATTCGTCGCCTCCGGGACGAGGAAGGGCTGACGATCATGATCGTTGAACAAAATCTTCAGCTAATACGATCTGTCGCGGATTATTGCTTGGTCATGGATAAGGGGAAGATCATTGATCGCATCTCGCCTGACGATCTCGAGAACCCTGAGGTTGCCCAGCGTTACCTAGCGATATGACTCCAGAACTCAAGAAAATTTCTTGAGGCGCGTATCAACTCTCAGATGAGTCCAAGACGTACTGCGATGGCAACGGCTTGAGATCTGTTTGTTGCCTCAAGCTTGGTGATCGCATTTTTAATATGTAGCCTTACCGTCTCAATCGACCTTCCGAGTATGATCGAAGTTTCTTCTGAAGTTTTTCCGGCTGCAGCCCACTTCATGCATTCGAGCTCCCGGCTGGTAAGCTTGCTGAATCGCACGGTATCTATCTGATTTTCGAACTTCATATCCAAAATGGATTTCGTAAATGTATGCATCAATCTGAAAAGAGGCTCTCTCACAGATTCAAACATGGTATTCCAGTCGATGTCTTGCCGGTCGACTATAGCGCTCATGACCGCAAACCGTCCGAACGGAAGATGGGCCGGAACAGTGATGCCATGCGAAAGGCCGAAATCGTTTAAGTAAGAGCACGCTTCTCGCTGGACCGCGGCAAGATTTCCGTTCGCCTGCACGCGAGTCCAATCTATAGGTAAAGTTCCTTGAAAACAGGCCCGATAGTAAGGGTCTACTTTCATAAACCTGTTCCAGCCGTCCTCCCAGCCTTTCGGGAAATTACGGACGTTCAGTTTAAGCGGCAGCCAGTCACCATTTGGTAGCTGTGGGGGTATGGGCAGGTAGGCGTATAGCACCTGCGTGAAACCGAACTCTCCAACGGTGTCCATCAGAACATCGAGGGCTTGACTGAAATCCCTCGAAGTTTCCACTTGCTTCTTGATGTCAAAGGGCAGTCCGAAACCAGATTGGATCATGCCTTGCATTGCTCACGGTTATACCTGATTGCTATGCGATCATTCAGAGTAGCAATTTATCGCCGGGATGGAAGGCGTGTTTTTCAGATTCCTTTTTTTGCGGTGCACAATAGCATGTAAGGTTGTTAGTTACTGAGTTTGCTCCTTAGTTGATATCCGCTTCGTTACCGTAATGGACGCGAGTAAGGCGACGGCAAAGGACATGCTGGCTGCGCTCGTCATGTTCATAGCGGCGCAGAAGTACGCCATTTGCAATATCCAGCGCGCCGAACGCTTTCCAGCCTCACGCCGTTTTTGGCGCGATACCCATCTCCTCCATGTCCTGGAAGCGGTCGCCTATGCGCGGATGCATGCGGCCACCGTCGGACGCGCCGATAGCCACCAGAATTTCGTCGCGGTCGGGTGCGTCGCTGATGCAGAAATTCAGGGTCAGGAAGTGGGAACGCTGGCCGACTATCGTCTTGTGGGTCATCGGCAAGGAAACCATCGCGCCGGCAGGGGTGCGGGTGTTCGTGAAGTTGAGGTAGCTGGTGCCGCCCACGGCGTCGCGGAAGATGTTTCCGAAACGGAGCGTATGGATCAGGGCGGAAGCCTGTTCGATTTCTCCCCCCAGGCCGACGATGGCCGATTTGCCGTAGGCTTCGACCTTGTCGGCCGGGCACAGTTCCAGCAGCCTCCCGACGAGTTCGCGCCCCAGTATCGGCGCGGCTTCAAGCACCTCGGGACGCAGATCCTCCACGAAACCGCGCCCTGCCCAGGGGTTGGTGACGACCGCGGCGACGGCGACGGCCGTGACCGGGCGCTGTCCCGCCTTTCCGCCTTCGATGAAGACTTCCTCGACGTGGCGAACGATCTTGCGGATTTCCAGGGACATGACCTTCCTTCATCGATGCTGGCTGCGGAAACGAGTCTTTCGTTCGCATCTACGCTAGGGCAGGTCCGGGCCATCGGCTTCCTATGGAAGAGAGGAGAAACCGGCGTCGGAATGCTGCCCTATTGCTGACAGGTTCCTAATATGTGAGGGACGACGAGGAGATCGGGAGGATTTTCTTGAAGGCCATAGACCGCCCCCTGTCGCGCGTGCTGCACGACGTTGCCAGTCTTATCAACTCCAGCGTGGACCTGAGCACCACGCTGCAGCATCTTGTCGATGCCGCTTGCCACCACACCATTTGGTCGATGGCCGGCGTGATGAGCATCGACGAGGCCAGCGGCGATGCGCTGGTGGTAACGCGCCATGATCCCAACCTCCTGGCCGGAACCTATCGCGACCGCTGGACGCTCGCCACAAGCCCGTCGCTGACCGCTCTCACCCGCGGCGAGCCCGTCGTCATCCGCGATGCACAGGCCGCCACGGAATATCCCGGCTATCAGGCAGAGGCCGTCCAGCGCGGCTATCGCACCGTCGTCGTGCTGCCGCTCGGCTGCCGCGACATGGAAGGGCGCGCCATGGTGCTCTCGGTTCAGTCGCGAAGCATAGTCGAACTCGGCGAGGCCGATCTTTCCTTCCTCGAGACGATCGTGCATCTCGGTGCCATCGCCGTGGACAAGGCGCATCGGCTGCGGGCCGAACGTGTAGCGACAGAGCGTCTGCAGTCCGTGCTGAGCGCGCATTCCGCGCTGATGCACAAGGTTCTCTCCGATGGATCGGTCGGGTCGGCGGCGGCGATGGCGGAGACCTTTCTGGCGACCCCGATGGTGGTGGTCGACCTGACCGCCAATCTGGTCGTCGCCGGACGCTCGCCGCGAAAGGATATCGTGGACGATGCGGCGTGGCGCGAAGAGGTCGACAAGAAGCTGAACCGGCAATTGCTGAAGGTCGCTCGTCAGGCGGCGGACGGAACGCGGCTCGGCACGAGCAGGCTCTATCTCAATTGCGGCGGGCAGCATCTCGATGCTCCTGCGATGGTGGAGCCGCTGACCGTCGATGACGAGACGGTGGGCGCCTTGATCGTGTTTCCGCCGCAGGAAGATGCCGACGGTCTCGACAGCCTGCTTCTCGAGAGTGCCAAGTTTGCGCTCAGCGTGCAGATGATGCGCTCCCATGTCCGGTTCCGGAGCGATTCCCAGACTTCGAGCGAGCTGTTTGCCGAGATCGTCTCGGGCAACTGGAGGAATGTGGGCGACCTGACGGCGCGGGCGCGCCGCCTCGGCATAGAGGTCAACGCACCCGCCAGGCTGATCGCCATTTCGCTTCCGCGTGAAACCGGCGGCTCGGCCCGGCCGCTTCCGGAGTTGCATCGATCCATCGTACGGCTGGGCGAGCAGCAGAATCCGGCACCCGTGACGGCGGTGCTCGACGACATCATCCTGTGCCGGGTACCGGGCTCCTCCAGGGAAACCGAGGCAGCGATCAAGACGCTCGTGCGCAAGATCGTGGAGGAAGCGAAATGGAGCCTCGACGTCAGGCCCATAGTGGTGACTGGCAAGACCTGCTCGAGCATACAGGACCATGCCGCGGTGTGGCGCGAGTGCGAACGAATGGTGCGCCTTGCCATTCGGTTCAATCGCACCGGCCAGCTCACAGCGCAGGATTTTGGCCCGTTCCCTTTGCTGCTTTCGGCTGCCGACAGCGCCGAGGTGCGGTCCTTCGTCGAAATGACGATCGGCCAGGTCATACGCCACGACAAGGATAATCACGGGGACTACATCAAGACACTGACATCGTTCCTTGAACATGGTTGCCGCAGCCAGGCCTGCGCCGACGCACTCGGCCTTCACGTCACGACGCTGCGGTATCGACTGAATCGCATCCAGGAATTGTTCGGCATCGAGATCGATACGCCGGAGCGCCGTTTTGCGCTGGAACTGGCAATCCGTCTTAACGAAACGCTGTCGCAGGATGCCCCGATCTGAGGCAATCCTGCTCCGGCACCTAGGAGACTGACCGCATCCTCTCCTGCGGACCGCAGGAAGAGCCATTTCGCGCATGGCCCTATCCTTTCCGGAACTGGAGAGGCCTGGCGCATGTTGCCCGTGAGCGAAAAAGAGCAGAGCACGATCGATCCCGTCGAGTTGCGGCGGGCTTTCGGCACCTTTGTGACTGGGGTCACCGTCGTCACCACGCGCGACGAGGACGGCCTGCCGCGCGGCATGACGGCGAATTCCTTCACGTCCGTCTCGCTCGATCCGCCGCTTCTTCTGGTCTGCATCGGCAAGGCGGCGAGCAGCTTTCCTGCGTTCAATTCTAGCGACAGCTTCGCCGTGAACGTTCTGCACGACCGGCAGAAGGACGTGGCAAGCGTCTTCGCCTCCAAATCGGCGTCCAAATTCGAGGCGGTCAGCCACGACGCCATCCATACTGGCGCACCCGTTCTTTCCGATAGCCTGACCTGGTTCGATTGCACGGTTCATAGCCGGGTAGATGCGGGCGATCATGTCGTCCTGATCGGCCGCGTGCGCGCTTTCGGCACAAGCCCGGCCGCACCGCTTGGTTTCTGTCGGGGCCGGTTCGCCTCGGTCGAGGACCCGATGCCTCCCGGATGGACGCCTTCGCGCCGCATGGTGATCGGCTATCTGGTCGAGCATGAAGGCCGCATCCTGCTGCGCAGTGACGGCGCAGGCGGCTGGGGCCTGCCTACGGCGAACCGCCGCAAAGCCGGCGACATCGTCAGCCTGGACGAGAACGGCGCCGTGGCGCTGCTTTCCGACGACGCGTTCCTCTACTCGGTGTTCGACGTCGCCGACCAGGAGCCGGGCTATGTCGTCTATCGAAGCATCCTGTCCGGGCAGGGCGGCGCGGTGCCGGAACTGTCGCCTTCGCTGAAGTTCTTTGCGCCCGACGAGTTGCCCTGGGCGCACATCCCGGTCCGGCAGATTCGCGCGATGCTGCGGCGCTACCTGCATGAGCGCAGCGAAGCGCGCTTCGGCATCTATGCCGATTCCAGCGATGGCGGCCGCGTGGCCATGATCGATGGCGCGCCGCGCCCCTGGCGAACGCTGAACGGCCTGGCCGTCGACCACGAAACCGCAGACGGGTGAGATGATGGACCTTACGATGAAGGCGATCGAAGGGTCGCGTCAGGATCTTTATATTGGCGGCGAGCGCGTGGCGCCGAAATCGGGCCGCTACATTCCGAGCTACGACCCCACAAATGCCGAGCCCTGGTACGAGGTCGCCGACGCGGGCGCCGAGGATGTGGACACCGCCGTGGCGGCGGCGAAGAAGGCATTCCACGATCCGGCATGGAGAAGACTGACCCAGACCGACCGCGGCAAGCTGCTGCGCCGTCTGGCCGAGCTGATCGCCGAACAGGCCGACGAGCTCGCCGCCATAGAGATGCGCGATAACGGCAAACTGCTGAAGGAGATGCGCGCGCAGCTCCGCGCCGCGCCTGACAGTTATCTCTATTTCGCCGGCATGGCCGACAAGCTGCATGGCGAGACCATACCGGTCAACAAACTCGACATGTTGAACTTCACGCTGCGCGAGCCGATCGGCGTGGTCGGCATGATCTCGCCATGGAATTCGCCGCTGATGCTTTTGACCGGCACGCTGGCGCCTTGCCTGGCGATCGGCAACACGGTCGTCGTCAAGCCTTCCGAGCACACTTCCGCGTCAACCCTCGCGCTTGCCGAACTGATCGCGCGGGCGGGCTTTCCGGCCGGCGTCTTCAACGTGGTGACGGGCAGGGGCGCCTCGGCGGGCGAAGCGCTGACGCTGCATCCCGACGTCGCCAAGATCGCCTTCACCGGCAGCACGGCGACGGGGCGCCGCATCGCCGCCAACGCCGCCAGCCGGCTGGTGTCGTGCCAGATGGAGCTTGGCGGCAAGTCGCCCCACGTCGTGTTCGGGGATGTCGATCTCGACCGCGCGGTGAATGGCGTGGTGGCCGGCGTGTTCGCCGCCGCCGGCCAGACCTGCATCGCCGGTTCCCGCTGTTTCGTCGAGGCGCATGTCTATGACGAATTCGTCGAGCGGCTGGTGGAGCGCACGTCGCGCATCCGCATCGGCCACCCGGCCGATGACGAAACCGAGCTGGGTCCTTTGGCGCTGGCGGCGCAACTCGACAAGGTCGAGCAATATGTGGGCTATGGCGTGGCCGACGGCGCGCGGCTGGCCGTCGGCGGCCGCCGACCGCAGCAGGAGGCACTTGCCCGCGGCTGGTACTACGAACCGACGGTGCTTGCCGATGCGCGCAACGACATGCGTTTCATGCGCGACGAGATTTTCGGGCCCGTGGTCGGCGTCACGCCCTTCCGCGATGAGGCCGAGCTGATCGCGCTGGCCAACGACACGAATTACGGGCTCGCCGCCGGCATCTGGACCCGCGACATCGACCGCGCCATGCGCTTCGCCCGCAGTGTCGATGCCGGCACGGTGTGGATCAACACCTATCGCTCTGCCGCTTACATGTCGCCCTCCGGCGGTTTCAAGGAAAGCGGCTACGGCAAGCGCGGCGGTTTCGAGGTCATGCGGGAATTCTCGCGGCTGAAGAATGTCGTGCTCGATTATTCCGGCGCTACCCAGGACCCGTTCGTCATCCGCCTGCGCTGACGTTTTCCAGAACAAACTGCTGAAACATCCGAAAAGGTCACTGCCATGAAGTTTTCCGTAGCCCTGCATATGGAGCGGTTCAGTCCCGACACGGATATGCGCGACGTGGTGGGCCGCACCCTGGAAATCGTGCGCATGGTCGATGCCGGGGGGTTCGAGACGATCTGGTCGGCCGAGCACCACACCATCGAATTCACCATCGCGCCGAACCCGTTCCAGGTGCTGACCTGGTGGGGGGCGCATACGGAGCGCATCCGCCTTGGCACCGCGACGCTGGTGGCGCCTTACTGGAATCCGATCCGTCTTGCCGGCGAGGCCGCCCTTTGCGACCACCTGACCGGCGGAAGGCTGGAATTCGGCATCGCGCGCGGCGCCTACCAGTACGAATTCGACCGCATGGCCGGCGGCATCCCGCAGCAGGAAGGCGGGGCCTATATGCAGGAGCTGGTGCCCGCCGTGCAGAAGCTGTGGGCCGGCGACTACGCGCATGAAGGCAAGTATTACAACTTTCCGCTCGCCACCTCCGTGCCGAAGCCGCTGCAGCAGCCAAATCCGCCGATCTGGGTTGCGGCGCGCGATCCCGGCACCTTCGACTGGGCGGTGCGCAACGGCCACAATATCCTTTCCACGCCTCTGTCGCGGCCGGTGGCCGAGGTCGGCATTCTCGGCGACAAGTTCAAGAAAGCGGTGGCCGACCACCCGAATGTCCCCAAACCGCGCTTCATGATGCTGCGCCGCACCTGCGTCTATGAAAGGCCGGACGACTGGGAACTGCCGGTCCGTCGCAGCATCGATTATGGCCGCAGCTTCGAGAACCTGTTCCAGAACATCGGCACCGTGACCAACGGGTTCCCCGAAGCCGTGCCTTACGAGGCAGTCGCCAACCGTGACCAATATGACCCGCAGGCGGTCCGCGACAACCTTGTCTTCGGCACGCCGGACGAGGTGATCGAGAAGCTCATGGTCTATGAAGCCGCAGGAGTCGACCAGTTCTGCCTCGGCCTTGCCTTCAACCTGCCCTTCGAGGTCCAGAAGAAGTCGCTTTCGCTTTTCATCAAGGAGGTGATGCCGGTCTTTGCCGCGCGCGAGCGCGATGCGATGAAGCAAAAGTCGCGGGCGATCGCGTGACGATGGCAGAGGAGAGCGGCACGGTCGATGCGGTGTTCGACGCAGGTGGCGTCGGCATCCGCTATCGGCTGGAAGGCGCGGGCACGCGCCGCCTCGTCTGCGTGCATGGCGTCGGCTCCTATCTCGAGGCATGGGACGGGGTGATCGAACGGCTCGCGCCGCGTTTCCGCATCCTGCGCTTCGACCTGCGCGGCCACGGCCGTTCGGCGCGCGTGAAGGGACGCTACGAGATCGGCGATTTCATGCGCGAGCTCCTGCTTCTTGCGGATCATGTCGGCTTTACGCGCTTCGCCCTGGCCGGTTTTTCCCTCGGCGGGCTGATCGCCCAGCGCGCGGCGCTCGATCATCCTGACCGCGTCGAGCGGCTGGTGCTGCTCTCCACCGTCGCCGGACGCAACGAGGCGGAGAAGGAGCGCGTCCTGAACCGGCTCTCCATGCTCCAGAGCAGGGAACCCGGCTCACATTACGACAACTCGGTGAGCCGCTGGTTCAGCCAAGAATTTCAGCAGGCCAATCCGGACCTGATGGCGACGCTGCGCGCGCGTAACGCAGCCAATGATCCGGACTGCTACGCCTCGGCCTATCGCGTGCTGGCAGAGAGCGATTTCGGCGACGAGCTGGGTGAGATTCGCTGTCCTACCCTGATCGTCACCGGCGAGGAGGACCAGGGTTCCAATCCGCGCATGGCAAAGCTGATGAACGAGCGGATTCGCGGCTCGCAACTGGCGATCCTGCCCGGCAAGCGCCATTCGATTCTCATCGAGGCGCCGGCCGATGTCGCCGACCTCATGCAGGATTTCCTGCTTTCAGATCAGGTGACCGCCCATGGATAAAGACCTTCGCATCAAGGGCGAGAAGGTTCGACGCGCCGTTCTGGGTGACGACTACGTCGATGCGGCACTCGCCAGCGCCGACGATTTCTCGATGCCGTTTCAAGACGTGCTGAACGAATATTGCTGGGGCCAATGCTGGACCGAAGACGGTCTTTCGCTGGCGCAGCGCAGCCTGCTCAATCTCGGCATGCTGGCGGCGCTGGGGCGCATGCACGAATTCAAGGTGCATTTCCGCGGCGCGATCCGCAACGGGCTGAGCGATGCGGAGCTGCGCGCGGCACTGATCCAGGTTGCCGTCTATTGCGGGGTGCCGGCAGGCGTGGAGGCGTTCCGCGTCGCCCGCGCGGTGCGCCAGGAAATGGCGGCGGAAGCGACGGGCGGGAAGGTCGAGCGGTGATCGTCGAGGAGCGCATCTACAAGATCAAGCCCGGCAAGCTCGCTCGCTATATGCAGCTCGTGCGCGAAGAAGGTCTGGCGATCCAGCAGCCGATCCTCGGCAATCTCATCGGCTATTTCCAGACCGAGATCGGGCCGCTCAATCACGTCGTGCATCTGTGGGGCTATCGCGATCTGAACGATCGCGCCGAACGCCGCAAACGGCTTGCCGAAGATCCCGCCTGGCAGGCTTTCACCGTGAAGCTCACCGAAAACCTAGACGGGCTCGAAAACCGGATCCTCGTTCCGACCGACTTCTCGCCGCTACGCTAGATTGCGGCGAGCTGACCAAGCCTGAAAGTTTCTACGACCTCGTCGGCGGTCATTACCCAACCATAATTGCGCGCGAAAGCATCGAGGGTCGCCCGCTGGCTCGGAACATAGTTGGACGAGACTGCATCCTCCACGAGAATGGTAGGATAGCCGAAATGCACAGCGTGGCGTGCGCTGTCCTCCACGCACATCTCCGTCACGGTGCCGACAAAGACGAGGCCGTCGACCTTCAGCGCCTTCAGTCTCTCTTCGAAATCGGTGGCATGGAACGCACTGAAATAGATCTTGTCGAGCACCGTCTCGCCGGGAAGCGGCAAAAGCTCATCGATCACCTGCGCGGCATCCAGCATCCCTTCCGCATCTCCATAGGAGCGCATGAAACCCGGCACGCAGGCGCAGGTCGGAGCGTCGAGCAGACCTATCCACCCAAGCTTGCGGGCCAGCGGGCGGTAGAGCGGATCGGCGACATAGCGGGTGAAAATCACCGGCTTTCCGTTCGCGCGAAAGGCGTCCATGAGCTTATGGATCGCCGGTATGGTTCCACGCGCCGCCGACACCTCCATCGGCGCGCCCTTCCGGACGAAATCGTTCTGCATGTCCACGACCACAAGGGCCGGATTCGTCAGTTCCGTCAGCACGCGTTTTCTCCGGATCGATGCGGAACACAAGCTATAACGCCAGCGCTGCCGACCGTATGCTCCTGTTCGTAGCATTTGAGCGCACCGGCATCCTCAGCAATGGGGGAAGACGCTGATCGCGATTGTCCGTTCATTAGGCGCAATGGCGGCCCCGCGCTGCAACTGATAACAGCATAAACGCAGCGGGGGCGTGGAGAATCGGCGTGACAGACCGCATAACGATTGAAAACCTCTACAAGATATTCGGCAAGTCGCCCGAGGCTGCGCTGCGCTTGCTGGCGCAAGGGGAATCGAAGGAAACGGTTCTCGGCCGGACCGGTCAAGTCGTCGGCCTGCATGATGTTTCGCTGTCGGTTCCCGCCGGCTCGATCTACATGATCATGGGTCTGTCCGGTTCCGGCAAGTCGACGCTGGCGCGCTGCATCAACCGGCTGGTCGAGCCGGATGCAGGCCGTATCCTGATCGATGGAGAAGAGATAACCGGCATCGGAGAGGCGCGCCTGCGCGAGGTGCGCCGTACCCGCATCTCCATGGTGTTCCAGCACTTCGCTCTGCTGCCGAACAGGACCGTGGTCGAGAATGCCGAGTTCGGCCTGAAGCTGCGAGGCATCGGAGCCCGCGAGCGGCGGCGCAAGGCCATGGAGGTCCTCGACGTGGTCGGGTTGGCTTCCTGGGCGCATCATCGCCCGAGCGCGCTGAGTGGAGGCATGCGCCAGCGCGTCGGTCTGGCGCGGGCGCTGGCCACGGAAGCGGACGTGCTCATCATGGACGAAGCGTTCTCGGCGCTCGATCCGCTGATTCGCAGCGAAATGCAGGAGGAACTGCTTCGCCTGCAGCAGACGCTGCGCAAGACGATCCTGTTCATCACGCACGATTTTCAGGAAGCGCTGAAATTAGGCACCCGTATCGCCATCATGTCGGAAGGCGCCGTGGTGCGCGAGGGTACGCCGCAGGAGATCGTCCAGGCACCGGGCAACGACTATGTCGCCGCCTTCACGCGCGATGTCGATCGCTCGCGTGTGTTCGACGCCGCTTCGATCATGAGCCCTGTCCTGCCGATCGTGATCGGGCCGAATGGACTTTTTACCCGGGAAGGCGAGCCAGCTCCCGATGGCGGTTTCGCTGTCGATCCGGAAGGGCGCCTGCTTGGATACTGTCGCACCGGCGACATCGAGAAGTTGAGGGTGTCTCCGCGCCCGCATTCGCTGCTATCCCAGGATTACGTCGCTGTGTCGGGCGAAGACAAACTAGTCGAAGTGGCGGCCCATTGCCGCCCCGAACGTCCGGTTGCCGTAGTCGATCGGGAAGGACGCTTCGAGGGAAGTATCGAAACCTCGAGGATACTGTCGCGCATCGGCGAAAAGCCGGCCATCTAGATCGAGACATTCGCCAATGTTCAACCCGGACGATCTTTACATTCTTCCTGTCGACAAATGGATCCAGACGGCCGTCGAATGGGTGGCGTTTCATTTTCGACCGCTTTTTCTCGCGATCAAATGGCCGGTCGAAGGACTTCTGTCGCTCATCGAACAGGGCCTGCAGGATCTTCCGTTTCCCGTTTTCGTGGCGGTGTTCGCCTTGTTGGCCTGGCGTCTTGCCGGTCGCGGCGTCGCCATCTTCAGCGCAGTGGCGCTGATCTTTATCGCCTTCATGGGGGTCTGGTCCGAAGCGATGACGACCCTCGCGCTGATCGCGACTGCGATCGTGCTGTGCGTCGTTCTCGGAATTCCGACGGGTATATTGTGCGCGCGCAACGATACTGCCTGGAGCATCGTCCGGCCGATCCTCGACATCATGCAGACGACGCCGAGCTTCGTCTATCTGGTCCCGGTGGTGATGTTGTTCGGCGTTGGAACGGTGCCGGGAGAAGTGGCAGTCATCGTGGCCGCCATCCCGCCGCTCATACGCTTTACCAATCTCGGCATCCGCATGGTCGATGTCGAGATGGTGGAGGCCGGCAAGGCGTTCGGCGCAACGAGCGGGCAACTGCTTTTCGAGATCCAACTCCCGCTCGCCACGCCCACCATCCTGGGAGGCCTCAATCAGACGGTGCTGACTGCCATGGTCATGTCCGTGATCGTGGCGATGATCGGGGCCGAAGGCTTGGGTCTCGTGGTGCTTCAAGGTTTGGGGCGTCTCGATGTGGGACGCGCCGCGGTCGGCGGCATTGCCATCGTGCTTCTGGCTATCATTCTGGACCGTATCACCCAGGCCATCGCTGAACGCGAACCGGCAGGCCGCCGTCCCCTGTTTGGCGCCGTAGCGCGGTTGTTCCGCTTCCGCAAACCGGAAGAAAACGAACAAATCGCAACCGGCAACAGCACGCCTGCCCCGCGCCATTCATGAACTACAAAGTACGACCCAAAGGAGGAGTTATGAGGTCAAGTGCTTTCCATATGTCCCGCTGGCTGGCGATCGCGGCAGCCGCGGCACTTACGGCCGGTTGTATAACCGCTGCCGATGCCGGGCCTCTGCCGGGAGAGGGCAAGACGGTCAATTTCGCCCAGAACGACAGTCTCGGCGCCAATTACGTTCAGGACCAAATCCTGATCATGGCGCTGGAAAAGCTGGGCTACAAGGTGAACCTGCAGACGCTTGGGGTCGCCACCTTTTTCCAGGCGGCTGCGCAGGGCGACCTGGACATGACGGGAGACATCAACTGGCCCCAGCGTGAACCTGCCTTCCGGCAGGTGGAAAAGCAGCTGACTTTGGTTGGCGACGGCACGATCGAAGGCGGCGGCATAAACGGCTACGTCATCGACAAGAAGACGGCCGAAGCCCACAACATCACCAACATCGAACAACTGAAAGATCCCAAGCTCGCCGCGCTGTTCGACACCGATGGTGACGGCAAGGCCGACCTGATCAACTGCGACCCCGGCTGGAGTTGCGGCGATGTCGTGGACTATCAGATCGAGAAATTTGGGCTTTCCGGGACCGTCCATTCGGTACGCGCCAAGTATGAGGCGCTGATGGCCGAAACCTTTGCGCGTGCGCGGCGCGGCGAGCCCGTGCTTTACTATACCTGGAGCCCGTCCTGGATCACGGACGCTCTGGTTCCGGGCAAGAACGTGGTGTGGCTTCCCATTCCCTACGAAGCACTTCCCGAGGGCGTATCGCGGGGCAATGGCAGCGACGTTAAGGGTGTGGAGGGCTGCGCCGGCAATCAGGATCCCTGCCGCATGACGGTTGGTTCCTGGAACTGGCTGATCGTCGCCAATCGTGATTTCCTCGATAAGAATCCGGCCGTGCGCAAGCTTGCGGAGACGGCGAAGTGGCCGCTGCCCACCTGGTCGTCCTGGGAAGCTGCGCTCAACAAGGGCAACAGCAACCGCGATATAAAGAAGCTGGCCGAGAGCTGGGTCGCCGAAAACCAGAAACAATTCGACGGCTGGATCGCCGAGGCGGCGGCCGCCAAATAGGCACCTGCCGGCAAAGCGGTTTCAGCAACAGCGTGAAAGGGCTTCGTGTCCGGAAGCGCGTAGAATAATGTGACCGAGCGGTTCCGGGAATTCCATCAACCGGAACCGCTCTCTCTACCCTCAGGCAGGGCAGGCGGCTCGCCGGACGAGCCAAGATGGCGACGTTCATGCGGCATGAAGGGCCGGGCCGGCCTTGTTCGCCTTCCGGTCCCGCCTTGTGCCGCCCTGCGATATCAACTGCTTCGTCGTCGGGTGCGGCGCGGCGGTTTTCAGCCAAGCTACAGTTCCCGCAGCACCGGCGCGGCTTTCTGGCCGAGGATGCGCCAGGTGCCGGCCAGCCCGAACCCGACCGTCAGGACGAGCGAGACGGCGATCGTGGCGGTTGCCACTTGCGGCAGGAACTCCGATGGCAGGCGCATCACGCGCGCGACCACATACCAGGCCGCGGCGGCGCCGGCGGCAAGGGCGAAGACAGCGGTGACGAGCCCGATCAGGAGATATTCCAGCGCGAAGGCGGCGATCAGCGTCCTGCGCGTCGCCCCCAGCATCTTGAGCACGATCGCGTCGTGCATCCGCCCGCGGTTGCCGGCGGCCAGCGCCCCGGCCAGCACCAGCACCGAAGCCACGAGCGCGACGGCCGCGGCCGCCCGGATGGCGACACCAAGCTGCGACACCAGCCGGTTCACGATGTCCAGCGCATCCTTGACCCGCACCGTCGTCACCGTCGGAAACTCCCTGGTCACCGCGTTCAGCACCCTGGCTTCGCCGGCGGGGGTGGCGTCCTTCATCGCCAGGGTCGCCAGCCAGCTATGCGGCGCGCCCCTGAAGGCGTTGGGCGAGAACACCATCACGAAATTGATGCCCATCGTTTCCCACTGCACTTTCCTCAGGCTGGCGATGCGCGCGGTGATGTTCCGGCCGAGCACGTTGACGGTGACCGTATCGCCGATGCCGAGGCCGATCTGGGCGGCTTCCTCGGCCGAGAACGACACCAGCGGCTCGCCCGAATAGTCCTTCGGCCACCACTTGCCGGCCGAGAGCGTGGCGTTCTGCGGCGGACTGTCCGAATAGGTGATACCGCGATCGCCGCGCAGCACCCAGGCGCCTTGCGGGGGGACCTTCACCTTCTGCGCCTCGACACCGTTCAGCGCCACGACCCTGCCGCGCAGCATCGGCACGCGCTGGATCTCCGCGCCGGGCGCCTCCTGCGACAGGAACGACGCGAACCGGTCGGCGTCGGCGGCCTGGATGTCCACGAAGAAGAAGTTCGGAGCCTGCGCCGGCAGGCTGTCGGCGATCCGCCGCCGCAGGTTGCCGTCGATCAGCGCCAATGTCGCCAGAAGCGTCAGTCCGAGGCCGAGCGACAGCACGACCGACGGCGTCAGCGCGCCGGGGCGGTGGATGTTGCCGACCGCCAGCCGCAACGGCACGGAATGCACGACAGGGCTTTTGCGGGCAAGCCACTGGACGAGCCAGGCCACGGCCCGCAGGATCAGGAACGAAGCGATGGTCGCCGCAACGAAGATCGTCGCGATGCGCCGGTCGTCGGCGACGAGAACGGCGAGGGCGGCTAGCGCGATGCCGATCGCGGCGGCGGCCGACAGGTAGGCCGGACGCGGCCAGCCGCGGCTTTCGAGGCCTACCTCGCGAAACAGCGCCGTCGCGGGCACGTCCCTGGCCCTGCCGAGGGGCAGCAGGGCGAACAGCAGGGTCACCAACACGCCGAAGAGCGCCGCGACCGCCAGCGCCGAAGGGTAAACGCCGGTCGCGGCGGGCAGGGGCAGCAGCGATTTCAGCGCCGCTTGCGCGGCAAACGGCATCAGCACGCCGATGAGGAGTCCGGCGGCGATGCCGATGGACGCGATCATGAGGATCTGGATGAGGTAGACGCCGAACACGAAGCCGCCCGATGCGCCGAGGCTCTTGAAGGTCGCGATGACCCCGCGCTTACCGTCCAGATATGCCCGCACGGCGTTTGCGACGCCCACGCCGCCGACCACCAGCGACGTCAGCCCCACCAGTGTCAAGAATTGCGAAAAGCGCTCGATGCTGGACGACAGCGCCGGAGCCGCGTTCGCGCGCGTCCGCACGTTCCAGCCCGCCTGCGGGAAGGCGCGGTTCGCCTCCTCCACGGCCGCCTTGATCCCGGCGTCGCTGGTGCCGGCGGGAAGCTTCAGCTTGTAGCTGTGTTCGACCAGGCTGCCCGGCTGCACCAGCCCGGATGCGTGCAGCCCCTCAAGCGACACCAGAAGACGTGGCGCGAACGCGAAACCCTGCGAAATTGCATCCGGTTCGTCGACCAGCACGGCGCGGAGCTCGAAGGTCGCGCTGCCGAGCCTTATCCTGTCGCCGACCTTCAGGCCGAGCCTCTCGAAAAGCAGATCGGGCGCCGCCGCTCCGAACACGCCGTTTGCTTCACCGAACAGGTTCGACCTGTCCAGCGCGGGCTCCGTCCGCAGCGCCCCGAAAAGAGGATAGCGGTCGTCCACCGCCTTCACCTCGACCAGCGCCTGGTCGGAGCCATCGACCAGGCGTGCCATCGAGCGCATTTCGGCGCTTGCCGCGAGTTCTCCGAGCCCCTTCAGGAAGGCCAGTTCGCGGGCGTCCGCCTCGCGCTGGTTGAGTTCGAAGCGGAGGTCGCCGCCAAGCAGCGTTTGCCCTTGGTCGGCAATCCCTGCTGCGATCGAGCGCGCGACCGAATTGACGCCGCCGATCGCACCGACGCCGAGCGCGATGCAGGCGATGAAGATCAGGAAGCCGGAAAGTCCGGAGCGCATTTCGCGCAAGGCAAAGCGGAAGGGCAGGTAGGTCAAGGCTGGCTCCGGCCGGACCGCCACTCGCGGGCGGCATCATTGTGAAGGTGGCGCTTCCGCAGAGCAGTGCTGCATTGCATCGGTCGCTTCGATTAAAATGTCTCTTCTCGAAGCCTCGTGTCGATAGCGCCTTCGCGCCCTGTTAAACGATAGCCGGTTGGACGATGCGTATCGCCCGCCCTGAAACGGTTCAGGCGCGCAACAGCGCGGCTCCCTTCCCAGTCTCAGCATCGGGTTCGATCCGTCCCGAGCGCATGTGCACCTGCCGGTCGCACCGGGCGGCCAATGCCGGGTCATGCGTGACCAGCACCAGCGTCATGCCCCGCGAGCGGACGGTGGCGAACAGGAGGTCGGCGATCTGCCGCCCCGTGGCCTGGTCCAGATTCCCGGTCGGCTCGTCGGCGATCAGGATCGGAGGCTCCGGCGCAAGTGCGCGCGCTATCGCCACGCGTTGCTGCTCGCCGCCGGAAAGCTGGCCTGGATAGTGGGAAGCCCGCGCCGCGAGACCGACGGCCGCGAGTTCGCGCCGCGCCGCTTCGAAGGCGTCGCGCCGGCCGGCAAGTTCCAGCGGCACCGCGACATTTTCGAGCGCGGTCATGTTGGGGATCAAGTGAAACGACTGGAAGACGATGCCGACATTGCGGCCGCGAAAGGCCGCGATCCTGTCTTCGCTCAGCCCGTTCAGTTTCTCGCCGGCGATCCCGACCGCGCCGGAATCGACCTGCTCCAGGCCGGCAATGACCATCAGCAGGGTCGACTTGCCCGAGCCCGACGGACCTACGATGCCGACCGCCTCCGCCGCTTCGACCTCCAGCGTCGCGCCGTCCAGTACCTGGACCGAGGAGGCCCCGGTGCCGAGCCGCAACCGGACTTCCTTGAGGTCGATCGCCGGCTTCGGCTCGATCACTGGGCTTGTCACAAGAAATTCCCTATTTCGGAGAAAGGATCCCGGCGGCTTTGCTCATATGGGTTGGTTATGACGGCAATCAAATATTTCGCGCTCACGCTCATGGCATCGCTTCTGCTGGCTTTCTCGCCGGCGGCGGCCAAGGCGGAGCCGTACAGGATAGTGGCCGTCGGCGACAGTCTGATGGCCGGCTTCGGGCTGCCGCCGGGCGAAACCTTCCCCGAGAAGCTGCAAGCCGCATTGAAGGCCAAGGGCTACGACGTGACGATCGACAATGCCGGCGCGTCCGGCGACACCTCGTCGGGCGGCTTGTCCCGGCTGGACTGGTCGGTGCCGGAAGGCACGCGGCTCGTCATTCTGGAACTGGGCGCCAACGACATGTTGCGTGGTATCGAGCCCGCCCTGACGGAGAAAAACCTGGACGCGATGATCTCGCGCCTCAAGGCCCGCGGCGTCCAGGTCATCCTTGCCGGCATGCGCGCCGCGCCCAATCTCGGCCCGGATTACCAGAAGGCCTTCGACGGCATCTACAAGCTCCTGGCCGACCGGCACGGGGTCACGCTCTATCCGTTCTTCATCGACGGCGTCGCGGCGCAAAAGGCGCTGTTGCAGGATGACGGGATGCATCCCAACGGCGAAGGCGTCGGTCGCATGGTCGAACGCTTCCTGCCGGTGATCGAACCGTTGCTGGCTGCCGCGACGACGGCCTCGGACACGCAGCAGGGCGCGGCCAGATAATTCGACCCCGACCGATGCGCGGCGAATGCCCTATGACGCTGGCAAGGAGGCACTGGCGGCGGCCGCGCCGGCGCGCTACGACATGCCGCACGAACGGCAACCGGTGGGGAGGGGTATCGGCATGGCGCCAAGGGTCGACAAGGTGACGCCGTCCCAATGGACGGGCGAAGGCGCCGATGTCGTGGTCGTCGGCGGCGGCATCATCGGCTGCAGCACGGCGCTTTTCCTCGCCCGGCGCGGCATCTCCGTCGCGCTGCTGGAGAAGTCGGAAATCGGCTGCGAGCAGTCGAGCCGCAACTGGGGCTGGTGTCGCGCGCAGGGGCGCGACGTGCGCGAGATTCCGCTGATCCTGGAGAGCCTGCGGCTATGGCGCTCGCTCGACAATGAAATCGGTGCGGTCAGCGGGTTTGCGACCTGCGGAACGCTCAACGTGTTGTCGACCGACCGCCAGATCGAAGACGCCAACCGCTGGCTCGACAAGGCCAAAAGCTACGACGTCGATTGCAGGATGATTTCCTCCGCCGAGATCGCGGCGCTGGTTCCCGACCATCGCGGGAACTGGAAGGAGGCGCTCCACTGCCCGTCGGACGGACGGGCGGAGCCGGGGCTGGCGGCGCCCGCCATCGCCGCGGCCGCCAAGCGCGCCGGCGCCCGCATCCACACCGGCCGCGCCGTTGTGGGCATCGAGCTTTCGGGCGGCGCCATATCGGGCGTCGCCGTGGAGGGCGGGCGCATTTCCTGCAGCCAGGTCGTGATCGCCGGCGGCGCATGGTCGAGCGCGCTGCTGCGTCCCCTGGGGATCGGGTTGCCGCAACTGCCCGTCATCGAATCGGTGCTGCGCACCACCCCGGTCGCGGGCGGACCGTCCGTCTCGATCAAGGGCGGCGGCTTCTCCACCCGCCGGCGCATGGACGGCGGCTATACGATCGGCTACGGGGCGACGATGACGGGGGAGATCGTCGCCGATTCCTTCCGTTTCCTTTCGGATTTCCTGCCGCTCATGAAGGACGAGTGGCGCACCATCCGCCTGCATGCCGGCCGGCGAACTTTCGCCAGCATGGCCGGCGGCGGAACGGCCGCGACGCCGCGGGCGGGGCTGACGCTCGATCCCGCGCCGTTGAAACGGGACATCACCAAGGCCTGGCGCAATCTGCGGCAGGCGCTTCCGCAGTTCCGCGACGCGCGCGTCGCCGAGGAATGGGCGGGCCTGATCGACGTGACGCCGGATGTGGTGCCGGTCATTTCCCGCGTCGAATCGGTGCCCGGCCTGACCGTCTCGACCGGCTATTCGGGCCATGGCTTCGGCATAGGGCTGGGGGCGGGCCGGCTCACGGCCGACCTCGTCGCCAACGACAATCCCGTGGTGGACGCGGCGCCCTTCAGGCTTTCGCGTTTCCGGACCGGGCGGTCGTAGGTCGCGCCGCCAGGCCCTTAGGCCGGACCTACAGAGGCGGCAGAACGAACAATCGCGCCCCGTTCTGCCGCTCCTGTTCGACATAGCCGATGATCTGGAACCATCGACCGACATCGGGATGGTCGATCCAGCTCCGCGATCGAATCGGCAGGTTGCCGGTCAGCGCCTGGATCCGGCGGATGTGCCCTTTGCAAAAGCGCACCGTCGAAGCGGAGAAAAAGTCGTCCTGCGCAGCGAAAAGCGTGTCCGCGGCGTCGTCCTCTTCGTGCCACGCGATAATGGCCACGGGACGGTCGTCCTGGAGAAGCACATGGGCGCGGCCTTCTCCCAGGTTCATCATCAGATTGTCATAGGCGAATTTGCTGTCCTTGCCGGCAGCGGCATACTCGTCCGACATGCGTTTGGACAGGTCGTGGAAAACGGTTTCGAGGTCGCCAACAGTGGCCTGCCGTGCTCTCATTTCTCCTCCAGACACCCCCGCAAGGCATCTTGCCCTCACAGGGCGTGAGCTCCAAGCAAATAGAATCTTTTAAACACGCTGATGACGATCGGACGTCGCCTTTGCCCGCTTCCCGGGCGGCTGGCGGGGCGGCAATGCATCGGGCCTGACCTCTGGCCGGTCACAGGCCCGGGACAGATTGACTTCCGCCACGCGGCACCTCTATCATCGGTTGAGGTGATGGAGTTCGCCTTGTAACCGCCCTTAGGGCTCATGACTCCTCCGGGTGCCGTTTGAGAGGCAAGGAGGAGCTATGGATTTTTCCCCGACCACTTTGTTCCAGCCTACGTCGTGGATTGCGGGCGCTTTCCGGCCTGCGCATTCCGCCCGTCGCGTCCGGCCGCCGGCTGGCCAACTCGCGGCTTTGCGCCCTTTAAGACACAATTTTCATCCTGCACCGACTGGGGCCTGCCCGCTCCGGCGTCGCCGTCACTGACACGAGGAAGACGAAGGAAATCATGTGGACTTACATCGCCATCGCCATAGGCGGCGTCGTCGGCTGCTGGGCGCGCTTCGCAATGACCAACCTGGTGCAGGCGGTCTTCGGTCGCGAGTTCCCCTACGCCACGCTGAGCATCAATCTTCTCGGCAGCTTCCTGATGGGCTTCCTGTTCATCAACACGCTGGAGCGCCTCGTCATCCCGCCGGAACTGCGGGCCGGCATCCTCACCGGCGGGCTGGGCGGTTTCACCACTTTCTCCACTTTTGAAATGGAAACGCTGCTGCTGGTCGAACAGGGTAGCTTCGGCAAGGCGGCGCTCTATGTGGTGCTTTCGGTGGGCGTCGGTTTCATCGGCGCCTTCGGCGGCGCCTACATCGCCCGCATCTTGTGAAGGTCACGGCCCCATGAGCAGCGAAGTCGTCGTCGTGCGCATCTATATCCATGAGGCGGAGCAGGGCCGGCGCACGAACCTGCAACAGGAGATCCTGGCGCTGCTGCACGACCGGCAAAGGGTGAAAGGGGTCACCGTCTTCCGCGGCGTTGCCGGTTTCGGCGCCAGCGGCACGGTCCATGCCGCCGACCTCCTGCGCCTGGTCGCGGACCTGCCCATCGTGATCGAATTCTATGACGAGCCCGAGGTCGCCCAGGCGGCGATGAAACTTCTCGACGGCCTCGTGCCCGACGGCCACATCGTGTGGTGGCGGGCCAACTGCCGCACCATCGCAGACGGGCAGCCGCAGGCATGACCGCCGCCGCGCCTGTTCAGCAGCGGCTCTGCCTGGCGGAATAGATCGCGCGTTCCTCGCCTTGCAGGCGCTCGATCTTGCCGGTCTGTCTTTTCTGGATGGCGGAAACGGCCTTCGTGCCGCCCGGCACCCAGAAGGGAACGCTCCATTGCGAGACCTTTCCGCGGCTGATCGCGGTGGCCGATATGCCCTTCGACGTCCCGCCCAGGGCGGAGTTGAGGTCGGGGCAGCTCATGGCGGCGTATTTTGCCGGGTCGACCGGCTTTGCAGAGCCGAACGAGGACGCGCAGCCGGTCAACGCGGCTGCGGCAAGGCTTAGGGCGCCCAAAGGGCCAAGGATTGCTGCCTTCATCGGCCTACCGTAACAAGACCAACCGCGCTTTGGAACCTCGCGGCGGCGAAAGCCGGCCGGCAGACTTCGGGGAGCGGCCATCCGAACTGGAGCGCGGCAGCCGAATCCCTCTTGCACCGGATGAAATGGCTCATATTGTGCCTTTGATCTCGGGTTCTTCCGTCGTTGGAGGGATCGCGCGGCAAGCCGGCGCAAGACCGGCGGAAATCGCAAGTCATTTGCAAACCTCTTGAGGAGAATTTCCATGACGTTCCGCACATTCGTCCTGGCCGGCGCGCTGGCGTTTGCCGGGCTGGTGGCTCCTGCCGCCGCCAAGGACTGGAAGACCGTGACGATCACGCTGGAAGGCGCCTATGCGCCCTGGAACATGACCAATGCGGACGGTTCGCTGGGCGGTTTCGAGCCGGAGCTGGCCAAGGTGCTGTGCGAACGGGCCAAGGTCGAGTGCAAGCTGGTCGCCTCCGACTGGGATGGCATGATCCCGGCGCTCAACGCCGGCAAGTTCGACATGATCATGGACGCGCTGTCGATCACCGACGAGCGCAAGCAGGTGATCGACTTCACCGTGCCCTATGCCGCGACGCCGGCCGCCTTCGCCACGGCCAAGGACAGTGCGCTGGCAAACGCCGCGGGCACCGGCGCCACGATCAGGATGGAACCCGGCCAGACCGGCGTGAAGGAAGTCGAGGCGCTGAAGGAAGCCTTCAAGGGCAAGACCATCGGCATCCAGGCCGCCACGGTCTACGCAAAGTTCATCTATGACAATTTCGGCGACACGGCCACGGTGCGCGAATACAAGACCGGCGCCGACCGCGACATCGATCTCCAGAACGGGCGCATCGACCTCGGCTTCGACGACGCCGTCTATTTCAACAATGCCTTCGATGCCGCCAAGGGCGCGCTGGTCTTCACCGGGCCGGAGATCGCCGGGCCGATCTGGGGCGAGGGCGAGGGGCTCGGCGTGCGCAAGTCTGACACCGACCTGCGCGACATGTTCAGCGCCGCCATCAAGTCGGCCCTGGCCGACGGCACCGTCAAGAAGCTCTCGGAGAAGTGGTTCAAGACCGACGTCTCTCCGCAGTAACGGTTCGCAGCCCGCGCCGTCCAACGCTGCGGCGCGGGCCTGCCTCGACCGGCTGCGCGCGGCGCAGGCGGCCTGAGGGGAGGTGCACGCGATGTCGACACTGGAACTGCTCGGCTTCGGCCAGACGGGATGGGGCGCGCTGCTGCTGCTGGCGGCGCTGATGACGCTGGCGGTCACGGCTGCTGCGCTGGCCATCGGCGCGGTGCTCGGCGCCATCGTCGCCACCGCCAAGCTGTCGGGGCGCTGGCTGCCGGTGGTGCTCGGCAATGTCTACACCACCGTCTTCCGCGGCGTGCCGGAACTGCTCATCATCTATCTGATCTATTTCGGCGGCTCGACCGCCGTCACCAATATCGGTCAGGCGCTGGGCTATGAAGGCTTCCTCGGCCTGCCGTCCTTCCTCGCCGGGGCGTTTGCGGTGGGCATCATCTCCGGCGCCTACCAGGCGGAGGTTTTCCGCGGCGCCTATCTGGCAATCTCCAGGGGCGAACTGGAGGCGGCTTCGGCCATCGGCATGCACAGGGCCTTGCGTTTCCGGCGCATCGTGATGCCGCAGGTGCTGCGCTACGCCCTTCCGGGCATCGGCAATGTCTGGCAGCTCAGCCTCAAGGATTCGGCGCTGATCTCCGTCACCGGCCTCGCCGAACTGATGCGCACCAGCCAGGTGGCGGCGGGCTCGACGCGGCAGTATTTCCTGTTCTTCATCGTCGGCGGCGCGCTCTATCTGGTGCTCACCAGCCTGTCGGACCGCATCTTCAACCAGGCCGAGCGGCGCGCCAACCGCTCCATGCCTTCGGCCATGGGGCAGGTCTAGCCATGGATTTCGCCTTCCTCGGAAGCACCATGGCGACGCTGCTGAAAGCGGTGCCGACGACGCTGGCGCTGTTTGCGCTCTCGGTGACGACGGGCGGCCTGCTGGCGCTGCTGATCGTATGGATGCGGGTTTCCGGCAACCGGGCGCTGGCTGCCTTCGCCCGCGGCTACATCTTCGTGTTCCGCGGCTCGCCGCTGCTCATCCAGATGTTCCTGATCTTCTACGGCCTGGCGCAATTCTCCTTCGTCCGCAACGGGCCGCTATGGCCGTTCCTGCGCGAACCCTTCGTGTGCGCGGTGCTGTCGCTGGCGCTGTGCACGGCCGGCTATTCGGCCGAGATCTTCCGGGGCGGCATCCGCTCCATCTCGCCGCGCGAGATCGAGGCGGCGCGCTCCATCGGCATGTCCGGCTTCCTGCTGGTGCGCCGCATCATCGCTCCCATCGCCTTCCGCTACGCGCTGCCGGCCTATTCGACCGAAATCGTGCTGATGATGAAATCGACCGCGCTGGCGAGCCTCGTCACGGTCTGGGAAGTCACCGGCGTGGCGCAGCGGCTGATCTCGCAGACCTATCGCACCATGGAAGTGTTCCTGTGCGCGGCGCTGATCTATCTGGTGCTCAACTTCATCGTGCTGCAGGCGCTCGGCTTGCTGGAGCGCTCGCTGTCGCATCACCTGAAGGCCGCGCCGCCCATGCGGAAGCCTTGAGCCATCGCGGAGAGAAAATGCCAGATACAACCCGACTTTCCGTCCGCAACATCCGAAAGAGCTTCGGCCATCACGAGGTTTTGCGCGGCATCTCGCTGGAGGCGAGGGACGGAGACGTCATCTCCGTGCTCGGCCCCAGCGGCTCGGGCAAGTCCACTTTCCTGCGCTGCATCAACCTCTTGGAGATGCCCGACGACGGCGAGGTGCTGGTGGACGGCGAGCTGATCCGCATGATGAAGAGCGGTGCGCACAGCCGTCCGGCCAGCCAGAAACAGGTGGACCACATCCGCGCCGAGCTCGGCATGGTGTTCCAGTCGTTCAACCTGTGGTCCCACATGACCATCCTGCAGAACGTCATCGAGGGGCCGGTGCATGTGCTGAAGCGCCCGCGCGCCGAATGCGTGGAGGAGGCGCAGGCGCTGCTGAAAAAAGTCGGCATCGCCGACAAGGCAAACGCCTATCCGGCGCATCTTTCCGGCGGCCAGCAACAGCGCGCCGCGATCGCCCGCGCCTTGGCGATGAAGCCGAAGGTGATGCTGTTCGACGAGCCGACCTCGGCGCTGGACCCCGAACTGGTGGGAGAGGTGCTGCGCGTGATGCGCGCGCTGGCGGAGGAGGGCATGACCATGCTGGTCGTGACGCACGAGATGGGCTTTGCCCGCAACGTCTCCAACCGCGTCGTCTTCATGCGCGACGGTCTGGTCGACAGTTCGGGCACGCCGCACGAGATGTTCGGTGAAGGAGCGTCACCGAGCTTCCGCCAGTTCATCGGTCACTTCGCCGGCGGAAACTAGCCTTTCTTCGGCTTCGGATCGAGATCGACGCCGTTGACGCGGCCGACATGGGTGGCCAGCATCGGCACATATTCCTCGGTGCCGGCGGTGACCGCGCCGCGGAAGGAATTCTTGGCGGCGTTGCCCAGCGGATTCATAACGCCCGCTGCATTCGCCATCGATTCCAGATAGGTCAGGTCCTTGAGGCCGTTGGCGAGGGTGAACTTGTGCGCGTCGCGGTCGCCTTCCAGCACCCAGCGCATGAAGGTCTGGTAGAAGCCGCAATCCATGCGGCTGCCGCGGATGACGCTGTCGAAACGCTGCGGCGAGATGCCGACCTTGGCCGAGAGCGCCAGCGCTTCCGAATAGAGCGCGGCGTAGCCGAGCGACAGGAAGTTGTTCAGCAGTTTCATCCGGTGGCCGTCGCCCACGGTGCCGATGTGAACGATGCGGCCGGCCCAGGTTTCCAGCACAGGCTTCAGCCGGGCGAACACCTCGTGGGTGGCGCCGACCATGGTGTCCAGCGTGCCTTCCCAGGCTTCCTTCGGCGTACGGCCGAGCGGCGCGTCGGCATAATCGACGCCGATCTGCGCCAACTCGGCCGCCAGCGCCGTGGTCGAGGTGGGGTCGGCGGTGGAGCAATCCACAACGACGGAGCCTTTCTTCAATCCTTCCTTCAGGCCGTTCTTGCCGCGAACGATCTCCTCGACCTGGCGCGAGCCGGTGACGCAGAGGAAGACGATGGTGGACCGCGCCGCCAGTTCGCCGGCCGTCGCGGCCTCGGAGGCGCCGCGCTTCAGCATGTCCTCCGCGGGCTCGCGGTTGCGATGGGCCAGGAACGTCAGCGCATAGCCCTTTTCCAGGATGTTCTTGGCCATGCCGTGCCCCATGAAGCCGAGCCCGATGAAGCCGATCCGTTCGCTTTCAGGTGCAGTCATGTCCGTGTTCCGATCCTGTGGTGGCGCCGACGATAAGCCTTTCGCGACGGGAAGTCTCTGCCCCGTCGAGTTTCGCCCGAGCCGGCTTGACGAGCCGGCTTGACATCACGGCGAACCGGCTTCTTGGATGGGCCGGCAGGAAGAGGGTGAGGATGGCGCAAGCGAAGACGACGAAGGCCGGCCGGCGGAGCGAAAGCGTGCACGCTTCGGTGGCGAACGAAATCGGCCTCAGGATCGTGCGCGGCGACTACGCGCCGGGGGCCATCCTGCCGAACGAGGCGCAATGGGCGCAGACCTTCAACGTCAGCCGCTCCGCGGTGCGCGAGGCGATGAAGATGCTGATGGCCAAGAGCCTGCTCGCGTCGCGCCCGAAGGTGGGCAGCCGGGTCGAGCCGCGCGAGCGCTGGAACCTGCTCGATCGCGATGTGCTCGGCTGGTACGCGACTTCGCCCGACCGCGCGACCTTCCTCAAGACGGTGCAGGAGTTTCGCCACATCATCGAGCCGGAGGCCTCCGCCTTCGCCGCCCAGCGGCGCAACGACGCGCAGATGGAGGAGATCAGCCGCGCCTGCCGCGAGATGAAGGAGGCACCGACGCTGGAGGCGCGAACGCGGGCCGACACGCGCTTCCATCTGGCCATATTGCGGGCCGCCGGCAACGATCTCCTGGTGCCGCTCGGCGTACTGATCGAACAGGCGTTCGACCATCTTTTCGTGCATGTGACGCGCGAGGGCGACGATTTCGACCATGCGCAGAAGCTGCATGAGGCGATCGAGAAGAACATCCGCCTGCAACGGCCGGATGCGGCGCGCAACGCCGTGCGCAAGCTGCTGGCCAACACCGACAAGGTGGTCGGCCGCGCGCCGGCCAATGGCGGCTGAGGATTTTCGACAGGACAGGACCATGCGGCCCAACGTGCTTTTCATCTGCGCCGACCAGTGGCGCGGCGACTGCCTCTCGGCGCTCGGTCACCCGAATGTGCGCACTCCGAACCTCGACGCGCTGGCGGCCGACGGGGTGCTGTTCTCCAACCATTTCGGCCAGTGCACGCCTTGCGGCCCCTCCCGCACCAGCCTGCTGACCGGGCTCTACCTGATGAACCATCGTTCGGGCCGCAACGGCACGCCGCTGGACGCACGCCACACCAATATCGCGCTGGAAGCGCGCAAGGCCGGCTATGAGCCGGCGCTGTTCGGCTATACCGACACCAGCATGGACCCGCGCGGGCGCGACCCGAACGATCCGGTGCTGACCGGCTACGACAAGGGCGTGATGCCGGGCTTCGTGACGCCGCTGCACCTTCCAGACGACATGGAGGCCTGGATCGCGGACCTCGCCGCCAAGGGTTACGACGTGCCCGCCGGCCGCGACGACGCCTTCCGGCCACGCCCCGGTTTCGACAAGCCGGCAGATCGCGGCTTCCGCTATATCCCGACCGTGTTCCCGGCAGAGCACAGCGAGACGGCCTATCTCGCCGACCGCTTCCTCGAATGGCTTTCGGTGCGGCAGGGCAAGCCCTGGTTCGCCCATGTCGTCTTCTATCGACCGCACCCGCCGCTGATCGCGCCGGAGCCGTACAACGCGCTGCTCGATCCCGCCGACGTCGAATTCCCGGTACGCGCCGCCTCGGTCGAGGAGGAGTGCCGCCAGCATCCGCTGCTGGCGTATGAACTGGAGCGCATCAGCGAACCGGGGCGCTATGACGAGCACAGCCCGATCGATCCGGTTTCGGCGGACGAGCTGGAAATCCGGCAGATGCGCGCCGCCTATTACGGGCTGATCGCGGAGGTCGACCACCATGTCGGCCGCATCGTCGCGCACCTGAAGCGCACCGGCGAATATGAGCGCACGCTGATCGTCGTCACCAGTGACCATGCCGAGATGCTGGGCGAGCACCATGTCTGGGGCAAGGAGATCTATTTCGACCCGGCCTTCCATCTGCCGCTGGTGATCTGGGACCCGCGTCGCGAAGCGGATGCCGCGCGCGGCGGCCGTATCGACGCCTTCACCGAGGCGGTGGACATCATGCCGACCATACTCGACTGGCTGGGCATGCAGGCGCCGCGCACATGCGACGGGCGCTCGCTGCTGCCGCTGGTGGAGGGCACAGTGCCGGACGGCTGGCGCGAGGCGGTGTTCTTCGAGCATGATTTTCGCAATGTGGCGACGCAGCGTGCCGAAACCGCGCTTGGCATCACCTCCGACCAGTGCAGCTACGCGGCCATTCGCGACCGGCGCTACAAATATGTTCATTTCGCCGCGCTGCCGCCGCTGCTGTTCGACATGGCCGCCGATCCGAGCGAGATGAAAAATCTCGCCCCCCGGCCGGAAATGGCCGCGACGGTGGCCGCCTACGCGCAGAAGATGCTGAGCTGGCGGCTGGAACACGCCGACCGCGCCTTGACCAACATGCAACTGACCAAGGACGGCGTGATTTCACGGCCATAGGCGCCTTGCAGGTTCAATCCTGCCTGTCGCGGCCGAAGGCGGCACGCAACTCGTCCTTGGCGTCTTCGAGCACCTTCTTCTGCTTTTGCGGCAGGTTCTTGCCGGCGCGGTTGATGTAGAAGTTCAGCATCGACATCGCCGACTGGAACGGCTCCGCCTTGCGGCGATGGCTGTGCTCGGCCGAGCGCTTCAAGGAAGCGGCGATCTTCTTCGGGTCGTCGGATTCGAAGATATGTTCCTCGAGGTCCAGCGCATCGCTGTGCTCGGTGACATCGTGCGACCATTTTCGTTTGTGCTGGGCAGCCATGGGTCTTCTCCTTGCCTGCGGATTCCGAACTCAATGGACGGGCAGGGGAGCAGGTTCCGATCCTCCACGGCCGTGACGATCCGGCTGGACCGAACGGTCGCACCATGATGGCGCTGCCGTGCCGTGCGGCAGGGCGCGATAGTGGCCGCTTCGAGAAACGAGCGAATCGCGGCGATGAACCTGAATTCCTTGCTGACCGCGGATGCGGAGCCGACGCTCGACGGAGCCTATGCGTGGCGGCGGCTGGCGATTTCCATCCTGCTCGGCACCATCGGCGCCGTCGGCTTGTGGTCCGTGGTCGTGGTGCTGCCGGCGGTGCAGGCCGAGTTCGGCGTGGACCGGGCCGACGCCTCCTTGCCCTACACCGCCACCATGGTCGGTTTCGCCGCCGGCAACGTGCTGGTCGGCCGCGCCGTGGACCGCATGGGCTACTGGATGCCCGCGCTGGTTTCGTCCGTGGCGCTCGGCATCGGCTATCTGGCCGGCGCGCTCGCCCAGTCCATCCTGCAATTCGCGCTGATCCAGGGATTGCTGATCGGCCTGGGCACGGCCGCGATCTTCGGGCCGCTGATGTCGGACATCTCCCACTGGTTCACGCGCCGCCGCGGGCTCGCGGTCACGGCGGCGGCTTCGGGCAACTACATCGCCGGAGCCCTGTGGCCGGCCGTGATGCCTTCGATGATGGCGGCCGAGGGCTGGCGCTTCACCTATGTGGTCATCGGGATCGTGTGCCTGGTCACCATGGTTCCGCTGACGCTGCTGCTGCGGCGCTCCGCCCCGGCGGCTTCGGCATCCGGCGCCACCCAGGGGCCCCGGCGGGTCCAGCCCATCTCCCTGTCTCCGGGGACATTGCAGGCGCTGCTCATCCTCGCCGGCCTCGGCTGCTGCGTGGCCATGTCGATGCCGCAGGTGCATATCGTCGCCTATTGCATGGATCTCGGCTACGGCGTGGCGCGCGGCGCCGACATGCTCTCCATCATGCTGGCGGCCGGGGTGGTAAGCCGCATCGGCTCGGGCTTCCTGGCGGACCGCATCGGCGCGGTGAACACGCTGCTGCTGGGCTCGGCGCTGCAATGCCTGTCGCTGGTGCTCTACATCCCCTTCGATGGGCTCGCCTCGCTCTACGTCGTGTCGCTGGTTTTCGGGCTGTCGCAGGGCGGCATCGTGCCCTGCTACGCCATCATCGTACGCGACTACATGCCGGCCGCGGAGGCCGGCCAGAGGGTCGGCCTGGTGATGATGGCGACCATATTCGGCATGGCGATCGGCGGCTGGATGTCAGGCTGGATATATGACGAGACGGGCTCCTACGCCGCCGCCTTCCTGAACGGCATCGCCTGGAACCTGCTCAATCTCGCGGTGATCCTGTTCCTGTCGTGGCAGGCGCGGCGCGCCATGCCGGCGACGGCCTGAAAGCATTACAGCCCGACGCTGAGATTGGCGGGAAAATCGTCGTTGTCGGCGTCCCGCATGGCGGCGAGGCTGCGGTTGTCGAGCACGTTCGCGATCGCCTGCCGCACCTCCATCATCATGTGGCGGACCTGGCAGGTGGCCTCGTCGCAATCGTCGCAGCTCTGATATTGCGTATGGCTGGCGCAGGGAATGGGCGCCAGCGGACCGTCCAGCACGCGCACGACATGGCCGATCCTGATCTCCGAGGCCGGCCGGGCAAGGCGATAGCCCCCCTCCTTGCCCTTGCGGCTCTGAACGAAGCCGGCATTGCGCAACTCGCCCAGTATGGTGTCGAGGAACTTCTTCGGGATGTTGTTGGCGACGGCGATGTCGTTGACGAAGGCGAGACGATCCGGCGGCAATCGCGACAGATGCACGAGCGCCTTCAAACCGTATTTGCCTTTCTTGGTGAGCATGCCCGGGACAGTTCAGACTGAAACGCAATCGTTGCGACGCTTCCTACGCGGCGTCGCATACTTGCGAACAACATAGAGTCCAGCGAAATGATATACAATATGAAAGCCGTTGATTTTACCGGGCTTTCGCTGGCCATGGCTCGCATTCCATAAAAGAAAAGCCGGCAGCGCCGGCTTTTCCGATCCATCCGCGGCAGGGCTCAGCGATTGCCGTAGATCTGGTCGAGCAGAGCGCCGTCGGCGAAGTGTTCGGCCTGCACCTTGTCCCAGCCGCCGAACACGTCCTCGACCGTGACGAGCTTCACCGCCGGGAACTTGTCCTTGAACTCGGCCGCCACCTTCTCGTCGCGCACGCGCAGGCCGTTCTCGGCTTCGATCTTCTGGCCTTCGGGCGTGTAGAGGAAATCGAGATAGCTCTTGGCGAGATCACGCGAGCCGTGTTCCTCGGCCACCTTGTCGACGACCGCCACGGGGAATTCCGCGAGCAGGCTGACGGACGGCGTGACCTGCTGGTAGTTGTCGGTGCCGTATTCACGGGCAATGCCCTGCGTTTCGGACTCGAAGGTGATCAGCACGTCGCCGATGCCGCGCTCGGCGAAGGTCGTGGTGGCGGCGCGCCCGCCGGTGTCGAACACCGGCACGTTGTTGAAGATCTTGGTGACGAACTCCTTCACCTTGGTCTCGTCGCCGTTGAACTTCTCCTTGGCGTAGGCGGTCGCGGCCAGATAGGTGTAGCGCGCATTGCCCGAGGTCTTCGGGTTGGGGAAGATCACCTGCACGCCGTCGCGGGCGAGGTCGTCCCAGTCCTTGATGTTCTTCGGATTGCCGGCCCGCACCAGGAAGGACGGCATGGAATAGAAAGGCGAGGCGTTGCTGGGGAAGTTCTTCTGCCAGTCGGCCGAGACATAGCCGTTCTTGACCAGGAATTGCACGTCCGGGACTTGGTTGAAGGTGACGACGTCGGCGCCCAGACCGTCGACGATGGAACGCGCCAGCTTGGAGGTGCCCGCGTGCGATTGGTCGATGGTCACGCCGGGATGCTTTTCCACGAACGCCTTGTTGATCTGTACGAACAGCTCGCGCCCGACATCGTAGGACGCGTTCAGCAGCTTGTCGGCCGCATTGGCCGAAGCGGATGCGAGCAGCAGTCCGGCAAGGGCCGCGCCGGCGAGGAATAGGCGTTTCATGGATGCTCCCTAAGGAAAAAGTGCCAGAGATGACCGCACCATAAAGGGCGCCGCCGCCAAGACGAGGCACCGATCTGCCTCTGCCTTGGCCTGAACGGAAAAATCTACCCGAATATCGCGGACAAGTGGAATGGGGTTTCCGTGCCGACGCCGCATCAAGCCTCGGAGGGAAACAGTTTCCAGCGCCGCGGGCGGAAGGCGACGCGGCTCTTCTGTGCGGCCGGATGGTCGATCGGCAGTTCGATCTCCACGCGCCTGCGGTCGCCGCCGATTTCCAGTTCCACGCGCCGCGTCTCGGCGACGCGGCGGCTGTTGGCGACCGTGCCGGCGATGCAGCCGCCGCAGCCGTCGAGCAGTTCGACATCGTGCGGACGAAAGAACAGCGTACCCTTGCCTTCAGGCACGCCGTCGACGGAGAGGCCGACGGGCCGGTCCGCGACCCAGACCTGCCCGTCCTCCACCTTGGCCGGCAGCGACGAGGAATCGCCGATGAAACCGTAGACGAAGGGCGAGTTCGGCGTGTCGTAGACCTCGTCGGCCGTGCCCACCTGTTCGATGCGCCCCTGGCTCATCACCACCACGCGGTCGGCCAGCTCCAGAGCCTCCTCCTGGTCATGGGTGACGAAGACGGTGGTGTGGCCGGTTGCGTCATGGATATCGCGCAGCCAGCGGCGCAGATCGCGCCGCACCTGCGCGTCCAGCGCGCCGAAGGGCTCGTCCAGCAGCAGCACCTTCGGCTCGATCGCCATGGCGCGGGCGAGCGCCACGCGCTGGCGCTGGCCGCCGGAAAGCTGGGCGGGGTAGCGGTTTTCCAATCCCGAAAGCTGCACGAGGTCGAGCAGTTCCAGGGCCCGTTTGCGGATGTCTGCCGCCGGGGGGCGGCTGGCGGCGGGGCGCACCTTGAGACCGAAAGCGATGTTGTCAGCCACGGTCATGTGGCGGAACAGCGCGTAGTGCTGGAAGACGAAGCCGATATTGCGCTGCTGGATCGATTTTTGCGAGGCGTCCTCCTCGCCGAAGAAGATCTTGCCGCGCGTCGGCCGCTCCAGACCCGCGATCAGCCGCAGAAGCGTGGTCTTGCCCGAGCCCGAGGGGCCGAGCAGCGCGATCAGCTCGCCCGAGCGTATGTCGAGCGACACGTCATGCAGCGCCGGGAACCGGTCGAATTCCTTGCGCACATTGGCAACGCGAACTTCCATCGAAAAGCTTCCCCGTCAGTGTCCGCGGCTGCCGGCGATGGCATGGCCGTAGCGGATTTCCAGAATGGTCTTGAGCGCCAGCGTCACCAGCGCGAGGCCTGCCAGCAGCGAGGCCACGGCGAAGGCGCCGACAGCATTGTACTCGTTGTAGAGGATCTCGACATGCAGCGGCATGGTGTTGGTCTGGCCACGGATGTGGCCGGACACCACGGAAACGGCGCCGAATTCGCCCATGGCGCGGGCGTTGCACAGCAGAACGCCGTAGAGCAGGCCCCATTTGATGTTCGGCAGCGTCACATAGCGGAAGGTCTGCCAGCCGTTGGCGCCGAGCGACAGCGCGGCCTCCTCGTCGCCCGTGCCCTGTTCCTGCATGAGCGGGATCAGTTCGCGCGCGACGAAGGGGAAGGTGACGAAAATGGTGGCCAGCACGATGCCCGGCACGGCGAACAGGATCTCGATGCCGTGCGCCTTGAACCAGGGCCCGAGCGCGCTTTGCGCGCCGAACAGCAGCACATAGACGAGGCCCGAAATGACCGGCGAGACCGAGAAGGGCAGGTCGATCAGCGTGGTGAGGAACGCCTTGCCCTTGAACTCGAATTTGGCGATCGCCCATGCGGCGGCGACGCCGAAAACGACATTCAGGGGCACCGAGATCGCCGCTACCAGAAGGGTGAGCCGGATCGCAGCGCGGGTGTCGGAATCGCCCAGCGACGTCAGGTAGGCCTTCAGTCCCTTGGCGAAGGCCTGCTGGAAAACGATGAAAAGCGGCAGGACGAGGAAGATGCCGAGGAATGCGAAGGCGATCGCCATCAGGGCGATGCGCGCGGGACGGCTTTCCGTCACCGCCGCCGAGCGCGTTTCATGTTCCGGGTCATCCGTTTCGATCTGGGGATCAGCCATAGCGCTTGCGGCTCCATGTCTGGAGAAGGTTGATGACCAGCAGCATCGCGAAGGAGAGCGCCAGCATGATCGCCGCGATCGCGGTTGCGGCGGCGTAATTGTATTCCTCCAGCCGGATGACGATGAGCAGCGGCGCGATCTCGGAGATCTTGGGCAGGTTGCCGGCGATGAAGATGACCGAGCCGTATTCGCCGACGCCGCGCGCGAAGGCCAGCGCGAAGCCGGTCAGGATGGCCGGGGCAAGGCCGGGAAACAGCACGCGCGAGATGGTCTGGAAGCGGCTGGCGCCGAGCGTGGCGGCGGCCTCCTCCACTTCCTTGTCGATTTCCTCGATGATCGGCTGCACCGTGCGCACGACGAAGGGCAGGCCGACGAAGATCAGCGCGACCACGATGCCGAGCGGCGAATAGGCGACCTTGACGCCGAGCGCCATGAGCGGCTTGCCGAGCCAGCCATTGGGCGCATAAAGCGTGGTCAGCGCGATGCCGGCCACCGCGGTGGGCAGGGCGAAGGGCAGGTCCACCATGGCGTCGACGATGCGGCGGCCATGGAAATCGTAGCGCACCAGCACCCAGGCCACGAGCGTGCCGAACACGACATTGACCGCGGCGGCCACGAACGCGGTGCCGAAACTGATCTCCAGCGCCTTCAGCGTGCGCGTGTCGGTGGCGATCTTCCAGAATTCGGGCCAGCCCAGCGCGGCGGAGCGCCATACGAGGCCCGAGAGCGGGATGAGGATGATGAGGACGAGGTAGACAAGCGTGAAGCCGAGCGTCAATCCGAAACCCGGAATGACACTCGGCTGTCGAAACCGTCCCCCCGCCACCGCGGGCGCCATAGTCATGCTTTATCCACTCTCCTTCGTATCCCTGCTTCGGGTCCTGCGCGGTCTCTACTGGGCCGGCTTATAGACCTGGTCGAAGATGCCGCCATCCCCGAAGTGGTAGGGCTGGGCTTTTTTCCAGCCGCCGAATTGCGGATCGTCGATGGTGACCAGCTTCACCTTGGTTTCCCAGCCGAGCGTCTCGGCGGGGACCAGATCGGGCTTGGCCGGCCGATAGTGGTTGCTGGCGATGATCGTCTGGCCTTCCTTGGAATAGAGATATTTCAGGTATTCCTCGGCCACCTTGCGCGTGCCCTTGTCGTCGACATTGCCGTCAACCACGGCCACCGGCGGCTCGGCCAGGATCGAACTCGGCGGATAGACGATATCGAAATTGTCGGCGCCGAACTCGCTGAGTGCCAGATAGGCCTCGTTTTCCCACGCCAGCAGCACGTCGCCCAGCCCCTTCTGTGCGAAGGTGACGGTGGAGCCGCGCGCGCCGGTGTCGAGCACCGGCACGTTGGCGTAGAGCCTGCCGATGAATTCCTTCGTCCTGGCCTCGTCGCCGCCGTCCTGCGCGTTGGCATAGGCCCAGGCGGCGAGATAGTTCCAGCGGGCGCCGCCGGAAGTCTTCGGGTTCGGCGTGATGACCTGCACGCCGTCCTTCACCAGGTCGCCCCAGTCCTTGATCCCCTTGGGGTTGCCCTTGCGGACGAGGAAGATGATGGTCGAGGTGTAAGGCGCTGAATTGTTTTCGAATTTGCCGCGCCAATCGGGAGCGATCTTGTGGGACTTGTCGGCAATGGCGTTGATGTCGCTTTCCAGCGCCAGCGTCACGACATCGGCCGCCAGCCCGTCGATGACCGCCCGCGCCTGCGCCCCCGAGCCGCCATGCGATTGCTGGATGGTGACGGTCTCGCCCGTCTGGGCCTTCCAGTGGGCGACGAAGGCTTCGTCGTACTGCTTGTAGAGTTCGCGCGTCGGATCGTAGGAGACATTGAGGATGGTTGTGTCGGCGAACGCAAAGCCCAGCACGCCGAACTGCACGGTGCCCGCTACCAGCGCGGCGACAAGGGTTCTGAAATGAGGTGCGGCCATTTCCGCCTCCGTTGAAGACGGCTTTAATCTACCGAAATAGTAGAAATTGAACGCAGGCGGATGTTATCTTTTTTGGCGCGGGGGAGAAAATTTGGGACGATGCGGGCGGCTGAGGAGAAATTTCATCCTCGCCATCGTGGTGGTGCTTCGAGCGGCCGTCGTGAAGCCGGGTTGCCGGCGGCTCTATTCCACGAACACCTTGACGCTGGCGGCGCGGCCGGCCGCGTCGATGACCGTCAGCGTCGAATAGCCGGCGCCGTCGGGCTGCCATGTGGCGGTGCGGGTGCGATCGAGGCCGGAAAGCGGCTTGCCGTTGGCCAGCCAGCGGAACGGCGCCCGCCCGCCTTGCAGCTTCAGCACCAGTGGCGAGGCCTCGCTCGACGCCGCGCCGAGATCGACGCGCGCGCCGTCCGGCGGGAAGACGATGCGCGGCGCGGGTTCCGCCACGCCCGCGACATTGCCTGCGCCGCTGGCGGGGCCGAAACGGGCCAGCGTGACCGGCAGGTCCTCGCGCCGGGGAACGACCACGCCGGCCGGGCGCGGGGGTAGCGGCACGGCCGCGAGGCCCGAGCGGGCGAAGCCCTCGAACAGGATGGGCGCGGCCGAGACGTAGCCCGAGAGCCCCGGGATGGCGGCGGCGTCGGCGCGGCCGACCCACACGCCCAGCACGTAACGGCCGTCGAAGCCGACGGACCAGGCGTCACGGTAGCCGTAGGACGTGCCGGTCTTGTAGGCGATGCCGCGCGGCGCGGCGCCTTCGGGCGGCCGCACGCCCGACAATATATCGATGACCTGCCAGTTGGCGGCGGGATCGAGCAGGGTGGTCGCCGCTTCCTTTGCAGCTTCCTTCCCGGTGCCGTCGCGCAGGGGCTCGACGCGGCCGCCATTGGCCAGCCCGCAATAGAGCTGGACGAGGTCGCGCAGGCTCATTCCCACGCCGCCGAGGCCTATGGCCAGCCCCGGCGCCTGGTTGAGCGGCAGCGCCGGGCTGACGCCGGCCTGGCGGAAGCGCGCCATCAACCGCGCCGGCCCGACCGCGTCCAGCACGCGGACGGCCGGAACGTTGAGCGACAGTTGCAGCGCCTGGCGGACGGAGACGTCGCCCTGATAGCCCATGTCGAAATTCTTTGGCCGATAGCCGGAAAAGTCGGCGGGGCTGTCTTCGATCAGGGTTTCCTGCGCCACCATGCCCTGCTCGAAGGCGAGGCCGTAGATGAACGGCTTCAGCGTCGAGCCGGGCGAGCGCAGGGTGCGGGTCATGTCGATCCAGCCGGCGCGGCCGCCGTCGAAATAGGACGCCGAGCCGACCTCGCCGAGGATGTCGCCGGTGCGGGAATCGGCCATCATCATGGCGACCGACAGTTTCGGTCCCAGCTTTGCCGCCGCGTTGCGGGCGACCGCCTCCAGCCCCTGCTGCACGCTTTTCTTGAGCGTCAGGCGGGGCGGAACGCCGGCCCGGGCCGTCTTCAGGGCGAGGTCGGCCGTGTGCGCGGCGAGTGCCGGCAGGGCGCGACGGGCGCCCGGCACGCTGTCCAGCGCTGCGCGCGCGGCCTCGCGCTCGCCCAGTTTCCCGGCTTCCACCATGCGCTGCAACACACGGTCGCGCGCGGCCCCGGCGGTTTTCAGGTTGCGGTCGGGCCGGCGCTTTTCCGGCATTTGCGGCAGCGCTACCAGAAGGGCGGCCTCCGAGACCGTCAGCCGCTTCGGCTCCTTGCCGAACCAGGCGAGAGAAGCGGCGCGCACGCCTTCCAGATTGCCGCCATAGGGGGCGAGGGTGAGATAGCGTTCGAGAATTTCGCGCTTCGACAGGCGCCGCTCGATCTGCAACGCGCGCAGCGCCTGCTTGAGCTTGGCGGCGACGGAGCGGCTGTCGCGCGGCTCGATGAGCCGGGCAAGCTGCATGGAGAGCGTGGAGCCGCCGGAAACGATGCGGCCATGGGTGACGAACTGGAGGGCGGCGCGTGCGATCGCCAGCGGATCGATGCCGCCGTGATCCCAGAAGCGCTTGTCCTCATAGGTTATCAGCATGTCGACGAAGTTCGGGTCGACCTGATCGAGGCTTGTCGCGAGCCGCCAGTAGCCGTCGGACGCCGCATAGGCGCGCAGGAGCTGGCCGTCGTGATCCAGCACTTCGGCCGAGACGGCCGGCTTTTCGGGGATCGGCGGCGGAAAGGCGCGGTCGAGCGCGAGGAGGCTGGCGATGATGAGCACGCAACCCGTCAGGACGGCAACCGCACGGAGGGCAGCCTTGCGCAGGAGGCTCATCGGAGCGATCCGCAAGAGCGTTGAAATCTGCGTCCGGTCTACGTGAAACATGAAGGTCTGCCTTACCGCGCCTTCACCTCCATCATGCCAGTGGCGGTGCGGGCCGAATATTGCGGCCGGTACATGTCTTCCACGCTGGCGGCCGGATGCGCATAGACGCCGGGCGTCACCGCGCGCACCACATAGGCCAGCGTCTTGGAGCGGTCGCCGTCGTCCTGGCTGCTTTCGTCGGTGCTTTCGCCGCCGGGGCCGAAGGCGGCGACGAAGCGATCGTCGCGGAACTCGACATGCGCCGGGTTGGTCTGCGCGAGCCATGAGAAGTTTGCGAGCTGTGCACTGGAGACCAGGCTCGGATTGTCGATCTCGAAGCCGGCCGGCAGAAGATCCGTGACCAGAACGCGCTGCGGCCAGTCGTTCAGCTCCTGCACCTTCAGCACCACCACATAGCGCTCGTTCTGCTGCGCTTCGGAGACGTTCGCCTCGCTGCCGTCGAGATGGTAATAGGTGCGCTCGATGGTGAAGCCGTCGCCGCCCGCCGGCAGCGGCTGGACCGGCGCGGCATGGCTGGTGACGACCGCCTGCAGCGCCGACTTGCCGGTGTTGGCGACGGTCACCGGGCTGTCGAGCAGGTCGTTGCCGGACATTTCGGCCGAATAGGCGCCTTCATGCGGCGCGCCGTTGACCGTCAGCGCGATCGCCTCGTTGCCGTTCTTCAGGGCACGCGCCGCAAGCAGCATCCAGGCATTGTCCTGCGTGCTGGTCCAACGCGTGTTGGCCCGCTCGCGGGAGACCATCTTCACCAGTTCCGGCACGATCTTCGGCGCAGGCTTGCTCTCCGCCGCCAGCGCCAGCATCGCGGCCTCGTCGCGGAGCGGCGAACCGTAGTCGGCGCGATAATAGTCGTAGTCGCTGGTCTGGCGGGCAAGCCGGAGGGCCGTATCGAAGGTCGATTCCGCCCGCTGCGCATCCCCATAAAGCGAAAGCGACGCGGCAAGCTGCGCCACCGCCATGGGGCTAGCGAAGGCGTCCAGCTTGGTGTCGGCATAGTAGCGCAGGTCGCCCACCGAAGCCTTCTTGTTGCGGGCCAGCACATAGAGCGCGTAGGCGATCTCGTTGCCCCGGCTCTGCACATCCTGATCGTAGCCCAGCGAGTTCTGGAGATTGGCCAGCGCCTGGCCGACGGCCTCGGCCGGCACCTCGTATTTCGCCTCCCGCGCGCGGGTGAGGAAATCGGTGACATAGGCATCCAGCCACAGATCGCCCGAACCCGGTCCCCACAGGCCGAAGCCGCCGCTGGAGGACTGGTTGTTCAGCACCTTGTAGACGGCCTGCTGGATGCGGTCGTGCAGTTGCGGATCGTCGGCCATGCCGAAGCCCTTGGCCATGTCGTTGACGTAGAGCAGCGGCAGGGCGCGGCTGGTGGTCTGCTCGGCGCAGCCATAGGGATAGCGGTCGAGCGCCATCAAAAGCGAAGGCACGTCGAAGGCGGCGGACTGCGAGACGCCGAGGCTGACGGATGCGCCCTCCAGCAGGCTGGCGGCCAACAGCTCGCGGTCCACGCGCAGCGAAGCTCCGGGCTTCAGGTCCACCACCATGCGCGTGGTGAGCGGAAGCTGGGCCGGGCGGATGGACAGGAACAAGGTCTGCTCGACTTCCGGCCCGCCCTCGCGGGATATCTTGACGGTGACGGAAGCGTCGCCCGCCGCCACAGCGATCAGCGGCACCGTCAGCGACTGCCTTTTGCCGGCGGTGAGCTTCAGCTTGGAAGGCACCGCGTCGTCGCCGACGGTAAGGTCGCCGGTCGCGGTCACGGCGAGATCGTAGTCGCCGTCCGGGGCATCGGTGTTGGCGACGTCGAGCCGCATGACGGAGGAATCGCCCGGCGCCATGAAGCGCGGCAGGCCGGCGGTGACGACGACGGGATCGCGCACGATCACATCGGCCGTCGCGTGGCCGACCGCCTTCTTCGTCCAGGCCACAGCCATCACGCGCACGGTGCCGTTGAATTGCGGGATGTCGAAGGCGACGGTCGTCTTGCCGTCCGGACCCAGTTCGACCGGCCCGGAGAAGAAGGCGACGAGCTTTTCGGTGGGCGGGCTGCCCTGGCTCTGCATGGCGTTGCCGTCGCCGCCGGTGCGCAGCCGGCCGGTGACGCCGAGCGAACCGTCGATCAGGCGGCCGTAGAGGTCGCGCAGTTCCAGCCCCATCATGCGTTGGCCGAAATACCAGCCCTCAGGATCGGGCGCCTTGTAGTTGGTGAGGTTCAATATACCGACATCGACGGCCGCGACCGTGACATAGGCTTTATCTCCGGCCTCCGCGCCGGTCACGGCGACCGGAATCGACAGCGGCTGGCGCGGTTCGGTCTTTTCGGGCGGCGTCAGCGAGACGGCAAGTTTCCTGGCGCCGGGATCGACGGCAAGCCATTTCACGCCGATGGCGCGGGCGGGCATGCGCGACTGCTCGGCATCGCCCGGGCGGAACAGCGTGGCCGTGACATAGGCGCCCGCGCCCCAGTCGTCAGAAACCGGGATATCGACGGTGCCGCCAGCTGCCGGGATGGAAGCGGTGACGGTCTTGAGCAGCCTGTCGGCACCGATCGTGACCAGCAGTTCGCCGGCGAAATGCGGCGACACCTTCAGCCGCGCGACCTCTCCGGCGGCGTAACTGTCCTTGTCCAGCGCGATCTCCAGCGCATCCGGCGTCTCGGTCGAGGTGGCGGAGACATACCAGCCGGCGTCGAACTCGTAGCTGGTGGCCGGACCCTGCGAGTCGGCGGTATCGACCTGGAGCCGGTAGCGGCCCCAGTCCACCGGCAGCGAGATCGTCGCCTCGGCGTCGGCGGCGATGTCGGTGGTGCCGTTGGCCACGGCCTTGGTGAAGGTCACCGGCTCGTAATTCCACGAACCGCCGTTGCGGTACCATTGGTAGTTGCGCTCGACCTTGACCAGCGACCAGGAGGCCCCTTTCAACGCCTCGCGCTTGCCGTCGGGCGCCACCGCTATCAGGCTGAACTTGGCGACCCCGCCCTGCGGCACCTCGTCGCCCGAAAAGTCGGGGCGGATGCCGATCATCTCGCCTTGCGGGCGCACGGCGACGGACAGCGAGCGCTCGACGGCGCGGCCGCCTGCCTCGCGCATGCGAACCGTCACCTTGGCGTTGACGAGCTTGGTGGTGGAGGGGAGTTGGTCGACCGAGACGGGGAAGCTCGCCTTGCCGTCGTCGCCCACCAGCGGCAGGTCGGCCAGCGGCGTGACGGTGGGTTCGGCCGTCTGCTCGTCGGCAAGGCCGAAGACGTAGCCCTTGAAGCGGTCCCAATCGCGCGTGGCCGCCAGCGTCGTCTCGCCTTCCAGCGCAAGTCCGGCTGCCGGCGCGCCGTAGAGGAAGCGCCCGTCCACGGTGATGTTCGCCGTTTCGCCCTGCGCGATCTCCTGCTTGTCGGAGGTCAGGTCGAACTCGATGCGGTCGGGAACGAAATCCTCGACGAGGAACATCTGCGTGGCCACGGCGGGCTGCGTGGGATCGGTATAGACGTTGACCGACCAGGTGCCGCGCATGGCGTTTGATTGCAGCGGTAGTTCGACGGCATGGCCGCCGGCGGCGGTGCCGTCGCTGACCATGCGGCGGTCCTCGACGCCGTCGGGGCGGCTGAAAACGAAGGTGAGCGGCAGGTTTTCGACAGCGTTGGCCGCGTCGTCGCGGGCAAGTGCCGCGACATGGACGGTCTCGCCGGCCCGGTAGATGCCGCGCTCGGTCCAGGCGTAGACGTCGAGCGCGCCGGGCGAAGCGCGGCCGGCGACGCCACGGTCGGACAGGTCGAACCCGGCCTTGGTCATGTCGAGGAAGACGAAGTCCTGATCGCCCTGTCTGGCCATCAGGACGGCCGGCACCAGCCCGCCTTCGCCGCGGGTGAGGCCGGGATTGAAGACGGCGCGGCCCTCGGCGTCGGTGGTGGCGGTGCCGAGAATCTCGTTGTTGCGGGCCAGCAGCGTCAGTTCGGCGTCCCGGATCGGCTTGGCCGAGCCCAGCGAGCGGGCGAAGACGGTAAGGCCGTCCTGTCCCGTATAGGTGGACAGGCCGATATCGGAAACGACGAACCATTGCGTGGCGCGCGAATTCCATTCGTCGCTGCGGTCGTCCACCGGCCGGGCCGTCAGCACATAGACGCCGGGCTTGCGCTGGGGCAGGGCCTCGTCCACCGGGAAGGAGGTCGTCACCTCCTTGTTCAGCTCGTTGGCGATCTCCATGCGACCCTGCCAGACCGGCTCGCCCATCTGGTCGGAGATGTTGGACAGGTCGTAGCCGTTGAGCTGCTTCAGGAACTGGTAGCCGGACAGAAGCTGCGCCAGCGCGCGGTCGCCGACGCGGTAGAGCTTCATCTCGGTGGCGTCCATGTTGACGGTGACGACCGGGATGCCGCGGCGCATGCCGGAAGGCAGGACGAAGCTGTCGCCGGTGAAGCGGGCTGACGGCGCACGATCCTGCACATAGATGGAGAGCACGACGGGTGCGGCGATCACCTCGCCGATCGCCGCCGGCAGACCGGCGCGGAAGGTGACGCTGTAGTGGCGGCCATGCTCCAGCCCTTCGACGCAGATCTGCTTGTCCTTGGCCTCGACGCCCTTGGGCGCTCCGCCGTCGACCGTGACGAACTGGGAATAGTCCATGCCGGTCTTCAGCAGTTCCTCGGAAAATCGCGCGCAGATGCGCGGCGCGCTGGTGTCGGCATCGACGGAATGGTCGACAATGCGAAAACCCTTGCGTGCCTTGAGGTCCTCGTAATCCGTGCGCACGGCCGGCGACGGAACCAGTGCCAGACTGGCCTCATAGGCCTGAAGGGCGGGGCGGTAGAGGTCGCGGCGGTCGAGGCCGGCGGCCAGCAGCGCCAGCGCCTCGGCGCGCGCGCTTGCCGTACGGGTGAACTTGTAGCCGTTGAAGGCGGCCGAAGTGGCGTTGGCCTGGAAGGTCGCCGTCTCCTGCCCGTTCGCCGGCTGGATTGCCAGAATAGCACGGGCGAGCTTCGGCCATAGCGTGCCGTCGTCGGGCATGGCCGAAAGCGCAGCCTCGTATTTCTGCATGGCCGTGCGCTGGTCGCCGGCCTGGGCGGCCAGGTCTGCCTGCTGGACGAGCGCGGAAAGGCCGTCGACAGGGCGCTTGAAGCCGGGTCCGGTGAGATAATTACGGTATTGCTGCGCCTGGTCGGCCATCCAGGCCGGGAAGAAGGCGAGCTCGGGCGGGGCGCCGATGTCCTTTTCCGTGGCCAGCACCGACACCGCCTTGCCCGCCACCGCGCCGGGGAACGGCTTCACGGTGTTGAAATCGGATTTGAGGAAGCACCACTTGGCCTTGGTGTTGTAGGTGAAGGCGCGGCATGAGGGGTCGCCCAGGCAGGCGGTCTTGCACTGGTCAAGCGTGACGTTCTGTTCGGAACGAAGGTCGAAGCCGAAATAGTCGGCGTTGTCGGTGGTGACAATGCGTCGCGCTTCGGCGGCGCCGGCCGTCCGCACGCCCGCAAGCGCGGCCAACAGCACCAGGACAAGCACCGGAAGGAAGCGAGTTGCGCGCATCGTCATTGACCCCTCTCAAACAACGCCGGCCGTGGACCGCCGAACCGCTCTCGCCGGCATGTTCAAGCTTGGGTTGCGCTTGTCAACACCGGCCGGAACCGGTCAGAGCCGTATTTTCCGCCAGTTCCCGCGCTGGCGTGAACCCGGATTCATCACGCTTTCTTTCACCTTTGAAAAGGAGTGTGAATTCCATCGGGGCCGGGATTCAGACAATTGGAACGTGGCTCCTTTACGGCTGTTTCACAAGTTGACTGCAATTTTAGCTTTTGCAAGCTAGGGTAGGTGTATGCCTGCGGCGCGTACAAGGAGTATCGTGAAGGGAGTTGCGCATGGACGCAGCCTTTCGCGCATCCTCCTTCTGGCGCTGGCCTGCACGGGCGCGCTCGCGGGCGTACGCGAGGCAGCGGCCTTCGAGATCTTCGGCATCAAGCTTTGGGGATCCTCGGAAGAGGGAAACGACATCGTCGATCCCTTGCGCTATTCGGTCACCATAGAGGCGCCGGACGCGGAACCCGAGCTCAAGAAGGCCCTTGAGAACGCATCGACCCTGAAGGCCGACGAAGACAAACCCGTTTCAGGTTCCCTCGGCCTTCTCGCCAAGGCGCGGGCGGAGCGCCAGCAACTCGTCTCGACCCTCTACGAGAACGCCTATTACGAGGGCGTGGTGGACATCGCCATCCAGGGCAGGTCGCTGGACGATCTTCCGCCCGACGCTGAATTCAAGGGGCCGCAGCCGATCCCGGTGACGGTGACGGTCAACGCGGCAAGGAAGTTCACGCTGGGCAATATCCGGCTGAAAGGCGATGCCGCCGGCCTGATGGGCGCCGACTACGGCCTGATCGCGGGCGGAGACGCCGGGTCCGGCGCGGTCCTGAAAGCCGAGGCCGCGATCGTGCGCGCGCTGAAGGAGGAGGGCAGGCCGCTGGCCAAGGTCACGGACCGCGAGATCGTGGCCGATCATGCGAGTTCGACCCTCGACGTGACGCTCACCGTCGCGGCCGGCCCGGTGGCCGGCTACGGCGAGACGGATGTCCAAGGCACGAAAGATGTCGATCGCGATTTCACCGCCTACATGACCGGCCTGAAGCGGGGGCAGACCTATTCGCCCAAGGAGGTCGACGCGGCGCGCGAGAGGCTTCTGGGGCTGGAGGTGTTCAACAGCGTGACGGTGCGCGAGGCCGACAAGCTCGACGCGCAGGGCAATATTCCCATCGACGTCAACGTCACGGAGCGCAAGCCGCGTTATTTCGGCGTCGGCGGCACCTATTCCAACATCGACGGCCTCGGCGTCGAAGGCTATTGGGGCCACCGCAACCTGTTCGGCCGCGCCGAGAAACTGCGCATCGACGGCGCGATCAGCGGCATCGGGGCCAATTCGATCAGCGCGCTCAACTACAATGCCGGCATCATGTTCGAGAAGCCGGGCGTGCTGGGGCCGTCGTCGAAATTCTTCTCGAACCTCAAGGCGGTCTACGAGCATCCGGACGCCTATGACAGTTTCTCGGTCAAGGGCGACGTCGGCCTGTCCTACGAGTTGTCGCGCTACCAGACCGTCTCGGCCGCGTTCGCGCTGGACTATTCGAAGATCACCGACGTGTTCGGCAAGCATGACTACCTGATCGCCTCGGTGCCGCTGCAATATGTCTTCGACAACCGCGACAACCGGCTGAACCCGACCAAGGGCTTCAGGTTCCTGGCCTTCGCCGAGCCGAGCTACGACATCCTCAACGGAAACACCTTCGTCAAGTTCAAGGGCGAGGGTTCGGCCTACCAGGCGCTGGACGATGCGTCCAAGTTCGTGCTCGCGGGCCGCGTGGCGGCCGGCTCGATCGTCGGCACCTCGCTGGGGAACGTGCCCGCCGACCGGCGCTTCTATGTCGGCGGCGGCGGTTCGGTGCGCGGCTACGGCTATCAGGGCATCGGCCCGAAGGTCAACGGTACGCCGACGGGCGGCCTTGCCTATTTCGAAACTTCGGCGGAGATGCGCATCGCCATGACCGACACGATCGGCATCGTGCCGTTCGTGGATGCCGGCTCTGTTTCGACGAGCAGCATGCCGACATTCTCGAACATGAAGGTCGGCGCGGGCGTGGGCCTGCGCTATCTCACGCCGTTCGGGCCGCTGCGGGTCGACGCCGCAGTGCCGCTCAACCGCGATCCGGGCGATCCTCGCTTCGGCATCTATGCCGGCATCGGACAGGCGTTCTGACCATGATGCGCATCGTCCGGCGCGTCATGCGCGTGCTTTTCTATCTGGTGCTCGTCGTGGCGGCGGCCGGCCTCGGCGCGCTGGTGGTGCTGACGACGCCGGAGCGCGGCCGCGAAAACCTCGCCGGCATCATCTCGAGCCTCGCTTCTAGCCCGGAACGCAAGGTCGAGATCGGCGGCATCAGCGGGATATGGTCGGGGGCCTTGCGTCTCGATCATGTCGTGGTCGCGGACAAGGCCGGCCCGTGGCTGGTGCTGCGCAACGTCGCGGTGGACTGGTCGCCGACTGCGCTGTTGGGAAAGACCTTCCGTGCCGAACGCGTGGCGGCCGGGCGCATCGAACTGGCGCGCCTGCCGCAGCAGGAACCGCAGAAGCGGGTCGAGCAGCCCAGCGGGTCTTTCACCTTGCCCATATCGGTCGACATCCAGCAGATCGACCTGCCTGACATCGCGCTCGGCGAGGCGCTGGCCGGCGCCGGCATAGCCGAACTTGCCGCGAAGGGAACATTGTCAGCCAAGGCCTCGCCGCTGGCCATCGCGACAGATCTCGACGTTTCGCGGCGCGACGGAAAGCAGGGCAATGTCACGGCCAAGGTGCATTTCGCGCCGGCCGACAACCGCCTCGACCTCGACGTGAAGGCGTCGGAACCGGACGGCGGCATCCTCGCCAACCTGCTCAAGCTGCCGGGCGCGCCTGCGGTGGATATCACGCTGGCCGGCAGCGGCCCGCTGGCCGACTGGAACGGCACCGGCAATTTTTCCATCGACGGGCAGGTGGTCACGCAGATTTCCGGCCGCCACCAGTTCACCGACAAGGGCAACCGCATCGAGGTCAAGGGCGACGGCGATTTCGCGCGCTTCGTGCCGGAGCGGGTAAAGCCGCTGCTGGCCGGCAAGGTCGATTTCGACATGGCCGGCACGGCGACCAGCGCCGGCGGAGTGGAGATCGAACATGCGACGGTGCAGAGCAGTGCCCTGCACGGCGCCGCAAAGGGCAGCATCAACCCTGCGGGCGCGAGCGACTTCGCGCTGGAGTTCACATCGGTGGGGCCGACCTTGCCGCTCTCCTTCGGCAGCAAGGAAAGCCCGATCGATATCGACCTGAAATCGGCATCGCTGCGGGCCTTGGGCGAGGGACGGAGCCCGGCGGTCGACATCGCGGTCACGGCGACGAAGGTCGCCACCAACGTCACCAAGGTCGAGAACCTGGCCGTGGCATTGCATTCCGATGCCTTCGACATCGAGAGCAGGACCGGCCCGATTTCCGGCACGGCCACAGCGGAAAAGATCGGCCTCGACAATCCTACCGTTGCGCCGCTGATCGCCGGCAAGGTGGCGACCAAGGTCGTCGGCAAGCTGGAGAAGGACAAGATCGTCGTCGACAGCGGCTCGATCCAGTCCGACGCGCTCAAGGGCGGCTTCGACGGAAGCGTTTCGCTGGCCGACGGTTCGATCGAGCTGAACGTCAAAGCGGACGCCGCCTCCGCCGCGCTCCCGGCTCCCGCGCGCCCGGTGCTGGGCGAGCGCACCGTTCTTTCGGCGGCTCTCAAGCGCGATTCCGGCGGCAATGTCAGCGCCGATTCCGTCGAGCTTTCCTCCGGCGCCGTCTCTGCCAGCGGCACCGCGCGCCTGAGCGACGGCCAGTTCACGGCCGATCTCAAGGGCGCGCTGGCCGACCTCTCCTTGCTGTCCAAGGACGCCAGGGGCGCAATCAACCTGTCGGTGCAGGCGCAAGGCGCGATGGCCGCTCCGGATGTTTCCCTGACCGTCGAGAGCGGCAAGCTTTCCGTGGCGAACCGCGAGATCACCGGCCTGAAGCTGGATGCGCAGGGCCGCATGGACATCGCCAACCCCGCCGCCACGGTTTCGCTGACCGGCGACGTGGCGGGGCAGCCGCTGAAGGGCAACGCCGTGCTGAAGACGGCCGACGGCAGGCGCGAAGTGCAGGGGCTTGCGCTGTCGCTCGGGCAGAACCAGGTTTCCGGCGACCTGACGCTGGACGAGGCCTTCCTGCCGGACGGCACGGTGACGTTCAAGCTTCCCGACATCGGGCCGCTTGCGGCGCTGGCGCTCGAGAAGGCGGAGGGCGACGTCAACGGAACGGTGCGCTTCTACAAGGAGAGCGGCGTTCCCCAGGTGGCCCTGAAGGCAGCCGCAGGCTCCATCAGGCGCGGCGAGCTTTCGGTGAAGAAAGCCACTGTCGATGCGCTCGTGGCGAACTATGCGGCGGCGCCGGCGATCTCCGGAACGATCCGCGCCGACGGCGTGACCTCCGGCGGGACGGCCATCACCGGCATAGCCGTCGATCTCAAGCGCGACGGCGACTGGACCGCCTTTTCCGGCGGCGCGACGGTCAAGGATATCCCGGCGAGGGCCGAGGGCCGGGTGAAGCTGGCCGACGGAACCACCACGGTGGAGCTCAAATCCGGCCAGGCGACGTTCCGCGGCGTCAAGGCGGCGATCTCGCAGGCCTCGACCATCACCATCGCCAACGGCGTGACGCAGCTCGACAAGCTCGCCGTCGGCATCGGCGGCGGCACGGCGACCGTGTCCGGCACGGCCGGCGAGAAGCTGGACCTCGACGTCAGGCTTTCCTCGGTGCCCGTTTCCGTGGCGAACGGTTTCGCGCCGGGGCTGGACGCGGCCGGTACGGTCTCGGGAACGGTGAAGGTGAGCGGCGCCGCGGCCAACCCGGCGGTCGCCTTTGACATCAACGGCTCCGGCATCCAGACCTCGCAGACGCGCGGCGCGGGCCTGCGCGCCTTCGGCGTCAAGTCGTCCGGCAATTTCGCCTCCAACAAGCTGAACCTCGACGCCAATCTCAGCGAAGGTTCCGGGCTCGCGCTCAAGATCGGCGGCTCGGTGACCACCGCGGGCACGCCGCAGCTCGGGCTCGACATCAACGGCGCGGTGCCGTTCGGCTTCCTGGCGGGCAAGCTGGCGGAGCAGGGCCTGTCGCTCAGCGGCACGGCCAATGTCGCCATGCAGGTGCGCGGCGCCGCCACGCAGCCGGTCATCGGCGGCACGGTCCGGACTTCCGGCGCACGCTTCGTGGACGCGAAATCCGGACTTGCCGTCAACAACCTCCAGGCAGAGGTGACGATGGGCAATGGCGTCGCCACGATCAGCCGGCTGACCGGCACGCTCTCGACGCGCGGCACGCTGAGCGCGAGCGGCACGGTGGGCATTGATCCGGCCAAGGGTTTTCCTGCCGACCTCAGCATCAAGCTGGTCGACGGGCGCTACACCGACGGCAGCGTGGTGACGGCCAATCTGTCCGGCGACCTTGCCATCAAGGGACCGCTGACCTCGGCCGCCGTCATCTCCGGCACGGTCAATCTCGCCAGGACGGTGATCACCGTACCGGACAAGCTGCCGGGCTCGCTGTCCGCGCTGGACGTCAAGCACAAGAACGCGCCGGCCGCCGTGCGCGCGCAGGATCGGGCGCTCAATCCAAGCCAGGGCGCCAAGAGCGGCGGCAATGGCGGCGGGCTCGGTCTCGACATCACGGTGCGCGCGCCCAACCAGATCTTCGTGCAAGGGCGCGGCCTCGATGCCGAGCTGGGCGGAACGCTGAAGCTCACCGGTCCGGCGTCGTCGCCGCAGGCGGTGGGGCAGTTCACGCTGCAACGCGGCCGGCTGGCGCTGCTCGGCAAGCGGCTGACCTTCACCGAAGGCACGCTCACCTTCGCCGGCTCGCTGGTGCCCTACCTGAACATGACGGCACAATCGAGCGCGAACGACGCCACGGTGACGGTCACCGTGGTGGGAGACGCGACCAACCCGAAATTCAACTTCTCCTCGGTGCCGGCCCTGCCGGAGGACGAGGTCCTGGCGAGGCTGATCTTCGGCCGCGCCATGTCGAGCCTGTCGCCGCTGCAGATCGCGCAGCTCGCCGATGCCGCGGCCACGCTCGCCGGCGCGGGCGGTTCGTCCTCGCTGCTCAACAAGCTGCGCAACGGCCTGGGCGTGGACGACCTCGACGTGACGACGGACGAAAAGGGCGGCACCTCGGTTTCGGCCGGCAAATATCTCAACGACCGCACCTATCTCAGCATCCAGAAGGGCGACAAGCCCGGTTCGGGCAAGGCGCGGATCGATCTCGACGTGGGGCGCGGGCTGAAGCTGCGCGGCGAGGCTTCCGATGCCGGCGAGGCGAAGGGCGGCATCTTCTACGAAAAGGAATACTAGGCCGCGCGCCGATGCCAGCGCGGGGGCCGTGGATCCGGTCTTGTGCCGTCCGGTCGGCGGCCGATTCGAAGATCGGCCGCCAGCCAGCCGCAAACGGCCCCCGGGCCGCCCGGGAGCCGGTGTCGGGCCGGCGTGGTCCAATCGATATCGGCATTTTGGACGAATCGTCAGCGGGTTAGCGATTTTGCGTCATACAGGTCGCAATCTCGCTAATCGTATGGCTGACAACGTTGCACATTTCCGATCGCAATCCCTTCAGGGCAGTCTTTGACATGGGGCAGCGGATGCGGAATGCTAAAAGGCCGAAGAGCCAATAACGGGAGCAACGGGAGATAGTCATGCGTTTCTACAGGAGTAATAGCAACGAAGTGCCGGCCGTCGTTGAAGAACTCGCGGCCTGTGCCCGGGCGGGCAAGATGGATCGCCGCGAATTTCTCGCCATAGCCAGCGTCATGGGCGCCTCCACCGCAATGGCCTACGGCATGATCGGACTGGCGGCGCCGACCAGGGCCCAAGCGGCCGAGACGCCGAAAAAGGGTGGCGTGCTGCGCTGCGCCATGCCGGTGAAGGCGCAGAAGGATCCGCGCAGCTACGACTGGTCCGAACTGGCCAACACCACGCGCACCTTCCTCGAACCGCTGGTGAAGTACACTCCGGACTACACGTTCCAGCCGATGCTGCTCGAAAGCTGGGAGCTCAACGACGACGCCACCGAATATGTGCTGCATGTGCGCAAGGGCGTGACCTGGAACAATGGCGACCAGTTCAACGCCGACGACGTGATGTTCAACCTGATCCGCTGGTGCGACAAGAAGGCCGAAGGCAACTCCATGGCCGCGCGCATGGGCGGCATGGTCGACCCGAAGACCGGCAAGGCGGCCGACGGCGCCATCACCAAGGTCGACGACTACACGATCAAGCTCAAGCTTCCGTCTTCCGACATCTCCATCATCCCGAATTTCGCCGACTATCCGGGCCTGGTGCTGCACCGCGACTTCGAGAAGAACGGCTCCGACATCGTCAAGCACCCGGTCGGCACCGGCGCGTTCGAGCTGGTGTCCTACGACGTCGGCTCCAAGGTGGTCACGAAGCGCCGTGAGAACGGCAAGTGGTGGGGCGGCGAGGCCTATCTCGACGGCGTCGAGTACATCGACTACGGCAACGATTTCAACGCGGTCGTCAATGCCTACGAAGCCGGCGAGATCGACACCAACCACCAGACCATGGCCGAGTTCATCGACATCCTCGACGGTATGGGCCTAGTGAAGTCGGAAGCCAAGACCTCGACGACGATCGTGGCGCGCACCAATGTCGGGCACAAGCCCTATGACGACCAGAAGGTGCGCAACGCTTTGCAGATGGCGGTGGACAACGCCACGGTGCTACAACTCGGCTACAACAATCTGGGCACCGTGGGCGAGAACCACCATGTCTGCCCGATCCACCCGGAATATTACGAGCTGCCCAAGAAGAGCCGCGATATCGAGGGCGCCAAGAAGCTGATGACCGAAGCCGGCCAGATGGACTTCGAGCACGAGCTGATCTCGGTGGACGAGGATTGGCACAAGAACACCGGGGACGCGATAGCGGCTCAGCTGCGCGAGGCCGGCATCAAGGTCAAGCGCACCATCCTGCCCGGCTCGACCTTCTGGAACGACTGGACGAAATATCCGTATTCGACCACCAACTGGAACATGCGCCCGCTCGGCGTGCAGGTTCTGGCGCTGGGCTACACCAGCGGCGCGGCGTGGAACGAGTCCGGCTATGCCAATCCCGAGTTCGACAAGAAGCTCAACGAAGCCCTCGCCATCGCCGATCCGGAGAAGCGCAAAGCCGTGATGAAGGACGTGGAGCAGATCCTGCAGGATTCCGGCGTCATCATCCAGCCGTTCTGGCTGTCGCTCTACCATCACTCGACGAAGAAGGTGAAGGACAACCCGATGCATCCCACCTTCGAGGACAATTACGAGAAGGTCTGGCTCGATCCGGACGCCTGAGTGCAGATGCCGTCGTCACAAGACGACCGTAGGGGAGCCGATCCGGCTCCCCGCTTTCCTGATTTTCCGACGTAAGACCCGCCTCGAGGAGGGGCCACGGTGATATCATTCATATTGCGGCGCCTGGGCGTCATGGTCCTGACCATGATCTGCCTGACGCTGGTCGTTTTCTTTCTCGTGAATCTGGAGCCGAACCTGAAGAAACTCGCCCTGGCGCAGACCAACAGCCGCGCCAGCCAGACCGAGATCGACAGCTGGCTCGACCGCTTCGGATATCGCGACCCGTTCCTGAAACGCTATGCGGCGTGGATCGGCGTCTGGCCGAAACAACCGGCTCGCGACGAGAACGGCAACCCGATTGCCCGCTTCAACTATTGCGGCGAAGCTGCGACGCCGCAATTCTCCGGCGTGCTGCAAGGCGATTTCGGCTGCTCGACCAAGTTCCGCACCAAGGTCGCCGCCAAGCTGTTCCCGGCACTGAAGGCCACCGCGATCCTGATGTTCTGGGTGATGGTGTGCATGATACCGAGCGCGCTGCTGATCGGGGTGCTGGCCGGAATGCGGGAGGGATCCCGAACGGACCGGTCGCTATCGGTGGTGTCCATCGCCACCACGGCCACGCCGGAATATGTCTCGGGCGTCATCTTCACCGTCGTCTTCGCCACCTGGCTCGGCTGGCTGAACGGTTCGGCTGCGAGCGCGACTTTCCAGGGCATCACCTTCACCAATTTCGCGCTGCCGGTGATGACGCTGGCGATCTACGGCATGGGCTACATCGCGCGCATGACGCGCGCCTCCATGGTCGAGGTGATGACGGCGCAATATATCCGCACGGCGCGGCTCAAGGGACTCTCCTTCGGCGCCGTGATCATCAAGCACGCGCTGCGCAACGCGCTGATCGCGCCCTTCACCGTCATCATGCTGCAGTTCCCCTGGCTGCTGACCGGCGTCGTGGTGGTGGAGATCATGTTCCGCTACCAGGGCTTCGGCTACACGCTGGTGGAGGCGGCCGGCAACAACGACATCGATCTCCTGCTCGGCTGCTCGCTGGTGTCGGTGTTCATCGTTCTCATCACGCAACTCATCTCGGACGTGGGATATGCCTATCTCAACCCGCGCATCCGGGTTCAGTAGAAGGGGGACGCCATGCAATATCTCTCGGTCCCCGACATCTTGCTGCACATCCTGGTCTACCGGCTCTGGCCGGTATGGCTGGCGCTGGCGGTGGTGATGGGGCTCAGCTACCGCTTCCGCAAGTCGCTCGGCCTCTACGGCCAGCTCTACGAAACCAGCGTGGGCATCGCCGGCATCTTCATCCTGGGGTTCTGGCTCTTCGCGGCGATCTTCTCGCGCTACATCTCGCCCTTCAACCCGCTGGAACAGATCGCGGTGATGAAGAACGCTCTGCCCGGCGCCATCGAGCCGACCAGCGGAGAGGCCTATCTGCTCGGCGGCGACAAGCTTGCGCGCGACGTGTTCAGCCGGGTGATCGACGGCAGCCGCGTGGTGCTTTTGATCGCGCCGCTGGCCACGCTTGTGGCGCTGACCGTCGGCATCACGCTCGGCCTGCCCGCCGGCTATTTCGGCAGGAAGACGGATTCGCTGCTCTCCTTCCTGGCCAATCTGGTGCTGGCCTTCCCGGTCATCCTCCTGTTCTACCTGCTGGTTTCGCCGGAGATCATGGAGACGGGGCTTCCACGGGTGACGGCGGGCGTGTTCTTCGCCTTCCCGGTGATCCTGGGGGTGCTGGCCTTCTTCACCAGATATTCGGGAAGGCCGCTGCTGCTGGCCGTGCAAATGCTGGTTGTCCTGGCCATCAGCTACTGGCTCTATTCCACCTTCATGTTCTATCGCGACCCGCTCGGGCTGATCCAGGTGACGCCCAGCGTGCTGAACATCTTCGTGGCCGTGGTCTTCGCATCCTCACCCGGCGTGTTCCGCATCGTGCGGGGCCTGACCATGGACATCAAGACGCGCGACTATGTGGCGGCCGCCCAGACACGCGGCGAGAACCCGTGGTACATCATGTTCTGGGAAGTGCTGCCCAACGCGCGCGGGCCGCTGATCGTCGATGCGTGCCTGCGCATCGGCTATACCACGATCCTACTCGGCACGCTGGGCTTCTTCGGCCTCGGCATGCCGCCCGAAAGCCCGGACTGGGGCACTACCATCAAGGACGCGAGCCAACTGCTGCGCGCCTATGTGCATCCAGCCCTGCCGCCGGCGATCGCCCTGATGTCCTTCGTGCTCGGGCTCAACCTGCTTGCGGACGCGCTGCGCGAGCAATCGCTGAAGGATTGAAACCAGGCGGCGGTTACCGAACCGAGACCGCCGCCATATGTTCTATCGAGGCATCGGCCCCGTGCGCACCCGCCGAACGGGAGCTATGCCTAGCCAAGGACTGGAACGACCCATGAACGAGGCAGTTCGAAATCCCGCCAAGGCGACCGACGGACCGATCATCGAGATCGAGAACCTGTCCATCTCCTTCTTCACCCGCAAGGGCGAGATCCCGGCCGTGATGGACTTTTCCTGCACGGTGATGCCGGGAGAAGCCATGGGCATCGTCGGCGAAAGCGGCTGCGGCAAGTCCACCGTGTCGCTCGGCATCATGCGGGACCTGTCCAATATCGGCAAGATCGTCGGCGGCCGCATCCTGTTCAAGGGCCGCGACATGGGCGAGTTGAGCGAGGAGGAACTGCGCTCCATTCGCGGCAACGAGATCGCCATGATCTACCAGGAGCCGATGGCCAGCCTGAACCCGGCCATGAAGATCGGCCAGCAGCTCATGGAAGTGCCGCTGCTGCACGACAAGGTCTCCAAGGAGGAGGCCTACAGGCGCGCGCTGGAGATGGTGCGCGCGGTGAAGCTGCCCGATCCGGAGCGCATGATGCGCTCTTTCCCGCACCAGCTTTCGGGCGGCCAGCAACAGCGCATCGTGATCGCCATGGCGCTTCTGTCCAACCCGGCCCTGCTGCTGCTGGACGAACCCACCACGGCGCTCGACGTGACGGTCGAGGCCGGCATCGTCGAACTGGTGAAGGGGCTCGGCAAGCAGTTCGGCACGTCGATGATCTTCGTGTCGCACAATCTCGGCCTGATCCTGGAGACCTGCGACCGGATCACGGTGATGTACTCCGGCGAGGCGGTCGAGACCGGCAAGATCACGGACGTGTTCGACCGTATGCGCCATCCCTATACGCAGGGGCTGTTCCGTTCGATCCCGTTACCGGGCGCTGACAAGAACGAGCGGCCGCTGATCGCCATTCCCGGCCAGCTTCCATTGCCGCAGGAGCGGCCCATGGGCTGCAATTTCGGCCCGCGCTGCCATCATTTCGTGGACGGCGTGTGCAACGTCGCCGAGATTCCGATGATCCCGGTCGAAGGGCATGAGGGACATTTCTCGCGCTGCGTGCGGTTCAACGAGATCGACTGGAACGCGCTGCCGCCCGGTGCAAAGAAGGAGAAGGAGCCGATCGTGCCGGGCAAGCCGGTGCTGAAGGTCGACCATCTGAAGAAATACTACCAGGTTGGCGCGGGCGGCGTCTTCGGCGGCGGCGAGGGCCGCACCGTGAAGGCCAACGAGACCATCACTTTCGACGCCCGCGAGTCCGAGACGGTGGCCATCGTGGGCGAAAGCGGCTGCGGCAAGTCCACCCTGGCCAAGGTTCTGCTCGGGCTGGAAACGGCGAGTTCCGGCAAGGTCACGCTGGGCAATGTCGAGATCCAGGGCACGGGCGTGGAAGGGCGCGACGTGCAGACCGTCTCGGCCATCCAGATGGTGTTCCAGAACCCCTTCGATACGCTGAACCCCAGCCACACCGTCGGCGCGCAGATCATCCGCACGCTGGAGAAGTTCAAGGTCGGCGCGAACCCGGCCGAGCGGCGCCAGCGCATGCTGGAGCTTCTCGATTTGGTGAAGCTGCCGCGCGCCTTCGCGGAGCGCAAGCCGCGCCAGCTTTCAGGCGGCCAGAAGCAGCGCATAGGCGTCGCCCGCGCTTTCGCCGGCGATGCCAAGGTGGTTGTGGCCGACGAGCCGGTCTCGGCGCTCGACGTGTCGGTGCAGGCGGCGGTGACCGAACTCTTGATGGACATCCAGCGGCGCAACCAGACCACGCTTTTGTTCATCAGCCACGATCTTTCCGTGGTCCGCTACATCGCCGACCGCGTGGTGGTCATGTATCTCGGCCATATCGTGGAGCAGGGCACGACCGACCAGATCTTCTCGCCGCCGTATCATCCCTATACCGAGGCGCTGCTCTCGGCGATTCCCATTGCCGACACCTCGGTGGTGAAGAAGAACATCGTGCTGGAGGGCGACATTCCCTCGGCCATGAATCCGCCCAGCGGCTGCCCGTTCCAGACCCGGTGCCGCTACAAGCATCTCGTGCCGGACAATCTGTGCGAGACGAAACTGCCGCCGCTCAAGGATCTCGGCGGCGGGCATATGAGCCTGTGCTGGCTGTCCGACGAGGTGCTGGCCAGGATGGAGCCGGTGATCCGCTTCGACAAGGAAAAGGTCGCATCGGAAGGCGTGCCGGACGATGCGCTTTCGGGCGCGGCAGCCGAGATCGACGACCGCCCCGCCGACGAGCCGGCAGCCTATGAGGAGCCGAAGCGGCCGCGCGGCAAACGGGCCGCGCCGGCGGCCGGCAATCTGGGGGCATCGGCCGAGGAGGAGGAAGCGCGTGCGCGCGCCCGCCGCCACGAACGCAGCGACGCGGCCTCCGAAGGCGATTTCCCGCGCGACGAGAATTCGACGCTGGAGCCGTTCACGCCGCCGAGCCTCGGCGACGGCCGCCAGGCGCTGGACGAGGACGCGCCGTCCGCCTTCGAGCCGACCGAGCCGGAAAACGAAGCCAAGGCCCGGAAGAGCGCTGTAAAGAAGGGCAAGGCAAAGACGGGCAGGGCACCGAGGAAGAAGTAGCGCGTCCTACCCGCCGCACTGCTGGAGCTGGGCCCCGTAGCGCCGCGCCATCTGGTCGGTGGCGCGCGCGTAGTTCTGTACGCCCGAATTGCTGCGCCAGGAGCCGCGTTTATAGGCGTTCCAGCCCATATAGTAGGCCAGATACAGGTTGAACGTGTCGGTGGGGGCCACGCCGTAGCCGGCGACCGTCTTGGCGTGATACCAGCCGACGAAGTCGATGGCGTCGGCGAAGTTCGAGCGGCGCGCGGTGAAATTGCCGCTTTCGCGGATATATTGCGACCATGTGCCGTCGAGCGCCTGCGAGAAGCCGTAGGCGCTGGACTGCCGCTTCCACGGAATAAAGCCGAACAATGTGGTGCGCGGCGGCCGCGCATTGCTCTTGAAACCGGATTCCTTGCGCACCGTGGCCATCAGCACCGGCACGGGGACGCCATATTTGCGTTCCGTGCTTTCGGCGGCCGAGCGCCAGTTGTTGAACCAGCCGTCGCGCTGGTCGAATACCGCGCAGACATCGTTGATGTGCGACGGTGCTGTCGCACAGGCCGAAAGCGACAGAACGAGGCCGATCGCTAAAACTCGACTAAAATTGACGCGGTACATGTCGCCAGCTTTAGCGATGAATCATAAAAGGAGTCTTGCCGGCCTCCTTAACCATTGCGGCTGTCCGAAGGCGAGAATCCCGTCCGCGCGCGGCGCATTTCTTGCAGACCGTACGCCCAAGCGGAGCTTTGATACGGGGCATGACCGAGCACCGCAGCCGCCGCAGCACCGAGCGCGCCCGTTCACGGGCGGCAACCGGCATTCCGCAATTGCCCCTGCGGCATGTGGAAAATCCCTATCCGCCGATGGAACTGTTGTCGGCGGACCAGGTCGAGGCGATCCATGCCGCCTCCATGCGCATATTGGAGGAGTTCGGCATCGAGGTGATGAGCGCGCATGCGCTCTCCCTGTTCGAGCAGGCGGGAGCCGAAGTCGATCACGCCACGTCGACGGTGCGCGTCGACCGGGACCTGCTGGCCGAGGCGCTGAGGCCCGCCCCGCCGATCTTTGCGCTCACCCCACGCAACCCGGCGCATCGGGTCCGTCTCGGCGGCAACGGCATCAATTTCACGCTGGTTGCCGGGCCGCCCAATGTGCACGACATGGAGCGCGGACGGCGCGCCGGCAACTTCCGCGACTATTGCGATCTCGTAAGGCTGGCGCAGCATTTCAACTGCATTCACATGCTGGGCAACCAGGTCTGCGCGCCCGTCGAGATGCCGGCCAATACGCGCCATCTCGACACCTACCTCGCCAATCTGACGCTGACCGACAAGGCGTTCCATGTCTCGGCCATCGGCCGGGGCAGGGCGCTGGACGGCATCCGCATGATGGCGATCTCGCGCGGCTTGACGTTGGAGCAGCTTGCCGCCGATCCGGGCGTCACCACCATCATTTCCGTCAACTCGCCGCGACGCTTCGACGAGCAGATGGCGGAAGGGCTGATCGCCATGGCCGAACACGGCCAGCCGGTCTGCATCACGCCCTTTACCCTGATGGGCGCGATGAGCCCAGTGACGCTGGCCGGCGCGCTGGCGCAGCAGAACGCGGAGGCGCTGTTCGGCGCGATGCTGGCGCAACTCGTGCGGCCGGGCACGCCGGTGCTCTACGGCGCCTTCACCTCCAATGTGGACATGAAGTCCGGCGCGCCCGCCTTCGGCACGCCCGAAAACACCAAGGCCAATATCGCCTCCGGCCAACTCGCGCGGCGCTACCGCCTGCCTTATCGCACCACGCCGGGCTCGGCCTCGAATGCCGCCGACGCTCAGGGCGCCTATGAGACTCTGATGGCGCTCTGGGGCGCGGTGCTCGGCCACGCCAATCTGGTCTATCACGCCGCCGGCTGGCAGGAAGGCGGGCTGACAGCGAGTTTCGAGAAGCTGGTGATCGACGTGGAGATGATCCAGCACATGATGGAGTTCCTGCGCCCCATCGAGGTCGATGAGGGCGAACTGGCGCTGGACGCGCTCGCCCATGTGCCGACCGGAGGCCACTTCTTCGGCGAGCCGCACACGCTGGAGCGCTACTCCACCGCCTTCTACCAGCCGATCCTGTCCAACTGGCAGAATTTCGAAGCCTGGCAGGAGGTCGGTGGACTTGATGCGACCGCGCGGGCCACGCGGCTCTGGAAAAAGGCGCTGGAAGAGTACCGCCAGCCGGAGATGGACGCTTCCGTGCGCGAGGAACTCGAGGCCTATGTGGCCCGGCGCAGGCTGGAGATCGGCGCCGGCGAGCCATAAGCCCGCCGGCTGCTCCCTTCCGTTTCGAGGGAAGGGAGCAATCCAAATCCACCTCCCTCTACCGTTTCGGCGCGACGAGCGCGAAATGGGCGCCTTGCGGGTCCTGGCATTGCGCAACCCATTGGCCGCCGGGCACTTCCATCGGGCCCATCAGCACCTTGCCGCCCTTGTCGGTGACGGCTTTCGCCGCGGCGTCGATGGCGGGCACGTTGAAATAGAACTGCCACACCGCGTTGGGGATCTGCGGAGGCTTGTTCATCATGCCGCCGATCTCCTGGCCTCCGGCAGCGAAGAGGGCGTAGACGCCCATCTCGCCCATGTCGTGCTCGCGCTCCTTGGTCCAGCCGAACTGGCCGGAATAGAAGTCGAGCGCCTTGCGCCAGTCCGTGGTGTAAAGCTCGTGCCAGCCTATGGTGCCGGGCGTGCCGGCCGGGAGCGGCGGCATGTCGGGGCCGTTCGGCTGCAGGAAGTTGAACATCGCGCCTTGCGGATCGGCGACGACGGAGAAGCGTCCGACCCCCGGAATGTCGTCCGGCGCACGGTAGACTTTGCCGCCGGCCTGCTTCAGCGATTCCGTGGCGGCGTCGGTATCCTTGACATGGATATAGCCGACCCATGCCGGATGCATGTTCGGTCCGGCTTCGGCCGGTATCTTCATGACGCCGCCGACGCCGCGCTCGCCGACATTCATGACGATGTAGCGCGGCATGCCGGGCGCGCCGTTGAAGTCCTGCGGTCTCCATCCGACCACGGCGCTGTAGAAATCGCTCGCCGCATCGGGATCGGTCGTCATCAGTTCGTACCAGAAGAAGGAAGTGGGGGACTTGGCCATTGCATTCTCCTTGTTTTTCGGGCCGCCACCGCGACCCGATCGAAACTAGGACGCACAACGCGACAGGAAACCGACAGCGCGCCGAAATATTTGCGGGTCAAGCGCATGTAAAATCATGATAGTGAATGTCATGTTTTTACATTGCCAAAACAGCGGCTTGGCTGAAATTTGACCGATTGATAAAAAAATAAAACGTGCTAGCCTTCCCCTAAATATAACAATGGGGAACACGGAAATGGCGACTGGTCATTTCAAGGAAGGCATAGCCGCCGGAAGGCTTGCCGACGCGCAATATGCGGAGAATTTTTCCGATCTTCATCCTCCGCTCGACCAGCATGAAGCCTTGGTCGAGGCGGATCGCTGCTATTTCTGCTACGACGCGCCCTGCATGCAGGCCTGTCCGACGTCCATCGACATTCCGATGTTCATCCGGCAGATCGCCACGGGCAATCCGCTCGGTTCGGCCAAGACGATCTTCGACCAGAACATCCTCGGCGGCATGTGCGCCCGCGTCTGCCCCACCGAGACGCTGTGCGAGGAGGCCTGCGTGCGCGAGACGGCGGAGGGCAAGCCGGTGCAGATCGGCCGGTTGCAGCGCTATTCCACCGACATCGCGATGGAAGAGGACAAGCAGTTCTACCAGCGCGCCGCGCCTACCGGAAAGACGATTGCCGTGGTCGGTGCCGGTCCCGCCGGCCTCGCTGCGGCGCACCGCCTGGCGCGCTACGGCCATGACGTGACCGTCTTCGAGGCGCGCCCGAAGGCCGGCGGCCTCAACGAATACGGTATCGCCGCCTACAAGAGCACCGAGGATTTCGCGCAGGCCGAGGTGGACTACATCACCGCCATCGGCGGCATCCGGATCGAGAACGGCAAGGCGCTCGGGCGCGATGTCCATCTCGCGCAGCTGGTGCAGGACTACGACGCCGTGTTCCTCGGCATGGGCCTCTGCGGGGTCAACGCGCTGCACGCCGACGGCGAAGACGCCGACGGGGTCATCAACGCGGTGGAGTTCATCGCCGAACTGCGTCAGGCCAGCGATCTGGGCAGCTTGCCGGTGGGCCGCCGCGTCGTCGTCATCGGCGGCGGCATGACCGCCATCGACGCTGCGGTGCAGTCGAAGCTGCTCGGCGCCGAGGAGGTCACGATCTGCTATCGGCGTGGCCAGGAACATATGAACGCCTCCGAGTTCGAGCAGGATCTGGCGACCGCGAACGGCGTCGTCATTCGCCACTGGATGCAGCCGAAGCGTGTCGTCACGGAAGGCGGCAAGGTGGTGGGCATCGAGCTGGAATATACCGCCATGGCGGGTGAGACGCTCGCCGGCACCGGCGAGACGATCGTTTTGCCCGCCGATCAGGTGTTCAAGGCCATCGGCCAGAGCTTCGTGCCTGTCGCGCTGAACGGCAGCGGGGCGGGCATCGAACTGGAGGGCGGGCGCATCAAGGTCGATGCCGAAGGCCGCACGACGATGCCGAAGGTGTGGGCCGGCGGCGACTGCATCCATGCCGGCGAGGACCTTACGGTTACCTCGGTGGCGCAGGGCCGCGACGCGGCCGAAAGCATCCACAAGTGTCTCACCTCGAACGGGAGGGCATGAGCATGGCTGACATTCGCAACAACTTCATCGGCATCAAGTCGCCCAATCCGTTCTGGCTGGCTTCCGCGCCGCCCACCGACAAGGCCTACAATGTCGAACGCGCCTTCAAGGCGGGCTGGGGCGGCGTGGTGTGGAAGACCCTGGGCGAGGAGGGCCCGCCGGTCGTCAACGTCAACGGACCGCGCTACGGCGCGATCTGGGGCGCCGACCGCCGCCTGCTCGGCCTCAACAATATCGAGCTGATCACCGACCGTGACCTGCAGACCAACCTGCGCGAGATGAAGCAGGTGAAGATGAATTGGCCGGATCGGGCGCTGGTCGCCTCGATCATGGTGCCCTGCGTGGAGGAAAGCTGGAAGGCGATCCTGCCGCTGGTAGAGGAAACCGGCGCCGACGGCATCGAGCTGAATTTCGGCTGCCCGCACGGCATGAGCGAGCGCGGCATGGGCTCGGCGGTCGGCCAGGTGCCCGAATATATCGAGATGGTGGTGCGCTGGTGCAAGCAGTACACGCGCATGCCCGTCATCACCAAGCTGACGCCCAACATCACAGACATCCGCAAGCCGGCCCGCGCCGCCCATGCCGGCGGCACCGATGCGGTGTCGCTGATCAACACGATCAACTCGATCACCGCGGTCGATCTCGACTCGTTCTCGCCCGAACCGTCGATCGGCGGCAAGGGCAGCCATGGCGGCTATTGCGGCCCGGCGGTGAAGCCGATCGCGCTCAACATGGTGGCCGAGATCGCGCGCGATCCGGAAACGCGCGGCCTGCCCATTTCGGGCATCGGCGGGGTGACGACGTGGCGTGACGCGGCCGAGTTCCTGGCGTTGGGCGCCGGCAACGTGCAGGTCTGCACGGCGGCGATGACCTACGGCTTCAAGATCGTGCAGGAGATGATCGCCGGCCTCGAGAACTGGATGGACGAGAAAGGCCACAAGAGTCTCAACGACATCATCGGGCGTGCGACGCCCAATGTCACCGACTGGCAGTATCTCAACCTCAACTACGTTGCCAAGGCGCATATCGACCAGGACGCCTGCATCAAATGCGGCCGCTGCCACATCGCCTGCGAGGACACCTCGCACCAGGCGATCACTTCCATGGTCGACGGCGTGCGCCACTTCGAGGTGATGGAAGAGGAATGCGTGGGCTGCAATCTGTGCGTCAATGTCTGCCCGGTCGAGGGCTGCATCACCATGGAGCCGCTGGCCGTGGGCGCGGTGGACAAGCGTACAGGCCGGACCGTGTCGCCGGACTATGCGAACTGGACCACGCATCCGAACAACCCGATGGCCAGGCAGGCGGCGGAATAAAGGGCGCAGAACGGGGGCGCGGGGAAGGTCGGCGGCAGCGCGGCGCGGGGGTGTCGCAGTGCCGCCGATTGCGTCTTGCCCCAAACAGGCTGATTTTTCAGGTGAAACGTTTCAGGCGGCCAACGCCCTTTCGCCACGCAGCCCCCGCCACTGCCGCAGCAGCACAGGCACGACCAGCGCGACGCCCAGCACCGTGGAATAGAATTCCGGGGCGATCATCAGGAATGCTGCCAGCACCAGCAAGAGATTCTCCCAGGCCCTCGTCCGCACCAGCATGAAGCGCGAGAGAGCCGCGCCCAGGCAGACGATGCCGAACGCGCAGCCGAAGAAGGCCAGCAGGAAATCGGGCACGGTGAAGTCCTTCGTCACCAGAAGCAGCGAAGGCGAGAAGACGAATACGAACGGCACCAGCGCCTTGCCGAGCCCGAGCCGGAAGGCGGTGTTGCCCGTCTTGAACGGATCGGCGCCGGCCATGCCGGCTGCGGCGTAGGCGGCGAGCGCCACGGGCGGGGTGATGTCGGCCAGCAGCCCGTAATAGAAGACGAAGAAATGGGCGACGATGGGCTCGACGCCCAGCAGCACCAGCGCAGGGGCCGCGATCGTAACCATGATGATGTAGTTCGCGGTGGTGGGGATGCCGCAGCCCATCAGGATGCAGACGATGCCGGTCATCAGCAGGGTGAACAGCAGCGTCAGCGTGGTCTGCGAGAACATTACCGCCGGAAGCAGGGAACCGGAAAAGACGGCCATCTGGCCCGCCGCCGCCGTGACGATGTAGGACAGCTTGAAGCCGACGCCCGTCAGCGTGACCACGCCGACGACGATGCCGACGGTCGCCGCCGCGGCGCCGACGGCCAGCGCGTATTTGGCGCCGTCGCGCAGGCACACGAAGACCTCGCTGATCGACATGCGCCGGCGCGGGTTGAGCAGGCCGACCACGATGCACAGCGTGATGCCCCAGAACGCCGCGAGATAGGGCGTATAGCCGGCCACGAGCACGCCGATCAGGGCGAACAGCGGAATGACGGTCGGCCAGTCGCGCTTCAGCGCTTCCTTGATATCGGGCATCTCGTCGGGCCGCAGGCCGCGCAGGCCGGTGCGCTTGGCTTCGAAATGCACCTGCATGAGCACGCCGAAGAAATGCATGAAGGCCGGCACGATCGCCGCCAGGATGATCGTCGTGTAGGGCAGGTTGAGGAATTCGATCATCAGGAAGGCCGCCGCGCCCATGATCGGCGGGGTCACCTGTCCGCCGGTCGAGGACGCCGCCTCCACCGCGGCGGCGAAGTTGCGCCTGTAGCCCAGGCGGATCATGGCCGGGATGGTGAGCGAGCCTACGGTGACCGTATTGGCGACCGAGGAGCCCGAGATCATGCCGAACAGGGCCGAGCCGAAGATCGACACCTTGGCGGGGCCGCCGGCGAAGCGGCCTGCGACCCAGGCGGCGCAGTCGAGGAACAATTGGCCGAGGCCGATGCGGCTGGCGAACACGCCGAACAGAACGAAATGGAAGACATAGGTTGCGACGACGCCGAGGGCGAGGCCGTAGATGCCCTGTGTCGTCAGATAGAGATGATTGACGAGCTGCGACACCGTGTTGCCGGGGTGCACCAATATGCTCGGCATATACGGTCCGAACAGCGCGTAGCCCATGAAGATCAGGCAGATGATCGGCAGCGGCCAGCCGACGGAACGGCGGGTCGCGTCGAGCAGCAGCACGATCAGCGTCAGGCCGAGAATGACGTCCACCTGCGTCGGGTTGCCGACGCGGAAGGCGAGATCGTCCAGCGGAATGAGCGGCACATGGGCGACCGCGACGACGGCGGCGATGGCCAGGAGCCAGTCATAGACCGGGATGCCGAGCGGGGTGAGCAGCGTCGATCGCGGCTGCCTGTCGTAGCCGTATTTGGTCAGCGGGAAGACGAGGAAGACCAATCCCAGCACGAACGAAAGATGGATGCCGCGATGCACCATCTCCTGCAGCAGGCCGAAGCCCGCCGTGTAGTAGTGGAACAGGGAAAGGGCGATCAGCAGGAAGCCGACGAGATAGGACGCCGCCGGGGTGAGCTTGCGGAAACGAATCTCGGAATCGAACTTCTCCTCGAGTTCCCGTGCCTTGTCCTCGTCCAGTTCCATCGCCTGGAGGCGGATCGTCTGGTCGTCTTTCTGGTTCATGCCGGATTTCCCCTTGGAGACTCTCTCGATCCCGGTGCTGGTCAGGACAAACCAAACAAGGCGGAAGGCATCCCTTCCGCCTTGTCGCCGCTCGAAGCGTCGCGAAAAAGCTCCTTATTTCAGGACGCCTGCCTCCTTGTAGTAGCGCTCGGCGCCGGGATGGAACGGGATGCCGGCGCTCCTGACCGCGTTGTCGAGGCTTATCAGCTTGCCCTTGGCATGGCCGGCCTGCAGCGCCTTCTGCGTGGCGTCGCTGTAGAGCGACTTGGTGATGTTGTAGACGAGGTCGTCCGCCTGCTTGGCGCTGGTGACGAGCTGGGCCGCAACGGAGATGGTCTTGGTCTCGGGCACGTTCTTGTAGGTGCCTTCCGGCACGGCGTCGGTCTGGAAGAATTTCTGCTCCGACAAGAGCTTCTCGGCTTCCGGGCCGGTGATCGGCACGAGCGTGATGTTGTTGGTGGCGGCAAGTTCCACGATGGCGCCGGTCGGATAGCCGCCGACGAAAAAATAAGCGTCGAGCGAATTGTCCTGCACCTTTTCGCCGGCCGGGCCGGGCTTGAGGTATTCGGCCTTCACGTCCTTTTCCGACAGGCCGTAGGCGGCGAGCACGAGACGCGCATCGACGATGGTGCCGGAGCCGGGTTCGTCCAGCGAGACGCGCTTGCCCTTGAGGTCGGCGACCGACTTGATGCCGGCATCGGCGCGGGCGACGAGATGGATCGTTTCCGGATAGAGCGTAGCGATCAGGCGCAGATCCTCCACCTTGGGCTTGCCTTCGTAAAGGCCGGTGCCGCTATAGGCCCAGTAGGCCACGTCGGACTGGGTGAAGCCTGCCTCGCCGGAGCCGGACTGGATGGCGCTGATGTTGGCGACCGAGCCGTTCGAGGCCACCGCCGTGGCGACCAGTCCCTGAACGCCGGAAGGGCCGGTGGCCGAGATCGCGTTGGCGATAAGGCCGCCGATCGGATAATAGGTGCCCGCCGTACCACCCGTGCCGATGCGGAAGAACGCCTGCTGCGCCAGGAGCGCCCCCGAACTCGCCAGCAATGCCGTGGCGCCGAGGCCGGCCGAAAAGGCGCGGCGGGTGATCGAAAATGCCATCGTTCAACTCCCAGTCTGCATCAACCAAAGAGCTAACATGGTCGAGCCGGTAAAAGCTTGTCAACGTCCAGTTGCGGGACGCTGTGCAATCTGCGGTGGCTCCCAGGCCTGCGTCATCGCCGGCCGCTTTCCTCGTTGGGCCGATATTGCGGATAATGGTTATCCATGATAAAAGGTATCCATGATTATGAGGCCAATGACCGATGAAGCTCAGCGAAGGGGTTGAAGCCGCCATTCACAGCGCCGCGCTGCTGGCCGGGCTGGAAGGCGGAGCCACCATGCCGGCCGCCGCGCTGGCCGAAGCCTACGGGCTGTCGCCGAGCTATCTGCTCAAGCATCTCAATGCCCTGGCATCGGCCCGCATATTGGAATCGGTTCCGGGGCCGGCCGGCGGCTACCGCCTTGCGCGGTCGCCCGAGAAGATTTCGCTGCTCGACATCGTGCTCGCCGTCGAGGGACCGCAGCCGGCATTCCGCTGCGGCGAGATCCGGCGCAACGGCCCGGGCAAGCTGCCGGCTTCGGCTTACGTCAAGCCCTGCGGCATCAACGCGGCCATGCTGAGAGCCGAGAAGGCCTATCGCGCCGCGCTGGCGGCGGAGCGCCTTTCCGACATCGTCTCCCAATATCTGGACGAGGCCGACGCCCGCTCCGTCGCCGCCAGTTGCGCGTTCGTCGCGCGCCACGGCCGGCCGCAGAAATCCGTTTTGAAACAAGGCTAAGAGGAAAGAAGATGGAACAGAGAATCAAGTACCAGAACCATGCGCCGGAACTCTTGAAGCAGGTTTATGCACTCAACAAGGCGGTCGACGAGTGCGGGCTTGAGAAGAGCCTGCTGCACCTGATCAAGCTGCGGGCGTCGCAGATCAACGGCTGTTCCTTCTGCGTCGACATGCACAGCCGCGAGGCCCGCCATGACGGCGAGAGCGAGCAGCGGCTCTACCTCGTGGCCGCATGGAAGGAATCGCCGCTGTTTTCCGAGCGCGAGCGCGCCGCCTTCGCCTGGGTCGAGGCGGTGACGCTGATTTCAAACGGCGGCGTTTCCGACGAGCTCTACAGCAAGACGCGCGAACACTTCAGCGAGGAGGATCTGGTCAAGCTGACGGTCGCCATCGGCATGATCAACATCTGGAACCGCATCTGCGTGTCCTTCCACGTCATTCATCCGGTTCGGGACAAGCTGGCGGCCTGAAAGCCGCGAAAGCCTTTGCGCGAGGTGCGCGTGGCGCGCCCCGCGCCGCCTGGCGGGGATCGGCGCATTGCGCACTTTGAGGCGGAAGTGCGATCCGCTAAACAGCTTTGCGGATCGGGGGACATGATGGCTACGACATTGATGATCATCGGGCGCGTGGTCTTCGGCGCGTTCTTCCTCATCGCCGGCATCCGCAATTTCCTCAATTTCGGCGAGCGCAAGGCGACCAGCGCCACCAATTACGGCTGGTCGCTGCCGGCGCCCTTGCTGGCCGCCGGTTTTGCCATGCAACTCCTCGGCGGCGCCTTGCTGGTCTTCAATGTGTGGGTCGTGGCAGGCGCGCTGGTCCTGATCGCGTTCCTGCTCGCCGCCACGCCGCTCTATCACAACCTGTTCATGTTTCAGGGCAAGGAACGCGACCCGCATCTCTATCTGACGCTGGTCAATATCACGCTGTGCGGCGGCCTGCTGATGGTGATCGCCGGCGCGCTTTGAGCCCGCGCCTCAGCCCTTCGGCTTGAGCCCTTCGATGAAAAGCCGTTCCAGGAAGCGTGCGGCGTCCTCGAAACGGCCGTCGCCGCCGCGCGCGGAGCCCAGAACCGCGCGTACCTGCACGTCGAAATCGGCATAGTGCTGGGTTGTCGCCCAGATCGAGAAGATCAGATGGTAGGGATCGGTCGGGACAATGCGGCCGGCGCGCATCCAGCCCTCTATGACGGCGGCCTTGTCGTCCACCAGCGTCTTCAGTTCGCCCTCCAGCATCGGCATGATGCGCGGCGCGCCCTGCAATATCTCGTTGGCGAACAGCCGGCTCTCGCGCGGATAGTCGCGCGCCATCTCCAGCTTGCGGCGGATGTAGGCGCGCAGCTCGGTCAGCGGGTCGCCGACATCGTCCAGTTCCCGCAGCGGCGCCAGCCAGGTGTCGAGCAGGCGCTGCATCAGCGTTTCGTGGATATCTTCCTTGCGGCGGAAGTAGTAAAGCAGGTTCGGCTTCGACATGCCCGCCGCTTCGGCGATCTGGTCAATCGTCGAGCCACGGAAGCCATTGGCCGAGAACACCTCGAGCGCCGCTTCCAGGATCAGTTCGCGCTTCTCCTGCTGGATGCGCGTGCGGCGGGGAGCGGTCGCTTCCATCTGTCCTCACCGTTGCCGGATCGACAACCGGGACGTAAACTGGACCAATGTTCTGGACCAGTTCTTGCCTGCCTGTGGAGCGCGCTGGAGGGGCTGCATTTCCGCTACTAAGTCCCTTGACCGCCGGCATGGCGGTGCTAACGTTTGTCCATCCGGTCAAAATTTCGTAGCACGAATTCGCACGGAAGACCAAGCGTTGGCCGCACCGAAACCAGGGAAGTGAAAGGAAAGGCTTGGTCATGTCCAACCGGCTCAAAGTAACGCCGAACGATCTCAGCGCATTCTGGATGCCGTTTACGGCGAACCGCCAGTTCAAGCAGGCGCCGCGCATGCTCGTCAGCGCCAAGGACATGCACTATACGGCGAGCGACGGTCGCAAGATCCTCGACGGCACCGCCGGCCTGTGGTGCGTGAATGCCGGCCACTGCCGTCCGAAGATCGTCGAGGCGATCCAGAGCCAGGCGGCCGAACTCGACTACGCGCCGGCCTTCCAGATGGGCCATCCCATCGTGTTCGAACTGGCGAACCGGCTGATCGACATCGCGCCCAAGGGCATGGACCATGTGTTCTTCACCAATTCCGGCTCGGAATCGGTCGATACGGCGCTCAAGATGGCCATCGCCTACCACCGCGCCAAGGGCGACGGCGCGCGCTTCCGCCTGATCGGCCGCGAGCGCGGCTATCACGGCGTCAATTTCGGCGGCATCTCGGTGGGCGGCATCGTGTCCAACCGCAAGATGTTCGGCACGCTGCTGACCGGCGTCGACCACATGCCGCATACCCATCTGCCCGAGAAGAACAGTTTCACCCGCGGCGTGCCGGAGCACGGCGCGGAACTCGCCAACGAGCTGGAGCGCATCGTCGCGCTGCACGACGCCTCGACCATCGCGGCTGTCATCGTCGAGCCTGTGGCCGGGTCGACCGGCGTCATCCTGCCGCCGAAGGGCTATCTCAAGCGCCTGCGCGAAATCTGCGACAAGCACGGCATCCTGCTGATCTTCGACGAGGTCATCACCGGCTTCGGCCGTCTCGGCACGCCGTTCGCGGCCGATTATTTCGGCGTCACGCCCGATATCATGACCACGGCGAAGGGCGTCACCAACGGCGTCGTGCCGATGGGCGCGGTGTTCGTGAGGAAGGAAATCCACGACGCCTTCATGAACGGGCCCGAGCACATGATCGAGTTCATGCACGGCTACACCTATTCGGGCAATCCGATCGCCTCGGCCGCGGCGCTGGGCACGCTCGACACCTACAAGGAAGAAGGGCTGCTGACGCGCGGCGAGGAATTGGCGCCTTATTGGGAAGACGCGCTGCACTCGCTCAAGGGCGAGCCGCACGTCATCGATATCCGCAACATCGGCCTGATCGGAGCCATCGAGCTGGAGCCGATCGCGGGCGCCCCGACCAAGCGTGCCTTCTCCGCCTTCGTCAAGGCGTTCGAACGCGGCGCGCTGATCCGCACCACCGGCGACATCATCGCGCTGTCGCCGCCGCTCATCATCACCAAGGGCCAGATCGACGAACTGATCGATCACGTGCGCGAGGTGTTGAGAATGGTCGACTGACCACCGATACCGTAGGTGAGGGGCGGCGACGGGAACCGCCGCCCCTCGCTACATGAATGAGAGGAAAGCGAATGGCCGCGCCAGGCGAGAATCTGCGCATCAATCCCGACCGCTTGTGGGATTCGATCATGGAAATGGCCAGGATCGGCCCGGGCGTGGCCGGCGGCAACAACCGCCAGACGCTGACCGATTCCGACAAGGAAGGGCGCGCACTTTTCAAGTCCTGGTGCGACGCGGCCGGGCTTTCCATGGGCGTCGACAAAATGGGCACGATGTTCGCCCGCCGCGAGGGCACCGACCCTGCCGCACTGCCGGTCTATGTCGGCTCGCATCTCGACACCCAGCCCACCGGCGGCAAATATGACGGCGTGCTCGGCGTGCTTTCCGGCCTGGAGGTCGTGCGTTCGCTGAACGATCTCGGCATCAAGACGAAACATCCCATCGTCGTCACCAACTGGACGAACGAGGAGGGCGCGCGCTTCGCGCCGGCCATGCTGGCTTCAGGCGTGTTCGCCGGGGTGCATACGCTCGACTATGCCTATGCGCGGCAGGATCTCGAAGGAAAAACCTTCGGCGACGAATTGAAGCGCATCGGCTGGATCGGCGAGGAGGAGGTGGGCGCGCGCAAGATGCACGCCTATTTCGAATACCATATCGAGCAGGGGCCGATCCTCGAGGCCGAGAACAAGCAGATCGGCGTCGTCACCCATTGCCAGGGGCTGTGGTGGCTGGAGTTCACTCTGACCGGCAAGGAGGCGCATACCGGCTCGACGCCGATGGCGATGCGCGTCAATGCCGGGCTTGCCATGGCCCGCATCTTCGAGATGGTGCAGAAGGTGGCGATGGATGCGCAGCCCGGCGCCGTGGGCGGAGTCGGCCAGGTCAAGTTCTCGCCCAATTCACGCAACGTGCTGCCGGGAACGGTGATCTTCACCGTCGACATCCGCTCGCCCGACAAGGCCAAGCTGGACGGCATGCGGGCGCGCATCGAGAAGGAAGCCGCTCCGATCTGCGAGGCGCTCGGCGTCAGATGCTCGATCGAGGCGGTCGGCCATTTCGATCCCGTCACCTTCGATCCGACGCTGGTGGCGCGGGTGCGCAAGGCGGCCGAGGATCTCGGCTATTCGCACATGAACATCATTTCCGGCGCCGGGCACGACGCCTGCTGGGCGGCCAAGATCGCGCCGGCCACCATGGTGATGTGCCCCTGCGTCGATGGCCTCTCCCACAACGAGGCCGAGGACATCTCCAAGGAATGGGCGGCGGCCGGCGCCGACGTGCTGTTCCATGCCGTGGTGGAGACTGCGGAGATCGTCGAATAAACTGAATCGCATACCGAACGCAGCTCACAAGAAGCGCGAACGAACCAAGGGAACACGAGATGACCAGAGTTATCAGGAACGGCACCGTCGTCACGGCCGACCGCACCTACAAGGCCGACGTGCTTTTCCAGCACGGCAGGATCGTGGCCGTCGGCCCGGACCTGCATGGCGACCACGAGTTCGACGCCACCGGCTGCTATGTGATGCCCGGCGGCATCGATCCGCACACCCATCTGGAAATGCCCTTCATGGGCACCTATTCGGCCGACGATTTCGAGAGCGGCACGCGCGCCGCGCTTGCCGGCGGCACCACCATGGTGGTGGATTTCTGCCTGCCCGCGCCGCAGCAATCGCTGCTCGAAGCCCTGCAGATGTGGGACAACAAGACCTCCAAGGCGTCCTGCGACTATTCCTTCCACATGGCGATCACCTGGTGGGGCAAGCAGGTGTTCGACGAGATGGCGACCGTGGTCGACAGGGGCATCACCTCGTTCAAGCATTTCATGGCCTACAAGGGCGCGCTGATGGTGGACGACGACGAGATGTATGCGTCGTTCCAGCGCTGCGCCGCGCTCGGCGCGCTGCCGCTCGTCCATGCCGAGAACGGCGACGTGGTGGCGGCGCTCAGCCAGAAGCTTCTGGCCGAAGGCAATAACGGGCCGGAAGCGCATGCCTATTCGCGCCCGCCCGAGGTCGAGGGCGAGGCCACCAACCGCGCCATCATGATCGCCGACATGGCGGGCGTGCCGCTCTATGTCGTGCATACGTCCTGCGAGCAGGCGCATGAGGCGATCCGGCGGGCGCGCCAGAAGGGAATGCGGGTCTATGGCGAGCCGCTGATCCAGCACCTGACGCTGGACGAGAGCGAATATTTCAACAAGGACTGGGACCATGCCGCGCGCCGCGTCATGAGCCCGCCCTTCCGCAACAAGCTGCACCAGGATTCGCTGTGGGCGGGCCTGCAGGCGGGTTCGCTGCAGGTGGTGGCGACCGACCATTGCGCCTTCACCACCGAGCAGAAGCGCTTCGGCGTCGGCGACTTCACCAAGATCCCGAACGGCACCGGCGGTCTGGAAGACCGCATGCCCGTGCTGTGGACGAAAGGCGTCAACACCGGCCGGCTGACCATGAACGAGTTCGTGGCGGTGACCTCCACCAACATCGCCAAGATCCTCAACATGTATCCGAAGAAGGGCGCCATCGTGGACGGCGCCGACGCCGACATCGTGGTGTGGGACCCCAAGCGCAAGAAGACGATCTCGGCCAAGGGCCAGCAGTCGGTGATCGACTACAATGTCTTCGAGGGCATGGAAGTGACCGGAACGCCGCGCTTCGTGTTCTCGCGCGGCGAACTGGTCATCGAGGAATCGGACGTCAAGGCAAGACCCGGCCATGGCGAGTTCGTGGCGCGCGAGCCCTACCAGGCGGTCAATCGGGCGCTCTCGACCTGGAAGGAGATCACCGCGCCGCGCAAGGTGGAACGTACCGGCATTCCTGCAACGGGGGTTTGATGTTGCGCCGGTTCGTTCTGCTTGCCGCCGTGGCGACCGTCGCCGCGGCACCGGTCCATGCCGCCGGCATCGACCTTTCGAAGCCCCATGGCAACAAATCCGGCTGCATCAACAAGGACGGGCAGCAGGTCTATGCCGAGGATATGCTTTTGGTCACCGCAAGCGAACTTGTGACGGCGGCGAGCGCCTGCACCATCCTGCAGAAACGCGCGCAGGAAGACGGGTCGCTGCTTCTGAACACCATGTGCGAAGTCGAAGGCGAGGACGGCAAGTCGCCGGCCGACTTCACGATCAGGCCAAGCCCCAAGAACAGGAACAGGCTCATCCTTGCCGACGACAGCGGGTTTGTCATGGGGGAAGTGGCGCAATGCAGGTAGCGCGACGGCCTGTGGCAAACCGCGCCTGTCGCGCCGGCTGGCCGGCAGGGCGGGAGTTTGGCAGGCCCGTTTCAGGCGACCAGACCGTCGAGTTCCGGCAGCAGCACGACGCTTTCCTGCTCGTTCGGGTCGGTGCGGGCAATGACTGCCGTCGCCGGCTCGCCCGACAGGTTGGCCGGCAGGTGAGGCACCCCCGCGGGGATGTAGAACAGATCGCCGGCGCGGGCGACGAGGCATTGTTCGAGCCTCTCGCCGAACCAGGTGTGGACCTCGCCGGAGAGCACGTAGATCGCGGTCTCGTGGCCTTCGTGCAGGTGGGCCTTGGCGCGGACGCCGGCCGGCAAGGTGAGAAGATGCATGCAGATGCCGCGCGAACCGACGGTTTCGGCGGCGATTCCTGCGAAATAGTTCAGCCCCTGCTTGCCTTCATAGGCATTGCCAGGCCGAATGAGGTGGCAAGTGGGTTTCGATGAGGCGGGCATGGGGCAGGTCCTCGACAAGGAACGGCTGGCGCGAAGCGAACAAAGTGGAAGCCAGGACACGCATGAAAGCAATAGGGTTTCGGAAGCGGACAGCGCGCCGCTTCCAGGTCAGAGAGGCGCAATGACGAAAGCCACGCCAGCCGTCGTCGCGGCAAGCAAGCTCGGCCTCACCTTCCAGACCAATGACGGTCCGGTGCGGGCGCTGTCCGATGTCGACCTCACCATCGGCAAGGGCGAGTTCGTCTCCTTCATCGGTCCGTCCGGATGCGGCAAGACCACGCTGCTCAGGGTGATCGCCGACCTGGAACGGCCGACATCGGGCACCATCTCGGTCAACGGCATGACGCCCGAACAGGCGCGCGAGCGTCGCGCCTACGGCTATGTGTTCCAGGCGGCGGCGCTGTTTCCCTGGCGCACCATCGAGCGCAACGTGGCGCTGCCGCTGGAGATCATCGGCCTGTCCAAGGCGGAGCAGAAGGCGCGCATCAAGCGCACGCTCGACCTGGTCAATCTTTCCGGCTTCGAGAAGAAATATCCCTGGCAGCTTTCGGGCGGCATGCAGCAGCGCGCCTCGATCGCGCGGGCGCTCGCCTTCGACGCCGACCTTCTTTTGATGGACGAGCCGTTCGGAGCGCTGGACGAGATCGTGCGCGACCATCTCAACGAGCAACTGCTGAAGCTGTGGAGCCAGACCGACAAGACGATCTGCTTCGTCACGCATTCGATTCCGGAGGCGGTCTATCTCTCCACGCGCATCGTGGTGATGTCGCCGCGGCCGGGCCGCGTGACCGACGTGATCGAGTCCACGCTGCCGAGGGAACGGCCTCTGGACATACGCGAGACGCCGGAATTCCTGGCGATCGCGGCGCGCGTGCGCGACGGCCTCAGGGCAGGGCATTCCTATGAGGATTGAGGCTTTGTCCCTCTTACCCGGCCGCCATGCTCCATCCGTCCTCTCCCCGGCGGGGAGAGGAGGTCGCCGGTCGCGAAGGGAAGCCTAGCATGGACTCCTTTCACTCCAAGATCATGCCTGTCACCAGCCTGCTGGCCGGGGTGGTGGTGCTCTGGTACGTCTTCGCCGTCGTCCTCAACGCGCCGTTCCAGCGCGATCTGGACGCGCGGTCCGGCGCTGCGCCGGGCATGACCGCCTTCATCGGCCGGACGTTGTCGCAGCCGAAGCCGACCCTGCCGGCGCCGCACCAGGTGGCGGCGAACGTGTTCGAGAACACCTTCCTGCGCAAGATCACCAGCAACCGCAGCCTGGTCTACAATTCCTGGGTGACGCTGTCGTCCACGGTGCTGGGCTTCGCCTTCGGCACGGTGCTCGGCATATTGATCGCCGTGGGGATCGTGCATGTCACGACGCTGGACCGCAGCCTGATGCCCTGGATCATCGCCTCGCAGACCATTCCCATCCTCGCCATCGCGCCGATGGTCGTGGTGGTGCTGGCCGCGATCGGCATCACGGGGCTGATCCCCAAGGCGCTGATCTCGACCTACCTGTCGTTCTTCCCCGTGGCGGTCGGCATGGTGAAGGGGCTGCGCTCGCCCGAACTCATGCATCTCGACCTGATGCACACCTATAACGCCAGCCGCCCGCAGATATTCTGGAAGCTGCGGGTACCGGCCTCGATCCCGTTCCTGTTCGCTTCCATGAAAGTGGCGGTCGCGGCAAGCCTTGTCGGCGCGATCGTCGGCGAGCTGCCCACGGGCGCGGTGGCCGGCATCGGGGCCAAGCTGCTTGCCGGCGCCTATTACAGCCAGACCATCGACATCTGGGCCGTACTGGTCGCCGGTTCGGTGGTGGCCGCCCTGCTCGTCGCGGCGGTTGGGCTTGCCGGGCGCATCGTCGAGCGCGCCATGGGCGGGAGGCCGGCATGAGCGGGTTTCGACCCTCCTGGCAGGCGGTTCTGGCGCTTTTCCTGTGCATCGTCGCGGCCGCGCTCGGCGCCATGACGCTGCCCGAGACCACGGCCGCTGCCGGCGCGACCTATCCCTACGCAGGCACGAAATACCTCATGCTCGGGCTCGTGGCCGCGGCGGCTCTGCTTTCGATGATGCGGCTGCCGGCCCTTGTCGAGGCGGCCGTGCTGTTCATCGGCGCGCATGTCGCGGCGTGGCTGCTGATCCGGGGCATAGCCGGGTTCGAAGGCACGGCGCGGGCGCCGTATTTCCTCGTGCTTGGCGCGGCGTGGCTGCTCGGCTGGCGCTGCGTGGCGGTGCTGGCCGGCGTCAGAAGCGACGTAAAGGCAGTCTCGACCGCGCTGCGGCTCGCCGTTCCCACCATATTCGGCCTGTGGATCCTGATCCTGTGGGAAGCGATCACGCGGGGTGCCGGCATCCCCTTCATCCTGCTGCCGCCGCCGAGCGCCATCGGCGCGCGCATCGCCGGTTCGTTGCCGGTGCTGGCGGCGGACGTCAACCAGACCATCTTCAAGGCGGTGCTGATCGGCTATGTGCTCGGCTGCGGGGCAGGCTTCGTCGTTGCGATCCTCGCCGACCGGGTGCCGTTCCTGCGGCGCGGGCTCCTGCCGATCGGCAATATGGTGTCGGCGCTTCCGATCATCGGTGTCGCGCCGATCATGGTGATGTGGTTCGGCTTCGACTGGCACTCCAAGGCGGCGGTCGTCGTCATCATGACCTTCTTCCCCATGCTGGTGAACACGGTGGCGGGCCTGGCCGCCTCCGGCCATATGGAGCGTGACCTGATGCGCACCTATGCCGCCGGCTACTGGCAGACCCTGTTCAAGCTGCGCCTGCCGGCGGCGGGGCCGTTCATCTTCAACGCGCTGAAGATCAACTCCACGCTCGCCCTGATCGGCGCCATCGTGGCCGAGTTCTTCGGCACGCCGGTGGTGGGCATGGGTTTTCGCATCTCCACCGAGGTCGGGCGCATGAACATCGACATGGTGTGGGCCGAAATCGCGGTTGCGGCACTGGCCGGTTCGGTCTTCTATGGCACGGTGGCGCTGATCGAGCGAGCCGCCACGTTCTGGCATCCGTCGATGCGACGCGGGTGAGGCGAGGGAGGTGCACGGTCCGCAGAGCTGGCAGGAAACGGGGTTCGAGGATTAAGGTTCAACGCTTAACTTCAGAGGGTAACCAGATGAAAAGACTGATCGTTCCAATCCTGGCGACGGCGATGTCACTTGCCGCTTTCCAGGCGTTCGCCGCCGACAAGGTGACGTTGCAGTTGAAATGGGTCACGCAGGCGCAGTTCGCCGGTTATTATGTCGCCAAGGAAAAGGGCTTCTACGAAGAAGAAAATCTCGACGTGGACATCAAGCCGGGCGGTCCCGACATCGCGCCCGAGCAGGTGATCGCCGGCGGCGGCGCCGACGTGATCGTGACCTGGATGGCAGCGGCGCTCGCGGCGCGCGACAAGGGCGTGAAGCTGGTCAACATCGCGCAGCCCTACAAGAAGGCGGGCATGGAACTGGTCTGCCCGAAGAGCGGGCCGATCAAGTCCGAGGCGGACTTCAAGGGCCACACGCTCGGCGTCTGGTTCTTCGGCAACGAATATCCGTTCTATGCCTGGATGCACAAGATCGGCCTCTCGACCGACGGCGGCAAGGATGGCGTCACGGTACTGAAGCAGAGCTTCGACGTGCAGCCGCTGATCCAGAAGCAGGCCGACTGCATCTCGGTCATGACCTACAACGAGTACGGGCAGGTGCTGGATGCCGGCTACAAGCCCGAGGACCTGATCGTCTTCAACTATTCGGCGATGGGCAACGACCTGCTCGAGGACGGGCTCTATACGCTCGAGGACAAGCTCAAGGACCCGGCCTTCGAGGACAAGATGGTCCGCTTCGTGCGCGCGTCCATGAAGGGCTGGAAATACGCCACCGAGCATACCGACGAGGCGGCCGAGATCGTCGTGGACAATGGCGGCCAGGACGAGAACCACCAGAAGTTCATGATGAAGGAAGTGGCCAAGCTGATCGACAACGCCGACGGCAAGCTGATCCCGGCAGCCTACGAGCGCACCGCCAAGGCGCTGCTCGACCAGAAGATCATCACCAAGGAGCCGTCCGGCGCCTACACCACCGCGATCACCGACAAGGCGATCAAGTAGGCTGCGGCTGTCATTGCAGGATTGAAAGGGGCGGGCGACCGCCCCTTTTCTTTTGCCTATACCGATCCGCCTCCCGGTCGGGAGAGCCTTCTATCCGGCTGCCGGGCTGGCGCAGGAAGCAGCGTGAGCTCCGCCGCTGCGAGCCGGATTGCGGCATACGTCGTTCGACGTAGCCGGATAGAAAGCGCTCCGGGAGGGTGGTAATTTCAGGCGCTGGACGGATCGCGGGGGAAACCCATGGTGGAAACCGACAAGATGTTCGCCGGCTCGGTTCCGGAGAACTACGACCGCTATATGGTGCCGTTGATCTTCGAACCCTATGCCGCGGATCTCGCCCGGCGGGCGGCCTCCCTGTCGCCCCGCGCGGTTTTGGAAACCGCCGCCGGCACCGGGGTCGTCGCCCGCGCTTTGGCGCCGAAACTGGCCAGCGACGCAATCTATGTCGCCACCGATCTCAGCCAGCCGATGCTCGACTATGCCGCGTCGCGGCAACCGCCCGACGGCCGCATTCGATGGCGGCAGGCGAACGCCCTGGAACTGCCCTTCGCGGACGCTTCCTTCGACGTCGTCTGTTGCCAGTTCGGTGCGATGTTCTTTCCCGACCGCGTGGCCGGCTATCGCGAGGCGAGGCGGGTGCTGAAGCCCGGCGGCCACTTCCTGTTCAGCGTATGGGACCGCATCGAGGAAAATATCCTTGCCGATGAGGTGATGAACGCGCTGGCGCAGATGTTTCCGGACGATCCGCCGCGCTTCATGGCGCGGACGCCGCATGGCTACCACGATACGGCGCTGATCCGCAGCGATGTGGAAGCGGCCGGTTTCTCACGCGTGAGCATCGAGACGAAAGCCGAGCAAAGCCGGGCTCCCTCGCCGCGTTTCGCGGCGCTCGCCTACTGCCAGGGCACGCCGGTTCGTGACGAAATCGAAGCCAGGCAGCCGGGGAAACTGGACGCGGCGACCGACCACGCCGAAGCCGCGATCGCAAGGCGGCACGGACGCGGCGCGGTTGCCGCCAAAATTCAGGCGCATGTCATCGTGGCCACCATCTGAGGAAATCTCCTGGAATCGGTAACCGGTTTCGGGAGACAGGTCAGCGCTTCTCGCGGATATCGGTCAGCGTCTTTGCCGGGGTGATCGCCTCGGGATCGAGCTTGACCTCGATGATCGTCGGTTTGCCGCTCTTCCTCGCGCGTTCGAAGGCCGGCGCGAAATCCTCGGTCCTCTCCACCGTCTCGCCATGGCCGCCGAAGGCGCGGGCATAGGCGGCGAAATCGGGATTGCGCAGGTTGGTTCCGGAGACGCGGCCCGGATATTCGCGCTCCTGATGCATGCGGATGGTGCCGTAGATGCCGTTGTTCAGGATCACGACGATCACCGGCAGGCCGTACTGGACGGCCGTGGCGAATTCCTGGCCGTGCATCAGGAAATCGCCGTCGCCGGCCCACACGATCACCTCGCGGTCCGGGAACACGCTCTTGGCGCCGACGCCGGCCGGCATGCCGTAGCCCATGGAACCCGAGGTGGGCGCGGCCTGCGTGTCATAGCGGCGGAAGCGGTGGAAGCGGTGCATCCAGGTGGCGAAATTGCCGGCGCCGTTGCAGATGATGGCGTCCTCAGGCAGCACGCCTTCCAGATAGTCCATGATCGGTCCCATATGGACCGCGCCGGGACCGGTCTTCGGCGGCGTCGACCAGGCGAGATAATCGGCATGCGCCTGCTTTGTCGCGTCGGTCCAGCCGGGCGAAGCCGGAGCCTTCCGTTTCGAGAAGGCTTCCACGAAGGCTGCGGGCGAGGCGTTGATCGCCAAGGTCGGGCGGTAGACGCGGCCAAGCTCGTTGGCGTCGGCATGGACATGCACCAGCGTCTGGTCGGGATAGGGGCTCTTCAGCAGGGTGTAGTCGGAGGAGGGCATTTCGCCCATGCGCCCGCCGACCAGCAAGATCAGGTCGGCTTCCTTGATGCGCGCGGCGAGTTTCGGATTGATGCCGATGCCGACATCGCCGGCGTAGTTGTCGTGCAGATGGTCGAACAGCATCTGGCGCCGGAAGGAAACGCCGACCGGCAGTGCCCAGGCTTCGGAAATCCGGCGCATGTGATCGACGGCTTCGGCGCTCCAGCGCGTGCCGCCGAGGATGACGAAGGGCCGCTTTGCGGCGCCCAGCAGCTTCTCCAGTTCATCCAGTTCCGCTTCGCCGGGCCGGGTTTCGACGGGCGTGTAGGGCAGTGCCGCGGGCGCTTCCGTCTCGGAGACCAGCATGTCCTCCGGCAGGGAAACGACGACCGGGCCGGGGCGGCCGGAGGTCGCCACCGCGAAGGCGCGGGTCACGAGCTCGGGGATGCGCGCGGCGTCCTCGATCTCCACCACCCATTTGGCGATGTCGCCGAAGAAGCGCTTGTAGTTCACTTCCTGGAAGGCTTCGCGCTCCTTCGCATGGCTGGCGATCTGGCCGATGAACAGGATCATGGGGATCGAATCCTGCATGGCGATGTGGATGCCGGCCGAGGCGTTGGTGGCGCCGGGGCCGCGCGTGACGAAGCAGATGCCGGGCTTGCCCGTCAGCCGCCCCTGGCAGTCGGCCATCATGGCGGCGCCGCCTTCCTGCCGGCAGACAATGGTGCGGATCTTCGAATCGTGCAGCGCGTCGAGCACGGCGAGATAGGATTCGCCCGGCACGCAGAAGATGCGATCGACGCCGTTCGCTTCCAGCGCCTCGACGATCAGTTGTCCGCCGTTCTTCATTTCGCGCTTTCCTCCAGTTCGGCAAGAATTTCGGCCGTGTGCTCGCCGAGGCGCGGCGAAGGCCGCTCATAGGCCAGCGGCGTGGCTGACATGACCATGGGCGCACGCACCGACGGCAGAAGGTTGCCCCGGCCGTCGTCCAGATCGAGCCGCATGCCACGCGCCTCGGTCTGCGGATCGGCAAACATCTGGCCGATGTCGTTGATGGGACTGGCCGGCACGCCCGCGGCTTCCAGCCGGGCCAGAAGAGTGTCGCGCTCGAAACCGGCGAGCACGCGCAGCATATGCTCGCGCAACTTTGCGCGATTGGCCACGCGGGCGGCGTTGGTGGCGAAATCGGCCTGTTTCGGCAGGTCGTCCAATCCGACGACCGCGCAGAACTTGGCGAACTGGCCGTCATTGCCGACGGCGAGGATGAAATGGCCGTCCTTCACCGGCAGCACCTCATAGGGCGCGATGTTGGGATGGGCGTTGCCCATGCGATGCGGCGCGACGCCGGAGACCAGATAATTGAGGTTCTGGTTGGCCAGAACCGAGATCTGGGAATCGAGCAGCGCCATGTCGATGTGCTGGCCTTCGCCCGTGGCTTCCGCGTGGCGAAGCGCGGCCTGTATGGCGATGACCGAATAGAGACCGGTGAAGATATCGGTGACGGCGACGCCCACCTTCTGCGGCTCGCCGTCGGCGGCGCCGGTGATCGACATCAGGCCGGACATGCCCTGCACGATGAAGTCGTAGCCGGCGCGCGGCGCGTAGGGGCCGGTTTGGCCGAAACCGGTGATGGAGCAATAGACGAGCTTCGGGTTGATCGCCTTCAGGCTTTCGTAGTCGAGGCCGTATTTCTTCAGGCCGCCGAGCTTGAAGTTTTCGATCAGCACGTCGGCGCCGGCGGCGAGCCTGCGCACGATATCCGCGCCTTCCGGCGTGGAGAAATCGATGGCGACGGAGCGCTTGCCCCGGTTGCAGGCGTGGAAATAGGCGGCCGAAAGGTTCTCGCCGTCCTTGGCCGTGACGAAGGGCGGTCCCCATTTGCGGGTGTCGTCGCCGCCCTCGGGATTTTCGACCTTGACCACGTCTGCACCCAGATCGGCCAGCATCTGGCCGGCCCATGGTCCCGCAAGAATGCGGGCAAGCTCGATGACGCGGACACCTTTCAACGGGGGGTGGGCCATGGATTCCTCATCGGATCGCGCCAGGGATCAGGCAGGCTCTAGCAATAGCCATTGGCGATGTCACGGCCCATGCGGTGGGCCAACGGGGCGGGCGGCGAGGGCATTGTCCGCCCAGGCGGCAAAGTCTTCCATCACGGCGTTCCGATTCACCTCGTTCAGGCTTTCGTGCCGGGTCCCGGCGTAAACCTTTGAAACGAGATTCGAAAAGCCCATCCGCCTCATGCGCCCGGCGAGCTGCGAGACCGCTCTGCCGCCATTGGTCGCCGGGTCCTTCTCGCCGCCGACCAGCAGGACGGGCAGGTCGCGGCGGACATGGGCAAAGCTGGCGTCGTCGGCGCCGCGGAAGATCAGGGCGAATATGTCCCGCCACATCGACACCGAAGCGTCCCAGCCACAGAGCGGATCGGAAATGTATTTTTCCACTTCCGCCGTGTCGCGCGAGAGCCAGTCGAACGGCGTGCGACGGCCGGGCACGGCCTTGCCCCAGGCCTGGAAGGTGAGTTTCGGCAGCATGCGCGACGGCACGTCCGAACCCAGCCGGAATTTTTCCCAGGCAAGGATCGCCAGCGCGGCGCGGCCCGCAAGCCCCGCCGAAAAATTGGCGTTCCAGATCGCCGCGGCCTCTACGCGGTCGGAATGGTCGAACAGGAAGTTCAGCGCGATCAACCCCCCCATGGAGTGGCCGAACAGGATCACCGGCAGGCCCGGATGTTCCTTCGCGATCAGGTCGTGTACGGCCAGCACATCGGCGATGACCGTGGCGGCGCCGCCTTGCCCGGAAAACCGGCCGGCCGGCGCATCCGGCGCCTTGGTACGGCCGTGGCCGCGGTGGTCGTGGGCGTAGGTATGGAAGCCGTGCGCAGCCAGAAAATCGGCGAAGCGCGCATAGCGTGCCGCGTGCTCGGCCAGTCCGTGGTTGATCTGCACGATCGCGCGCGCCGCGCCGTCGGCCTTGCGGGAATAGAGATTCAGCGCCGCGCCGGTGGGCGAACGGCAGATGCGCTGGTCGTCAAAGGACATGCGTGGCCCCCGATCGGGACGGATCATCCATCCGCTATCCAGTTTCGAACTTCAGAAGAAAAATAACGGGAATTTATTCGCATTCTCTCCCCTGCGCATATCCTTGCATGGATTGGACTGAACGGGGAGGCAATCCTGCATTGGATAGCTTGAAAGAAGCGCGCTACGCGCCTCGGTGAGTTTCGACTTTGATTTCATGGCCGCGACCGAAAGGCGTTGCCGTTTCGGCGCCCATCGCCTACATAGCGGCCAACCAAGCCTTTCCGGCAAATCCACAAAGATCGATCAGGGAAACGCGCGCGTGGCACGCCAGTTCATCTATCATATGGCCGGGCTCTCCAAGGCCTACGGGACCAAGAAGGTCCTCGAGAACATCAATCTTTCCTTCTATCCGGACGCCAAGATCGGCATTCTCGGCCCCAACGGCGCCGGCAAGTCGACCATTCTCAAGATCATGGCGGGTCTCGACAAGGAGTGGACCGGCGAAGCCTGGCTCGCGGACGGTGCGACGGTCGGCTACCTCGCGCAGGAGCCTCAGCTCGATCCGGGCAAGACGGTCTTCGAGAACGTCATGGACGGCGTCAAGAAGAAGACGGCCATCATCGAGCGCTATAACGAGCTGATGATGAACTACTCGGACGAGACCGCCGAGGAGAGTGCCAAGCTGCAGGACGAGATGGACCGGCTGAACCTGTGGGATCTCGAGCAGCAGGTCGAGATGGCCATGGACGCGCTGGCCTGCCCGCCCAAGGACGCGGAAGTGACCAATCTTTCGGGCGGCGAGCGCCGCCGCGTCGCCCTGTGCCGGCTTCTGCTCGAACAGCCCGACCTCCTGCTGCTGGACGAGCCGACCAACCATCTGGACGCCGAGACGACGCAGTGGCTGGAAAAGCACCTGCGCGACTATCCGGGCGCGGTGCTGATCATCACCCACGACCGCTACTTCCTCGACAACGTGACGGGCTGGATCCTCGAACTCGACCGTGGCCGCGGCATCCCCTACGAGGGCAACTACACCAAGTATCTCGACGCCAAGGCCAAGCGCCTGATCCAGGAAGGCCGCGAGGACGACGCCCGCCAGAAGGCGATCTGGCGCGAGCGCGAGTGGATCGCGTCCTCGCCCAAGGCGCGCCAGACCAAATCCAAGGCGCGTATCAGTGCCTATGAGGACCTGCTCGAACAGGCCAACAACCGCAAGCCGACCGACACGCAGATCGTCATCCCGACCAGCGAGCGGCTGGGCAATGTCGTGATCGAGGTCGAAGGTCTCAAGAAGGGCTTTGCCGACGAGGTGCTGATCGAGGACCTGTCGTTCCGCCTGCCGCCCGGCGGCATCGTCGGCGTCATCGGCCCGAACGGCGCCGGCAAGACCACGCTGTTCAAGATGATCACAGGGCAGGAACAGCCGGACGGCGGTTCCATCCGCAAGGGCGAGACGGTGAAGCTCGGCTATGTCGACCAGAGCCGCGACGCGCTCGATCCGAACAAGACCGTGTGGGAGGAAATCTCCGGCGGCGCCGAGGTCATCAGGCTCGGCAAGCACGAGGTGAATTCCCGCGCCTATTGTTCGTCCTTCAACTTCCGTGGCGGCGACCAGCAGCAGAAGGTCGGCAGCCTTTCGGGCGGCCAGCGCAACCGCGTGCATCTGGCCAAGATGCTGAAGAACGGCGGCAACGTGCTCCTGCTCGACGAACCGACCAACGACCTCGATACCGAGACGCTGGCCGCGCTCGAGGACGCGCTGGAGGCCTATGCCGGCTGCGCCGTCATCATCAGCCACGACCGCATGTTCCTCGACCGGCTGGCGACCCACATGCTGGCCTTCGAGGGCGATGCGCATGTCGAGTGGTTCGAGGGCAATTTCGAGGACTACGAGAAGGACAAGGTGCGCCGGCTGGGGCCGGATGCGCTGACGCCCCACCGCATGACGCACAAGCGGCTGACCCGCTGATCGAGTTCCACAACGCCCCGCCGGCAACCGGCGGGGCGTTTTCGTATGCCTTTGGAGACCGCTCGCATGAAAGACTGGTCCGCGTCGCAATATCTGAAGTTCGAGGACGAACGCACGCGCCCGGCGCGCGATCTCCTGGCGCAGGTGCTGATCGAAAAGCCGCGACATGTGGTGGACATCGGCTGCGGGCCGGGAAACTCGACCGAGCTTCTCATCGCGCGCTGGCCGGAGGCGAAGGTATCGGGCTTCGACACCTCGCCGGCCATGATCGAGGAGGCCAGGAAGCGGCTTCCCGGCGTTGATTTCCAGATCGCGGATGCCGAAAGCTGGACGCCGGAGGAGCCGGTGGACGTGATCTTCGCCAATGCCGTGTTCCAATGGCTGCCGAACCATCCGGACGTGCTGGCGCGGCTGATGGGGCTGCTCAGGCCGGGCGGGTTCCTCGCCGTGCAGATGCCGGACAATCTCGGCGAGCCGTCGCACCGGTTGATGGTGGAGACTGCCGCCGACGCGCCGTTCGCGGACAGGCTGAAGAACGCGCAGAAGACGCCGCTGCCGGCCGTTTCCAGCTACCACGACCTGCTTGTGCCGCTGTCGGCGCGGCTCGACATCTGGCACACCGTCTACAACCATCCGCTGGCGGATGCGGCGGCAATCGTGGAATGGGTCAAGGGCACCGGTCTCAAGCCCTTCATCGATCCGCTCGATGACGGCGAGCGCAAGGCCTTCCTCGCCGCCTACACGGACCGCATCGCCGCGGCCTATCCGCCGACGGCAAACGGCAAGGTGCTGCTGCGTTTTCCGCGTCTGTTCATGGTGGCGAAGCGCGCGGGGTGAGGGGTTGCTGCTCCGGTCCCGCAGGCTGGCGCCTGCCGGTTTCGCTGGCGCGACGACTTAAGCTGGCGTAAACCGCCGCGGGGCGAAGCTCTCCGTGCCTCGCCAAACTTAGTCTTCGCGGCCGACATCAAGGGATTGCCGCGCCCGCGAACAGACGGACTGGATATGCATCGCGTCATCATCAGCGGCATCGGCGTCGAAATCCCGGAAGCCTCGATCACCAACGACGAACTGGTCGAAAGCTTCAATAGCTGGGTCGATGCCGAGAACGACAAGCGGGTGGCGCGCGGCGAGGAGCCGCTGCAGAGGTCCGACAGCGGTTTCATCGAACATGCTTCCGGCATCAAGACGCGCCATGTGATCGAGCGTGAAGGCATCCTCGATCCGAAGCGCATGTCGCCGCGCATTCCGGCCCGGCCCGACGACGCGCTGTCCATCCAGGCCGAGTTCGGCGTCGCCTCTGCGCGCAAGGCGCTGGCCATGGCAGGCCGCCGGCCGGGCGACATCGACATGGTCATCTGTTCGTCCTCGCATCTGCAGCGGCCCTATCCCGCCATCGCCGTGGAGATGCAGCAGGCGCTGGGCACGAAGGGCGCAGGCTTCGACATGGGCCTTGGCTGCTCCTCGGCCGCGGCCGCGCTTCATGTCGCGGTCAACCTGGTCCGTTCGGGCGCCCAGAAGAAGATGCTGGTGACGACACCGGAGATCATCACCGGACACCTCAATTTCCGCGACCGGCAGACGCATTTCATCTTCGGCGACGCGTCCGTTTCGATGGTCGTGGAGGCGGCGGAAGACGCGAGGCCGGGCCGGCTGGAAGTGCTCGACACGCGGCTGTGGACGCAGATGTCGTCCAATATCCGCACCAATCTCGGCTATCTGACCCGCAGCGCCCAGGACGACCCCTACATGATCGACCTGGAAGGCAATCTGATCAGGCAGGTGGGCAACAAGGTCTTCAAGGACGTGACCGTCGCCGGGCACCGCTTCATCGTGGACTTCCTTGCCGAGCACGGGCTGACGCCCGAGGGCATCCGCCGCTTCTGGCTGCACCAGGCCAATGCCCGCATGAATGCCATGATCCTCAAGCTCGCCTTCGGCCATGAGGTCGGCCATGACCGCGCGCCGATGGTGCTGGACCGGCTCGGCAACACCGCGGGCGCCGGCGCGATCGTCGCGTTGTCGGAGAACCACGCCGACATGAAGGCGGGCGACTACGGCCTGCTTTGCGCTTTCGGCGCGGGCTATTCCATCGGCGGCGCGCTGCTCAGGATGACGTGAACGCCCTTGTGAAAGTTCCGTGAGGCCCCAAGCCGGCGGCTTTTCAAAAGGGCTCCCGGAGCCCGCTTTGAGGAAGGGGTTCAGCTTTCCTCGTCGTTCGGATCGAGCAGGCGCGTGGCGCGCCAGCGGGTCAGGACGGCGTTGGTCTGGTCGATGACGAAAAAGCGCGCGGAATCGCGGTCGTAGCCCTCGGCGAGCAGCTTTTCATAGTCCGTATGGGCGTGGCGGACATGGGCGACCGTGGCCAGCCATACCGCCAGCGACGGCGGCAGCGTCTTCATATGCACCGCGCCGGCGTCGGCCCTGATCTTTTCGATGTCGGAATAGGGCGCCAGCGGCAACAGCGTCGTCAGCGCCCTGGCGATGGCCCGCCGCCTGCCCGTCGCTGCCGCCTTCATTTGGAAGATCGCTCGAATATCGCCTCGGGATAGGCGTCCACGGCCGGAATATAGGGCTTGAGATCGATCACCGGCGTTCCGTCCAGCGCATCCATGGCGTCGAGCGCGAGCGTGCCGGCGTTCACGTCAAAGCCCACCAGGCGCGTGACATGCACTCCGATGGGATTCGGGCGGGCAGGGGAGCGAAGCGCAAAAACACCGCTGGATTCAGAGGCTTTGCGCGGTTTCTGGACAATCAGATTCCGCGGCGCCGCCTGGAACCAGCTCAGCACCATGATGTGGGTCGCGCGCTTCAGCCCCTGCAACCCGCGGCGGTAGGGCTCGTCGATCTCGACCGTGGCGGGGCGGCCGGCCTCGCGGGCCTCGGCGATGTTCTTCGGGCAGGTTTCGCGGCTCGTCCAGGGCGAGCGGATGCGGCCGATGAAGACGATATGGTCATCGGGCCGCAAGGTCGCAGGGTCGATTGCCGTCGCTTCTTCGCCGTCGCGCCTCTCGAACATCGCGTTTCTCCATTTGCCGCGCAGCACAGGCGCGCCATTTTCTGGTCACTCAGCGACATTGCCGGTTGCAATGTCGGGAGTTTCGATATAAAGATATCTTTATATCTTTCTCTTTTTCGCTTTGCGAGGCTGGCTGCCCATGCATGTCGCACTCGACACGATGGTAGATACATTGAAGGCGGCGGCCGAATCCAGCCGCCTGCGCATTCTTACGCTTCTGTCGCGCGGCGACCTGACGGTTTCGGACCTGACCGAGATTCTGGGCCAGTCGCAGCCGCGCGTCTCGCGTCACCTCAAGCTGTTGCTGGAAGCCGGCCTGATCGGCCGCTACCAGGAAGGCTCGTGGGCGTTCTTCCGCCTGTCGGATTCGGATGCGGCGCGCGATTTCGTGCTGAGGCTGGTTTCGGGCGTCCGCGACGCCGATCCGCAGGTCGAGCGCGACCTGGAGCGGCTGGCCTCGGTCAAGCGGCGGCGGCAGGAACGGGCCACGGCCTATTTCAGTGAGAATGCGGCGAGCTGGGACCAGATTCGCTCCCTGCACGTGCCGGACGACGCGGTCGAGGCGGCGCTGGTCAAGCTGGTCGGCAAGCGGCCGTTCCAGTCCATGCTGGATCTCGGCACCGGCACCGGGCGGCTGCTGGAGATCTTCGCACCGCTCTACCGCCGGGGCGTCGGCATCGACATGTCGCGCGAGATGCTGGCCGTGGCCCGCGCCAACCTGGACAAGGCCGGTATTTCCAATGCGCAGGTGCGGCAGGGCGATATCTTCTCGCCGCCCGTCGAGCGCGACGCCTTCGACCTCGTCACCATACATCAGGTGCTGCATTACCTGGACGACCCGGCGCGGGCGATCGCCGAGGCGGCGAAGCTGCTGCGCCCCTCGGGCCGGCTGGTGATCGTGGATTTCGCGCCGCATCGGCTGGAATTCCTGCGCGATGCACATGCGCACCAGCGCCTCGGCTTTTCCGACCGGCAGATCGCCGACTGGTTCGCGGAAGCGGGGCTCGATCTCGAGGAAACCCAGCATTTCGAGCCGCGCGGCGGCGGCGAGAACAAGCTGACCGTGAAACTGTGGCTCGGCCGCGACCGGCGGCTTCTGATCGCCGATCCGTCCACCGGCGCGCAGCGCACCAACCTTCCGCAGATGGGGGAAACCGCCTGATGAACCAGTTCCGCTTTTCCAGACGCCCCGACATCGGCGACAAGATCAGGGTCTCCTTCGAGTTCTTCCCGCCCAAGACCGACGAAATGGAGAGCCGGCTGTGGGAAACCGTGAAGCGGCTGGAGCCGCTGCAGCCGAAATTCGTGTCGGTGACCTACGGGGCGGGAGGCTCCACCCGCGAGCGCACCGCGCGCACGGTCAAGCGCATCCTCACCGAAAGCAGCCTGACGCCTGCCGCGCACATGACCTGCGTGAACGCGACGCGCGAGGAGGTCGATACGGTCATCCACGAATTCGCTGGCATGGGCGTCACCCGCTTCGTGGCGCTGCGCGGCGATCCGGTCGAGGGCGTCGGCGCGGCCTATCGCCCCTATCCGGACGGCTACGCCAACGGCGCCGAACTGGTGGGCGCGCTGAAGCAGGTCGGCAATTTCGACATTTCGGTATCGGCGTACCCCGAAAAGCATCCCGAAAGCCCGGATTTCGCCACCGATATCGACATGCTCAAGCGCAAGGTCGACAACGGCGCCACCCGGGCGATCACGCAATTCTTCTTCGATAACGACCTCTACGAGCGCTATGTCGAGCGGGCGCGGCGCGCGGGCATCTATATTCCCATCGTTCCGGGCATCCTGCCGATCCACAATTTCGCGCAGGTCGCCAGTTTCTCGGCACGCTGCGGAACGCTGGTCCCGTCCTGGCTGGCGGAACGCTTCGACGGGCTGGACGGCGATCCGCAGACCCATGCGCTGGTCGCCTCGGCCGTCGCCGCCGAGCAGGTGCTCGATCTGGTCGAGCGCGGCGTGGGCGATTTCCATTTCTACACGATGAACCGGGCGGACCTCGCCTTCGCGGTCTGCCACATGATCGGCATCCGCGCGCAGCTGCCGCTCGTGGGGTCGGCCGCCGCATGAACATGAAAAAGGCCGGGCGGGGCTGCCCGGCCTTTTGATGGAATTGGTCTATCGGGTGCTCTGCTCCCGAACCTCAGGGATTACGGAAGTGCACCCACAATCAGGGCGCCGATGAAAGCGAACGCAGCACAGATCATCAATGCGTTGAATGGCCTCGTCAGTCCCATGGATAGCCTCCTGTCGAAAAGAGCTATGCCAGGACTCTAGGGGCATTTGCGCCACAGGCAAGGGGAAATGATGCTGCATTGCGGCGACTTTGTGGAACAGTTCGCTCGTTTCGCATGGTTAGATATTGAATTTATTCGGAAAAGACGACCTTACGATTTGTGAATAAATCATGACGGCCCGGAACGGGCCGGACCGGCTGCCCGGCCGTATATGCGGCCGTCGATGGTGAGCAGGCCGAGCGCGATCAGCGCGATGCCTCCCAGTTCGAACGCCTCCAGCCTTTCGCCGAGGAAGACGGCGCCCAGCAATATGGCGCTGGCCGGCACGACCAGCGTGACCAGCGAAGCGTTGGTCGCGCCGGCAGAGGCCACCAGATTGAAGAACAGGATGTAGGCGAAGGCGGTGGACACCAGCGCCAGTGCCAGCACCGCCGCCCAGACCGGGCCGCTGGCCGCGAACAGCGCGCCGGTGCCGTGGACCGCAAGCACGACCGGGACCATGATAATCGTCGATGCGGTGAGCTGGCCCGTGGCGACGACAGGCGCGGGAATGTCCCTGAAGCGCCGGGCAACCAGCAGGGCCGTTGCGTATGACAGGGCCGCGCCGATGAGCGCGAACTTGGCCCAAATCGGACCGCCGAGGCCAGCCAGAAGGCCGGGACCGATCATCACCGCCGTGCCGGCCACGCCGAGCGCGATGCCGGCCAGCTTGTTCCAGGTGAGTTTCTCGTCATTGGTGAAGGCGTTGGCGATGATCAGGGTCCAGAACGGGGTGGTGGCGTTCAGCACCGAAGCGAGGCCGGCGCCGAGCACGGTCTGGCCGGCAAAGATCAGCGAGAAGGGGATGACGTTGTTGGTCAGGGCCAGCAGGAAGAACATGCCGGCCCGCGGGAAAGCCAGCCGGAAGGACGGTCCGCGCATGGCGAGATAGAACTGCAAGGCGGCGGCGGCGATCGCAACCCGCAACAGGACGAGCACCAGCGGGGCAAGTTCCGCCACCGCGATGCGGGCGAAGAAGAAGGAGGCGCCCCAGATGGCGCCGAGCAGGAGGAGACGCGTCCAGTCCTGCAACGCCATCGGGCCTCGTATGGCAGGGTTTGCGGCCGTCATCGGATTTCGCGCCTCTCGATCTGGCGTTGCATGCCGGACCAGACGGTTAAAGCCGAATCAGGCCGGCCACCACCCGAAAAGCCATCCTGGAGGCTGCCGGTTGTCTTGGCGGAGCGAAACCAGCGCTGAGGCGGCCGTGCCAAGGGCCGGCTACAGCTTCGCCAGCAGATCGACGGTCGGCCAGCCGTCCACCGCCAGCCCGAGGCGCATCTGTTCCTTGCGCACGGCCTCGCGCGTGTTGGTGCCGAGAATGCCGTCCACCTTGCCGACATCGTGGCCGCGCGCTTCCAGCCTGGACTGGAGCTCCTTCATCTGGTCGAGCCCGAGGCCGGGTTCCGGCTGGCGCGGGTCGTAGGCCGGCGCGCCGGCCAGGCGCGTGGCGAGCACGGCCGCGGTAAGCGCATAGGTGAAGGACTGGTTCCACTCCAGATAGATGTCGAAATTGTCGTAGGAGAGGAAGGCGGGGCCGTTGCGGCCCATCGGCAATACGAGACCGGCGCGCAGGCCGGTGTCCTGCAGCGGGCTGCCGTCCGGACGGGTCACGCCCCATTGCGACCATTGGGTGAGCGCCAGCTTGCTGGTACGGCCCGTCTGGTCCCAGGGCATGTCGTCCGGCACCCGCACCTCTTCGATCCAGGGCTGGTCGCGCTTCCAGCCCTTCATCTGAAGCTTTTTCGCGGTGGTCATGACGACGTCGGGAACGCTGTTGCGAAGGTCCACCTTGCCGTCGCCGTCGCCGTCCACGCTGTCCATCAGATAGTCTATGGGCAGCATCTGCGTCTGGCCGATCTCGCCGGCCCAGGCGCCCTTGACGTCGGCGGGCAGGTCGCCGCGGTCGATGAGGGTCAAAAGCGGCACGAGTTGCGGCCGGAACACCTGCGGCCGGCGGCAGTCATGCGCCAGCGTGACCAGGGCGTTCAGCGTGCGGAAATCGCCCTGGACGGCGCCGAAATCGGTTTCCAGCGCCCAAAAGGCCGCCACCACCGGGCCCTGCACGCCGAATTCGGCCTCGGCGCGGGCGAACACCTCGGCATATTTCTTCAGGTTGGCCGCGCCCTGCTTCAACCGGTAGGCCGAGATCATGCGGCCGGAAAACTCGATGAAGGTCTGGGAAAATACGCCCTGCGCGCGGTCGCGCGCCAGCACCTTCGGATCGATTGCCGCCGCCGAAAGCGCCGCAAGCCCGGTTTCGCCAACGCCTGCGGCCTTGGCTTCGGCCGCCACGCCCTGCTTCCAGGCGTCGAAATCACCGTCGCACTCCTGCGCCGCGGCAGGAGCGGAAAACGCTGTGGCAAGCAGCGCCGCAAGCAAAGGGGAGCGCAGTCGCATGTCAAATCTTCCGGGTCGAAAATCCAGCGGCCGCCAATATCGGCCCTTGGAGCTTTCGAAAAGCAGGCGGCAGGCGCCCTGTCAACGGGTGTTCTGCCGCAGCCACCTGTTCCAGGCGGCCTCCGTGCCGTTGAAGACGTTGATGTCGGCGTTGCCGGACATGCCCGGTACAACGCCGGTGCCGGTATATTGCCAGAAGGTGAAGGGGTGGCTGCCGTATTTCTCGCGCGGGTGGCCGGCGACGGAACGCAGCCAGTAGGGATAGCCGCGATAGGTCGACAGGTTGTTGTCGTCGAAGAAATCGATCGACGTATAGATGATCGGCTTCTTGCCGTAATGCTTCTCGACCATGCTCAGGAACACGCTCATCTCCGCACGCACCGTTTCGGGCGGCGGCCTGAGCCGGCAGGTCGGCGAATGCGGGTTCCATTCCATGTCCAGCACCGGCGGCATGGCGGAAGGATCGTTCGGCACGTTCTGGATGAACCAGCGCGCCTGCTCGGCCGCGGGGCGGCAGAAATAGAAGAAATGATAGGCCGCGCGCGGGATGCCGGCGGCGCGGGTGCGGCGCCAGTGCTCGGCGAACATGTCGTCCACGCGGTCGCCGCCCTCGGTCGCCTTGACGAAGGCGAAGGAAATGCCGTTGGACCTGGCCTGTGCCCAGTCCACCGAGGTCTGGTATTTGGACACGTCCGTGCCGTGGATCGCGTAGGTCCATGGCGCGCCGCTTTCCCATGTATGCGGCTTGCTGTCCTCGAAGCGCGGCGCGCGCGCGGCGACGCTGTTCGACGTGCCGGCGCCGACGGGCGCGAGATCGTCGACGGTCGAGCAGGCGCCGAGCGCCATCAGCACAAAGGCGAGAGCCGCGAAACGGCGCATGTCCTCTCCGGGGCCGGTGCCAGCCGGCGCTGGTGGGCGTCTCGATGGTGGGTGATCCCCGCCGGGCGCTTCCCACACGAGCGCCCGTACTCCAGCGTCATCGCCCAACAAGGTTGATTTTCGGTTGACGACGCCTGCAGCGGCATCGACTTTGCAGCGCGAATGGCGGCAAAACCATGGCGAAAATCGGTGCGGGGGCGAGGCATGCGGGTGGCGCGAAAGGTACTGAAAGGACTGTCGGGGCTGATCCTGCTTGTTGTAGCTCTCCTGGTGGCGTGGCTCTACGTAGCGCCGCCGGAGCTGATCCGGGTCGGGTCCGGCTATTCGGCCAAGATCGTCTGCTCCAACGTGTTCCTCGCCGGCCGCGATGCGCAACAGGTGCTGGCCGTCGACGTGCAGGCGCCCGGCCATCCGCTGCTGAGACTGATGCGGGTGAGCGTCGACCGGCAGGCAGGCACCGTCACGGCCGGGCTGCTCGGCGTCTTCGGGCGAAGCGTGGCGGTGGAACGCGACGGGCTGGGATGCGCGCTGGTGCCGGACGGAAACATCGCCGCGGCCAAGGCGATCACCGGTCCAGCGCTGACGCCCGCGCCCGTGCCGGACGAATCGTGGCCGCAAGGCGAGCGGGTCGAGCCTTCGCAAGACCCCGCGCTGGCCAAGGTCCTGGACGATCCCGTGCTTTCAGGGCCCGGCATGCGCGGCATCGTCGTGGTCAAGGACGGCCGCATCGTCGGCGAGCGTTACGGCGAGGGCTTTTCCGAAAAGACGCCGCTGCTCGGCTGGTCGATGACCAAGACGGTGAATGCCGCGATCATCGGAACCCTGGTGAAGGACGGCAGGATGGCTCTGGACCGGACCGGCCTATTCGGGCCGTGGCAGGCGGACGGGCGCAAGGCCATCAGCCTCGCCGACCTGATGGCCATGTCGAGCGGCCTCGCCTTCAACGAGGACTATGGCGACGTCACCGACGTGACCCGCATGCTGTTCCTGGAACCGGACATGGCCGCTTTCGCCGGAGCCAAGCCGCTGACGGGCGAGGTCGGCAGGGTGTGGAGCTATTCCAGCGGGACGGCCATGCTTCTGTCGCGCCTGTGGCAGGACGCAATCGGCGACAAGGGCAAGGCGCTGGCGTGGCCGCGCCTTGCCCTGTTCGATCCGCTCGGCATGAAAAGCGCCGCTCTGGAGACGGACGAGCACGGCACCTTCGTTGGCTCGTCCTACCTCTATGCCACGGCGCGGGACTGGGCGCGGTTCGGCCAGTTCCTGTTGCAGGACGGGGTCTGGAACGGGCAGCAGATCCTGCCGGCGGGGTTCGTGGCCTGGATGCGCGAGCCGGCGCCGGCCTCGAACGGGGTCTATGCGCGGGGGCAGCTTTGGATCGAGGCGCCGGGCGACGAAGACACGCCGGGCGCCGGCGCCGCGGCGGGCCTGCCCAAGGACACCTATTGGCTGGAGGGGCATGACGGGCAGACGGTCGCCGTCATTCCTTCGGAGCGCATGGCGGTGGTGCGCATGGGACTCACGCCGGGAAAACTGGGCTATCGTCCGCAGAAGCTGGTTCTGGCGCTGGTCGAGGCGCTGCGGCAGCCGTGACCGTCGCAAGGAAGGCATAGCCGCGATAAAGCGGCTGGAAAGAAAGGCTTGCGCCGGTTCGCTCAGATTCCGATTCCAGCACTTCGCGCAGGGAATCGCGCGGGCTGACATGGAAGCGCGCGAGCCATGCCAGAAGCAGCCGCTCGAACCAGCGCGGAAGGCCCTGCCGGTCGCCGAAATCCACAATGTGCAGCGTGCCCCCGGGTGCCAGCGACCCGATGGCGGCTGCGATCGTGCGTTTCCAGCCGGGGATCATCGACAGCGCATAGGAGATGAAGACGCGGTCGAAGCGCTCGATGCCGAACAGGGCGGCCGTATCGAAGGAGGTGGCGTCGCCCTGCGTAAGCCGGACGCGGCCGGAAAGGTTGGCCCGCTTCAAGGTGGCGCCGGCCGTCGCCAGCATTTCGGCCGAAATGTCGATGCCGAAGAAGCGCGCCTCGGGATAGCGCCTTGCGGCCAAAGCGAGGTTCCGGCCCGTGCCGCAGCCCAGCTCCAGCGCCGTGCCGTTGCTTGGCGCGTCCAGCCCGTCGATCAGCCGGTCGCGCCCGAGCAGGTAGTATTTGCGCGTCAGATCGTAGATATGGCGCTGCCAGCGATAGACGCCGTCCATCAGTTCGGCGTGGCCGGCGCCTGCGGCGGGCCGCACGCTCATGCGGCCTTCTTCACATAAAGATGGAAGCCGCCATAGATGGCCGAACGGTCGCGGGCCGAGAAATTGCGCGAGGCGTCTTCTTCATAGCGCCACTGGTCGAGCAGGGACGGCGAAACGCGGCCGGGCAGCAGCGTCGGCTCGGCGGCGGTGCGGAAGATGACGCGCGCGCCGGCGGCGGCGGTGCGGGTGATCTCGGTCCAGAGCGCGTTGAGCTGCGCGTCGCTCATCCAGTCCTGCGCGTCGAGCAGCACGAAGCGGTCGACAGAGCCGGCATCCTTCGCGGCGAGGAAATCGATCATGTTGGCATGGCGCAGGGCGACGCGATCCACATTCGCCTTCAGCAGCGCATAATTCTGCTTTTCCAGATAGGCGGGAAGGGCGGCCTCGCCGGGAGCCGGATAACGGCGCGCGAAAGCCTGCCAGGCGAAATAATTGTCCTTCAGCGGAAAGCCGCAGGCGAGCTTTTCCAGCCGCGCCTTCAGCACCGAAGCCATGGAGCCGTCGCCCGACGTGATCAGCGCGTCATACTGGGCAGGCGGGATGCCGAGGCCGAACAGGGAGGATTTGCGCGCGGTCGCCCATTTCAGCAGGCGACGGTCGAAGATCGGAGCGAGCTTTTCCTCGAAGAAGCGGCGCTGGGCGGAAATATCGCCCGCCTGCATGATCCGCGCGGGATCGACGCCGTGGAGCTTCGCCGCGCGGTGGCCGACCGCGATGAACAGGCCGAGCAGGCCGGAATGGTAGAAATTGCCGTCGAACAGTTCGATGCGGCGCTTGCCGCGCCAGTTGCGCCGCTCCCAATAGTGCCGCGTGGCCTTGTCGAGGTTCGGCGCGAGGAAGCGGTCGTAGGCGGCGGAGTTGTGACGGTTTCCGGCCGCGCCGAAGAAGCGGAACAGGTCCGCCTGCGAGGGCAGATGGCGCAGGGCGGCCAGCTTCATGCGGTTCAGCGCGATGTGGGCGGTGTTGAGGTCCACGGCGTCGATGCGCGCGGGCGAGCGCGTCAGGTAGGCCAGGATGTTGCAGCCGCCGGAGGCGATGGTGACGATGCGGTGGCCTTCGCCGAGCGCCATCGCTTCCATGTCGATCTCGGGGTCTTCCCATATCTGCGGGTAGACGAGGCCGGAGAACAGGAAGGCGAACAGCCGCTCGGAGACGCCCGCCCTGGACAAGGCGCGGTTCTGGTAGACCGCTTTCTTGACCTCCCTGCCGCGCTGGAAGACGAGTTCGCCTGAAAGGTCGGTCATGGCCGCGTTCGATTCCCCGTTCGTGATTGCGGAGCGGGGTAGCGCAGCGCCGTGACAGCCGCGTGACGGCATCGCCGCCGATTTTCCTGCCGGCGCTGGCGCCGCTGCTTTCGTTTTGGGCGACGGTGTAACAAAACGAAACGCAATGTGACGAAACCGGTCGTTACGCGCGGCATTTCTCATGCGACGGTGCGCCCGGTAGGGGAGCGCTACCATTGCGAAGGAGACATGAGATGAAGAAATTCATTATCGCTTCGGTTTCCGCTCTTGCGTTGCTGAGCGTCGCCGCCTGCAGCGACAGCGGCGATGACAAGACCACGACACAGAGCACGACGCCGGCACCGGCGGACCAGACCACGCAGCCGGCCACGCCGCAGGCCAATCCGCCCGCCAATACGGATAATGGCGGCGGCAACACCATGCAGCCCGCGCAGCCGAAACCGACGACGACTCCGTAGTCAGCGTTCTGTTGCAGCATGCGGAAGGCCGGGCTCGTCCCGGCCTTTTTGCTTTGCCCGCGGTGCGAGCGCCGACAATGGACACAAGGAGCGGGACATAAGGAGCAAAGCCGCGCTTGATAGGGGCCTGCCATTGGCTCTAAAAGGCGCGCATGTCCATCTGGGAACGCATAGGCGAATTCGTCGCGCGGGTTTCGGCTTCAGCATCCTCAAGCATCACCGACATGGTCGAGGCGGTGCGCACGGTCTTTTCCGGCGATGCGGAACTGAGGCGCCGCGTGGCGTTTTCCGTCGCCATGATCGCCCTCTCCGCCAAGATGGCGAAGGCGGACGGGGTGGTGACGCAGGACGAGATCCGCGCCTTCCGCGATATTTTCGAAGTGCCGCGCGACCAGACGCGCAATGTCGCGCGCCTCTACGACCTCGCAAGGCAGGACGTGGCCGGGTTCGAGACCTATGCCGAGCAGATGGCGAAGCTGTGCGGCTCGGGACATTCGAACTGCCTGATGCTGGAAGACATCCTCGACGGGCTGTTCCATATCGCGACCGCGGACGGGGTGCTGCATGAGCGGGAAGGAGACTTCCTGCATCGTGTGGCCGAGATATTCCGCATCGACGAAACCCACTACCAGACGATTCTGGCGCGCCATGTCGATCTCGGTTCGGGCGATCCCTACCGCGTGCTGGGGCTGGAGCGCGGCATAGCTTTCCCCGAAGTCAAGAAGCGCTACCGCAAGCTGGTCGCGGACAACCATCCCGACAAGCTGATCGCGCGCGGCCTGCCGCAGGAGTTCATCAACGTGGCGACCAGGCGTCTGGCGGCGATCAACGCGGCCTATGAGATGATCGAACGGGATTTGGCGCCGGCATGAGCGGTTTCGCGCCCGACCATCCGGGTGCCGAGGTGCGCGTCTCGCCCAATTTCGGGCCGAGGCGCGGGACCGAGGTGCCCGACATGATCATCCTGCACTATACCGGCATGGAAACCGGCGCGGGCGCCGAGGCATGGCTGTGCGATCCGGCGAGCGAGGTTTCGTCCCACTATCTGGTGCATGAGGACGGACGGGTCGTGCAGATGGTGCGCGAGAGCGATCGCGCCTGGCACGCCGGCAAGAGTTCCTGGCGTGGAATTACCGACATCAACTCCTGTTCCGTCGGCATCGAGATCGTCAATCCCGGCCATACGCTCGGCTACCGCCCGTTCCCGGAGCGGCAGATCGAGGCGGTCATCTCGCTTTGCCAGGGCATTTCGCGCCGCCACCCGGTGTCGTCGGAACGGGTGCTTGCCCATTCCGACGTGGCGCCCGGGCGCAAGGTGGACCCGGGCGAGCGCTTCCCGTGGCGCGTCCTGGCCGCGGCCGGGCTTGGTCATTTCGTCGCGCCTTCGCCGATCCGGCGCGGCCCGGTCCTGCGGCCCGGCGACGAGGGCGCGGCCGTCGAGGAACTGCAATCCATGCTGGCGCTCTATGGATACGGCGTCGAGATCACCGGCGTTTTCGACGTGCAGACAGACATTGTTGTTCAAGCTTTTCAACGACATTTCCGTCCGCGGCGGGTCGATGGCGTGGCCGATGGCTCGACGATCCGCACGCTGCGCCGCCTGCTCGGCTCGCTGCCCGAGCTTTCCGTGCAGTAGACGGCAAGACCCCACTCCAGGTTACAGCCTGTAATCCAAAGTTATTTCTGGTGCCCTCATTGCTGCCAAATCGGCCGGCAAAGCGCAGGTCCCGCCATGCTGGAGCTTCCGCCAAAGGATAATCCAGCATTCAACCAGGACCGTCGCGCGGAATTCTTCGCGCGGCCTCACCAGAACAGGACCATATGTACAAACCACTCGTTGTAGCGGCAGCCTTTGCTGCCGGTGTGATGACTTTTGCCTGCGGTACCGCAATATCGGCTCCATTGAGCCCCAGGCTGGACCAGGGGCTTCCCCAATCCGTCAACACCAAACAGCCCGCAAAAGCCGGAACCGCGAAGGTCGAGGCGGTCAAGCTGGAGAAGAAGGCTCCGGCGAAGAAGCGCAAGGCCGCGTCGCGCAAGACGAAACACGCTGCGGTCACGCCTGTTGCCAAGCGCGCCGCCAGCCATGCGAGCGCCAAGCGCACCAAGGTGCGCGTCGATATGACGGCCACCGCGTCGATCCCGGCGAAGATCGATCTTCCCCAGCCTGCCGCCTCCGTCGGCAAGGCGCCCTATTCGGCAATCGTCGCCCGTTATGCCTCCGCATACGGCATACCGGTGGCGCTCGCCAATGCGGTGATCCAGGTGGAGAGCAACTACCAGCCCGGCAAGGTCGGCAGCGCCGGCGAGATCGGCCTCATGCAGATCAAGCCGGCGACGGCGCGCATGCTCGGCTATACCGGTTCCGCCAAGGGGCTGCACGATCCCGACACCAATATCCGATATGGCATGAAGTACCTGGCCATGGCCCGCGATCTCGGTGACGGCACGACCTGCGGCACCATCCTGAAATACAATGCCGGTCATGCCGCCAAGCGCATGAACCCGATCTCCTCCGCCTATTGCCAGAAGGTCAAGGTGCAGATGGCGGCGCTGGGCGCGCCCGTGTGAGGCGAGCCCCCGAATGACGACAGCCGGCGCGGCGGCCGGCTTTTTCATTTGCGTTTTCAGGCATAAATCCCTTTATACGCGGTGCCAGTCGGCCGGGCGGCCGCACCAGCGAATGCCGAAAGGCTGCGGGTGAGGAAAGTCCGGGCTCCATGGAAACACGGTGCCGGCTAACGGCCGGCGGGGGCGACCCCAGGGAAAGTGCCACAGAAAGCAAACCGCCACGGTTTCCGTGGCAAGGGTGAAAGGGTGGGGTAAGAGCCCACCGCGCGACCGGCAACGGGAGCGGCACGGCAAACCCCACCGGGAGCAAAACCGAATAGGGGCGGTGCGAGGGGAAACCTTCAGGGCTGTTTCCGGCTCACCGTCCGGGTAGGTTGCGTGAGGCGCATGGCAACATGCGCCCAAGATGAATGGCCGCCACGTTCTCGCGCCGCAAGGCAGAGGGCCATACAAAACCCGGCTTACAGGCCGACTGGCAATTTTCTCCGGAATAATCCGGACAGGGCATCCGGACGGACGAGAGACTAGGCTTTCAGCCGGTCCAGCGACGCCTTCATCGCGCTCCACAACTCTTCCGCCGGCTCGCAGCCCACGGAAAGGCGCAGGAAGCCCGGCGGCACGGCGTCGCCTCGCCGCGTGCGGCGCTCGGCGGAACTGTGCACGCCGCCGAAGGAGGTGGCCGACTGCATCAGTTCGCAGCCATCGATGAAAGCCTCGGCCTCCTCCGCCGAATCCAGCACGAAGGAAATCAGGAAGCCGAAGCGCTCCATCTGCGCGCGGGCGAGGTTGTGCGAGGGATCGTCGGGCAGGCCGGGGAAGCGCAGCGAGCGCACGGCCGGATGTTCGCGCAGGCGCGGCGCGATGATCTCGGCATTGTCGCACATGCGTTCGAAGCGCATCTCCAGCGTCTCCAGTCCGCGATGCAGGAGCCAGGCGTCGAACGGACTCGGAATGGCGCCGCAGGTCTTGCGCCAGTCCTGCACGCCGGTGACGATTTCCAGATCGCGGCTGGCGACATGGCCGAACAGCACGTCGGAATGGCCGTTGGGCGCCTTGGTGTCTGCGGCGACGACGATGTCGGCGCCGAGGTCCAGCGGGCGCTGGCCGAACGGGGTCATGGTGGTGTTGTCGACGATCAGCAGCGCGCCGGCCGCATGGGCCGCCTGCGCCACGGCCGCGATGTCGCAGATATCCAGGCCCGGGTTAGACGGCGTTTCCACGAAGGCGAAGCGATAGCCTTCGAAGCCGCCGTCGAGGAAGGTCGCCGTCGGACGCAGGTCGCAGGTCACGCCGAACGCCTTGAGGTAGCGGTCGGCGATCAGCCTCGTGGTGGGATAGCCGTCGGCGGCGACCAGGATGCGGTCGCCCGATTTCAGCAGGCTGAAGAAGGTGGCCGAGATCGCCGCCATGCCGGAAGGGAACGCCACGCAGGGAGCGTCCTCGAGATGGGCCAGCATGTGCTCCACCGCGGCCCAGTTCGGATTCGAGAACCGGCCGTATTGATTGTAGCCGGTCGCGTCGCCGGGCGCATGGTAGACCGACGCCATGGTGAGCGGCAGCGGAATGGGATCGCCCTTGGACAGGCTGCCGCGGCGCAGGTGGGCCAGGCCGGCGGCGCGGGACTTGGATGTCTTTTCCATGATTTCAAGGCTTTTCGGCGGGCACTGAAGATACTGGACGCTACTGCCGCCGCGCTCGCGAAACAAGGGACGCATTTGCCTCGCAGCGGCGTTCTAAACCCTTCGTTAGTCTTAATGGACGATAAAGACGGGAATGCCTTTTCCGTTCGCGCGGCGGTTGCGGCAGCCGGTTTGTGAAACCCGTTCCCGTTGACGCCCATATTGCCCCATGTTATCCCATCCAGATACTCAAGCTTACGTTCCGTGTCAGGGTGAAGCGTACGCCGGTCGGGCAGCCGCAGCGGCAGCGCGCCGGCCGGATTCTGCCCGTGCGGCCGGCGGATATCGGATAGGATCGCGCCGGCGCGGCGCGGTGGCGAGGATGGAAAGGAGTGCGGCGGCGAAAGCGGCCGAAGCGTCGAATGGACCGTTTTCTGTCAAGCGCGGTGAACAGGATCGACGGCAAGGGCCGGGTGTCGGTGCCGGCGCATTTCCGCGCTGTGGTGCAGAAGCGCGGCTATCGCGAACTCTATGCGCTGCGCTGCCTGGACGTGCCGGCGATGGATGTGGGCGGGCTCGACCTTCTCGACCGCTACGAGCAGCGAATCGCGCAGGAGGATCCCTTTCTGCGGACCGCGGACGACATGTCCTTCTTCTGCCACGGCGACGGGCTGTTCCTGAAGCTGGATCAGGACGGGCGCATCACCATGAACGATTTCATCCGCGCGCATACGGGCATCACCACGGAGGCCGTCTTTGTGGGGCGGGGCAATTTTTTCCAGATTTGGGAACCGGCGCGACTCGCAGAATATGGCGCGCAGGTGCGGGGGCGGCTGTTGCGGCTTCGGCAGGGGACGATGCCCGGGGAGCGGCCGGAATGACGGCGGGCCACGGCGATCCATCAGCCGTTGGCGGACCGGCCCGTCACATTCCGGTCCTCCTTGCTGAAGTCCTCCAGGCGCTTTCGCCGCAAGCCGGCCAGACCGTCATCGACGGCACCTTCGGCGCGGGCGGCTACACCAGGGCCATCCTGGATGCCGGCGCATCGGTGGTCGCCATCGACCGCGATCCCGACGCCATCGCAGCCGGCCGGGAGCTCGAACGGGAATCGGAGGGCCGGCTGAGGCTGGTGCAGGCGCCGTTCTCGACGCTGGACCAGCATGTCGAGGCCGCCGACGGCGTCGTGCTCGACATCGGCGTCTCCTCCATGCAGCTCGACCAGGCCGAGCGCGGCTTTTCCTTCCGCGCCGAGGGGCCGCTCGACATGCGCATGGCGCAGGCGGGCATGAGCGCCGCCGACGTCGTCAACACCTTCAAGGCGAACGATCTCGCGCGCATCTTCGGCCTGCTTGGCGAAGAGCGTCACGCCGGGCGCATCGCCAGGATGATCGAGGCGCGCCGCGAGAAGCGTCCGTTCGAGAGCACGCTCGACCTTGCCGACGCGATCGAGACGCATATCGGCCGAAAGCCGGGCGACAAGATCCACCCGGCCACGCGCGTGTTCCAGGCGCTGCGCATCTACGTGAACGACGAACTGGGGCAGCTCGCGCAGGCGCTGCTGGCGGCGGAGCGTGTGCTGAAGCCCGGCGGCCGGCTGGCCGTGGTCACGTTCCATTCGCTGGAAGACCGCATCGTCAAGCGCTTCATCGCCGACCGCGCGGATGCCGCCGCCGGTTCGCGGCATCTGCCGGAGGCGCAGGTCCGTGTCGCCACCTTCCGCAAGCTGGGCGGCGGGGTGACGCCGCAAGACGCCGAGACCGCCGCCAATCCGCGGGCGCGCTCGGCCAGGTTGCGCGCCGCGATCCGCACCGAGGCGCCGGCGCGCGCGGGCGACATGTCGATCTTCGGCCTGCCGAAATTGTCCGGTCCGAAATCTGCAGGCACGAGCCTGCCGGGGGAGAGGTGAGCACGTGTTTCGCACCAGCGACATAATCCTGATCGCCGTGATGGTTTCGGCCGCCGCGATGACCTACGCGGTCAAGCGCGACGCGGAGGAGCAACAGACGAAGGTCCGCCAGTTGCAGGCGCAGATCCGGACCGAAGAAGACACGATAAACCTGCTCAAGGCCGACTGGAGCCTGCTGACGCAGCCGGCCCGCCTGCAAAGGCTGGTCGAGAAATACCAGGCGCAGCTAAAACTGGAGCCGGTCGATCCGCATCAGATCGTGCAGATACAGGACCTGCCGATGAAGTCGCTCACCATCGAGGACCTTACCGGCGGGCCCGTGGCCGCGGCGGGCAAGGAAGCCACCGGCAAGGACGCAATCGTGACCGGAGCCGTACGATGATCGGCAGGATCTGGAAGCGCGCGCGGCGCACGCAGGAAGCCGGTTCCATCGTCGTGGACGGCGCCCGCAAGGCCACCGGCGGCAAGACCAGGACCCGCGTCGTGATGACGATGGCGGTGTTCTTCAGCATCTATGCCGCCATCGCCGGCCGGCTGGTGTATTTCGGCCTGCAGAATCCGGACCAGTCCGGTCCGCCGCCCAGCCGGGTGACCGCGGCGCGGCCCGATATCGTGGACCGCAACGGCGAGGTGTTGGCGACCGACATCAAGACCTCCTCGCTCTATGCCGAGCCGCGCCATATCGTCGACGCCGACGAGGCGATCGAGAAGCTCTCGGCCGTCCTGCCGGAAATCGACTACGAGCAGACTTACCGCAAGCTCAGAAGCGGCGCCGGCTTCGTCTGGCTCCAGCGTCAGCTTACGCCCAAGCAGGAAGCCGAGATCATGCAACTCGGCATTCCCGGCATCGGCTTCCGCACCGAAAAGCGCCGCTTCTATCCGGCCGGCAGCACCACGGCCTATATCGTCGGGCTGACCAATATCGACAACCAGGGCATCTCCGGCATGGAGAAGTATATCGACGCGCAGGGCCTTTCGGACCTGCAGATGTCGGGCCTCGCCGATCCCAAGGACCTGAAGCCGGTCAAGCTGTCGATCGACCTGCGCGTCCAGCATGTGGTGCATGACGAGATCGTGACGGGCCTGGAAAAATACCATGCGATCGGGGCCGGCGCGGTGGTGCTCAGCATCAAGACCGGCGAGGTGCTGGCCATGGCGTCGGTGCCGGATTTCGATCCGAACAACCCCTACAACGCCCAGGACAAGGACCGCCTGAACCGCATGTCGGCCGGCCTCTACGAGATGGGCTCGACCTTCAAGAGCTTCACCACGGCCATGGCTCTCGATTCCGGCAGGGTTTCGCTGAGCAGCACCTTCGACGCGTCGCGTCCGCTCAGGGTCGGGCGCCAGACCATCCATGATTTCCACAGCAAGGGCCGGGTGCTTTCGGTGCCGGAGGTGTTCATCTATTCGTCGAACATCGGCTCGGCACGGGAAGCGCTGGCCGTCGGCATCGACGGGCACAGGGAGTTCCTGCATCGCCTCGGCATACTGGAAAAGATGCAGACCGAACTGCCGGAGGTGGCGCGGCCGACCGAGCCGCGGGTGTGGAAGCAGGTCAATTCCATGACCATCGCCTTCGGCCACGGCGTGTCCACCACGCCGCTGCAAACGGCGGTCGGCTGCGCGGCGCTGATGAACGGCTTCCTCATGGAGCCGACCTTCCTGATCCGCAGCCAGGAGGAGGCGATGGCGGTCGCCAAGCGCGTGGTCAACGACAAGACCGTGGAATCCATGCGCTATCTCTATGCGCTCAACGCGGAAAAGGGCTCGGGCCGCAACGCGCGCGTTCCCGGCTACCGGGTCGGCGGCAAGACCGGCACGGCAGAGAAGGTGGTCAACGGCCGCTATTCCAAGGGCAAGAACTTCAACGCCTTCGTGGCCGCTTTCCCGATGGACGATCCGCAATACATCGTGCTGACGATCGCCGACGAGCCGCAGCCGGAAAAGCCGGGCATGGGCGCCACGGCGGCTTCGAACGCGGGGATCATGGCGGGCAACATCATCCGCCGCTCGGCGGCGATGCTTGGCGTGAAGCCAGATTTCAGCCATGAAAATGGTGCAACGCTGGTGTCCTATTGATGATTCTTCAGGCGCGCCGGGGACAGCGCGCCATTTTGTTTCGGTGAACGGAATTCGATGAAGCTCAAAGATCTAGCCGGCATACTGCCAGTCGAGGAAATTCCCGACATAGCGGTAACCGGCATGTCCGCGGATTCGCGCAAGGTCGCGAAGGGCGATCTCTTCTTCGCCCTGGCGGGAAGCAGGGCGGACGGCGCCGCCTATGCGCAAGACGCCGTGCGAAATGGCGCCGTAGCCATCGTGGCGGCACGAAATGCACAGTTTTCCGGCCTGCCGGTCCCGGTGCTTGCCGTCGAGGACCCGCGCCGGGCCCTGGCCCTGGCCGCCGCCCGCTTCTTTGCCCGCCAGCCCGAGACCATGGTTGCCGTCACCGGCACCAGCGGCAAGACCTCCGTCGCGGCCTTCACGCGCCAGATCTGGGAGCAGGCGGGGCTCGCCGCGGCGTCGATCGGCACGACCGGGGTCACCGCGCCCGGCCGCAACGAATATGGATCGCTGACCACGCCCGATCCGGTCGCGCTGCACCGCCTGCTGGCCGAACTGGCCGAAGCGGGCGTCACCCATGCCGCGATGGAGGCTTCCAGCCATGGGCTCGACCAGCGCCGCCTGGATGGGGTGAGGCTGAAGGCCGGCGCCTTCACCAATCTCGGCCGCGACCACATGGATTATCATCCGACGGTGGAGGACTACCATCGCGCCAAGCTGCGGCTGTTCGATGCGCTGCTGCCCAAGGGGGCGCCGGCCGTCGTCTTCGCCGACGACAAATGGTCGGAGCCGACCATCGCCGCCGCGCAAGCCGCCGGCCTTGCCGTGCTCACCGTCGGCAGACAGGGCGGCTTCCTCAAGCTGAAGCGCGTCGAGCATGAGCGGCACCGCCAGCGCGCCGAGATCGAGCACGAGGGCGCCATATACGAGATCGACCTGCCGCTGGCCGGCGACTTCCAGATTTCCAACGCGCTCGTCGCGGCCGGCCTGGCCATCGCCACCGGCACGCCGGCGGCCAAGGCGTTGCCGGCGCTGGAGCGGCTGAAGGGCGCGCCGGGACGGCTGGACCTCGTCGGCACCACAGCCGAGGGCGCGCCGGTCTATGTGGACTACGCCCACAAGCCGGATGCGCTGGAAAACGTGCTGGCTTCGGTGCGGCCGTTCACCACCGGACGTGTCATGGTGGTGTTCGGCTGCGGCGGAGACCGCGACCGCGGCAAGCGCCCGATCATGGGCGAGATCGCCACGCGCCTGGCCGACATCGTCATCGTCACCGACGACAATCCGCGCTCGGAAGTGCCCGCCGAGATCCGCGCCGCGATCCTTGCGGCCGCGCCCGGCGCCGTCGAGATCGGGGATCGCAGGCAGGCGATCCGCGAGGCGGTGTCGATGCTGCAAGCGGGCGACACGCTCGTCGTGGCCGGCAAGGGGCACGAGGAAGGCCAGACCGTGGGGACGAAGACCTTGCCTTTTTCCGATCATGAAGAGGTGCGGGCGGCGCTGAGGGAGCGGGCCGCATGACCTTGCTTTGGACTTCCGATGCCCTTGTGGAGGCGACGGGCGGGCGGCCGGTCGGCAACATGCCGGCGGGCGTGACGGGCATTTCCATCGACAGCCGCAGCCTGCAGCCGGGCGACGCCTTCTTCGCCATCAAGGGCGAGACGATGGACGGCCACGACTTCGCGACAGCCGCCGTGCGCGCCGGGGCCGGCGTGCTGGTGGTGTCCGAAGCCAAGCTCGCCGCGCTCGGCCGCCTGACGGCGCCGATGATCGTGGTGCCGGACGTGCTGGCCGCGCTGGAAAGGCTGGGCACCGCCGCCCGCGCGCGCGCCGCGGCCAGGATCATCGCGGTGACGGGCTCGGTCGGCAAGACCTCGACCAAGGAGGCGCTTCGCCATGTGCTGTCGGCGGTCGGGACCGTCCATGCCTCGGACAAGTCGTTCAACAATCACTGGGGCGTGCCGCTGACGCTGGCGCGCATGCCTGCCGACTGCGACTATGCCGTGTTCGAGATCGGCATGAACCATCCCGGCGAGATCCGCCCGCTGGTGCGCATGGTGCGGCCGCATGTCGCCCTCATCACGCTCATCGCGCCGGCCCATCTCGGCTTCTTCCGCAGCATGGACGAGATCGCCGAGGCCAAGGCGGAGATATTCGAGGGCCTGGAACCCGGCGGCGTGGCGCTGCTCAACCGCGACGACCCGCGCACCAAGCTTCTGGAGAAGCTGGCGCGGCAGGCGGGCGTCGAACGCATCGCCACCTTCGGCGAGAACCCGCGCTCGACCTACAGGCTGCTCGACAGCGCCCTGCATGCCGACCATTCGACCATGGCCGTCAAGATCGGAACGGCGAAGTCCGGCGGCGAGGAGATCGTCGCGCGCGTCGGCGCTCCAGGCCGTCACATGGTGCAGAACGCGCTGGCCGTGATGGGCGCGGCGCATCTGGTGGGCGCCGACATGGCGCGCGTGTCGCTGGCGCTGGGCGACCTGAGCGCGGAAGCGGGCAGGGGCAGGCGTCATGTGCTTGCCCACCCGCACGGCCAGATCGTGCTGATCGACGAGAGCTACAACGCCAATCCCGCATCGATGAAGGCGGCGCTTTCGCTTCTCAGGAACACGCCCGTGGCGGAAGGCGGCCGCCGCGTCGCCGTGCTGGGCGACATGCTGGAACTCGGCGTCCATTCGGAAAAGCTGCATGCGGCGCTCGCGCCGCTGGTCGTGGATGCCGACGTCGGGCTGGTCCTGCTGGCGGGGCCGCATATGGCAAGCCTCGCCAAGGCGCTGCCGTCGGACCTCGACGTCGCGATCCGCGCCACGGCGGACGAATTGAAACCGTTGTTGCTGCAGGCGCTGAGGGGCGGGGATGCGGTGATGATCAAGTCGTCGAAGGGCATCGGCCTCGCCAAGCTGGTCGATGAGATGCTTCGGAAATTCCCGGCCCAGGCCGGCACTGCACAACAGGCCTGACAAGGGTCCGGGGACGAAAAAACTTATGTTCACGCTTCTCGTTGATTTTGCGGACCACATCTCGGTCTTCAATGTCTTTCGCTATATCACTTTCCGCACGGGCGGGGCGCTGATCACCTCGGCGCTGATCGTCTTCATTTTCGGGCCGGCAATCATCGATTCGCTCCGCATCAGGCAAGGCAAGGGCCAGCCGATCCGCGCGGACGGACCGCAGACGCATTTCAAGAAGGCCGGAACGCCGACCATGGGCGGCCTGATGATCCTCGTCGGCATCGTCGTGTCGTCGCTGCTGTGGGCGAACCTGCGCAGCGTCTATGTCTGGGTGGTGCTGCTGGTGACGCTCGGCTTCGGCGCCATCGGCTTCTATGACGACTACCTGAAGGTGACCAAGCAGTCGCATCTCGGCTTTTCGGGCAAGGCGCGGCTGGGGCTGGAATTCCTCGTCGCCGGCATCGCCGCCTGGGTCATCATGCATGTCGGCCAGGAGCCGTTCTCGTCGTCGCTGACCTTCCCCTTCGCCAAGGAACTGCTGCTCAATCTCGGCTGGTTCTTCATTCCGTTCGGCGCTTTCGTGGTGGTGGGCGCGGGCAACGCCGTCAACATCACCGACGGGCTGGACGGGCTGGCCATCGTGCCGATCATGATCGCCGCGGCGTCGTTCGGCGGCATCGCCTATCTGTCGGGCAACGCCGTCTTCGCCGAATATCTGCAGATCCATTTCGTGCCCGGCACCGGCGAGCTTTCGGTCATCCTCGGCGCGGTGATCGGCGCCGGCCTCGGCTTCCTGTGGTTCAACGCGCCGCCGGCCGCCATCTTCATGGGCGACACTGGTTCGCTGGCGCTTGGCGGGCTGATCGGCACCGTGGCCGTGGCGACCAAGCACGAGATCGTGCTGGCCATCGTCGGCGGCCTGTTCGTGGTGGAAATCTGCTCCGTCATCATCCAGGTCGGCTATTTCAAGATGACCGGCAAGCGCGTCTTCCTGATGGCGCCGATCCACCATCATTTCGAAAAGCTCGGCTGGACCGAAAGCCAGGTGGTGATCCGCTTCTGGGTGATCGCGGTGATGCTGGCGCTGATCGGCCTCTCGACCCTGAAGCTGCGGTAAACGGCAGATGGTTTCCTCTTTGCACCAGAGGCGCAGCAGATGATCCCAGCAACCTCCTTTTCGGCCAAGCGCGTGGCGCTGTTCGGCCTCGGCGGTTCCGGCATCGCGACGGCGCACGCGCTGATGGCGGGCGGCGCCGAAGTGCTGGCCTGGGACGACAATCCCGACAGCGTCGCCAAGGCCGCGTCCGAGGGCATCGCGACAGGCGACCTGCGCGCGGCCGAGTGGGCGGGTTTCGCCGCCTTCGTGCTCTCGCCGGGCGTGCCGCTGACGCATCCCAAGCCGCACTGGACGGTCGAATTGGCGCGCGGGGCAGGCGTGGAAGTGATCGGCGACGTGGAGCTTTTCTGCCGGGAACGCAACCGGCAGGCGGCGCAAGCGCCCTTCATCGCCATCACCGGCACAAACGGCAAGTCCACCACAACGGCGCTCACCGCGCATATCCTGAAATCGGCAGGCCGCGACACGCAGATGGGCGGCAACATTGGCCGCGCCGTGATGACGCTCGATCCGCCCGAACCGCGGCGCCACTATGTGGTCGAGTGCTCGTCCTACCAGATCGACCTTGCGCCCTCGATCAACCCGACCGCCGGGGTGCTGCTGAACCTCACGCCCGATCACCTCGACCGGCACGGCACCATGCAGCATTACGCCTCCATCAAGGAGCGGCTCGTGGCGGGCTCCGACACGGCGATCGTGGGCGTCGACGATCCCTATTGCGCACAGATCGCCGACAGGCTCGAAAGCGTCGGCAAGAAGGTGGTGCGCATCTCCAAGCGCCTGCCCCTGACCGACGGCTATTTCGCCGCTGGCACCGACCTGATGGAGGCTGTCGACGGCCGCTACAGCCGCATCGCCTTCCTCGAAGGCATCGGCTCGCTGCGCGGCCAGCACAATGCGCAGAACGCGCTTGCCGCCGTCGCCGCCTGCCTCAGGGTGGGGTTGGAACTCGGCGAGATCCAGAAGGGGCTGGAAAGCTTCCCCGGCCTCGCCCACCGCATGGAGCAGGTGGCGCGCAAGGGCAAGGTGCTGTTCGTCAACGATTCCAAGGCCACCAATGCCGATGCGGCGGCACCGGCGCTGTCGAGCTTCGGCCGCATCTACTGGATCGCCGGGGGCCTGCCCAAGGAGGGCGGCATCGAGCCGTTGCGCGGTTTCTTCCCGCGCGTCGCCAAGGCCTATCTGATCGGCGAGGCGGCGCCCGCCTTCGCGGCCACCCTGGGCGAGGCGGTGCCCTACGAGATTTCCGGCACGCTTGCCGCGGCAGTGGAGCACGCGGCGCAGGATGCGGCCAACGATGCGGGCGACGAGGCCGTGGTGCTGCTTTCGCCGGCCTGCGCCAGCTTCGACCAGTTCAGGAACTTCGAGGTGCGCGGCGAAGCCTTCAGGCAAGCCGTGGCTGCTATTGGCAAAGTGGACCTTATCGGAGGGGCACGATAATGCAGAGCCGTCTCGACAAAAGGCCGGTCTCCATATGGTGGTGGACCGTCGACCGCTGGTTCCTCGCGGCATTCCTGTCGCTGATGGGGCTGGGCATCGTGCTGTCCTTCGCGGCCAGCCCGGCGGTGGCACAGCGCATCGGGCTGGACCCGTTCCACTTCGCCACGCGCCAGATCATCTTCACCATCCCGGCGCTCGGCGTGATGCTGGCCGTCTCCTTCCTCGATACGCGGCAGATCAGGCGCTTCGCCATCATCATGCTGTGCGTGATGATGGTGCTGATGGTGGCGGTGCTCTACATCGGCGTCGAGGTCAAGGGCGCGCGGCGCTGGGTGTCGCTCGCGGGCCTGTCGATCCAGCCGTCGGAATTTCTCAAGCCGGCTTTCGTCATCATCTGCGCCTGGCTGTTCGCCGAGCACAAGCGCCATCCGGACATCCCCGGCAATCTGTTCGCCATGATCCTGCTGGGCTTGGTCGTGTCGCTGCTGGTGGCGCAGCCCGACTTCGGCCAGACCATGCTGGTGACCGGCACCTGGAGCGTCATGTTCTTCATGGCGGGGCTGCCGTGGTTCTGGATCGTGCTTCTGGGCGCGACCGGCGTATTCGGCATCGTGGCCGCCTACGAGACGCTGCCGCACGTCGCCGGCCGCATCGACCGCTTCATGACCGGCGAGGGCGATACCTTCCAGGTGGACATGGGCCGCGAGGCGCTGATCAATGGCGGCTGGTTCGGCGTCGGGCCGGGCGAAGGCACGATCAAGCGCGTCATTCCCGACAGCCATGCCGACTTCGTGTTCGCCGTCGCGGGCGAGGAATACGGGCTGATCCTGTGCTTCTTCATCATGCTGATCTTCGCCTTCATCGTGCTGCGCGGACTCAATACGGCCCTGAAGGAGCACGACGAGTTCACCCGCTACGCCATCGGCGGCCTGGTCACGGTGTTCGGCCTGCAATCGATCATCAACATGTGCGTGAACCTCCAGCTCATCCCGGCCAAGGGCATGACGCTGCCGTTCATTTCCTATGGCGGCTCCTCGCAGATCGCCATCGCCATCTCGATGGGCATGGTGCTGGCGCTGACGCGCAAGAAACCCGAGCGGCTGAAGCGGATCGGCCATGGCGAACTCTCGCCGCATGTCGTGCCGGCCGAATAGATGCCCAAGGGAACCATCCTTCTTGCGGCCGGCGGCACCGGCGGGCATCTCTTTCCCGCCGAGGCGCTGGCGCACGAGCTTGCCGAACGCGGCTGGTCGGTGCACCTGGCCACCGACGACCGGGTCGAGCGTTTCACCGCCCGCTTTCCGGCCGACACGGTCCACCGCATCCGCTCGGCCACCATCGGCTCGAAGAACCCGCTGGCGCTGGCGGCCGCTTTCCTCAGAATCTGGCAGGGCGTGAGGCAGGCATCGCGCGTGATCCGCCGGATCAAGCCAGACGCCGTGGTGGGCTTCGGCGGCTATCCCACCCTGCCGCCGGTCTATGCCGCCACCCGCCGCCATGTGCCCACGATCATCCATGAACAGAACGCGGTGATGGGGCGCGCCAACAAGGCGCTTTCCGGCCGGGTCACGGCGATCGCTGGCGGCTTCCTGCCCGAGGACGGAAGTCCCGCAGGGCTGAAGACGGTGACGACCGGCAATCCGGTGCGACCGCAGGTGCTGGAGGCGGCGAAGACGGGCTATGTCGCGCCTGCGGGCGAGGAGCCGTTCCGGCTTCTCGTGTTCGGGGGCAGCCAGGGCGCGCGCTTCTTTTCGGATGCGGTCCCCCCCGCGGTGGCCCTGCTGCCGGACGTCCAGCGCAAGCGGCTCCTGGTCACCCAGCAGGCGCGCGCGGACGATGTCGGGAGGGTCAAGGCAGCCTATGCGGAGCTCGGCGTGGAGGCGCAGGTGCTGCCCTTCTTCACCGACATGGCGGAGCGCATGGCGTCGGCGCATCTGGTGATCTCGCGGTCCGGCGCGTCCACGGTTTCGGAGATAGCCGTCATCGGCCGGCCGGCGATCCTGGTCCCCTATCCCTTCGCGCTCGACCATGACCAGGCGGCGAACGCGGCCGCGCTTGCCGCTGCGGGAGGTGCCGCGGTGCACCCGCAGTCGACCCTTTCGCCCGAGGCGCTGGCGGCGCTGATCGGACCGCTGATGGAGGATCCGCAGCGGCTGGCCGAGACGGCGGCCGCGGCGAAATCGGTCGGCCGTCCGGACGCCGCGCGGTTGCTCGCGGACCTCGCAGAGGCTATTGCGTCGGGCACATCGATTGAGGATTTCAAGAAGGAAAAGCGCGCATGAAGATGCCGCAGACCATCGGCCTCGTGCATTTCATCGGCATCGGCGGCATCGGCATGAGCGGCATCGCCGAGGTGCTGCACAATCTCGGCTACAAGGTGCAGGGTTCCGACCAGGCCGACGGCGCCAATGTGCAGCGCCTGCGCGAGAAGGGCATCGAGTGCTTCGTCGGCCACAGGGCCGAGAACCTGGGCGAGGCGGAAGTCGTGGTGGTGTCCACGGCGATCCGGAAATCGAATCCCGAGTTGGTCGCCGCGCGTGAAAAACTGCTGCCCGTGGTGCGGCGCGCCGAGATGCTGGCGGAACTGATGCGTTTCCGGCAGGCCGTCGCCATCGGCGGCACCCACGGCAAGACCACCACCACCTCGATGGTCGCGACGCTCCTGGAGGCGGGCGGGCTCGATCCCACCGTCATCAACGGCGGCATCATCAATGCCTATGGCACCAACGCGCGCATGGGCGACGGCGAATGGATGGTGGTGGAGGCCGACGAGAGCGACGGCACGTTCCTCAAGCTGCCGGCCGATATCGCGGTGGTGACCAATATCGACCCGGAGCATCTCGACCATTACGGCTCGTTCGACAAGGTGCGCGACGCGTTCCGCCAGTTCGTCGAGAACGTGCCGTTCTACGGCTTCGGCGTAATGTGCACCGACCATCCCGAGGTGCAGGCCCTGGCCAGCCGCATCGAGGACCGCCGCGTCATCACCTATGGCGGCAATGCGCAGGCCGACGTGCGTTTCAGCAATCACCGCATGGATGGCGCGGCTTCCGAGTTCGACGTGGTGATCCGCAACCGCAAGGGCGGCGGCGAGACCGCCATTTCCGGACTGAGGCTGCCGATGCCCGGCCGGCATAACGTTTCCAACGCCACGGCAGCCATTGCCGTCGCGCATGAACTCGGCATCCCGCCCGAGGCGATCAAGAAGGGCCTGTCTCTGTTCGGCGGCGTCAAGCGGCGTTTCACCCACACGGGATCGTGGAACGGTGTGGAGGTGTTCGACGATTACGGCCACCATCCGGTCGAGATCAAAGCGGTGCTGCGGGCCGCGCGGGACGCCACCAAGGGGCGCGTCATCGCCATTGCGCAGCCGCACCGCTTCACGCGCCTGCATGATTTGTTCGACGATTTTTCCGCCTGCTTCAACGATGCGGACACGGTGATGGTGGCGCCGGTCTATGCCGCCGGCGAAGATCCGATCGAGGGCGTGACCTCAGAAGCGCTGGTGGCGCGCATCCGCACCGGCGGCCACCGCGACGCCCGTCACATCGAAGGACCGGCGGCGGTCGCGCCGGCCGTGCGCGCGCTGGCTAAGCCCGGCGATTTCGTCATCTTCCTCGGTGCCGGCAACATTACGCAATGGGCCTATGCCCTGCCGAAGGAACTCGCCGAGGCCGGGTCATGACACGCGGCGGCGCGCTGCTGGAAAAGCTCGGAGACAGGCTTTCCGGGTTGCGGGGGCGGATGACGCCCGACGCCGAGATGGACAAGATCACCTGGTTCCGCGCCGGGGGGCTGGCGGACGTGCTGTTCCAGCCCGCCGACGAGGCGGACCTCGCCGCTTTCCTGAAAGCCGTGCCGGAAGAAATTCCCGTCATGGTGGTGGGCATCGGCTCCAACCTGCTGGTGCGCGAGGGCGGCATTGCGGGGTTCGTGGTGCGGCTTTCGGCCAAGGGTTTCGGCGAGGCCGAGGTCGTTTCCGAAACCCGGATCCGGGCGGGCGCGGCTATGCCCGACAAGCGGCTGGCCGCCATCGCGCTGGAGGCCGGCATCGGCGGCTTCCATTTCTATCACGGCATTCCCGGCGCGCTCGGCGGCGCGTTGCGCATGAATGCGGGGGCAAACGGCGTGGAGACGCGCGAACGTGTGGTGGAAGTGCGCGCGCTCGACCGCAAGGGCAATGTCCATGTTCTGTCCAATGCGGGGATGGGCTACGGCTACCGCCACTCGTCCGCTCCGGCCGACCTGATCTTCACATCCGCGCTGTTCGAAGGCCATCGCGAGGACAAGGAGGAGATCAGGCAGGCGATGGATGCCGTGCAACTCCATCGCGAGACGGTGCAGCCGATCCGCGAGAAGACCGGCGGCTCGACCTTCAAGAATCCGGAAGGCACTTCGGCCTGGAAGGAAATCGACAAGGCTGGTTGCCGCGGCCTCATGGTGGGCGGGGCGCAGATGTCGCCCATGCATTGCAACTTCATGATCAACACCGGTTCGGCCACCGGCTACGACCTCGAATATCTGGGCGAGACGGTGCGGGCCCGCGTGCTGGAGAACGCCGGAATAAAGCTGCACTGGGAGATCAAGCGCATCGGCAGTTTCCGGCCCGGGCGCGAGGTGCAGGAGTTCCTCGGACAGTTGCTCTGAGGACTCACCCGCGCATTTTCGGCGCGATTTTTTCAGAAAGTGAATCTCTCGGAATCATAAGGACTTGCCACGGAATCAAGTCTCTGATTCTCTGCCCCTTAGAGGCGTTTCCTTGATTTGAGTCGTTCGGGCGCGTGGGGCGCGGTTCCGTCTGGCAGGCATGCCTGCCGGGAGACTCCGACTCAAGCCTGGAAACAGAAGCGCGAACCCGCCGGAAGGGGATGACGGGGGATGAAAGACAAGCATGTGGCTGTTCTCATGGGCGGCTTCTCGTCCGAGCGGCCCGTGTCGCTTTCTTCAGGCAATGCCTGCGCCGCTGCGCTCGAGGGCGAGGGCTATCGCGTCACCCGGGTCGATGTCGACCGCAATGTGGGTGCGGTGCTTGCGGAACTGAAGCCGGATGTCGTCTTCAACGCACTTCATGGTCCTTTCGGCGAGGACGGCACCATCCAGGGCGTCCTCGAATATCTGTCGATCCCCTATACGCATTCGGGCGTGCTGGCTTCCGCTCTGGCCATGGACAAGGAGCAGGCGAAGAAGGTCGCCAGGGCGGCGGGCATCCCGGTCGCGGAATCGAAGCTGGTCAACCGCTTCGCAATTCGCTCCGAGCACCCGATGGCGCCGCCCTATGTGGTCAAGCCGGTGAACGAAGGGTCGAGCTTCGGCGTCATCATCGTCAAGGAAGACCAGTCGCATCCGCCGCAACTGATTTCGTCGCCTGACTGGAAGTATGGCGAGCGCGTCATGGTCGAGCGCTATGTCCATGGGCGGGAATTGACCTGCGCGGTGATGGGCGATGTGGCGCTGGGGGTGTGCGAGATCATCCCGACAGGCCATTCCTTCTATGATTACGATTCAAAATACGTGGCCGGGGGCTCAAAACACGAAACCCCCGCGAAAGTTTCACCGAATATTTACCAAAAAATACAGACACTGGCGCTCAAGGCTCACCAAGCGATCGGGTGCCGGGGCGTCTCCCGGTCGGACTTCCGCTACGACGACCGCCATTCGGAAAATGGTGAGGTCGTGTGGCTGGAGATCAACACTCAGCCGGGTATGACGCCGACGTCTCTGGTGCCTGAAATCGCCGCGCAAGCGGGACACTCGTTCGGCGATCTGTTGAGTTGGATGGTGGAGGACGCTTCGTGTCTTCGTTGAGGTGGGGATATGGCAGGTTTGGGCGCGCCCGGCGGCGCGGTCCTTCCCGCGCGCCCTTCTCCTTGGACAAATTCGTGCTGCCGCGCTGGCTGCGGCGGCCGGTGCGCATGTTCGCGCGTCTGGGCGAGGGCGACCTGAAGGCGCCGCCCTATGCGGCCACCATGCTTTCCGCTGCGTTCCTCGCCTCAAGCGTGACCTATGGCGCCTATCTCGGCGGCAATCTCGACGGTTTCGTGCAAGGCGTGACCGCCCGTACTGGGTTTGCCGTCGATCAGATCAAGGTGGTCGGCAATCGCGAGACTTCCGAGATCGATATTCTCGACAAGCTGGACCTCGACGGCTGGACCTCGCTGGTCGGCTTCAACGTGGAGACCGCGCGCGAGCGGGTCGCCACGCTGCCGTGGGTCGAAGGCGCGGCGGTGCGCAAGATCTATCCGCATACGCTGGAGGTGCGGATCGAGGAGCGGCAGCCCTTCGCGCTGTGGCAGCAGGGTTCCCAATTGTCGGTCATTGAGCGCGACGGCCGCGTGATCGTTCCCTATGCGGGCGGCAACCAGGCGACGCTTCCGCTTCTGGTCGGTCCGGGCGCTCCCGAGCATGCGCCCGATTTCCTCGCCAGGGTCGCGCATTATCCCGATCTGGCCAACCGGGTGAGGGGGTATGTCAGGGTCGGCGACCGGCGCTGGGATCTCAGGCTGGACAACGGCATCACGGTGAAGCTGCCGGAAGAAGCGGAAGACGCCGCGCTGGCGCAGCTGGTGGCGCTGGACCGCGAGCAGTCCCTGCTTTCGCGGGATATCGCGGCCGTCGACATGCGCATCCCCGACCGGCTGGCGCTCGAACTGACGCCCGAGGCGATGACGGCGCGCCAGGCGGCGTTGAAGGAAATCTCCAAGGCGGCGAAGCGGAAGCCGGAGCAGAAGATATGAGCTGGCTGGGCAATCATGGGGATGCAAGCCGCCGGTCCGGCGTGCTGACGGTGCTGGACGTCGGCTCCAGCAAGGTCTGCTGCATGGTGGCCAAGCTGAAGCCGCGCGAGGACGGCACGCTGCTTCGCGGGCGCTCGCACCGCATCCAGGTGATCGGTATCGGCCACCAGAAGTCGCAAGGGGTCAAGTCGGGCGTCGTCGTCGATCTCGACCGCGCCGAACATGCGGTGCGCCTGGCGGTCGATGCGGCCGAGCGCATGGCGGATCTCACCGTCGATTCCCTGATCGTCAACATGACCGCAGGCCGACTGAAGACCGAAACCTTCGGGGCCACCATCAATCTCGGCGGCCATGAAGTGGACGAATCCGACATCAAGCGCGTGCTGGCCGTGGGCGCCCGGCAGGCACTGAAAACGGAGCGGGAGGTGGTGCATTCGCTGCCGGTGGGGTTCTCGCTGGATGCCGAACGCGGCGTGCGCGATCCGCGCGGCATGGTGGGCGACACGCTGGGCGTGGACATGCACGTGCTGACCGCCGACTCCGCCCCGATGCGCAACCTCGAACTGGCGGTCAACCGCTCGCATCTGTCGGTCGAGCGCATGGTGGCCACCCCCTATGCCAGCGGCCTCGCCTCGCTGGTGGACGACGAACTGGAAATGGGCGCGGCCTGCATCGACATGGGCGGCGGCACCACGACCATCTCCATCTTCTCCGAAGGCCGCTTCGTGCATGGCAGCGGCATCCCCATCGGCGGCAATCACGTCACGCTGGACCTTGCCAAGGGGCTGTCGACCTCGCTGGAGGCTGCGGAGCGGCTGAAGGTGATGCACGGATCGGCGCTGCCGGGCAGCTCGGACGACCGCGACCTCGTCACCATCCAGCCGATCGGCGAGGAAGGCGAGGCGCCGTTGCAGGTGCCGCGTTCGGTGGTGACGCGCATCATCCGGGCCCGGATCGAGGAAACGCTGGAACTGCTGCGCGAGCGGCTCAACCGGTCCGGTTACGGCAATGCCGTGGGCAAGCGCGTCGTGCTGACGGGCGGCGCCAGCCAGTTGGCCGGCCTGCCGGAAGCGGCGCGGCGCATTCTGGGCCGCAGCGTGCGCATCGGCCGCCCCCTCGGCGTCGCCGGCCTGCCGGAAGCGGCCAAGGGGCCCGCGTTCTCGGCGGCGGTCGGCCTGATGATCTATCCGCAGATGGCGGCTTTCGAGAGCCATCCTGCGCAAGGAATGTCCCGTTTCAAGATGACGGGAACAGGCGGGAAACTGCATCGCATGAGTCAGTGGTTGAGAGACAGTTTTTAGTATCGACGGGGACAGCCCCATAAGGCGGCCGCGGCGGCGAAGCGGCGGGAAAGACAAAGGACGAGGACTATGACCATCAATCTGAAGAAGCCGGACATCACCGAGCTCAAGCCGCGCATCACCGTTTTCGGTGTGGGCGGTGGCGGCGGCAACGCGGTCAACAACATGATCACCGCCGGTCTGCGCGGCGTCGATTTCGTGGTCGCCAACACCGATGCGCAGGCGCTGACCATGTCCAAGGCCGAGCGCATCATCCAGCTCGGCGCGCATGTCACGGAAGGGCTGGGCGCCGGCTCGCAGCCTGAAGTCGGCCGCGCCGCCGCCGAGGAGTGCATCGACGAGATCATCGACCACCTGTCGAACACCCATATGTGCTTCGTCACCGCCGGCATGGGCGGCGGCACCGGCACGGGCGCGGCTCCCGTCGTCGCCCGCGCCGCCCGCGAGAAGGGCATCCTGACCGTCGGCGTCGTCACCAAGCCGTTCCACTTCGAGGGCCAGCGCCGCATGAAGACGGCCGACATGGGCATCGAGGAACTGCAGAAGTGCGTGGACACGCTGATCGTGATCCCGAACCAGAACCTGTTCCGCCTCGCCAACGACAAGACCACCTTCGCCGACGCCTTCGCCATGGCCGACCAGGTGCTCTATTCGGGCGTCGCCTGCATCACCGACCTGATGGTCAAGGAAGGCCTGATCAACCTCGACTTCGCCGACGTGCGTTCGGTGATGCGCGAGATGGGCAAGGCCATGATGGGCACCGGCGAAGCTTCGGGCGAGGGCCGGGCAATGGCCGCCGCCGAGGCGGCGATCGCCAACCCGCTGCTCGACGAGACCTCGATGAAGGGCGCCAAGGGCCTGCTGATCTCCATCACCGGCGGTCGCGACCTGACCCTGTTCGAGGTGGACGAGGCTGCGACCCGCATCCGCGAGGAAGTCGACCAGGACGCCAACATCATCCTCGGCGCGACCTTCGACGAGGACCTCGAGGGCGTCATCCGCGTGTCCGTCGTGGCCACCGGCATCGACAAGTCGGCCGCCGACATCGCCGCCGCGCCGATCTCCATCCGCCCGGCCCAGCCGAAGGCGGCGGCGCCGCGCCCTGCCGCGGCCGTGGAGCAGCCGCGCAGCGCGCCTGCGCAGCAGCCGGCCATGCACGAGCCCCAGGCGCGCGCCGCCGATCCGGTCGCCGAGGCGATCCAGCAGGCGGAAGCCAATGCGGCGGCGATGGCCCATGGCCGTCCGGCTTCGGCTCCGGCCGAAGATTTCCGCCCGCAGAGCAAGCTGTTCCAGGCGCCTCCGGCCCAGCCGCAGATGCATCAGCCCGCGCCTCAGCCCGTGGCCCAGCCTGCGCCGCAATATCGCGAGCCCGCGCCTCAGCCGGCCGCTGCCGCCGCGCCGCAGCGCATGCCGCGCGTGGAGGACTTCCCTCCGGTCGTGAGGGCGGAAGTGGAAGCCAAGTCGCATCCCGTCGATCATGAGGAACGCGGCCCGATGGGCCTGCTGAAGCGCCTGACCACCGGCCTCACCCGCCGCGAAGAGGAGCCGGCGCGTCTTCAGCCCGCACAGCCGCGCGAGCCGCGCCTGCGCCAGGCGGCTCCGGAAGTGCGCCGTCTGGCGCCGCAGGACGCACAGCTCTACGCGCCGCGTCGCGGCCAGCTCGACGATCACGGCCGCTTCGCGCCGCAAGCCCGCGCGACTCAGGAAGACGATCAGCTCGAGATTCCGGCATTCCTTCGCCGGCAAGCGAACTGATCCGTTAACGGATTGTAACACTTGTTAACAGGCCGGCGCTTCACCGCCGGCCTGTTGCCTTATTTAATCAAATAAAAACAATAATTTATCATGCGCGGCCGGAATATCGAAGCCGTTACAGGAAGTAAGAAAGCGTGATTTGGAACGGGCCATGCCCGACATTATCTTCGCGGCGGCTGAAATCGGCAGGTTTTGGGGAAGAGGGCCTGCCGGATCGACCAGGACCGCAACTGGAGCGCAAACCCGTTCGGGTTTCGATTTCGGACTAGTGAACCGGCGAAAAGAAGAGACGGTTTGTTCCGATCCTTTCGGAATGCCGACACCCGGAACGCCGGTCATGCGGGCTTAGGCAGCTCGGGCATACGGGGATCCATCTTGCAGGACTACCAGACAACCCTCAAAACGCGCGTATCCTTGACCGGCATCGGCGTCCACAGCGGCAACGAGGTGACGGTCCACTTCCTTCCGGCCGACGCCGACACCGGCATCGTCTTCCATCAGGTCGCGCCGGACGGGCAGGTGCGCGAGTTGCGCGCGCTGGTTTCCGAAGTCGGGGCGACCGACCTGTGCACGCTGCTGGGCGATCCGGCCGGGCAGCATGTCGCCACCGTCGAGCACCTCATGGCCGCGCTGTTCGGCGTCGGCATCGACAATCTGATCATCGAGATCGACGGCCGCGAGGTGCCTATCCTCGACGGAACGGCGGCGATGTTCGTCGATGCCTTCGACCAGGCCGGCATCGAAACGCTGCCGGTGAAGCGGCGCTTCATCCGCGTGCTCAAGACCGTGCGCATCGACAGCGGCGCTTCCTGGGCCGAGTTCCGGCCCTATGCCGGAACGCGATTCGAGGTCGAGATCGATTTCGAGAGCCCGGCCATCGGCCGCCAGCACTTCGCGGCCGATCTGAGCCCCGACATGTTCCGCCACGATCTCGCCCGCGCCCGCACCTTCGGGTTCATGAAGGATGTGGAACGGCTGTGGGCGGCGGGCTACGCGCTCGGCTCCTCGCTGGAGAATTCCCTCGTCATCGGCGACGACCACCGCGTCATCAATATGGGCGGGCTGCGCTATCCCAACGAGTTCGCTCGCCACAAGACGCTGGATGCGCTCGGCGACCTGGCTCTGGCCGGCGCGCGCTTCATCGGCTGCTTCCGCTCCTATCGCGGCGGCCACCGGCTGAATGCCGCCGCGTTGCGGCGGCTGCTTTCGGACCGCTCCGCATTCGAGATCGTGGAGACGACCCGCAGCGGGCGCGGCCGGACCGCCGAGATGAGCGCGGTCTACGCGCCCGTCTACGCTCCCTGGGTGGTGTGAGCCTGATTTCCCGCATAGAGCGGCATGATGCATCTGTTGCGAAGATGCATCACCGTCCGGGCGAATCTGCGGTGGCTCGCCACGGGCGGGATACGCCACAAAATTGCACAATTGCATGGCGATAGCGTTGCCGCGCGCGGCAATTATGGTTTATGGCTGCCGCACGATGGCTGCACTGAAGCCGAGAGGGCGAATTCCGATCATGTTCTTCGTTCAATCCAAGGCGCCGGCAAGGGCTGCTTTCCTGGCGCTTTCCGTCGCGGCGCCGATGTTCCTGACCGGCTGCATGTCCTCGGAGAAGGACGTTGACCTTTCCACCTATGTCGACCAGACCGAGCCTGCGGACCAGCTCTACAACCAGGCGCTGGCAAACCTGAACGCCGGGCGGCTGGACGAAGCCTCAAAGAAGTTCGCCGCGGTCGACCGCCAGCACCCCTATTCGGAATGGGCGCGCAAATCGATGGTGATGGGCGCCTTCACCAACTATCGCCAGGGCAACTACGATGACGCCATCGCATCTGCCAAGCGCTACCTGACGCTCTATCCCTCCACCGATGAGGCGGCTTACGCGACCTACATCATCGGCCTGAGCTATTATCGCCAGATCAAGGACGTCACGCAGGACCAGAAGGAATCGCGCCAGACGGTCCAGACCATGCAGGACCTGGTGAACCGCTGGCCCGATTCGGAATATGCCGAGGACGCCAAGGCGAAAATCCGATTCGCCACCGACCAGCTCGCCGGCAAGGAGATGCAGGTCGGCCGCTACTATCTGGAGCGGCGCGAGTATCTGGCCGCGGTCAAGCGTTTCCGCACCGTGGTCGAGCAGTACTCCAACACGCGCCAGGTCGAGGAGGCGCTGGCCCGCCTGGTGGAAGCCTATTACGCGCTGGGCCTGACCGACGAAGCCCAGACGGCGGCGGCCGTGCTCGGCCACAACTACCCGTCCAGCCCGTGGTACAAGGATTCCTATAAGCTCCTGCAGAGCAAGGGGCTGGAGCCGCGCGAGAATGCGGGTTCGTGGATTTCCAAGGCCGGCAAGCTGATCACCGGTGGTGCCTGACATGGCGACGAAGCCACCTCACGGCTTCGTCGGATGATGCTATAGAGCGGCGATGCTCTCCAGGTTGTCGATTCGCGATATCGTCCTGATTGAACGGCTGGACATCGATTTTGCGCCCGGCCTTTCCGTGCTGACCGGCGAGACCGGCGCGGGCAAATCTATTCTTCTCGATGCTCTGTCCCTGGCGCTCGGCGCGCGCGGCGATGCCTCGCTGGTGCGCCACGGGGCGGCGCAGGGGCAGGTGACGGCCGTGTTCGACGTGCCGCGCAACCATCCCGTCCGCGCGCTTCTGGCCGAGAACGCCATCGACGACGAGGAGGGCGACGTCATCCTGCGCCGCTTGCAGACGGCGGACGGGCGCACGCGCGTCTTCGTCAACGACCAGCCGGCCAGCGTGGCGCTGATGCGTGGCGTGGGGCGGGCGCTGGTGGAGATCCACGGCCAGCACGACGACCGCGCGCTGGTCGATGCCGGCGCGCACCGCGAGCTGCTCGACGCCTTCGGCGGGCATCTGGGCGCCGTCGCGGCGACGGGCTCGGCGTGGCGGCACTGGCGCGCCTGCGAGAGCGAGCTTGCGCGCCATCGCGCCCGCGTCGAGGCGGCCGCGCGCGAGGCCGACTATCTGCGCGCGGCCGTTGCGGAGCTTTCCGCGCTGGACCCGCAGCCGGGCGAGGAAACCGAGCTCGCCGAACTGCGCGCCACCATGATGCGCGCCGAGAAGATCGCGTCGGAAATCCACGATGCGCAGGACGTGCTTTCCGGGCCGAACTCGCCGCTGCCGGCGCTGGCGAGCCTGCTCAGGCGGCTGCAGCGCAAGGTGTCCGACGCGCCCGGCCTGCTGGACGAGGTGGTGAAGTCGCTGGACGAGGCGCTTCTGTCGCTGGACGCCGCCCAGTCCGGCGTGGAGGCCGCGCTGCGGGCCACGGAATACGACCCGCAGCGGCTGGAAAAGGCCGAGGAGCGGCTGTTCGCGCTCAGGGCGGCCGCGCGCAAGCACAATGTCGCCGTCGACGACCTGGCGCAGTTGCGCGACACGATGTCGGCCGACCTTGCCGATCTCGACGCCGGCGAGGAGAAGCTGCATGTGCTGGAAAAGCAGGCGTCGGCCGCCCGCGAGGCCTATGACGTTTCCGCCGCCCAGCTCTCGGCCCTGCGGCAGGGTGCGGCGGAGGGCCTCACCAAGGCGGTGATGGCTGAACTGCCGGCGCTGAAACTGGAGCGTGCGGAGTTCATCGTGGAGATGGCCAGCGAGCCCGACAGCCGTCAGGAGGAGGGTATCGACCAGATCGAGTTCTGGGTGCGCACCAATCCCGGCACGCGCCCCGGCCCGATGATGAAGGTGGCGTCGGGCGGCGAGTTGTCCCGCTTCCTTCTGGCACTGAAGGTGGCGCTGGCCGACCGGGGTTCGGCGCCGACGCTGGTGTTCGACGAAATCGATACTGGCGTCGGCGGCGCGGTGGCGGATGCCATCGGCCAGCGGCTGGCGCGGCTGTCCAAGCGCGTGCAGGTACTGTCGGTCACGCATGCGCCGCAGGTGGCGGCAAGGGCGGCGACGCATTTCCTCATCTCCAAATCGGGTGGCGCCGACCGGGTGGCCACGGGAATCGCCGAAATGGATCGCGCCGCCAGGCAGGAGGAGATCGCCCGTATGCTGGCCGGCGCGACCATCACCGACGAGGCGCGCGCGGCTGCCGAGCGGTTGCTGCGGGAGACCACGGCGGCTGCTTCGTAAGACCGTGGATCGTCCCGGCCGGTTCTTGTCGGGAAGAGTCAGCAGATAGTTATATCCTTCTGTCCGGCCATGATTTTCCGCTCGCCCCGCTCCCCTGCGCGGCGATCCTGATTTATGGTGGCGCGCTATTCTGCAAGAGGCCGAGCCATGTCCGACAAGCCCGTCGAAACGCTGACCGCAGCCGAGGCCGAAGCCGAGCTCGCGCGGCTTGCCGCCGAGATCGCCGGGCACGACCGCCGCTACTACGCCGAGGATGCGCCGACCGTCTCGGACGCCGAATATGACGCGCTGCGCATCCGCAATGCGGAGATCGAAGCACGCTTTCCCGAACTCGTGCGGGAGGATTCGCCTTCGCTCAAGGTGGGCACCGCGCCGACCGGCGCGTTCGGCAAGGTCGTGCACGCGGTGCCGATGCTGTCGCTCGACAACACATTTTCGGACGAGGACGTGCGCGACTTCGTCGCCAGCGTGCGGCGGTTCCTGGCATGGCCGGCGGATCGCGAACTGGTGTTCACCGCCGAGCCCAAGATCGACGGGCTGTCCATGTCGTTGCGCTACGAGAACCGCCGGCTGGTGACCGCGGCGACGCGCGGCGACGGTACCACGGGCGAGAACGTGACGGCCAATATCCGCACGGTGAAGGAAATCCCCGAGACCTTGCCCAAGGATGCGCCCGAGGTCGTGGAAGTGCGCGGCGAGGTCTATATGCGCCGCGACGATTTCTTCGCGCTGAACCAGCGCATGGCCGAGACCGGCCGGGTGTTCGCCAACCCCCGCAACTCGGCCGCCGGCAGCCTTCGCCAGCTCGATCCGGAAATCACCCGCTCGCGGCCCTTGCGCTTCTTCGCCTATGCCTGGGGCGAGGTGAGCGAGCCGCTGGGCGCCACGCAGTATGACGTGGTGAGGCGCTTCGGCGACTGGGGCTTTCCGATCAACGAGCGCATGGTGCGCTGCGGTTCGGTCGAGGAAATCCTGGCGCACTACCATCGCATCGAGGCGGAGCGCGCCGAGATTCCCTACGACATCGACGGCGTCGTCTACAAGGTCGATCGCCTCGACCTTCAGGAACGTCTCGGCTTCCGCTCGCGCAGCCCGCGCTGGGCGACGGCGCACAAATTCGCGGCCGAAAAGGCGATGACGGTGCTGAAGGGCATCGACATACAGGTCGGCCGCACCGGCGCCATGACGCCGGTGGCACGGCTGGAGCCTGTGACAGTGGGCGGCGTGGTGGTGACCAACGCCACGCTGCACAACGAGGATTATATCAAGGGCATTGGCAACAGCGGCCAGCCGATCCGCGAGGGCCGGGACATCCGCATCGGCGATACCGTGATCCTGCAGCGGGCCGGCGACGTCATCCCACAGATCCTCGACGTGGTGCTGGAAAAACGGCCGGCGGATGCGGTGCCTTACGAATTTCCGCATGTCTGCCCCGCCTGCGGCAGCCATGCCGTGCGCGAGGAGGGCGAGGCGGTCCGGCGCTGCACCGGCGGGCTGATCTGCCCCGCGCAGGCGGTGGAACGGCTGCGCCATTTCGTGTCCCGCAACGCCTTCGATATCGAGGGGCTGGGCGAAAAGCAGATCGAGTTCTTCTTCCAATCTGAAGACCGGGCGCTCAACGTGCATTCCCCGGCCGATATCTTCACGCTGAAGGCGCGCCAGCAGGCGTCGCTGACCAAGCTGGAGAATGTCGAAGGCTTCGGCGCCGTCTCGGTGAAGAAGCTTTTCGCCGCCATCGACGACCGGCGCAGGATCGAATTCTCGCGCTTCCTCTATGCCCTCGGCATCCGCCATATCGGCGAAACCAATGCCAGACGCTTCGCTCGCCATTTCCTGTCCTTCGATGCCTTCCGCAAGGCGAGCGAGGAAGCGGTCCTGCCGCAGGGCAAGGGCGATGCCGGCAACGCCGCCTGGCAGGACCTGAACGGCATCAACGGCATCGGCGACGTGGTGGCGGAGGCCGTGGTGGACTTCTTCGGCGAGGCCCACAACCGGCAGGTGGTGGATGCGCTGCTGGAACAGGTGACGGTGCTGGACGAGGAGCCGGTCGGCGACGTTTCCTCGCCGGTCGCCGGCAAGACGGTGGTCTTTACCGGCGCGCTCGAAAAGATGTCGCGCGACGAAGCCAAGGCCATGGCCGAGAAGCTGGGAGCCAAGGTGGCGGGCTCGGTGTCGAAGAAAACCGACCTCGTGGTGGCGGGACCGGGCGCCGGCTCCAAGCTCAAGCAAGCGAGCGAGCTCGGCATCGAGGTGATCGACGAGGACGGATGGTTCACGCTGGTGGGGAAAGGCGCCTGAAATGGGCGCATTCGCGGGATTCGGCGAGAGGGCCATTCCTTTCCTGAAGGCGCTGGATTTCCACCAGAGTCGCGAATGGTTTCAGGAAAACCGGGACCTGTTCGAGCGGGAACTTCGCGAACCCCTGGGCGATCTGGTGGAAACGCTGACGGAACGCTTCGCGGCAGCCGGGCTCGGGCTCCGGGGCGATCGCAAGAAATCCCTGTTCCGGATCAATCGCGACGTTCGCTTCTCCAGGGACAAGCGGCCCTACAACAAGCATCTGTCCGCGATCCTGTCGCCGGACGGTTCCAAGATGGAGCAGGGCGTTTTCTTTTTCCATGTCGGTATCGACCGCTGTTTCGCGGCGGTGGCGTGGTGGCAACCGGACGCGGCGCTGCTTCTGGCCATGCGCAAGGCGATAGCGACAAAGCCGGAAAAGTTTCGGGCGATGGCCGGCGCGCTGCGAAAGAACGGCCTCGACCTGGATACGGAGGGGTGCCTGAAACGCCTGCCGCGCGGTTTTGAAGAAATTACGGATGCTGACCTCGCCGCCGCGATACGCAACCGGCATTTCGTCGTAAGGCATCACATCGAACCAGAGGCGATCCAGCGGCCGGAACTGGTCGATGAGCTTATGGATTTCACCTGGCGCGCACGGCCCTTGCTGGACTGGGGCAGGGCCATCGAAGGCAAGGTCGCCGCGAAGTAGACGCCTCGAGGCATCACTTCCGCTGATCTTTGGCTCAAGCGAATTCGTGTGACAGCACAACTGGCTTTCTACATACGTCACTCGAAGGAGTGACGATGGCGGTGCACGCAATTTCCAACGGCTCGCGAGCGGGCGAATTCTGGCGCGGCGTTCGGCTGGCGGTGCCGGTGGTGGTCGCGGCCGGGCCGTTTGCCATGCTGTTCGGCGCCATTGCCGTCGATAACGGTTTTTCCGTTTTCGAAGCGTTCTTCATGAGCCTCACCGTCTTCGGCGGCGCCAGCCAGATGGTCGGCATCGAACTGTTCGGCCACCATGTGGCGCCGTGGCTGATCGTGCTGTCCATCTTCGCGGTGAATTTCCGCCACGTGCTCTATTCGGCCGCCGTCGGACGCCATCTCGCACATTGGCCCATGGCGCAGCAGATCGTGGGCTACTTCCTGCTCACCGATCCGCAATACGCGCTTGCCGAAAGCGAGGTGCAGGCCGGCCGCAAAGTCGGCTTCGTCTGGTATATGGGGGCGGGACTGGCCGTCTACGTGCCATGGGTCATCCTAACCACGTTGGGGGCCGTTTTCGGCAAGCTCATCCCCGACACGAGCGCGGCCGGCATCGACTTCCTGCTGCCGATCTATTTCCTCGGCCTGGTCATGGATTTCCGCAAGCGGCCGCTGTGGCTGCCGGTGGTCGCGGTCAGCGCCGTCGCCTCGATCCTGGCCTACAGGTTCGTCGGCTCGCCGTGGCACGTCACGCTGGGCGCGCTGGCGGGCGTGGCGCTCGCCGTCATCCTGCCGCCGCATCACAGCGGCGTCGGGGTCTCACCCGACCAGACGGAGATCGAGCATCTGCCATGAGCACGACGTTCTGGATCACGATCGCCGCGGCGGTCGCCACCTATCTCACCCGCATCGGCGGGCATCTGGTCATTTCGCGTTTCGAGCGCATTCATCCGCGCGTCGAGGCCGGTTTGAACGCCGTGCCGGCGGCCGTGCTGACGACGCTGGTGGCGCCGGCCGTGCTGGGCGCCGGCCCCGCGGAATGGCTGGCGCTGATCGTCGCCGGGCTGGTTTCGCTGCGAACCGGGCTGCTGACCATGTTCCTGACAGGGGCCGCCATACTGATCGCCGCCCGCCAGTTCATGGCATAGGCTTTTTCGCCCCGGATCAGCCCTTGTGCTCGTGCGGCAGGGGCGCACAGGCGTTTTCCAGCCAGGCCAGCACCTCGCCGTCCAGCATCGGGCCGATCTCGGCCAGCACGCGGGCGTGGTACATGTCCAGCCAGTGCAGTTCGTCGCGGGTGAGCAGGCCGGTCTCCACCAGCCGCGTGTCGAACGGTACCAGCGTCAGCGTTTCGAAGCCGTGCATGGCGATGTCGCCGCTTTCCAGTTTCGCCGCTGGCTGCACGAGGATCAGGTTCTCCAGCCGGATGCCGTAATGGCCTTCCTTGTAGTAGCCGGGCTCGTTGGAGATCATCATGCCTTCGAGCAGCTTTTCCGTGCCGCTGCGGGCGATGCGTTGCGGCCCCTCGTGCACGGCCAGGTAGGAGCCGACGCCATGGCCCGTGCCGTGGGCGAAGTCCAGCCCGTGCCGCCACAGCGCCATGCGGGCGATGGCGTCGATCTCGGAGCCGCGCGTGCCGGCCGGAAAGCGCAGCGTTGAAATACCGATCAGGCCCTTGAGCACCAGCGTGTAGCGCTCGCGCATTTCGGGCGTCGGTTGGCCGATGGGCACGGTGCGGGTGACGTCGGTGGTGCCGTCCTGATATTGCGCGCCGGAATCGAGCAGGAACAGTTCGCCGTCTTCCAGCTTGCGGCTGGTGGCGTGCGAGACGCGGTAATGCATGATGGCCCCGTTGGGGCCGGCACCGGAAATGGTGTCGAAGGAAACGTCGCGCAGCGGCATCTGCGTTTCCTCGCCTGTGGCGCGGCGGCACTCCTCCAGCTTCGTCACCACGGCGATCTCGTCGACAGAGCCGGGTTCCCGGCGATCCAGCCAGGCGAGCAGCTTCACCACGGCCGCGCCGTCGCGGCGATGGGCGGCGCGGCTGCCGGCTATTTCGGCTTCGTTCTTGGTGGCGCGAGGAATGCGGGCCGGGTCGGGCGCGCCGACGACGGTGCCGCCATTGTCCTCGATCAGCATGCGCAGCCTGTCGGCGGCCAGGGCCGGATCGAGCGCGATCTTCGCGCCGCCCTTTGCAAGGGCGACGAGCGCCGGCTCGAAGGCGTCGGGCTCGTCGAGGCCGATGAGCTGCGTCAGATAGGCCTTCACCTCGCGAGAGAACTTGCGGCTGTCCATGAAGAGCCGGTGGTCGCCGTCGGCGGCCAGAATGGCGAAGCCGAGCGCCAGCGGGGTGTGCGGCACGTCGCCGCCGCGGATGTTCAGCACCCAGGCGATGGAGGAGGGATCGGTCAGCACCGCATGGCTGGCGCCGTCCTTGCCGATCGCCGCCGCGAGCCGCGCCAGCTTGTCCTTGGCCAGTTCGCCGGCAAAGGCGATGGGCTGGATTTCGACCGGAGCATGTGGCGGTTCCGGTTGGTCGTCCCAGATGGCGTCGATGGCGTTCGTCTCCACCGGCACCAGCACGGCGCCGGATTCCTCTGCGGCGGCTTTCAGCGCTTTCACCTCGCCCACGGTGTGAAGCCAGGGGTCGAAACCGATGCGTGTGCCCTTGCCGACATTTTCCCTCAGCCAGACCGAAGGCGGGGTATCGACCAGGTTCTCGATCGTGAAAACGGAAAGGTCGGCCTCGCTGCGCACCTGAAGCTGGTAGCGGCCGTCCACGAAGATGAAGGCACGGTCCTTGAGCACTATGGCGACGCCCGCCGAGCCGGAAAAGCCGGTCAGCCATTTCAGCCGTGCCGCGCGGGCGGGAACATATTCGCCCTGATGCTCGTCGGCGCGCGGCACCATGAAGCCGTCCAGATCGTTTTCGGCCAGCCAGTGCCGCAGCTTCGCCACGCGCGGCTTGCCGACGGAAGGATCGCCGGCCGAATCGAAGGTCTGGAACATAAGGCAGCCTTTCACATGGATTGGCGAAACCGTACCCGCCGCGGCAGGCGCTGACAATCTGGCGGCAATGGTCCCGCCGCGGTCTATCGCTTCAGGTGGATGGTGACCCAGCCTTCCAGATGCAGTGTGCGGACATGGCGGAAGCCCTGCGCCGCATAGGCGGCAAGCACGGCCTCCTCCTGCCGGTCGAGGATGCCGGACAGCACCAGCGATCCGCCGGGCTTCAGGTGCCGAGCCATTTCCGGAGCCAGTTCCATGAGCGGGCCGGCCAGGATGTTGGCGACGATCAGGTCGAACGGGCCGCGCCCGAAGGCCGGATGGTCGAATCCGGTCGCGGTGACGGTCTCGACCAGCCCGGCGGTGCCGTTCAGGCGTGCGTTCTGCGCCGCCACCTCGGTCGCCACCGGGTCGATATCGGTCGCAAGCACCGGAATTGCGGCCAGTTTGGCCAGCGCGATGGCCAGCACGGCGCTGCCGGTGCCGAGGTCGAGCGCGTTTTTCGGCTGTTCGCTCGCCACGACGCTTTCCAGCATTTCGAGGCAGCCCGCCGTGGTGCCGTGATGGCCCGTGCCGAAGGCCATGCCGGCCTCGATCTCGATGGCGATATCGCCGTCGCGGCGCTTGTCGCGGTCATGCGCGCCATGGACGAAGAAGCGGCCCGCCCGGACCGGCTGCAACCCTTCCAGCGATTTCGCGACCCAATCTATGTCGGGCAGGATTTCGCACTGGACCCGGTGCGTCGAGCCGATATCGGCCAGAACGCCGGCGATGCGCTCGCCGGGCGCGTCGACGCCAGAATCGGAATCGGCATAGAGCGAGACTTCGTGGATGTCGCGATCCTCGTCGATTTCCTGCACGGCCAGCGGCAGGCCGTCTTCCTCGAAGGCTGTTTCAAGAGCGGCGAAGATCCGGTCTGCCTCGGCTTTGGAGGCGACGATATAAAGGCGTGTCTGGGTCATGGCGGCTACTTAGCAGGCCACGGAGCGGCGGTCATCCCAAAGGATGCCACCAAGCCGCTCATCCGGTTGTCCTGCCCGCATTTATGCACCGGCGGAGCCCGCCTGGCTGCAAGAGGCTCAGCCCTTCTCGGCCAGCCGCTTGAGCTTGGCCTGCGCGGTGTCGGCGTTCTCGCCATAGGCGATGGTGCCGGCGAACTCGCCCTTGCCGTTCAGCAGCAGCACCGAGGCGGTATGGTCCATCGTATAGTCGCCGCCATCGGTCGGCACCTTCTTCCAGTAGATGCCGAACGCCTTGGCCATGTCGTAGACCTTGTCCGGCTCGCCGGTGATGCCGACGATACGGTCGGAGAAATTGCCGACATAGGTGTTCATCACGTCGGGCGTGTCGCGCGCGGGATCGATCGAGACGAAATAGGCGCGGATGTTCTTGCCGTCGTCGCCGATGGTCTTCAACCAGCCGGAAAGCTCGAACAGCGTAGTCGGGCAGACCTCGGGGCAGTGGGTGAAGCCGAAGAAGACCGCGCTCGGGTGGCCGCGGAAGGCTTCCTGGGTGATCGGCTGGCCTTTCTGGTCGACCAGCGTGAAGGGCGCGCCGAAGGCCTCGCCGCTGTAGTGGCCGCGATACCAGTCGAAGGTTAGCCAGCCGATGCCGGCCGCCATCAGGACGAGAATGCCGACAAGGATTGAGCGCATCATGGAATCGGTCCGTTCCGGATTTCGTCCCGCCGCAGGTCAAACCCGGCGGCGGTATCTTCATGCCGCGATCTTATCGTCCGGGCAGGGGCTGCGCAAAGATGCCGTGTTGCCGCAACCTGCCGCTTGCAAAAACGCGCATGCTTCACCACCTGTGATCGGCCCATGAATGCAGATTGGTCCCAGTTCAACGGCAGGAGCGTTCCTTGCGCCATACATTTTTCCGCAGGCTCATCGCGCAAAAGACGGCCGGCATCGCCGCCGGCGCCATTCTCCTTCTCGGCGTCGGCGCGGCGGTCGCGCAGGAGATCGGCCGGGTGGGCGTCGACTGGATCGGCAACGACATCGTCGTGGAAGCAATCAAGGACCCCAAGGTGGAGGGCGTGACCTGCCATGTCTCCTATTTCGACCGCAGCGTCGTGGACCGGCTGAAGAAGGGCAACTGGTTCGAGCAGCCGTCCGACACGGCGATTTCCTGCAACCAGACCGGGCCGATCACCATCGGCGACATCGACCTCGGCAAATCCGGCGAGGAAGTGTTCAAGCAGGGCATCAGTCTGATCTGGAAGAAGCAGGTGGTGAACCGCATTTACGACAAGACCAACGACACGCTGGTCTATCTGTCGCATTCGCGCCAGGTGCAGGACGGTTCGGCCAAGATGGCCATCTCGACGGTGCCGCTCTACGGGCAGAACGTGGTGTGGGCCAAGGGCAAGCCGAAATAGCCGCGCTTGCCGGCGTCGGCGCGGCGGCGTAAAGCCCCGCCATGGACCGCCAAGACGATCTCGTATTGAGAGACCCCGAGCCGCGCATTCATCCCACGGCGGAGATGAAATCCTGCCGGCTCAGCCGCTATGTCTCGATCGGCGAGCGCGTGATCCTGCGGCAGGTCACGGTGGGCGACTTCTCCTATTTCGAGCGGCATTCCGAGGCGATCTACGCGACGGTCGGAAAATTCTGCTCCATCGCCGCCAACACGCGCATCAACGCGCTGGAGCATCCGATGGAGAGGCTGACCACGCACAAGGTCAGCTACCGGCCGAACGAATATTTCCGCTGGCTCGGCGTCGACGGCGAGTTCCGCGACCGGCGCCTGAGCAAACCCGTCACGATCGGTCACGACGTGTGGATCGGACACGGCGCCGTCATACTGCCGGGCGTGACCATCGGAAACGGTGCGGTGGTGGGCGCCAATGCCGTGGTGACCAAGGACGTGCCGCCTTATGCAATTGTCGCAGGCGTGCCTGCGCGCGTGCTGCGGCCGCGTTTCGCGTCCGGAATCGCCGCCCGGATCGAGGCGCTGGCCTGGTGGGACTGGCCGCCTATGACCATCGCCCAGGCTGTTCCGGACATGCAGGCGATGCCGATCGAAGCTTTTCTCGAGAAGTGGGAAGCGGAGGCATCTCCCGCCGCAGAGCGGTAACCATTTCGCTTAAGGTAAAGATTTAGCGTTAAGAAACGGAAAACGGGTTGTATAAGACAATGTAAGCAATCTTCGGTTGTGTTTTCTTTCCTGGAATGTCCTACTCGCCTTGGAGGTACTTTTCACGAGGCGGAAGGAAACTTCGGCAACACAGGAGAGAAGTCATGAAGTATGCATTTGTGCTCGCTACTGCCATTGTTTCCCTTTCCACCGCAGGTGCTTATGCCGGCGGCTGCAATTGCGGCTCCACCAAGATCGGCGGCAGCACGGGAATTTCCAGCGGGCTGATCAATGTCTCGCCCTCGATTGGGCTTGGAAACATCTCGGCGCTGAACGGCATCGCCAACGGCAACGCCATCCTGAGCGGCAACGTCATTTCGGGCATTCTCAGCGGCAACAAGACCGGCGTGCTCAACGGCGTGGGCGGCGTGCTGAACGGGCTGGGCGTGAACCTGCTCGGCTCCAACGCCAGCTACAAGCTCGGCAGGCACTGAGTCTCGCGACAGAGCCGGACGGTTGGGCCCGGCCGGCCGCGTCCGGCTCGGGGCAGGAGGGACTTGCCCTCCCTCCTGTCTTGATCGCTGTTTCCGGATGGCGCCGGGCTCAGGTCCGGCGCCGTCCGCGCGCTAGATCTTCGTGCGCAGGCCGACAAAGGCGTCGACCGTGGACTGGCGGATATCGATCACGGTCTTGAACGTTCTCGAATAATCCACCCTGAACACCAGCGAGGCAGGCGCGCCGAGTTCATAGACCGCTTCGGCAAACAGGGAACGGGTGTGCTCCTTGTTTTCGAACAGCAGGTTCTCCTTCGTCTGGCAGGCGAGGCCAGCGCCGAACAGAAGTTCTTGCCGCGGTTTGAAGGCGATTTCCAGCTCGCCGCGGCGCAGCCATGAGGCGAGGGGATCGTCGCTGTCGGCGCTTTCGTAGCGGCCGATGAAACTGCCTCGTAGTTCCAGCGTATCGATCAGGGGTTTGGAGAAGGTCACCTGCCAGGCCGGGCGCACACGGCTGTACAGGCGGTCGCGGTCGCCGAGCCATTCCGCGCCGAGCGCGAGGCCGAGCGCAGACCCGTCCTTGCCGGCGAAAGCTATTTCCCCTCGCAGCCCATATTGCCGGAACGAAAGCGCGACGGGCGGCGAACCGAGTTGCTCCACCGATTCCAGCAGGGCGGAGGCCGAACCGCCAAAGGCCAGCGCGCCGCGCGTGCGGGTCAGCCGCAGGGAAAATTGCAGGCGATTGCGGTCGGGATCGAGCCGGCTTGCCGGCAGCAGGTCGTTCTGGAAATGCGTCCGTCCGACCATTTCGAAATTGTCGGCGGCTTCCAGGATCAGCGACGTGGCGTCGCCGAGATCGAAGCCGACCTGAAGGCCGGCGCCGGCGACCTGCTTGGTCGTGCGGGTGCCAAGCACCACGGGTCCGATCTGGACGTCGTCGCCCGTGCTGGCAGCATTGTAGGCGAGGGTGCCGCGCAGTTCGGCGCCGTTCGATAGGCGCCGGAAGACCTCGCCGGACAGGGCGAGCGCGCGATCGTCCTCCAGCGTGACGGTGTCGTGGCGGCTTGCCTCGAATTCGGTGCGCAAAGCGGCATAGGCGTCCTCGTCGCCCCATCGGCGATGGAGGGAGCCGCGCAACAGCGTGTACCAGTCAGGCAGCGCATAGTCGCTGTCGAGAACGTTGCTGGTCCAGTGGCGTTCGAGACTGCCGGCCAGCTTCCAGCCGTCAGTGCCCTTGGCCGGCAACTCCGCCGCGGGGGCGGCAGCGCCGAGCGCCAGGAGGCAAGCGCCGGCAAGCGCGTATCGCAATCGCATGCCGGGCTTCGCTGGAGCCGAGGAGGCGATGCGGCGATGCGGCAAACTGCACTCCCCGATGGGACCCCTCCCGCCTGCGGGGGTGGCGAAGCGGAAGGGGCCGGAGGTACCGCTCTGGGCGGAAGGAGCAGGCTTCTTGCCTGCAAGTCCACTCTCCTATATCCCTTATAAATTGAGTATAATAATCTGCACAATTTCAGATTGTATTCGGTTGCACTGAAAAATAGACGCCTGGCAAGGGAACCCTCCGCGCCCCGCAAGGTTACCTCCATTCTTCTGGAGGAAACATGCTTGAGAGGCTTTTCACCCGCATCGCCAATCGCGTTGCCTGGTACGCCGGTGCGCCGGTCGTCTTCATCCTGTGCGTCGCGGTGGTCGTGATCTGGGCTGCCAGCGGCCCGGTCTTCCACTATTCCGATACATGGCAACTGGTCATCAACACGGGCACGACCATCGTAACCTTCCTGATGGTGTTCCTGATCCAGAACACGCAGAACCGCGACGGCGCAGCCATACAGGCCAAGCTGGACGAGTTGATCCGCGTGACGGAGGCGCGTAACGGCTTCATCGGCATCGAGCACCTGACCGAAACGGAGCTCGAGGAGATCCGGCGCAAATGCGAACAGGCGGCGGAGCGCGCCGAAAAGAAGATCGCGAAGGCCGAAGAAGTCGTCGCGAAGGAGGCCGAGAAGACCACCGGAAAGCCCTCCAGAACGCGCAAACATGCGGCGTGATGCAGGTCCCGCGGCTTCCCGGCGGGTTGACCGGCCGGCGTCCGGTCGCAATGGTGGCAGGCCTAGGATGCGGAGACTTCTGATTTGACGGACTGGATAGAAATCCTGAGGCAGCAGGCGGAAACCGGCGAACGCATGGCTCGCGATGTGCCGGCCATGCTGGGAAATCCCGATATCAGCGAGGCGCAGGTGCGCACCCTGTTTTCGGAACTGGAAAAGCAGGCCGAATTCGTCGAGAAGCTGCGCATGGCGCTGGAGAAGGTCGGCCACGATTTTCCGATCGTCACCGCCGCCGAAAAGCTGGAGGAGCGTTATGCCGACCTGGCTGCTACCGTGGCGGAGAAGCTGAAGGCGATGCGCGGCTGAGGCGCGCCTACCTGCTTTGTTCCTTCTTTATCTGGCGTTCGAAGCGCGTGTCCGGCACGAACCAGATCACGGCCACCAGCACGTAAAGTCCGATGGCGATCCAGTGGTTGACGAAGGCCAGGGCAATCGCCGCCAGATAGATGACCACCGAGATCCTGCCCTTGAAATCGGCGCCCAGCCCCTTGGCGAAGCTGGTTTCGGGACCATGCAGGCGGTGCAGTTGCGCCACCAGAATCCAATAGGCGACGGCGCATAATACGAGATCGATGCCGTAGACTGCGGCCGGAACCGCCGCAAAATGGTTCTCGCCCATGAACGCCGTGGTAATGGGCATCAGCGACAGCCAGAACAGCAGGTTCATGTTGGCCCAAAGTACCCGCCCGTCCACGTGCTGCACGGTGTGGAACATGTTGTGCAGGTTGTTCCAGTAGATGCCGACATAGATGAAGGACAGGACATAGCTGAGGAAATGCGGCCATTGCGGCAGCAGGACGGAAAAATCCTCGCCCTCCGGCACCTTCAGTTCCAGCACCATGATGGTGATGATGATCGCCACCACCCCGTCGGTGAAGGCTTCGACCCGGCCTTTGCCCATAAGCGCCCTCCGCGAGGCCCGGGACCGATCGGCGAATGTCGATCAGTCCAAATCGTTTCTCAGGTCCCGCGGCCGTTTTCCGCGACGGCGTTCGACATGCGCGAACGGCCGCCGCCCGGCACGACGACGAGCTGCCTGACCTTGCCTCTCTTGAAGGCTTTCAGGAAGCGGTCGTAATCCTTGAACACCACGCAGCCGTTCGATTCCGCGCGCCCGCCACGCAGCATGTAGGTGTGCGCCAGCAGGCCGTTGCGGCCGAATTTGTTCCTGCCGTCCACCGGAGTGAGGCGGATGGCCTCCACGCCGTGGAAGCGGGATTCCCGGATGGTGAGATTGTAGGTGTTCGGCGGGGTCGGCCCGCGCATCTTCTGATCGACGTAGCGGACATTGTCGACCATGTGGCCGAGACCCGAATGCGCCTCCAGCCTCTGTCCGTCGGGCATGTAGACCGTCGCGGCCGAAATGTCATAGACGGCGACGCCGCCGCCGGCCTTGGCACCGGGCTGGCCGGAAAACAGGTTCTTGAATGCCTGGGCGATGCCGCCCCGCTCGGGATTGTCCGGCCGCGCATAGGCCATCATCGTCTGGGCGGGCGCCGGCTTCTTCGCCAGCCGGGGTGCGGCGGGGAAGACTTCCTGCCGCGGCGGGCGCTCCTGCTGCGCCGGCTGTTCTTCGCGCTGGGTCTGGCGCTCGAGGCGCGGGCGGTACACGGGCAGCGGCGCGCTGTCGGGCATGGCGAAGGCCGGCGCCTCGGCATCGTCCTGGCCCGCGTCGATCTGGCCGGAATCGGCCTGCCCAGAATCGGAATCATCCGGCAGGGTAAGCTCGAGGCTGGCCAGCAGGATGCTCCGGGAGGCCGTGTCGGGTTCGGGCAGGGGGACAGCATATTCGGTCTGGGAGCGCGCTGCGCCGGCCAGCGCCAGTGCCAGCCGGGAAGAACGTTCGGGCTCGGCCGCCTTCGGGCCGAAGCGCGAGGGATCCGGCATCCTGGCATTCAGGTCGGCAGCGGCGATGCGTGCTTCGAGCGAGCCGGGCGGCGGCAGCGTCGCCCCGGCCTTGTCCGCTGCCGCGTCGTGTCCCGGCACAAGGGCGGCGAGGCGAGGAGAGGTGTTTGCCGTCACGCGTGCGGTCTTGTCTTCCTGTGCCACGTTCGACGCGAGCTGGAAGCGCACCTGACGCTCGCGCGCGGCCAGCGTCTGCGCCTTGGCGCGCAGTTCTTCGGCCGAAGGGTGACGGGGCTCTGCAACCATTATGCGCCCCGGCGCGTTGAGAGCCGACAGGTGGGGGGCCACGGAGATGGACGCGGCGGTCGAATAGACGCCGGCCACCGTCGCGGCTGACCACAAGGCAAATCCAACCCCTACGCAGGGGACGACGACCCAGCGGGCGACGCTGCCCGCCCTTGCCGCAACCGAACCGGATTTTACGATGGCTTTGCCACCAGATTTTTTTTCACGCGCAGACGCCATACCTACCAAGCTTCTTTCAACCGGCTTGCCCGACCGCCTCTCGCAGTCGCAGCCATTGCCCGCATGCCTCCATGGCAGCGCGCCGCGATTCATCGCCGATCAATTCAAAAGATGGACAAAGATGGTTAACTAATCCCTTTGCGTGTCCCCGGCGGACGCTGCCCTTTGCAGGCAACATCCGTCCGCATTCCCCCTCAGGAAACGCCGGACGGGTGGTTTACCTCTTTCGGACGTTCCTGTGGATAAGGTCACCAAGCGGGAGAATCTGGATTTTTAAGGGCAAAAAGGCGGCGAAAAGCTGTCTTTGGCCGCCAGAGCCGCGATTCATGGGCTTTTTAGCCGTTTTCCCCAGAATGTGCGCGGGTGCGCGGCGCCCGTTAAACCGCGGTTACGAAGCCGTCCAGCACCTTTTTCTGGCCGGCGCGGTCGAAATCGATCGTCAGCTTGTTGCCGTCGACCGCGGCGATATTGCCGTTGCCGAACTTCTGGTGAAACACCCGGTCGCCCACCTTGTACGCGGAAGGCGCGTCGGCCACCGACTTGGCCACCAGCTCTCCTTCAATGGTGCGGCCCTTCACCGAACCGCGGCCGGCGCCATAGCCGGAATCGGTCTCGCCATAGCCGATGCGCTCGACCTGATGGCCCGAGCGCGTGCCCCAGTTGCGGTCGGTCGCCTCGGTGCGGTTGGCCTTGGCGCGGGCCCAGCCCGGCGTGGCATAGGTGTTCGAGAAGGACCCTGAGCCGACGCTGTCGAACCGCGAGGCGCCATAGGGGTTCTGCCGGCCGGCGGAATGGCCGCCGCCGTAGGGATTGCCGTAGCCGCCATAGCCTGAGCCGCCTTCCGCGACCTCGACATGCGCCTCCGGCAGTTCATCGAGGAAGCGGGACGGGATGGTCGATTGCCACAGGCCGTGGATGCGGCGGTTCGACACGAACCAGAGGTGCAGGTTCTTCTTCGCCCGCGTCAGGCCGACATAGGCAAGCCTGCGCTCCTCTTCGAGGCCCGAGCGGCCGCCTTCGTCGAGCGCGCGCTGGTGCGGGAACAGGCCCTCTTCCCAGCCGGGCAGGAACACGGTCTCGAACTCCAGCCCCTTGGCCGAGTGCAGCGTCATGATGGAAACCGCGTCCTGGTCCTCGTTCTGCTCGGCGTCCATCACCAGCGCGACATGTTCCAGGAAGGCGCGCAGCGATTCGTATTCCTCCATGGAACGAAGGAGTTCCTTCAGGTTCTCCAGCCGCCCGGGCGCTTCGGCCGAACGGTCGTTCTTCCACATGTCCGTATAGCCGCTCTCCTCGAGGATCATTTCGGCCAGTTCGGTGTGCGGCGTGGTGTCCAGCAGGCCCTGCCAGCGCGTGAAATTGGCGGCGACCTCGCGCAGCGCGGCACGCGGCTTCGGCTTCAGTTCATCGCTTTCGGCGAGCTTGCCGGCAGCCTCCAGCATGGGAACGCGCAGGGCGCGCGCCGTATCGTGGACGAGACGGACCGCGGCCTCGCCGAGGCCGCGCTTGGGCACGTTGACGATGCGCTCGAAGGCGAGGTCGTCGGCACCCTGCGCCACGACGCGGAAATAGGCCATCGCGTCGCGGATTTCCTGGCGTTCGTAGAAGCGCGGCCCGCCGATGACGCGATAGTTCAGCCCGATCTCGATGAAACGGTCCTCGAAGGAGCGCATCTGGAACGACGCGCGCACGAGGATGGCCATGTCGTTGAGCTTGTGCTTCCGGCGCTGGAGCGTCTCGATCTCCTCGCCGACGGCGCGGGCCTCCTCGTCCGAGTCCCAGGCCGCATGGACATTGACCTTTGGGTCTTCCGGGTCCGGCCGTTCGGTGAACAGGGTTTTGCCCAGCCGGCCCTCATTGTGGGAGATGAGGTGGGAAGCCGCACCCAAAATATGGGCGGTCGAGCGGTAGTTGCGCTCCAGCCGGATCACGGTCGCGCCGGGGAAGTCCTTCTCGAACCGCAAAATGTTGTCCACCTCCGCGCCACGCCAGCCATAGATCGACTGGTCGTCGTCGCCGACGCAGCAGATGTTGATTTGCTGTGTGGGTTTGTTTTCGCTCACGGGCCGCACCGCCGCCTCCGGCGGCTGGCCCTGCGCGGGCGCGGGCGAAACGTCGCCCGGCGCGCGGTCGCGCGCTCGCCCTTCGGCCGTATGTAGCGAGGTTGGAGCCGCGGTTTTCGGCCGCTGCGCCAGCAGGCGCAGCCACATATATTGCGCGGTGTTGGTGTCCTGATACTCGTCCACCAGTATGTATTTGAATTTCTTATGATATTCCGCCAGAACATCATGATGCTTGCGGAAGATGCGGATCGGGTGAAGCAAGAGATCGCCGAAGTCGCAGGCGTTCAGCGTCGTCAGTCGCTCCTGGTAGGCGCGGTAGAGTTCGCGCCCCTTGCCGTTGGCGAAAGCGCGCGCCTCGCCCTCGGGGATCTCGTCGGGTCCGAGCCCCTTGTTCTTCCAGCCGTCGATCATCTGCGCGAAGGTGCGCGGCGCCCAGCGCTTGTCGTCCAGTCCCTCGGCCTGGATGAGCTGCTTGATGAGGCGCGTGACATCGTCGGTGTCGAGGATGGTGAAGCCGCTCTTCAGGCCCGCCAGTTCGGCGTGGCGGCGCAGCAGCTTGACGCCGATGGAATGGAAGGTGCCGAGCCAGGGCATGCCCTCGATCGCTTCGCCGACCAGCAGGCCGATGCGCTGCTTCATCTCGCGCGCGGCCTTGTTGGTGAAGGTCACGGCCAGGATCTGCGACGGGAAGGCGCGGCCCGTGGCCAATATGTGGGCGATGCGGGTGGTGAGCACGCGGGTCTTGCCGGTGCCGGCGCCAGCCAGCACCAGGACAGGTCCTTCAGTGGTCTCCACCGCCAGCCGCTGCTCGGGATTGAGGCCCTTGAGATAGTCCGGAGCGCCGCCCTGGCCGTGGCGCGCGGCCATGGCGCGCGCGGCGATGCCGGAAGGCGCAGGCGCGCGCGCGTCGGGCTCGTCGAAGAATGGCATATCGTCGGGAAAGGCTGACATCGTTCCCGAATGTAGTGATTTGGCGTGATTTGTCACGGAGTATCGAGCAACATGTTGATATCAAAAGGCTTATGCCGCTTCCTGGACGCAAGCGCAATGCCGTGCGGTGCGGTACAAACCGAGAATCGCTGTCTACACCGTTTGTCAGAAAAAGGGCACATGCGAGGCGCTCAGGCCGGCGAGCAGCACGCCGAGCAGAAGCGCGATGATCGAGACGAGAAAATAGCGCAGCGTGACCTTGTAGACCGGCTCGTCGTCGTCGCGCGGCTGCAGAGCCCGCCAAAGCGTGATGAATTGCAGCAGGATCGCCAGCGCCAGCAATATGGTGGAGATGATCGAGGCCACCGTCCACTCGCCCTCGGCCTCGAAATTCCAGTAGCGCAGAAAAAGCAGCGAGAAGCCCAGCAGCACGGTGATTGCGGAAATCACGCCCTGCCGATAGCCGGCGGGCAGGGGATGCCCTTGCGTCGGCGGCGTGGGTCCGGTGTCGTCGCTGCTCATGTCGTTGCCCTTCGAACCGCGGCAGCGCCGCCGGGTCGGACGGCTTCATAGTAGCTGCGGAAATGCCGGCACAGCAAGGCCGGGCGCCACGGCGACACGACAGGTATCGTCCTCAACGAGGCTGATCCGCAGGGAAAAGCCGAAGGAAACAGGAACGGAATTGCGGCGCGAGCATTGAACATGTGCCGCATACGGAATTCGCGAGGGGCGGATCCTAGAGGGGGCTGGTCGTGGCCATTTCCATCACCTGTATCGTTCTCGTTCTCTTCGGTCTCTATCTCGGCATCGGCGGCGCCTGGCTCATGGCGGTCGGCGGAAGCTGGTACTATCTGATCGCGGGCATCGCCCTGCTTGTGAACGCGTGGCTGCTTTACCGGCGCAGCATGAGCGCCCTGTGGGTCTTCGCAGCCATCGTGCTGGCCACGCTGGTCTGGGCGGTATGGGAGGCCGGCTTCGACTGGTGGTCGCTCGCGCCGCGCGGCGGCGTGCTGGTGCTGATCGCGCTGTGGCTGCTCACGCCATGGATTTGGCGCCGGCTGGCCGGCCGGGACGGCCGTGCGCCGCTGATCCTGGCCGTGCTCGCCTCGCTGGCGGTCGCGGGTTACTCCATGTCGGCCGATTCGTACGACCTCGCCGGCGTGCTGCCGACGGACAAGGCGGCGGCCACGCCAAATCTCGGCGGCGACTTTCCTGCCGGCGAATGGCACTTCTACGGGCGCACGCAGTTCGGCCAGCGCTATTCGCCGCTCGACCAGATCACCGTCGACAACGTCGCGACGCTGCAGCCGGCATGGACTTACCGCACCGGCGACATTCGCGGTCCCAACGACGTGATCGAGACGACCTATCAGGTCACGCCGCTGAAGGTCGGGGACACGCTCTATCTGTGCACGCCGCATGATTTCGCCATCGCCGTGGAGGCGGCGACCGGCAAGGAGAAATGGCGCTTCGATCCGAAGGCCGGACTGGAAAGCCAGCGCCAGCACCAGACCTGCCGCGGCGTGGCCTATTACCACGATGCCAAGGTGGCTGCGGGGCAGCCCTGCGCAGAGCGCGTCTATCTGCCCACCTCCGATGCGCGCCTCATCGCACTTGATGCTGCCAACGGGCAGGTCTGCCCCGGTTTCGGCCAGGGCGGCACCGTGAACCTGCTGGCCAACATGCCTTATCCGAAGGCCGGTTACTATTATTCGACCTCTGCGCCGTTGATCGCCGGCGGCAAGATCATCGTCGGCGGCGCGGTCAACGACAACTACTCCACGCAGGAGCCGTCGGGCGTCATCCGCGCCTTCGACGCGGATACGGGCGCGCTGGTCTGGAACTGGGATTCCGGCAATCCCGACCAGACGGCACCCTTGCCGGCCGGGCAGACCTACACCGCCAACTCGCCCAATATGTGGTCCACCGCCAGCGCCGACGAGAAGCTCGGCCTTGTCTATATCCCGCTCGGCAACCAGACGCCCGACCAACTCGGCATGAACCGCAGCGCCAATGTCGAGAAGTTTTCCTCCTCGATCGCGGCGCTCGACCTGAACACCGGCAAGCTGCGCTGGGTGCGCCAGACGGTGCATCACGACCTGTGGGACATGGACGTGCCGGCGCAGCCGTCGCTGATCGACATCACCACCGCCTCGGGCGTCGTGCCGGCGCTGGTGGGAGCGACCAAGCAGGGCGACATCTACGTGCTGAACCGCCAGACCGGCGAGCCGATCATACCGGTGAAGGAGGTGCCGGCGCCGAGCAAAGGCGCGATCCAGGGCGAGAAGCCGTCGCCGACGCAGCCGGTTTCCGGCCTCACCTTCATGCCGAAGCCGCTGACGGGCGCCGACATGTGGGGCGTCACCATGTTCGACCAGCTCGCCTGCCGCATCGAGTTCAGGAAGCTGAACTACGAAGGCCGCTACACGCCGCCTTCGCTGCAAGGCACGCTGGTATATCCCGGCAATTTCGGCACCTTCAACTGGGGCGGCGTGGCGGTCGATCCGGTCAGGCAGGTCATGTTCGGCATGCCGACCTATCTCGCCTTCAAGTCCACGCTCATTCCGCGCGACCAGGTGCCGCCGCCGGACAACGGCAGGGGCAGCGAGCAGGGGCTGAACCGCAACGAGGGCGCGCCCTACGCGGTGGTGATGGGGCCGTTCCTGTCGCCGCTCGGCATCCCGTGCCAGTCGCCGCCCTGGGGCTATGTCGCAGGCGTCGACCTGCGCACCGGCAAGATCGCCTACAAGCATCGCAACGGCACCGTCTACGACATGACGCCGCTGCCGCTGCCGTTCCGGGTCGGCGTGCCGGGCATCGGCGGGCCGATGATCACCGCGGGCGGCGTCGTCTTCCTCGGCGCGGCGGTCGACGATTACCTGCGCGCCTACGATCTCACGACCGGCAAGCAGCTCTGGCGCGCGCGGTTGCCGGCCGGCGGCCAATCGACGCCGATGACCTATACGACGTCCGACGGGCGGCAGTTCGTGCTGATCGTGGCCGGCGGACACGGTTCGATCGGCACCAAGGCCGGCGACTATGTGATGGCCTGGACGCTGCCCAAGTAAGAACGAGCGCTCGCGGCCGTCACGACAGGCCGAGCTGCCCTTTCAGGCTGGGCACCTGGCCCAGCACCTGGTTGGTGATCTGGGGTCCGGCGGCAGTCTTCGCCTGTTCGATGAGCGCCTCGCCGGCGCGGCGGATCTGGTCCATGTCGAGGCCGGATGCCTTGAGCTGCGCGATGCCGTTGAGCAAAGCCCCGGCCTTCTCGCCCAGCGCGCCGCCAAGCGCGCTTTCCAGGGAACCGAGCAGCCCGCCGCCGGAGGCGCCGGCCGCCATCACGTCGTATTGCTGGGCGAGTTCGGCGGCGCCGGGCATCTTGGCGAAAAGCTGGTCGACGCTGGTGCCTTCGGCCTCGTGCTGCAGCACCGACAGCACGGTGCCGACGACTTTCTCCGTGGTGACGGGATCGATGTCGGCCGTGTTGGATATGGTGTTGACGATGTCCTGGATGTTCATGGCGTTCCTCGCTTTCGCCGAAGGGCGTGCCTGTCCGCCGAACCATGGAAGGCAAGCCGGCGGGAAGCCATTCACTTCCTCGTGATTCGTTCGAAGCGGTTGCAGGCCTATCTTGGTTCGTTCGGGAAAAGGAGGACGAACGATGCCGAAGCCGCTGATCACCCAGGCGATGATCGACGCTTACGACGAATATACCCATCTCACCCTCGACCGGCGCGGCTTCATGGAAAAACTGACGCTGATGGCCGGCTCCGGCGCGGCCGCCGCCGCCATCGTGCCGCTGCTCGCGGCCAATGCCGCCAGCGCCGCGATCGTTGCCGAGGACGACAGGCGCCTCAAGGCGGAAGACATCACCTATCCCGGCAGCGGCGGCGACATGAAAGCCTATCTGGTTCGCCCGGCCGACCAGCAGGGGCGGCTCGGAACCGTCATCGTCATCCACGAGAACCGCGGGTTGAACGGGCATATCAGGGACGTGGCGCGGCGGGTGGCGCTGGAGGGCTTCGTGGCCCTGGCGCCGGATTTCCTGTCGCCCGAGGGCGGCACGCCGGCCGACGAGGACAAGGCGCGCGACATGTTCTCCAAGCTGGACCCGGCCCGCACCGCCGCCAACGGGGTTGCGACGGTGGCCTATCTGAAGAACTACGAACACGGCAACGGCAAGGTCGGCGCCATCGGCTTCTGCTGGGGCGGCGGCACGGCCAACATGCTGGCCGTCAACGCGCCGGACCTCGCCGCATCCGTCGCCTACTACGGCGCGCAGCCGAAGGCCGAGGACGTGCCGAAGATCAAGGCTGCGCTGCTGCTTCATTATGCGGGACTGGACCAGCGCATCAATGCCGGCATCGACGCCTTCAGGAAGGCGCTCGACGCCGACCACAAGGAATACTCCGTCTACGTCTATGACGGCGCCAATCACGCCTTCAACAACGATACGTCCGCGGCGCGCTACGACAAGGCGGCGGCCGATCTGGCCTGGGGGCGCACCATCGCCTTTCTGAAGGAGAAACTGGCCTGAAAAAGAAACTGGCCAAGATTGGACCGGACCATGGCCGAGCCTGAACGCCATCGCTTCCCGCCGCGGAACGGCATTCCAAACAGCGCCCTGCCGCTGCTCCTGTGGAAGGGACGCCTGCCCGAAGACACGCGCGAGGGCAGGGCCGTCTGCGCGCTCTACGAAAGCAACAGCTGGGGCGGCACCTGGGTCTATACGGTCTATCCGTTCTGGCATTTCCACACGCAGGGACACGAGGTCCTGTCCTGCGTGTCCGGTACGGCAACCATCGGCTTCGGCGGCGACGGCGGCATCTCGGTGGGGGTCCAGAAGGGCGACGTCTGCGTGATACCGGCGGGTGTCGGGCACAGGCGATTTGCCGCTTCCGACGATTTCCTGATGGCCGGCGGATATCCACCCGGCCAGAGGGGCGACATCGTGCGTCCCGGCGGCATCGAACCGGCCGAGGCCGCGCGCCTGATCTCGTCGCTGCCATTGCCGGCGACCGATCCGATCAGCGGATTGGCCGACGGCGTGGTCTCCATCTGGAACGAGGCTCGCGCCGAAAGCCGAGCCTGATCCAGCGTTTCCTGAAATCCACACCGCCTGCCGTTCTTCCTCAATAGGGCGACTTTGCACTTGCCCCTCGGGCAGGGTCGGTTAAGTCTGTCGCGTCGGCTTGAGCGAAACGCGATCATGCGACGAGGAGCGGCGGCCGATGGCAGAGGACGGAATGGACGACAATTTCGACAAGGCGGCGATTGCCGTCATCATTGTCTTCGGGGCCATCATCCTTGGCGGCCTGATGGCGGCCAATCTGGTGGTCGGCGACCGAAACGGGTTCCTCTTTGCGCTCGGCGCGGCTTTTCTCGCCTGGATCGCCGGGCATATGATCCTGTTCGACCTGCCGCGCGCCTACGCCTTCCTCGTTGCCGGCGCGGCCGTCATGGCCGTGTGCTCGACGCTCTTCTTCGTTCTTTAGCTTCAGCCGAAATTCGCGCGCCCGCGTTTCGAGCGCGCCTGCTTGAGGATCGCCCGCCAGCGAACCATGGCGAAGGGAATCGGCTCGTTGTTGTTGGCGATCTGGTAGATCTCGTTGTTGAGGTTCTTCAGCGAGCGCCAGAAATCATAGTCGGTGATGCGCGGGTCGGCAGCCAGCTTGTCGGCCGCCGCCTTAATGTCGATCGTCATGCCCGTTCCTCAACCGCCCGTTCCTCGAAACCTTCGAGGAACCGCGTCGCCTTAACGGGGAGGTTTTCGGACTTCCCGCCGATTCGTTCAACGCTCCAGAGGCCCCGATCAGGCTTGTTCACGTTCAAGATCGGTTAAGGTTAACGCACAAGTGTGATCGGCGGCCTCAACCCTGCTTCCTGCGGATGCCTATGGCGCGGCCGGCGCGCTCGGGCATGGGCAGCGCGGCATGCGCCGTGCGCATCGCTTCGAGATTGGCCTGGATGTCGGCAGGGAAGGCCACCACTTTCGGTCCGGTCATGTCCACATGGAGCGACAGCGATTCGGAGCTGGCGGCAAGCCAGCCGTCGGCATGGCGGATTTCCTGATAGACCCGGATCCGCTTCTCGTCGTGGTCGAGAAGCTGGAAGGAAACCATCACGCGGTCGCCCAGATGCAGTTCCTGGACGTAGCAGACATGGACTTCCGCCGTGTAGATGGTGAGCTGGCGCTCCTTCGCGTAGGCCGCGCCTATGCCCAGCGCGTCGAACGCCCTGTCGGAGCCGCGGTCGAACAGCACGTTGTAATAGGCCATGTTGAGGTGGCCGTTATAATCGATCCAGTCCTTCTCGATGTCCAGCGGCCCCGCGATGAAGGGTGCCTTGCGGATTTCCGCAGGAGAGGCGGGCGTTGTGTTCATCGAAATTCCTTCCTGGTCGCTGGACAAACCGTTCGGAGCCAGACTAGTGGTCCGGGTTCTGACATTTGCACCCGCCCGAATGCGGGTACGGGTTTTCGGATTGGCGCATGCCCTGTCTAATTGTTTCAGCCGCATTTTGCAGCAGGCCGATTGCGCCCGGCGGCAAAAATGCTCAAGACATCCATAGTTTCGGGACAAGGGCCGCGCTGGTCCGTTCGCGGAGGAAAACATGGCTCTGAGCGACCTCGCGCCGGTCGAGCGCAACGAGGAAGGCATTGCCGCCGCGCTGGGCATTCTCAAGCAGAGATTCGCTGAGCGCTTCCAGACCGGGGAGGCGATCCGCGGCCAGCACGCCCACACGACGACCTACATTCCCACGCAGGCGCCCGACGGAGTGGTTTTCCCCGAATCGACCGCCGAAGTGCAGGAGGTGGTGCGCGTCTGCGCCCTGCATCGCGTGCCGGTGATCGCGTTCGGCGTCGGTTCCTCGCTGGAAGGCCACGTCAACGCGCCGGGCGGCGGCATTTCGCTGGATACCTCCCGCATGAACCGCATCCTCGCCGTCAACGCCGAGGACCTCGACTGCACGGTAGAGCCCGGCGTGACGCGCGAGGAACTGAACCACCATCTGCGCGACACCGGCCTGTTCTTCCCGATCGATCCGGGCGCCAACGCCACGCTCGGCGGCATGGCGGCGACGAGGGCTTCCGGCACCAATGCCGTGCGCTACGGGACGATGCGCGAAAGCGTGCTGTCGCTGACGGCGGTGATGGCCGACGGCGAAGCGATCACCACCGGCGGCCGGGCCAGGAAAAGCGCCGCCGGCTACGACCTGACGCGCCTGCTGGTCGGCTCGGAAGGCACGCTCGGCATAATCACAGCGCTGACGTTGAAACTGCAGGGCATCCCGCAGGCGATCTCGGGCGGGGTCTGCCCGTTCCCGACGCTCGAAGCGGCCTCGAGGGCGGTGATCGCGACGATCCAGATGGGCATCCCCGTGGCTCGGATCGAACTGGTCAACGCCTTGCAGATGCGCGCGATGAAGACCTATTCGAAGCTGGATTTTCCCGAAAGCCCGTGCCTGTTCGTCGAATTCCACGGTTCGGACGCGAGCGTCGCCGAGCAGGCGGAAACCTTCGGCATGATCGCCGAGGAGGAGGGCGGCGGGCCGTTCCTGTGGACGGCGGTCGCCGAGGAGCGCGCCAAGCTGTGGAAGGCCCGGCACGACGCCTATTGGGCGTCGCTGACGCTCAGGCCCGGCGCCAAGGGCCTGTCCACGGACGTTTGCGTGCCGATTTCGCGGCTGGCCGAATGCGTAGCCGAAACGGAGGCCGATATAGCCGAAATGGGGCTGATCGCGCCCATCGTCGGCCATGCCGGCGACGGCAATTTCCACACGCTCGCCCTGATGAACGCCGAGGACCCGGCCGAGATTGCGCTGGTGGAGAAGTTCGTAGCGCGGCTCAACCGGCGCGCCATCGCCATGGGCGGCACCTGCACGGGCGAGCACGGCGTGGGCCAGGGCAAGGCGGCGTTCCTGCGTGAGGAAATGGGGCACGGCGTGGACGTGATGCGCACGATCAAGCAGGCGCTCGATCCGCTGAACATCATGAATCCCGGCAAGGTGCTGCCGGCGGAGTGATAAGGCGCGGCTCCGGCCCGCCAGCCTCCCCATCTCGTTCCGCCGCAAGACGGTCTGGCGGCGACATGCCGGAGCCGATGGTTGCGGCATTTGCGGCAGGTGGCCGGCCCGGCACAGAATTGCCTCTTTCATGACGCTCTTAACGGGCTAGAGTGCGGCCACATTCCCGGTAACGCGCGTTGGGTGATGCTCGCTCGTCTTTTCGTGATCGTCGGCGGTTTCGTGGTGCTGGTGCTGCTTGCGGCGCTGGTGGTGCCGCCTTTCGTGGACTGGACCGGCTACCGGGCCGATTTCGAGCGCGAGGCCAGCGCCATCCTCGGCCGCAAGGTTACCGTGCGCGGCGAGGCCAAGGCCCGGCTGCTGCCGTTCCCGTCCGTCACCTTCACCGACGTTTCCGTCAATGGCGGCCCGGACGGCCAGCCGGCCATGACGGTGGACACCTTCTCCATGGACGCCGAGCTTGCGCCTTTCCTGCGCGGCGAGGTGCTCATCTTCGACATGCGGCTGGAACGCCCGAAGGCGACGATCGCAGTCGCCGACGACGGCACGGTGGACTGGGCGGTGCGGCCTTCTTCGCCGTTCGATCCCGGGCAGGTCTCCATCGAGAAGCTGAGCATCACCGACGGGCAGGTGGAGCTTCGCCACGCCGCCGGCGGCCGCAGCCACCGGATTTCCCACATCGACGCGGTCGTGTCCGCGCGCTCGCTGGAAGGGCCGTGGCGGATGGACGGCTCGCTGCGCTTCGATGGATTGCGTTCGCGCGTCTCCGTCTCCACCGGGAAGGCGGAAAAGAACGGGCGAATCGCCTTGCGGGTGAAAGCCGATCCGGACGCCTATCCGCTGGCCTTCGAGACGGACGGAACCGCCGGGCTTGAAAACGGCGCGGCCAGCTATTCCGGCCAGTTCCAGCTCGCCGGAACCGACAGCAGGGCCGCAGGGCCTCTCGCTACGGGCGGCCAGAGCGTCGAGGCGAACGGCGGCAAGGTCACAGCCGGCAAGGCCGAGCCCGGCTACCGGCTGCACGGCAAGTTCCAGCTCGATCATCGCAGGCTGGCCTTTCCGGAATTCCGTTTCGAAACCGGGCCGCTGGACAATCCCTACACCGCCGACGGCTCGGCCACGGTCGATATCGGCGCGACCCCGCGCTTTTCCGTGAAGGCCACCGGAGCGCAGGTGCAGTTCGACGAGGCCGTGGGCAGCGGCGCGGGGATGACGCTGGCCAGGCGGGTGTCGGCGGTCGAGAAGGCGCTGTCGAGCCTGCCGCGTCCCACCATTCCCGGCACGGTCGATGTCGGATTGCCGGCAGTCGTGGCCGGCGACACCACCATACGCGACGTGCGCCTGTCCGCCGAGCCGGCCGAGCGCGGCTGGACGGTGAACTCCTTTGCCGCGACCCTGCCGGGCCGCGCCACGCTGGAGGCCAACGGGCTGCTCGGCATCGACGACGGCATCGGCTTCAAGGGCTCGCTGCTTCTGGCGGTGGGCCAGCCTTCCGGCTTTGCCGCGTGGCTGGCCAAGGATGTGGATGAGGCGATCCGCCGCCTGCCGGCTGCCGGCTTCAGGGCCGATGTCGACATGAGCGACCAGCGGCAAAGCTTCAGCAATCTCGAACTGATGCTCGGCAAGGCGAAATTCTCCGGCCGCCTCGACGCGGCCGAGCCCGGCGACGCCCGCCCTTCGGTCGTCATGACGCTGGACGGCGGCGCGCTGGATGTCCAAGGCCTGGCCGCCTTCGCCTCGCTGTTCGTGTCGGACAAGGGCGACAACCGCTTCGCCGACCGGGACCTCGATTTCAAGGTGAAGGCAGGGCCGGTGGATGCATGGGGCCTGACCGCCGATACGCTGGACACCGCGCTTCGCCTGCGCGAAGGCGTTCTGGAGATCGACAGGCTGTCGGTGGGCGGACTGGCGGGGGCCTCGATCAGCGCGACGGGCCGCATCAAGGATTTCCCGGCGAGCCCGACCGGAAAGCTCGACGCTTCCGTGCTGGCGGTGGACCTCGAGCCGCTCGTCGCCATGGCGGCCTCCCATTATCCCGGCAACGCCGTGCTCAAGGGACTGTCGGCGCGGGCCGAGGCCTATCCCGACCTTTTGCAGGACGCCCGGATCGATTTCGTCGCCAGCGCGGCCGACAATGGCGACGGTTCGACCGGACTGGCGCTGTCCGCGCAGGGCGATGCCGGCGGCTCGGCCTTTTCCGCCTCCCTGTCGGGCCAGGGCAAGCCGGGCGAACTGGACAAGGCCACGCTCGCGGCGACCTTCAACGCCAGCAACAAGGATGCCACCGCGCTCCTGGCGCTCTATGGACTGCCCGTGCTGCCGCTCGGCCTCGTTGGCGAGGCGACGACCGGTTTCAATGCCAAGGGCACCCTGGCGGGCGGGCTCGCCACCAGCTTCAATTTCTCGGGCGTCGACTTCAAGGCCCTGTTCGACGGCACTGTCGCTTTCGCCCCGCAGCAGGGACCGACCGCCAAGGGCAAGCTTGCCATCGATGCGGCCGACATGGAGCCGTGGCTGATGACCACCGGGATGGCGCTGCCCGGCATGGGAACGGGCACGGCGGTGAACCTTGCCGCCGATGCGGACTACGGCAACGGCTTGCTGGTGGTTTCCGGCCTCGAAGGGGCGGTCAACGAGGCCGCCGTTTCGGGCGACATCAATGCCGATATCAAAGACGGCCGGCCGCATCTCACGGGCGCCCTGGCGCTGGACGAACTGGATCTTGCGCCGGTCGCAGCCATGGTTTTCGGTAGCCAGGCGCTGGCCGGCGACGGCAAGGGCTGGCCGACCGCCCCGTTCGCGCCGGCTTCGGCCGCGCCGTTCAGCGCCGAAGTGGACCTGACCGCCAGCGCCCTCCTGGCCGCGCCCGTCGCCACGGCCGACGATGCCTCGCTGACATTGAAGCTCGATCCGGAGGGACTGCATGTCTCGAACCTGAAGGCCAGGCTTTTCGGCGGGCAAATCGCCGGTCTCTTCGAACTCAGGAACAATGGCGGCACGGGGCTGTTCTCCGGCCAGTTGACGGCCTCGGGCGTCGATCTGGCGGCGATGCTGCCGCAGGCGGGCCTGAGCGGAAAAAGCGACCTCTCCGCCACGCTTTCGGCCGGGGGCAAGTCGGTCGACGGCATGATCTCGGCCTTGTCCGGCTCGGGGACCGCCTCGCTCAAGGGACTGGCGATCGACAATCTCAACCCGGACGCCTTGCCCGCCTTCATTGCCAAGGCCGACGAGGCCGGGCGCGACATCGATGCCGCCGCGGTCGCGGCCTTTGCGCCCGCAATCGCCAAGGCCGGCCGTTTCGCCGCGCCCGACACGCAGGTCGCCTTCACCGTCGCCAGTGGAACGCTGCGGGTGCCGCCGGTCGATTTCGCCTCTCCCGGCTCGACGCTGACCAGCGACCTTGCGGCCGATTTCGGCGCGCAAACCGTCGCGGCGCGAGGCTCGATCGCCTACAAGCCGGGCGACGAAGCGCTGGTGGGTTCGGCGCCGGTGCTGAACTTCTCCGTCGAAGGGCCGTTCGGCGCGACGCAGCGCAGCTTCGACAGCGCACCGCTGGCGCAATTCCTGACTCAGCGCGCGCTGGAGCGGGAGCAGCAGCGCGTCGAGGCGATGCAGTCGGCCTTGCTGGAGAAACAGCGGCTGCGGCGCGAGGTGCGCTACTATGCGGCGCTTCAGGCCGGACGCGAGAAGGCGGCGGCGGAGATCCGGCGGCTGGAGGAGGACCGGGCGAGGGCGGCTGCGGCGGCCGCCGCCGAACAGGCGCGCATTGACGCGAAAGCCAAGGCCGACGCCGACGCAGCGACGGCCGAGGCCGCGAGGAAGGCCGAGGACGAGAAGCAGGCACGCCGCGCGGCCGAACAGGCCGCCGCCGACCGCAAGGCGCGGGAAGAGGCCCAGAAGGCCGCGGAGCAGGCGCGGCAGAAAGTCCTCGATCAGGCGCCGCCGGCTCCGGAGCAACCGACGCCGCGCGAACGGTCCGCGCCCGCCGCTCCGGCGTCGAAGCCTTTTTCGCTCGGCGATTTCCTGAAAACCTTGCAGTGAGGCCGCGCGGGGGCGGGTCAGCCGGTCCTGCCGCCCGCCTGTACCCATCGCAGCACATGCACCCTCAGCGCCGACGACAGATTGGCATCGCGCGGCCGTTCGGCGTCGATCTCGGCGATCAGCGCCGCCAGCGGCATGTTCTTCTGCGCCGCGATGGAAAGAAGCACTTCATGAAAGGGCTGTTCGAGGGAATAGGAGGTCCGGTGCCCGCGAATGGCCACCGAATGCTTGCGCACCAGGCTCATTCGCGTTCCGGGCTGCCGTCTGGGTAGCCGTCTTCCGGGCTGCCAGGCCCGGCCTTCGAACCGGCAGCGTCGCGGCGGTGGCCCTCGACGAAGCGTTCCGACTGGGCGCGCAGCAGATCCTGCCGCTCGCGCTCGGCCTTGGGGCGGCCGTGAAGGGCGCGGTTCTGCTCGGCGGCGCGCTCTTTTTCCGTTCGCGCCTTCTGCTTGCGCGCCTGCCGCAGATTGACGATCTCGGCCATCGGGCTGGCGGCCGCTATTTCTTGCGGAAGGCGTCGAGCGAGACGACGTCGGCCCCCTTGCCGCTGGCTGCGGCCTCGGAAGCCGCCTTCTCGGCTTCGGCGGCTTTCTTGCGGCTCGCCGGCTTCTGCGGCTCGACCGCGACCGGCTGGGGCGCCGGTTCCTGCTTGTCTTCTTCCGCCGGCTGGTCGGTGCGCACGTCGAATTCGAGTTCGAAATTCACCGACGGGTCGTAGAAGCCGCGCACGGCGGAGAACGGGATTTCGAGCTTTTCGGGGATGTCGGAGAAGGACAGGCCGATCTCGAAGCCGGTTTCCGACACCTTCAGGTCCCAGTACTGGAACTGGATGACGATGGTCATCTGCTCCGGATAGCGCTCGCGCAGCCGGCTGGAGATGCGCACGCCGGGGGCCGTGGTGAGAAAGGTGATGAAGAAATGGTGGTTGCCGGGAAGGCCCGTGCGCGCGACCTCGGCCAGCACCTTGCGCATCACGCCGCGCAGGGCCTCCTGGGCGAGAATGTCATAGCGGATGTGGTCGTCGGCCATGTGGCGCTGCGGTTCCTCTGACTCGTCGCAATAGCTGTAATCAAGCTTGGCGGGCTCGTAAACCGCATATAGACGGCGCGCATTGCCGCTGGAAGCTGGCCGGTGCTTTTTTTGCCGGTTCCGGAGACCGGCCGACATTCAGGGATCGCGGCCAGGGATCGCGGCGTGCCATGCCGCTAAATGGCGATCGGCGCCTTGATATTGGCGTCCGCCTGATAGTTTTCGAGGCGGAAATCCTCGAAGCGGAAGGCGAACAGGTCCTTCACCTCGGGGTTGATCCACATGGTCGGCAATTTTTTCGGCGTGCGCGAAAGCTGCTCGCGCGCCTGCTCGAAATGGTTCGAATAAAGATGCGCATCGCCGAGCGTGTGGACGAATTCGCCGGGCTTAAGCCCGGTCACCTGCGCCACCATCATGGTGAGCAGCGCATAGGAGGCGATGTTGAACGGAACGCCGAGGAAGATGTCGCCCGAACGCTGGTAGAGCTGGCAGGAAAGCCTGCCTTGCGAAACATAGAACTGGAACAGGCAATGGCAGGGCGGCAACGCCATCGCATCCACCTGCGCCGGATTCCAGGCGGAAACGATGAGGCGCCGCGACTGCGGGTTCTCGCGGATTTCCCGAAGCAGCCAGGCGATCTGGTCGATATGGCCGCCATCCGGTGCCGGCCATGAACGCCATTGCCTGCCGTAGACCGGACCCAGTTCGCCGTTTGCATCGGCCCATTCGTCCCAGATGGTGACGCCGTTGTCGTTGAGGTATTTGACGTTGGTGTCGCCGGCCAGGAACCACAGAAGCTCGTGGATGATCGACTTCAGGTGCAGCTTCTTGGTCGTGGTGACGGGAAAGCCTTCCGACAGGTCGAAGCGCATCTGGTAGCCGAAAACGGAACGCGTGCCCGTGCCGGTGCGGTCGCCCCGGTCCGTGCCGTTGTCCAGCACATGTCTGAGAAGATCGAGATATTGGCGCATCGACTCGGGCCGCCCTTCGTTGTCGGCCGATCATAGCCCATCGACGATGCAGCGAACACTCGGCGCATGGCCGATCCGGGCGGCTTTTCCACGCTGTCCCCAGGGGAGGGACGACCGCCCATCGCGCGCGCCGGTTCGGCGCGCGTCGATGAAGCGCTTCGGAAGGTGCTGCCTAGATGGTGGCGAGCTTGCCGAGTTCCTTGGCCACCAGATAGTAGAAGGTGACGCGGCCCTTGGAATGGTCGGCCGCCATGGTCTTGGCGACCTTGGCGACGGCTGCCTCGCCCTTGGCGGCGTCCACGCCGAGCTTCTTCACCGCCCAATTGTCCCGAACCCGGTCGAGTTCCTTCTGGTCGGTGGCCGAGACGAGCGAGGAATCGCGGTTGCGCAGCGCGATGCCCAGATGCTTCACGATCTTTTCGACCACCGCCGCGTCGGCGGCGGCATCGTACTTCTTCACGTCTGCCAGATAGTCGGTCATCGGAATTCCCCGTCGGAGCCATCGATCCATGCGGCGAGGCCGAGAAACCGCCGCAACCCTTGCGATCAAGCAGACTCTCCTCACCTGGCCGGAGCTTCGATTGAGAGCGGCTTCAAGTCAACCCTTCGCAACGTCGAAGGGAATGGCGGCCGGCCCTTCCATTTTGCCGCGCCGCTGCCTATATTCGCTTCGTCGGCTCGACCGACTATGGCGATAAACAGGCGATGAAATAAGCCGTTCGGACCCGGGGGCGGTACCCGGCGCCTCCACCAACAGCCGCCGGCCAGACAGGCGGCGGTTGTTGATGGGGGCGAAACAGGATCGACGAAGGTGTAAAGATCGTGCTTTTGCCCGGCATTGTACCACCGTTATCGGGCTAAACTTATAGTTGCCAACGACAACTATGCGGAAGCTCGTCTCGCTGCTTAATGCGGCGCGAACGCTTCAAATCAAGCCTTAGGCCGTCGCAGGTCTAAGCGGGGTCCGGAGGCACCTGGCAACAGAAGCCTCCACTTCCTTCATCTTCCTTTCCTTCTTTGCCGCGGCCTCGCGCGTTCGGTCCGTGCCGGCGCGGATCGCTTGCGTGCGCTGCCTTTTTCCAGGGACAAATCCGATGACTGCCGCAACCGACCGATATTTCGTGCTGAGCGGCGGACCTGGCTCCGGCAAGACGACGCTGATCGAAACCTTGCAGGCAGCCGGATTCGCGACGATGCCCGAAGCCGGGCGCGCCATCATCCGCGACCAGATGGCGGTCGGCGGACCGGCCTTGCCGTGGAACGATCCGGCACTGTTCGCGGAATTGATGCTGGCGTGGGAACTGCGCTCGCATCAAGAGGCGGCGTCACGCGGCGGTCCGGTCTTCTTCGACCGCGGCGTGCCGGACGTCGCAGGCTACCTGAAGCTGACGGGATTGCCGGTGCCTTCGCATGTCGAGGCGGCGGCGCGGCGCTTCCGCTACAACCGCAAGGTCTTCATGCTGCCGCCTTGGCCGCAGATATTCCGGCAGGACGATGAACGCAGGCAGGATTTCGATGAGGCCGCGCGCACCCATGCGGCGATGGCCGAGACCTATGCCGGGCTGGGTTACGACCTGGTGGAGGTGCCGCGTGCCTCCGTGGCGGAGCGGATGCGTTTCGTAGTTTCGCAGGTCGGCACGCAACCATGAAAAAAGGCCGGGAAATCCCGGCCTTTCTGGTCTGCTACCGGTTCATTCCGATGGTTCATTCCGCCGGGGCCTGCGCCGCCACGCGCGCGCGGCCCCCGAGCGTGAACTGCGCGATGGTGAAGGAGATCACGGCGCAGAGCGCGATGCCGGCCACCATCGGCAGCGGCGTGCCGTCGAAGAACAGGCTGGACACGCCCATTGCCACCGCACCGATGCCGAATTGCAGCGTGCCCATGAGGGCGGAGGCGGTGCCGGCGATCTCGCCGTGATCGTCCATGGCCAGAACCGAGGTGGACGGGATGACCAGGCCGACGAAGCCGTAGCCGACGAACAGCAGCGCTGCCAGCACCCAGAGCTGGTCGGCGCCGGAGGCCATCAGCGCCAGCAGCACCACCATGGTGGTGGCGTAGCCGGTCACGGCGACCCGCACGACCCGGTTCAGCCCGAAACGCTGCGAAAGCACGCCGGTGAGCTGCGACATGGCGAAGAACGACACCGCATTGATCGAGAAGAAGCCGCTATAGGCGCGCGGCGACAGCCCGTAATGGTCGATCAGGATGAAGGACGAGCTCGACAGGTAGACGAAGAAGGAGGAGATGGCGAAGCCGCCGATGGCGGTGAGCCCGAGGAACTTGCGGTCGCCGAGCAGGAAACGGTAGCCCCGCAGCGCCGCGCGCAGGGAACTGCCGGCGCGATGCTCGGGCAGCCGGGTTTCCGTGAGCGAGGTCGCCAGGAGCACGACCGCTATGAGTGCTGCGCCGCTGACGGTCCAGAACACCCCGCGCCATCCGAATGCCTCGATGATGAAGGAGCCGGTGAGGGGCGCCAGGATCGGCGACACCGAGAACACCAGCATCAGCAAAGACATCAGCTTTGCGGCCTCGACGCCGGTGTGCAGGTCGCGCACGACGGCACGCGGCACCACCATGCCGGCGCAGGCGCCGAGGCCCTGGATGGCGCGGAAGGCGATCAGCCATTCCGCATCGGGGGCGAGTGCGGCGCCGATGCCGCCGGCCATGAACAGCAGCAGCCCGCCATAGAGCGGCGCCTTGCGACCGAGCATGTCTGAGATCGGCCCGACGACGATCTGGCCGAAACCCATGGACAGGAAGAAGATGAGCAGGCTCATCTGCACGGCGGCCGTGCTCGCATGCAGGTCTTCGCCGATCGAGGGCAGCGCCGGCAGGTACATATCGATGGCGAAGGGGCCTATGGCAGACAAAAGGCCGAGCACGACTGCGGTGCGCAGGAATTTCGGAGACATGGCTGACACTCTCGGATCTTTTTCGACTGCCTGCGGGAGGAGCAGGCGGCCACAGGACGTTCGAAGTCCCGGAATCCCGACACGGGAGAGGCGAGATTCCTAGATTGGATGACCATATTTTTAGACAGTGTTGTCCAATTCGTCAATCGCTGCTATATAGATTTTTCATGAACACGGCCATTTCTCCTGACACCCTCCCGCCACGCGGACACAATGCCAAGCGCATGTCCATCATCGATGCCGCGGGCGAGGTGTTCTGCCGGGAGGGTTTTGCCGGCGCCAATATCGATTTGATCGCGGTCGAGGCCGGCGTGTCGCGCCAGACCGTCTACAACCACCATGGCGACAAGGAAAAGCTGTTCATGGCCGTGGTGCGCGACCTGACCGAGCGTTCCAACGCCGGCGTCTTCGCCACGCTCGGCACCTTCCCCGACCATCCGCAGGAGCTAGAGGCCGAACTCGTCGCCTTTGCCGAACGGCTCAACCGCAATTGCATCTGCAACCGCGAAGGCAAGTTCCTGCGCAAGCTGATCCAGGCCGAGAGCGCGCGCTATCCCGAACTCTTCGCGGATTGGCGCGAGCAGGGACCGGGCAAGACCTGGTCGGCGCTGGCAGCGCGCTTCGCCCGCCTGGCCTTCGCCGGCCTGCTCCAGATGGACGATCCCGACCTTGCGGCGCGGCAGTTCCTGGCGCTGGTCAATGCCGATCTGCAACTGACTTTCATGCTCGGCGGCACGCCGACGCCCGAGGAGGTGAAGGCCGCTTCGACCAACGGCGTGCGCACGTTCCTGCGCGCTTTCGGGCGACCGTGCGCGGGCGGCGACGCTGCCAAGGGCGCGTCGCCTGAGCCTGCGACAAGACCCGGGCCTGCGATAAGAACTGTGTGAGCCGCGAGGAACGCAAAAGGACGGGCGATGCCCGTCCTTTTCATGAGCCGGACTATCCGGTGCGATAACCGCGTCAGTCCACCGCCACCATCACGTCCGAGGCCTTGACCACGGCATAGGCATCCTGGCCGACGGCCAGCTTCAGTTCGTCCACCGCCTCATTGGTGATCGCGGCCGTCACGACCGAGCCGCCGACGTCGATGCGCACGTGCGCCGTGGTGGCGCCCTTGGTCAGTTCGACGATCTTGCCCTTGAGCCGGTTGCGCGCGCTGATCTTCATGAGTTTCTCCTGAATGGTTCGGGTGGACGATATATACGGACGTCACCATCTAAGCCGCCCGCGCAAAGGTGGCAAATGCTTTTGAAAACTGGAGCGAGCCGGCCTCGGCCCGCTTCCTTTGTTATATTCATCTGTATATATCGAAACGGCTGAACCAGATAGTTTTCATCGGAACGGGGAGATCTCCATGTTGACGCGCAGGAAATTCGGACTGGGCATGATGGCCGCCATCGGCGGCCTCGCGGCGATGCTCGTGGCGGCGGTGCCGGCAGCGCAGGCAGAAGACAACGTCATCGTTTTCGCCGCGGCAAGCCTCAAGGGCGCGCTGGACAACGTCAACGACGCCTGGAAGGCCGAGACGGGCAAGTCGGCCAAGATCTCCTACGCGGCAAGCTCGGCGCTCGCCAGGCAGATCGAGGAAGGCGCGCCGGCCGACATCTTCATCTCGGCCGACCTCGACTGGATGAAGTATCTCTCCGACAAAAAACTCACCAAGGCCGATACCGAGACCAGACTGCTCGGCAACCGCATCGTGCTGGTGGCGCCGGCCGATTCGAAGGCGGCTGTGGAGATCGGGAAGGGTTTCGACCTCGCCGGCCTGCTCGGCGACGGCAAGATCGCCATGGGCGACGTCAAGGCGGTGCCGGCCGGCAAGTACGGCAAGGCGGCGCTGGAGGCGCTCGGCGCATGGTCGTCGGTCGAGAACAAGGTGGCGCAGGCGGAGAACGTGCGCGCCGCGCTGAAGCTCGTCGCCACGGGCGAGGCGCCGCTCGGCATCGTCTACCAGACCGACGCGGCGGTGGAGCCGGGCGTCAAGATCGTCGGCACCTTCCCGCAAGATTCGCATCCGCCGATCGTCTATCCGGTGGCGGTGACGGCGGAATCGAAGAATGCCGACGCCACGGCGTTCGAGGAATACCTGAAATCGGACAAGGCCAAGAGCCTGTTCGAGGCCCAGGGCTTCACTTTCCTGACCGGCGCGAAGTAGGCTTCGAAGCTTTTTAGAGCGGGGCCGATAACGGAATATGGACTGGCTGCTGGACCTCACGCCCGACGAATGGAACGCGGTCCGGCTGTCGATCAAGGTGGCGACCGTGGCCATGATCGCCTCCCTGCCGCCGGGCATCCTGATCGCGCTGCTGCTGGCGCGCGGCAAATTCTGGGGCAAGACGGTGCTCAACGGCGTCGTGCATCTGCCGCTCATCCTGCCGCCCGTGGTCACGGGCTATCTGTTGCTGCTTTCCTTCGGCCGGCGCGGCCCGGCCGGTGCCCTCTTCGCCGATTATTTCGGGCTGGTCTTCTCGTTCCGCTGGACGGGTGCGGCGCTTGCCTGCGGCGTGATGGGCTTTCCGCTGATGGTTCGCGCCATTCGGTTGTCCATCGAGTCGGTGGACCGCAAGCTGGAAGCGGCGGCCGGCACGCTCGGCGCCAACCCGCTCTGGGTTTTCGGCACGGTGACGCTGCCGCTGATCCTGCCCGGCATGATCGCCGGCGCCATCCTCTCCTTCGCCAAGGCGATGGGCGAGTTCGGCGCCACCATCACCTTTGTCTCCAACATTCCCAACGAGACGCAGACCCTGCCTTCCGCCATCTACACGTTCACGCAGATGCCGGGAGGCGATGCCGGTGCGCTGCGCCTCACTCTCATCAGCATCGTCATCTCCATGGCCGCGCTTGTGGCTTCGGAAGTGCTGGCGCGGCGCGTCGGCCGGCGGCTGGACATCGAATGAACATGGCCGGTGCGACGGAAACTCCTGTGCCGCAAGGGCGCCGCGATTCGGTATCGGTGGCCGTCAGCCACCGGCAGGGCGCCTTCACGCTCGATGCGCGTTTCGAGAGCGCCGGCCGGCTGACCGCGCTGTTCGGCCCTTCCGGTTCCGGCAAGACGTCGCTGATCAACATGGTGGCGGGGCTGACCAGGCCCGACGAGGGACGCATCGCGGTGGACGGGCGCGTGCTGGTCGATACGCACAGGGGCATCTTCGTGCCCAAATACAGGCGGCGCATCGGCATGGTGTTCCAGGATGCGCGGCTGTTCCCGCATATGAGCGTGGCGCACAATCTGCGTTACGGACGCTGGTTCACGCCGCCGGCCGAACGCTATGCGGAGATGGGATCGGTGGTCGACCTGCTCGGCATTTCGCATCTGCTCGATCGCAAGCCGTCGCGTCTGTCGGGAGGCGAGAAGCAGCGGGTGGCGATCGGTCGCGCCTTGCTGGCGAGCCCCAAGCTGCTCCTGATGGACGAGCCGCTGGCTTCGCTGGACGAGGCGCGTAAGGCCGAGATCATACCCTATATCGAGCGGCTGCGCGACGAAACCAGGATACCGATCCTCTATGTCAGCCACTCGCTGGCCGAAGTGGCGCGGCTGGCCAGCGAGGTGGCGGTGCTTTCGGCCGGCAGGGTGACGGCATTCGGCCCCACCGCCGAGATCATGCAGCGCCTCGACCTGTTGCCAGCGGACGAGCGCGGCGAGGGCGGTTCGGTGCTGGAAGCCAGCGTGGCCTCGCATGATGAACGCTTCGGCATGAGCGTGTTGTCGTCGGCGGCCGGCGAAATCCACGTGCCGCGTCTCAGGCTGGAAATCGGCGCGCCGGTGCGGCTGCGCATCCGTGCCCGCGACGTGATGTTGGCGACCGAGCGGCCGCACGGCCTTTCGGCGCTCAATATACTGGCCGGCCATATCGAGGGCATCGAAACCGGCGAGGGGGCGTCCGTCAGGGTGCGGATCGATTGCAACGGCGTGCCTGTGCTGGCGCGCATCACCGAGCAGTCGCGGCAGATGCTGGGGCTTCGGCCGGGCCTTGCGGTGTTCGCCGTGATCAAGACGGTGAGCTTCGAGGGCAACGTCGCCGCGGGCGCGCGCGCGGACGTGCATTTGTAACCGCCGGGAGCGTTATGGCGTTAGGCAATAGCGCTGCGCAGGCCCAGGCGCTATGGTCGCAACGGTTACGGAGAAAACCATGCCTTCGCTGAGCCTGCGCATCAATCTCGACCCGGACGGCCGGATCGGCCCCGGCAAGATCGAGCTTCTGGAGCAGATCGCCGCCTTCGGCTCGATTTCGGCCGCCGCGCGCGGCATGGAGATGTCCTACAAACATGCCTGGGACCTGGTGGAGGACATGAACCGCGTGTTCGGCAAGCCGCTGGTGGCGGCACAGACCGGCGGCCGCAAGGGCGGCGGCGCGCAGCTCACGGCGGTGGGTCTCGCCGTGGTCAGCCGCTATCGCGCCATCGAGCGGGCCGCCACTTCCGCCGCGACGGCGCATATGGAGGCGCTGCAGGCCGAAATCGACGCCGGGTAGCGCCCTTTTTGCCGTCCCAGGGGAGGGTGAGGAACTTGTCCTATTCCTCCGGTTCGCCGGGCTTGCGCAACAGATAGGTGTCCATGATCCAGCCCTTGCGGCCGCGCGCTTCCTCGCGCAACCGCACGATGTCGTCCTCCACGGTGCCCAGCCGTCCGGAAACCAGGATCTCGTCCGGTGTGCCGAGATAGGCGCCCCAGTGAATTTCCAGTTCCTTGTCGGCCAGCGTGCGGAAAGCGCATTTGCCGTCCAGCATGACGATTGCCGTGCCGGCGTTGCCGGGCATGCCTTCCTCCGTCAGCCGGCGGCCGGTGGTGACGAGAAAGGGATCGCCGATGCGGTTCAGCGCCATCCTGTGGCCGGCGGCCAGCGCCTGGATGGCGGTGATGCCGGGGATGACCTCCAGCGCGAATTCGACATTGTCCCTGTCGCGGACGCGTTCAAGGATGCGCAACGCGCTGTCGTAGAGGGAAGGGTCGCCCCAGATCAGGAAGGCGCCGATGCCGTCGTCCGGCAATTCGTCGCGGATCAGCGCCTCGTAGATGCCGGCGATGGCCTCATGCCAGTCGTCCACCGTGGCGCGGTAGGACGAGGTGGGCTCGGCGCGCACCGGCACGTCGAACTCGACGCGGCGCGAGGCCGGGTTGGTGACGAACCGGTCGCAGATCTGGCGGCGCAGTTCGGCGAGGTCGTTCTTCCTCGCGCCCTTGTCGGGGATGAACAGCACGTCGGCGCGGTTGAGGCCGTTGATGGCCTGAACCGTCAAATGTTCGGGATTGCCGGCGCCGATGCCGATGACCAGAAGCGTTCGCATGGTTCACTCGTGCCGCAACGCAAGGAGCCTGTCCAGTGCGGGCGCAAGCTTGAACCGGCGGGAAAAGCTTCTAGTGTTCCGGCGGCCACCGGGATTTGAGGAATCGCTGCCATGTTCCTGCGCGCCGCGCTCGCTCTCAGCGCAGCCTTTTTTGCCGTGCAACCGGCTTTCGCCAACGATTCGACCGCGGAACTGGGCACCGGTGGAGTGATCCTGTCGCGCAGCGACGCCGTCTCGATGGACAGCGAGAACCTTTTCATCTCGCGCGAGAAGGTGACGGTGGACTACGTGTTCCACAACCGTTCGGACAAGGACGTCGACACCATCGTGGCCTTTCCGCTGCCCGACATCGAGGGCAATCCCTACGAAATGCCGGCGATCCCCGACGATCCGGACGACAATTTCCTCGGCTTCGACATGTCCATCGACGGCAAGCCGGTCAAGCCGGAACTGGAGCAGCGCGCCTTCGCGGTCGGCATCGAGGTCACCGATGAACTGAAAGCACAGAAGATTCCGCTCTATCCCTATGGGGACGCGGCGATTTCCGCTCTGGAAAAGGTGCCGCAGAAGGTCGCCGACGACTGGCTGTCGCGCGGCATCATCATCATGAACGAATATGACGACGGTTCCGGCTGGAAGAGCGTGCGCACGCCTTATTGGACCCTGCACTCGACCTACTGGTGGCGCACGGTCTTTCCGGCGGGCAAGGAGGTGCGCGTTTCCCACCGGTACAAGCCCAGCGTCGGCGGCACGGCCGGGCTGAGCTTCTTCTACGACGGCAAGTTCCAGGGCCAGTACGACACCTACAAGACCCGCTACTGCATGGACGAAGGCTTCGAGAACGCCGTGCGCAAGGCCGCGAAGGACAGTCCCGACGGCTATCCGCAGTTGATCGAGAACCGGCTGTCCTACGTGCTGACCACGGGCGGGAACTGGGCGCTGGGTTCGATCGGCAAGTTCAAGCTGACCATCGACAAGGGCAAGGCGGACAGCCTGGTTTCCTTCTGCGGCACGAATGTGCGCAAGGTCGGGCCCACGACCTTCGAGATGACGGCGGAAGACTATTTCCCGGACAGAGATATCGACCTATTGATCCTCGACCGGGCTGCCAGCGACGCGCCCGCAGACAGCGGGAGCGCCGACTGATGCACATCGCCATCCACGTAGCCATTGCCGAAAACGGCGTGATCGGCCGTGACGGCGGCCTGCCGTGGCGGCTCTCGACCGACCTGAAGCGCTTCAAGGCGGACACGATGGGCAAGCCCATCATCATGGGCCGCAAGACCTATGAGGGTATCGGCAAGCCCCTGCCGGGCCGGTTGAACATCGTGGTGACGCGCGACCGCGACTGGCGCGCCGAAGGTGTGGAGGTCGCTTATTCGCTGGACGACGCGGTCCGGCTGGCCAGGGCGCGGGCGCGCTGCATGGCGGGCGTGGACGAGGTCTGCGTCGTCGGCGGCGGGGAGATCTACCGCCAGGCCTTGCCGCTGGCCGACCGCCTCCACGTCACCCACGTGCTGGCCGAGGTCGAGGGCGACGCGCATTTCCCGCCCATCGATCCGGCGGCATGGCGCCAGGTGTCGTCCGAGGAAATCGCGGCGGGCGAAAGGGACAGCCACGCCACGCGGCACGCCGTCTACGAGCGACGCGGCGTGGCCGGCTGACAGGACAAACCGTCGCGGGGGCCATCCGGCAGGGCCCAAACGCCAAGGGAAGCGCGGCGATGCGTTGAAAGCGCGTCGCCGCCTGCCTATAGAAGAACGAACTCCCTGCTGCGGCTGGAGGATCTGCGCCGTCTCAGGCGCCCTGAGGGACCAAGCGAAAGGACATTTATGCCCTGGAACGATAAGAGCGGCGGAGGCGGCGGCCCATGGGGCGGCGGCGGAGGTAATCAGGGGCCGTGGGGGCAAGGTCCGCGCGGGCCGGGAGGGCCGCAAGGTTCCCCACCCGATCTGGAGGACATCATCCGGCGCGGCCAGGACCGGCTGCGACGCGCGCTGCCCGGCGGCGGAGGCGGTACTCCCGCGTTCTGGGGCCTCGTGGCGCTCGTCCTGGTGGCCCTGTGGGCTTTCAAGGCCATCTACACGGTGCAGCCCGACGAGGTGGCGGTGGAACTGCGCTTCGGCCAGCCCAAGGCGCAGCTTTCCGAACCGGGCCTGCATTTCCACTGGTGGCCGATCGAGACGGTCGAGACCGCCAAGATTTCCGAGCAGCTCGTCAACATCGGCAGCGGCGCGCGCAGCGGCGACACGTCGGGCCTGATGCTTTCGGGCGACCAGAACATCGTCAACGTGCAGTTCTCGGTCGCCTACCAGGTGTCCGATCCCAAATCATATCTCTTCGACGTTTCCGATCCCGACGGCATGTTGCGGCAGGTTGCCGAGAGCGCCATGCGCGAGGCCGTCGGCCGGCGCCCCGCGCAGGACATTTTCCGCGACGACCGCCAGGGCATCGCCACTTCGGTGCGCGAGATCATCCAGAACACGCTGGACAGTTACCATGCCGGCCTGACGGTCAATGCGGTCTCGATCGAGGATGCCGCGCCGCCGCGCGAAGTGGCCGACGCGTTCGACGAAGTGCAGCGCGCCGAGCAGGACGAGGACCGCTTCGTGGAGGAGGCCAATCAGTACTCCAACCAGAAGCTCGGCCAGGCGCGCGGCCAGGCCGCGCAGGTGCGCGAAGAGGCGGCTGCCTACAAGAACCGCGTGGTGCAGGAGGCGGAAGGCGAGGCGCAGCGCTTCATCTCCGTCTATGACGAATATGCCAAGGCGCCGGACGTGACCCGCAAGCGCCTCTACCTCGAGACGATGGAGAAGGTGCTGAAGGATTCCAGCAAGGTGATCGTGGAGCCCGGCGCGGGCACGGGGCCGGTGCCATACCTGCCGCTGCCGGCGTTGCAGCCCAAGGCCCCGGCGACCACGGGAGGCAACCAGTAATGTCCAACAGGCTTCCCATCATTGCAGTCATCGCGGCGATCGCCCTGTTCCTGGTCTACTCGTCCGTATTCGTCGTCAACGCCCGCCAGCAGGCGATCGTGCTGCGCTTCGGCGAGATCGTGGACGTGAAGGCCGAACCGGGCATCTACTTCAAGCTGCCGTTCGGCTTCTTCGATGCCGACACGGTGCAGATGGTCGAGAAGCGCGTGCTGCGCTTCGATCTCGACAACATCCGCGTCCAGGTTTCGGGCGGCAAGTTCTACGAGGTCGACGCCTTCATCGCCTACCGCATCTCCAATCCGCGGGTCTTCCGCGCGGCGGTGTCGGGCAGCGTCGATCTGGCCGAGCAGCGGTTGAAGACGCGTCTCGACGCGGCCTTGCGCCGTGTCTACGGTCTGCGCGGCTTCGAGGCGGCGCTTTCGGAAGAACGCGCGTCGATGATGCGCGAAGTGCGCGACCAGCTGCGGCCCGACGCGACCTCGCTCGGCCTCGAGATCGACGACGTGCGCATCCGCCGCACCGATCTCACGGCGGAGGTTTCCCAGCAGACCTACGACCGCATGAAGGCTGAGCGCCTGGCCGAGGCCGAGAGGCTGAGGGCACGCGGCAACGAGGCGGCGCAGCGCATTCGCGCCCGGGCCGACCGCGAGGTGATCGAGATCATCGCCGAGGCCAACAAGGAATCGGAAATCCTGCGCGGTGAGGGCGACGCCCAGCGAAGCGCCACTTTCGCCGCCGCCTACCAGCGCGACCCGGGCTTCTTCGATTTCTACCGTTCGCTCAACGCCTACGGGACGGCGCTGGACAACACCGGCACCACGATGCTCCTGTCGCCGAACTCGGAGTTCTTCCGCTTCTTCCGCGATCCCGACGGCAAGCTGCCGGGCGCGGCGTCGGGTGCGCCGGCCGCGCGGACCGCGGCTCCCGCCGCCGGGCAATAGCGGGTGTCGGACTTCCTGGCCGCCATGGGCCTGGTTCTCGTCGTCGAGGGCCTGGTCTATGGCGGCTTCCCGACGCTGGCCCGCAAGCTCGCCGCGGAAGTGCAATCCACCTCGGATTCGACGCTGAGGATCGCCGGCCTGGCCTCGATCGCGGCCGGCGTCGGCGTCGTATGGCTGGTGCGTGGCTGAACCGCGCCGCCCGGTTTTATGCGGAGCCGCTGGCAGCAGCCGCAAACGTGCCTTATTTCTTGACATGATGACGCAAGGCGCGGCCCTGGTGGAGCGCCTTTCCCTTTCAAACCAACGTGCCGGGAGGCCCCGATGACCACCGAAACCCTCTTGCGAGCGGCCAGCCGGCGCGTCTCCCTCAAGCGCGCGACGGCGCGGCTGCCTGCCGGCCCCGCGCTCATGCTCGCCCTTTGCGCGCTCGCCGCGCCTTCCTTCGCGCCTCCGGCCCAGGCCACCAGCATGTCGGCGGCGGCCGCCAACGGGCCGGCCTCGGTCGCGGACCTTGCCGAAGGGCTTCTGGGCGCCGTGGTCAACATCTCCACCTCGCAGACGGTGAAGGGCACGGAAGGCCCCGGCGCGGTGCCGATGCCGCAGCTTCCGGAAGGCTCGCCCTTCCAGGATTTCTTCAACGATTTCTTCAAGGATCGCGGCGGCGACAAGGGCGGCGGCGGTTCGCAGAAGGTGCAGTCGCTGGGCTCGGGCTTCGTCGTCGATGCCACCGAAGGCTATGTGGTGACCAACAACCACGTGATCGCCGACTCCGACGACATCGAGGTCAACTTCTCCGACGGCACCACGCTGAAGGCGAAGCTGGTCGGCACCGACACCAAGACGGACATCGCCGTGCTGAAGGTGGACCCCAAGGGCCACAAGCTGACCGCCGTGAAATTCGGCGATTCCAACAAGATGCGCATCGGCGATTGGGTCATGGCCATCGGCAACCCGTTCGGCCTCGGCGGCTCGGTGACGCTGGGCATCGTCTCGGCGCGCAACCGCGACATCAATTCCGGGCCCTATGACGACTTCATCCAGACGGATGCCGCCATCAATCGGGGCAATTCCGGCGGCCCGCTGTTCAACATGAACGGCGAGGTGATCGGCATCAACACGGCCATCATTTCGCCGTCGGGCGGCTCGATCGGCATCGGCTTCGCGATTCCCTCGCAACTCGCGGCGGGGGTGGTCGACCAGTTGCGCCAATATGGCGAGACCCGGCGCGGCTGGCTTGGCGTGCGCATCCAGCCCGTCACCGCCGAAATCGCGGAAAGCCTCGGCATGGCGGCGCCGAAGGGCGCGCTGATCGCCGGCATCATCAAGGGCGGTCCGGTCGACAACGGTTCGATACAGCCGGGCGATGTCGTCACCAAGTTCGACGGCAAGGATATCCGCGACATGCACGACCTGCCGCGCATCGTCGCCGAAAGCCCGGTCGGCAAGGCTGTCGATGTCGTCATCGTGCGCAAGGGCAAGGAGCAGACCGTCAAGGTCACGCTCGGCCGGCTCGAGGACGGCGAGAAGCTGGCCGAAGCCGACAAGGCAAAGCCGGATGAAGGCAATGGCGGCGACGAGGCCGCTCCGGTCGCGACCGCCACCGTGCTCGGCATGACGGTCGGCGAACTCAACGAGGCCACGCGCGCCAGGTTCGGCATCGCCGCCGACGTCTCGGGCGTGGTGGTCACGGACGTGGCCAAAGGGTCCGCCGCGGCGGAGCGCGGCGTGCAGCCGGGCGAGGTCATCACCGAGATCGCGCAGGAATCGGTCGCCACGCCGAAGGACGTGATGGACCGGATCGGCGCGTTGAAGGAGCAGGGCCGCAAGAACGCGCTGCTCATGCTGGCCTCGAAATCGGGCGAGCTGCGCTTTGTCACGATCCGGATGGATTGAGTCCGGAAAGGGTTCTAACCCGTTGTTCCAGAGGTGAAAAAGGCGGCTATGATGCCGCCTTTTTCCTGGCCTGCCAGTCTTCGCGGGAAAGCCGGTAGAAGACGTGCCGCCTCAGATGCGGGTGGCTGTCCGGCACTCGCGGATGGTCGAAGTCCGCGGAAACGTCGCGGCGCATTCCCAGCCGCTCCATCACGCGTGTGGATTTTTTGTTCCCGGACACGGCAAACGAAATGATCTCATGCCTGTCGAGCGTCTCGAAACCGAAGTCGAGCCAGGCGGCCGCCGCCTCGGTGACATAGCCGTGGCCCCAGAATTCCGGCGCCAGCCGCCAGCCGATCTCGATCGATCCGGGCGGTGCGAAGGGCCCGATCTCCGCATCATGCAGCCCGACGAAGCCGATGCATTGACCGGTCGAGGCGATTTCCGCGGCGGTCCAGCCATAGCCGTCGCGGGAGATTTCCGCGCTTATCTCGTCCATCTTGGCATCGGCCTGCGCCCGATCGCGGCGGAAGGGGAAGAATTCCATCACCTGCTCGTCGCAATTTATGCGATGGAACAGGCCCCGGTCGCGTTCCTCCCAATTGCGCAGGATCAGGCGCCCGGTGCGGATCAGCTTCATTGTGCGAACTCTTTGCGCGAATAGCCCTGGAGGTAGAGCAGGGCGGTGAGGTCGCCATGGTCGATGCGGATCCGGGCGGCTGCCGCGACCGAGGGCTTGGCATGCAGGGCGACGCCGGTGCCCGCCAGGTTCAGCATGTCGAGGTCGTTGGCACCATCGCCGACCGCGATGGCATCCGCGGGCGTCAGGCCGAGCCGGGTGGAAATGGCGAGCAGCGCCGCAGCCTTGGCCGCACGGCCGAGGATCGGTTCACCGACCTCGCCGGCGAAGCGGCCTTCCCGTTCGATCAGCCTGTTGGCCTGGTGCTCGTGGAAGCCCAGCATTTCGGCGATGCGGCCGGTGAACACCTCGAAGCCGCCGGACACCAGTGCCGTATAGGCGCCTGCGCCACGCATGGTCTGCACCAGGGCTCGGCCGCCGGAAGCCAGCGTCAGGCGGCTGGCGACGATGCGGTCGACCACCTCGATCTCCAGCCCTTTCAGCAGGGCGACCCGTTCCCTCAAGGCCGGCTCGAAGGCGATCTCGCCGTTCATCGAGCGGGCGGTGATGTCGGCCACCCGCTCCTTGAGGCCCACCTCGTCCGCCAGTTCGTCGATGCATTCCTGGTCGATCATGGTGGAATCCATGTCGGCCAGCAGCAGTTTCTTGCGGCGGTGCCACGCGGGCTGGACGGCAACGTCCACCGGCTCGGGGCCCAAAGCCGCGCGCAAGGCGGCCTCCGCTTCCGCGCCGTCCGCGCCTTCGGGCAGGTCGATGTCGCAGGCCTCCGATTCGGCCAGCCAGCGCACCGTGCTTGCGCCGACCGCCAAAGACGCCTTATTCGCAAGTGCCGGCGACAGGATGCGCGCGGCAGGATGGGAAACGAGCGTGGCAACGAGCGACATGGAAGGATCCGGTGAGCAGGCGGCTCCGGGCCGCGTGAAGAACGCGATCCTGATAGCCGGGCCGACCGCCAGCGGCAAGTCGGCTCTGGCGCTCGACCTGGCTGTTCGCGAGGGCGGGGTGATCGTCAATGCCGATTCCATGCAGGTCTATTCGATCCTGAACGTGCTGACGGCGCGGCCCGGCGCGGCCGAGACGTCGCAGGTGCCGCATCTGCTCTATGGCCATGTCCATCCGTCGATCGCCTATTCCACCGGCGCGTGGCTTCGCGACGTGATGCGCCTGATCCGGGAAGGAGCTTTCGCGGGACGCAAGGCGATCTTCGTCGGCGGCACCGGCCTCTATTTCCGCGCGCTGGCGGAAGGCATCGCCGAGATGCCCGCGATACCGGCTTCCGTGCGCGACCACTGGCGCGGGGAACTGGCCCGGCTGGGGGCGCCCGCGCTCCATGCCGTCCTCGCCCAGCGCGATGCCGGGACGGCGGCGCGGCTGCGGCCGGGCGACGGGCAGCGCATCGTGCGCGCGCTGGAGGTCCTGGATGCATCCGGCCGCTCAATCCTGGACTGGCAGGCGGATCGCGCAGAGCCGCTCATCGACCGTTCCAGCGCCCGCTTCCTGGTCGTCGAGCCGCAGCGCGATGCGCTCGTACGGCGTATCGACGCCCGCTTCGACAGGATGATGGAGGAGGGCGGGCTGGACGAGGTGCGGGAACTGGCAGCCCTCGGGCTCGACGCTTCCCTGCCAGCCATGAAGGCGATCGGAGTGCGCGAGCTTCAGGACGTGCTGGCCGGCGACATGGCGGCAAAGGACGCTATCGCACGCGCCAAGATCGCCACGCGGCAATACGCCAAGCGGCAGGCGACGTGGTTCAGGCACCAGCTCGGTCCGGAATGGGTGCGCATCCCCCTCGGCGACCGGCTGTAACCGCAAATGGGCGCGGTGCCTCGATATGCAACTTGGAATATGCTCGAAAGAGTATCTCTCGCATTTTAGTTGTCGAATTTAACTGTCTGTAAGTTCGAGGCTGACATAAGGACCGGAGGGCAATTCCGGCGGGCGGCATGCGTTTCCACAGGGCGGAGTCGGCGTTCTTCATCTTCATAATCGTCGTGCTGGCCGCCGGGCTGGTGACGGCGCGTGCCTATGCTTTTCTCCATGCGCTGGCTCCCAGCTTCACGCGTCCCTCGCGGATCGCGGACATCGTCTATCTGAACGAGTTGCTGTTCGTCGTCGGCGTGCTTCTGGCCACGGCCCTGTTCTTCGGCGTGTTCTTCATCTATCCGCTCATCCGCAAGCAGGTGCGGGAAGAAGGCAAGCTTCGCGCCATGACGCTGTCGCTCAGCGAGCGTTCCGAGACGCTGGAGCAGGCGGCGCTGACCGATGCGCTGACGGGAATGCAGAACCGTCGCTATTTCGACGATGCGCTGAAGGAATATATCGCGGAGTTCCGACGCATCGGCAGGCCCGTGGGCCTGATGATCCTCGATCTCGACCACTTCAAGCAGGTGAACGACACTTACGGCCACGACGTCGGCGACGAAGTGCTCAGGGTCGTGGCGAACTGCCTGAAGAACATGACGCGCTATCACGACGTCGCCGCGCGACTGGGCGGCGAAGAGTTCGCGGTCGTCACCCCGAACATGGAAAGCCCTGTCCTGGAGCGGTTCGCCGAGCGCATCCGCAAGGCCATCGAGGCCACCCCGGTGCTGGCCGGAAGCACGCGGTTGCGCGTCACCACCAGCGTGGGGCTCGCGGTGTGGGACGGCAAGGAGGCGGCGGAGGAGTTCTTCCGCCGCGCCGACAAGCAGCTCTACAAGGCCAAGAGGCAGGGCAGGAACCGGGTCTGCGCCTGAGATCTGCAGCGGGTTTGGCCGCGAAACGCCAGGCTCGGTCGGTTTTTGCCAGCCGGTGCTACTCGTTTTGCGGGCGCATGCCGAAGGTCGTCGGCTTCAACCCGTAGCGCATGTCGAAATCGGTGTCCGGCTGAATGCGCGGCGACGCCGGCTTGCGGTAGCCGGCATCGCCGGCCTGAACCGTCGTGGCCACGGGTTCGGAAAAGGCCATCGCGGAGGTCTGCGGCTTCGGCACGTTGCGCAATTTCTCGACGATCGCGGCCAGGTCGACATTGGCGTCGTCGCCTTCGGGCTCGCCGACCTTGCGCTTGGCGGCGCCGGGCAGCAGGCTGTCGTCCAGCCTCTCGAACTTCAGGCGCATGGTGGTGGCCACGCCTTCGCCGAAGGCGATGGCCTCGCGCTGGCCCATGGAGGACAGGAAGGCGAGGCTCGAGGCCGAGGAATCGGCGATGGCCGAGCGGATGATGGCCTGGTCGGCCTCGTTGGCGAGCCGCATGGCGAAGAAGGTGGAGCATTGCGACAGGATCGTCGGGTCGAGTTCGCCCGGCCGTTGCGTCACCACGCCGAGATAGCAGCCATATTTGCGGCCTTCCTTGGCGATGCGCGACAGAGCGTGCCGCGTCGGCGCGAAGCCCAGGCGCGGATCGGCCGGCATGTAGCGATGCGCTTCCTCGCACAGGAGGAGAAGCTGCAACTTGCCCTCGCTCCACAAGGCAAGGTCGAAGGCGAGGCGCGCCAGCACGGAGCAGACCGAGTTCACAACTTCGGACGGCATGCCCGCCATCTCGAAGCAGGTGACGGGGCGGCCATAGTGCGGCACGCGGAAAATGTTGCCGATGGTTTCGTGGATCGAGTCCTCGATGAGGCGCGAATTGAACATGAAGCGATAGCGCGGGTCCGCCGCCGCCTGCTCGATGCGGGTCCGGAGCGACTTCAGCGCCGGCCGATCGGCCTTGCTGTCGAGCAGGCCGATGCGCTCGTCGATCTGCTTCAACAGATCGGCGATGCGGTAGGGCACCGGCGTATCGGCCGTCAGCGTATCGGCGCCCCGGCGCAGGAAGGTGCCGGACTGCGGATTGCGGTAGAGGTTCTTCGCAACCGGGATGAGGTCGCGCAACATGTCGACCTCTTCGGGGTCTATCTCGCGGCCGCGGAAAAGCACCTCGGTGAATTCTTCCAGGCGGAACATCCAGAAGGGCAGGTCGAGCGAGGTCGCGTCCACCCGCACACAATACTCCGGCAGCGAGGCCGCGAACTCGTTGTGCGGATCGAGGATGAGCACCCTGAGGTCGGGCCGCGCGGCCAGCGACTTGCGCAAGAGCAGCGAGACGGCGGTGGATTTGCCGACGCCGGTGGTGCCGACGATGGCGAAATGGCGGGCCAGCGTGTCGTCGATGGCGATGTTGGCGTCGATCGCCTCGTCCTGGGAGAGGTTGCCGATGGTGATCGCCCGCCGGCCGGCGAGATCGTACACCGCCTCCAGGTCGCGGCTGCGGATGCGGTGCGCGATCGCGCCGATATGCGGATAGTTGGTGATGCCCCGGTCGAACACCGGCTTGGCGCCGGGGGCATCGCCGTCGCGGACCTCGCCGACAAGCTCGACGCATACTTCGATGGGGTTGCTGCCGGCGGCGTCCCAGGCGCGGTCCGACTTGTCGATGGCATAGACCAGCCCGACGGTGCGCGAACCGCCCAGATTGATCGAGATCATCTTGCCGACGGTCCAATGCCCGCTGCCGGTTCCGCCGTCATTCGCGAAGGCGCTGATGACGGCGCGCGCGCCGTCGCATTGCACGACATGGCCGAGAATCCGGCTTTCATTCTGGCCGGACCCGCGCCGTTCCTGCGACGTACCTTCGCCTGTGGAGGCTTCGCGTTCCACGAACATGCAATCCCACCCGATCCCCGCGGTCGTAAACTACGGCAAGCCGGTTAAGGGCGCGTGAGAGGGATTGGTTTCGGTCAACTTAGGCAATTGCCTTGCATTTTACCGATCGACCGGGATGGAGGCACCGCGCCGGGCTAATGCGTCGCATCGACCTTGCGGTCACGAAGAAGTGACAGCGGCTTTTCAATTTCGCCAAAAAGGGGGCGCAGGATTCTCTGCGAAGGGTCGATTTGCGGAGCACGAACATGACTTCCTGTCTGGCTCTTTCGCTGGGCCGAGGCGGCCGCGCCACGTCCATCGCACTGGCTCTGGCGCTGGGCGCCACGCCATTGGCGCCGTTGCTGCCGCCGCTCGACCCGCCAGCCCGTGCGGCGGTGATTTCCGTACATGTGCGCGAAAGGCTGTCGCGCTACGGCGAGTGGCAACAATCGACGCGCTATGGCGAGGTCTGGGTGCCGTCGGTCGATACGGACTGGCGGCCTTATACCGTCGGGCATTGGGTATGGACCGAGGACGGCTGGTACTGGCAATCCGAGGAGCCGTTCGGCCAGATCGTTTTCCACTATGGCCGCTGGGTTTACGATCCGGACCTCGGCTGGGTGTGGGTCGTCGGCGACGAATGGGCGCCGGCTTGGGTTGTCTGGCGCGAGAGCGACGACGACATAGGCTGGGTGCCGGCACCGCCGCGAGACGACGTCGTGGTCGAGGACGTGTGGTGGACGTTCGTGCCGGCGGTGGCCATCGGCGCGGCCAATCTCGTGCAGGTGGTGCGGCCGGTGGATGAGAACCAGACGCTGATCCAGAACACCACGATCATCAACCAGCGGGTGGTCATCAACGAAAACAACGATATCGGGTCCGCCCGCCTCGGCAGGGAAACGGTTCCGATCAATGCCGGCCCGCCGATCTCTCGGCTGCCCGCCAACGTCGTGTCCAAGGTGAGGGCCGCGGGCATCGTGCCGCCGCCGCGCGGCGGCAATTTTGCGGCGGCGCGTCTCGATCCGTCCAAGGGCCGCCAGGTCAAGCAGGCGGCGGCGAAGTTGAAGCCGACCACGCCGCCGGCGACGAAGCCGAACGCATCGCCGTCCGGACAGGGTGCGGCGACGAAGCCGAATGCGTTGCCGTCCGCCCCGGGTGCGGCGGCGAAGACGGGGAAGGGCGCTGCCGCTCCGGCTCCGGCGGGCGCTCCGCCGAAACAGCCCGCCGCCAAGGCGACGTCCGCGCCGAAGGCCGGCCAGCAAAAGCCCGCACAGGAAACGGCGCCGCCGCCTTCGGCGAAGCGCGCGCCGCAGGCTCCGGCATCCAAGAAAGCGCCAGCTACGGCGAACACGGGAAAGGAGATTGCGAAGAAGCCCAAGCCGGGGACGCCTCCCTCCGCGAGAACGCAGGCACCCAGGACACCCGGCGCCGCCGCCGTCAACCGCAAGCCGGCAAAGCCCGCGCCCACGGCGACAGCAAGACCGGCAAAGCCCGGGCCCGCGACGACCGCAAGGCCGGCGGTGCGATCGGCACCCCCGAAGCCCGCTCCGGCGAGAACCCAGGCCCGGCCCCCCGCGCCGCCGAGAGAAATGCGGCAGGCTCCGGCAAGGCCGTCAGTCCAGGCTCCGGCGAGAACCCAGGCCCGGCCAGCCGCGCCGCCGAGAGAAATGCGGCAGGCACCGCCACGGCCATCGGTCCAGGCTCCGGCGCGGCGCGCGCCAGCCCCTGCCGCGCAGCGGCCGAAATGCGACCCGCATGATCCGCACTGCAAGCCCAAGGGCTGACGGTTGACGCAAGGCTATCCGGTCCGCGAAAACGACCCTTGGCTGCGCTCCGCGCAAAGCCGGGTCAGCGGAGATCTTGCGGCCCGGCCCGGTGTTCCGACTGGAACGCGGCCACCAACCAGCGGCGGACGCTTTCCGTCGCGCCGCTGAGCGGTCCGGTCGCGGGGCTTGTCAAATGGTGGCCGGCTCCGCTCGCCAGCACGAAATCCGACAGCGGAACCAGCGAACCTTCCCGCAGGGCGGCATTCGCGAGCGGCCGGGAGCCGAGCAACACCCCGGCTCCGTTCTTCGCCGCTTCCAGCGCCACGACGAAGCTGTCGAACTTCAGGCTCGCGCCAGCCCCCGGCGGCAGGCGCGCGGCCGCGAACCACTCGCCCCACATCTCGCGCGCGCCGACCACCGAAAGCATCGGCAGGCGGGTCCAGTCGGAACCGTCCGCCAGGCCGGGCGCGGCCATCGGCACGAGGGTTTCGCGGGTCAGCAGGTCCGCGCGACGGCCGGGGAAGGAGCCGTTGCCGTAGCGTATGTCCGGCCCCGCAAAATTCTCGCTCTGGTCGGCAGGAGTGTGGATCGTCTCTATGCGCAGGTGAGCCGAGGGAACCGCCGCCGCGAGGGTGGGCAGCAACGGCGCGATCATCAGCACGGCGAAGGAAATGGGCGAACGAAGCGTGACGGTCTCGACCGGTCTCGTCTCGAAAAGCTCCCGCGTGCTGGCGCCGATCGTGGCGAAGGCCGATTGCAGATGCGGCAGATAGGCCGCGCCGTCCGGCGTCAACTCGACGCCGCGCGCCAGGCGGGTAAAGAGCCGGCGCTTGAGCCGCTCCTCCAGCAGGCGGATATGCTGGCTGACGGCGGCCTGGGTGAGGCCGAGCTCGGACGCAGCCGCGGTGAAGTTGGAAAGGCGGGCCGCGGCCTCGAAGCTGCGCAGCCAATCCAGCGGGGGCAGGCCGTTCAAACTATCCATAAATAAATCCGCATCTTTGGCCGAAAAAACATAATTTGGATTATGGCTCTCCTCGCGCCATGCTGCAACCGAGACCAACGCAAGGCAAAGCAAGGATCGGAGCCATGCTGACGAAGGCGGAGACGAGTCCGGATGGGCGGACAATCGAACTGACATGGGCGGATGGCGGCAGCGCGCGCTTCCACGCCATGTGGCTGCGCGACAATGCGCTGGACGACAAGACCCGCAGCCCCGGCAACGGGCAGCGGCTGGTGACCATTCTCGACATTCCCGCCGGCACGGTCATCGGCGAGGCGCAGGTTGCGGGCGGCGATCTCTCCGTGCGCTTTGCGCCCGAAAACAAGACCGTGCGCTTTCCCGCCGCGTGGCTGCGCGCCAACGCCTATGACCGGCCGGTGCCGTCCGGTCCCGGCTGGGTGGCCGACGGCGTGAAGACCTGGACCAGGGCGAGCATGCAAGGCTCGGTGCCGCGCGCGTCCTATGCTTCCGCGGTCCGCGACCCTTCGGTGCTGCGGAACTGGCTGGATGCGGTGAAGACCTACGGTTTTGCCGTGATGGAAGGCCTTCCGGCCGAATCCGGGGCGCTGGCCAAGGTCTCGGACCTGTTCGGCTATATCCGCGAGACGAATTACGGGCGCTGGTTCGAGGTGAGGGCGGAGGTCAATCCGAACAATCTCGCCTTCACCAATCTGGGCTTGCAGGCGCATACGGACAATCCCTATCGCGACCCGGTGCCGACGCTGCAGATCCTGTCCTGCATCGAGAACACGGTGGACGGCGGCGATTCCTCGGTGGTGGACGGCTTTGCCGTCGCGGAAGCCCTGAAACGCGAGAACCCGGAAGGGTTCCGGCTGCTGGCGTCCTATCCCGCGCGCTTCGAATATGCAGGCTCGTCCGGCGTTCGGCTGCGTTCCAAACGGCCGATGATCGAACTCGGGCCGGACGGCGAGATGATCGCGATACGCTTCAACAACCGATCGCTGGCACCGACCGTGGACGTGCCGTTCGAGGATATGGAGGCCTATTACGCGGCCTACCGGCGTTTTGCGGAACTGATCGAGGATCCCGCCTTCGAGGTGACCTTCAAGCTGGAGCCCGGGCAGGCCTTCATCGTGGACAACACCCGCGTCATGCATGCGCGCAAGGCGTTTTCCGGAACCGGCAACCGCTGGCTGCAGGGCTGCTACGCCGACAAGGACGGGCTTCTGTCCACGCTCGCGGCGATGGAAGGCAGCGTGAAGGAGGCCGCGGAATGAACATCGAGACGCTGAACGCCGACAACGTCGTGGAATTCATCGCCGACATCTTCGAGCGGCGCGGGGCCGAGTCCTATCTGGGCGAACCCGTCACCATGTCGGAGCACATGCTGCAAGGCGCATGGCTGGCCGAGCAGGAGGGCGCGCCCGATGTGCTGGTCGCCGCCGCCCTGCTGCACGATATCGGCCACTACACCAGCGAGTTCGGGCCGTATTCTCCCGACGACGTCGAGGACAAGCACCATGACGAGGCGGGCGGCGAGGTGCTCGCCCCGTTCTTTCCGCCGGTGATCGTGGAGTGCGTCAGGCTGCACGTGGCCGCCAAGCGCTATCTCTGCGCCACCGATCCGACCTATTTCAGCAGGCTTTCGCCGGCCTCGGTGCACACGCTTTCCTTGCAGGGCGGCCCCATGGACGGGGAGGAGGTGGCGGAATTCCGCAGCAATCCGTTCCATGAGGAAGCCGTCAAGGTGCGCATCTGGGACGAGGGCGGCAAGGTCGCCGGCATGAAGACGCGGACCTTCCGCGACTACGTTCCGCTGCTGGAGAAAGTGGTGAAGGATTTCGCCGGGGCCGCGTGAGCGGTCCCAAGTCTCTCGTCCGCAACCCGATGGTCCCGTCCGATGTGCTATCTGTTCGACAGAGCCCGCGAGGCGCTGATCTGCACCGCGCGTGAATGCCGCCGCAGCCGAAACGACGCGGAGGCCGGGCGGGATCGCCGGGGCGTTTCCGCGCCCGCTCCGCCCGCCGGAGGGCGGTTGCGGCCAAATCAGGCCGGTGGGAGCAAGATAACGCTTTCCCAACGTCAATTTGTCCATTGACACCCGGCCCGTCGCGCCACTAGTGTCCGCGCCCATGACGACGAAGGTTCTCATCCTCGTAGGAAGGCGCATGGGCAAGGCGGTGTGACCGCCGGGCAGCGACCTCCCATGCGCGACACACAGGCTCCCACCGGGGGCCTTTTTTATTGCCTCAAACAGGACTAAACGACCAGCGACCGGCTGGGAAAGCAAGGAAGACGGAACGGACCGATGAGCAACGGACAAAGCGAGCGGCGTGAAATGACGGGCGCCGAGATGGTGGTGCAGGCGCTGATCGACAACGGCGTCAAGCATATCTTCGGCTATCCGGGCGGCGCGGTGCTTCCCATCTATGACGAGCTTTTCCAGCAGGACACCATCGAGCACATCCTGGTGCGGCACGAGCAGGGCGCCGGCCACGCGGCCGAAGGCTACGCCCGCTCGACCGGCAAGGCCGGCGTGATGCTGGTCACCTCGGGGCCCGGCGCCACCAATGCGGTGACGCCGTTGCAGGACGCCTTGATGGATTCCATCCCGCTGGTCTGCATCACCGGGCAGGTGCCCACCACGCTGATCGGCTCCGACGCTTTTCAGGAGTGCGATACGGTCGGCATCACACGGCCCTGCACCAAGCACAACTGGCTGGTGAAGGACGTCAACGAACTGGCCGCCACGATCCACGAAGCCTTCCACGTCGCCACGACGGGCCGGCCGGGACCCGTGGTCGTCGATATTCCGAAGGACGTCCAGTTCGCCAAGGGCACCTATGTGTCGCCGCAGACCGCGCCGCGCACGAGCTACCAGCCGAAGGTCCAGGGCGACCTCGAAAAGATCAAGGCCGCCGTCCAGCTGATGGCCGGCGCCAAGCGGCCGATCCTCTATACCGGCGGCGGCGTCATCAACTCCGGCCCCGAGGCAAGCCAGTTGCTGCGCGAACTGGTGGAACTCACCGGCTTCCCGATCACCTCGACGCTGATGGGCCTGGGCGCCTATCCCGCCTCGGGCAAGAACTGGCTCGGCATGCTGGGCATGCACGGCACCTATGAGGCCAACATGGCCATGCACGACTGCGACGTGATGGTCTGCATCGGCGCGCGGTTCGACGACCGCATCACCGGACGGCTGGACGCCTTCTCGCCCGGCTCGAAGAAGATCCACATCGATATCGATCCCTCGTCGATCAACAAGAACGTGCGGGCCGATATCGGCATATTGGGCGACGTCGCGCATGTCCTGGAGGATCTGGTCAGGCTGTGGCGCGCGACCGCCAAGACCGACAAGAAGGCGCTCTATCCCTGGTGGGAACAGATCGCCAAGTGGCGCGCGCGCGACTCGCTGGCGTTCAAGCCGAATGACGACGTGATCATGCCGCAATATGCGGTCCAGCGTCTCTACGAACTGACCAAGGACCGCGACACCTACATCACCACCGAGGTCGGCCAGCATCAGATGTGGGCGGCCCAGCATTTCCACTTCGAGAAGCCGAACCGCTGGATGACCTCCGGCGGCCTCGGCACCATGGGCTACGGGCTGCCGGCGGCGCTCGGCGTCCAGATCGCACATCCGGATTCGCTGGTCATCGACATTGCCGGCGACGCGTCGGTGCAGATGTGCATCCAGGAGATGTCGGCGGCCATCCAGTATGACGCGCCGATCAAGATCTTCATCCTGAACAACCAGTACATGGGCATGGTGCGCCAGTGGCAGCAACTGCTGCACGGAAACCGCCTGTCGCACTCCTACACCGAAGCGATGCCCGATTTCGTCAAGCTGGCCGAAGCCTATGGCGGCCACGGCATACGCTGCGACAAGCCAGCCGGGCTGGACGACGCAATCCGGGAAATGATCTCCGTGAAGAAGCCGGTGATCTTCGATTGCCATGTGGCGACGCTGGCCAATTGCTTCCCGATGATCCCGTCGGGCAAGCCGCATAACGAGATGCTGCTGCCGGACGAGGCGACCGACGAGGCGGTTGCCAACGCCATCGACGCCAAGGGGCGGGAACTGGTGTAAGGCGCGTTCCGCGCCTTTCCAACCCATCCGGAAACAGGTCCTGGCCCTGCCGCCAAAGTTCGAGATCGAGAAACATAGATGAACGCCCAGCTTCAACCCACCGGCTCCGCCTATTTCATCGCCAAGGAAACCGAGGTGCCGGAAACGCATACGCTTTCGGTCCTCGTCGACAACGAGCCGGGCGTGCTTGCACGCGTGATCGGCCTGTTTTCCGGGCGCGGCTACAACATCGAGAGCCTGACCGTTTCGGAGACGGAGCACGAGACGCACCTGTCGCGCATCACCATCGTCACGCGCGGCACGCCGCATGTGCTGGAGCAGATCAAGCACCAGCTCGAGCGCATCGTGCCCGTGCATCGCGTGGTCGACCTGACGGTGCGCGCGCACGAACTCGGCCACGATCGCCCGCTGGAGCGGGAGCTTGCGCTGGTCAAGGTTTCGGGCAGCGGTGACGCGCGGGTCGAGGCACTGCGGCTCGCCGATGCGTTCCGCGCCCATGTGGTGGACGCCAACACCGAGCATTTCATCTTCCAGATCACCGGCAAGAGCACGAAGATCGACCAGTTCATCGCCATCATGCGGCCGCTCGGGCTGGTGGAGATCTGCCGCACCGGCATTGCGGCGATGAACCGCGGCTCCCAAGGCATGTAGGGCCGCCCGATCGGAAGCGGCGGGCGTTGGCGGAACTTGTCACGGTGACAACAATTCGCGTGACTCGCGCCGACTAATAAGTCAGCAAAACTGACGTATCTAGCCGTTCGATCCGGTTCGGAGGCCTGTCTTGTCGCACGAAGCCTTCCTGGCCCTGCTGGTCTATGCCTTCGTGACCTCGATCACGCCTGGACCGAACAATTTCATGCTGCTCGCGTCGGGCGTGAATTTCGGCTTCACGCGCACGGTGCCGCATATGCTGGGCATCGGCATCGGCTTCTTCGTGCTGCTTCTGGCCGTGGGTTTCGGGCTGGGCACGGTGCTCACCGCTTTTCCCGCGCTCCACACCGGCCTGAAGATCGCGGGCGGCCTCTACCTGCTTTATCTTGCCTGGAAGATCGCCATGTCGCGCTCCATGGGCGCCAAGGGCGACAGAGAGGAAAGTTCGGGACGGCCGATGCGCTTCATCGAAGCCGCCGCCTTCCAATGGGTCAATCCCAAGGCCTGGGTCATGGCGATCACCGCGATGGCGGTCTACACCAATCCCGACCAGCCCTTCTTCTCGGTGACGCTGATCGCGGGCGCCTTCGCCATCGTCAATCTGCCGAGCGTCTCGACCTGGGCGGGTTTCGGCATGGCGTTGCGCGGCTTCCTGTCCGATCCGGCGCGGCTGAAGTGGTTCAACATCGCCATGGGCGGACTGCTGGCAGCCACATTGTGGCCGATGATGCGCTGAAGGCGGCGGCGACCCTGAGGGGCGTCCCCCCATTAAATGTTTGTAATGCTTGATTTTGGCCCTTTTTCGCCGCGCATAGGCTCTATCTAACGCACGATCAGCCGGACTATCATATAGACCGGCACGCGAAGGCTGTCCGGAATGCGCGCGAAGATAGTGTATTCTCTTGTCGGTGCCGCCTGTCTTGCCGTCGCGGCGGGGCTGTATTTCTACCCTGGTGTCCTGACCAGGACCGGGCAGACGCTCTCGCACGGGGACGACGCTGCGCCGAAGTCACCCCAGGCGGGTAGTCAGCAAGGCGTTTCGGTCGTTGCGGCGACAGCCTCCACGGCCGACTTCCCCATCAGGCGCTACGCGATCGGCTTCATCGCCTCGCCGGCCGTGGTCAACGTCAATGCGCGCATTTCCAGCCAGATCGTCTCGATCGCGGTCAAGAACGGGCAGATGGTCAAGGCCGGCGATCTGCTGTTCCGGCTCGACGACCGTGCCCTGAAGGCGCAGGTGGCGCGGGACCAGGCGATGCTCGACAAGGACCAGGCCACATTGGTGAGCAACACCGCCGATCTTGCCCGCGCGAAGGACCTTGCCGCCAAGCAGGCGGGCACGCGGCAAGCCTACGACCAGGCGCTGGCAACGCAGAAGGGCACCGCCGCGTCGATCGAGGCCGACAAGGCGCAACTCGACGCCGACACGATCCAGCTCGGCTTCGCCACCATCACCGCGCCGATCACCGGCCGGCTCGGGGCAGTCAACGTCACCGTCGGCGATCTGGTCGGACCCTCGAACAACGGCAACGCCAACTCATCCACGCCGCTGGTCACCATCACGCAGATGGACCCGCTTGAGGCCAACTTCACCTTGCCCGAAAGCGATCTCGACCTATTGCACAAGGCGCTGGCGAAGCCGCAAGCCGGCGCCGTGAAGCTGAGGCGGGACGGCAATCCGGAGCCGGTCGGTTCCGGCACGCTCGATTTCGTCGATTCCAGCGTCGATACCGCGTCCGGAACGATCGCGGCGCGCGCCAGCGTGCCCAATCCCGACCTGGCGCTGTGGCCGGGCCAATATATCAATGTGGTGGTCAACGCCGGCACCATGCCGCAGATGACCTCGATCCCGACCATTGCCATCCAGCCAAGCCAGCAGGGACCGTTCGTCTACGTCGTCAAGCCCGACAGCACCGTGGAGATGCGGCCGGTGAAGGTGGCGCTGGCCGAGGGCGCCAACAGCGCCATCAGCAACGGTCTCAAGAGCGGCGAAAAGGTGGTGGTCGAAGGCCAGACCAGGCTGAAGAACGGCATGGCCGTCCGCGCGGAAGCGGCCAAGACGGCAGACGCCTCCGCTGCCGGAGCGGCGGGCGCCAGCCTCGCCCAGGCGAGCGCTGCGGACGGGACGCGGCCATGATCTCCGAATTCTGCATCCGCAGGCCCGTCGCAACGCTTCTGATGTCGTTCGCACTGGTGCTGGCGGGGCTGTTCGCCTACAAATTCCTGCCCGTCGCCGCGTTGCCCAGCACCGAATTCCCGGTCGTCAACGTCTCGGCGCAATTGCCGGGCGCTTCGCCGGAAACGATGGCGACCTCGGTGGCGACGCCGCTCATCAAGCAGTTCTCCACCATCGCCGGCATCGATTCGATCTCCACGACCAACTCGCTCGGATCGACATCCATCGCCATCCAGTTCGCGCTGAACCGCGACATCGACGCGGCAGCGGCCGACGTGCAGGCGGCAATCGCGCGCACGCAGCGCCAGTTGCCGCCGGAAATGACGGCGCCGCCGAGCTATCGCAAGGTCAATCCGGCCGACGCGCCGATCCTGCTCCTGTCGCTGGTGAGCAACACCGTGCCGATGACCGATCTCGATGCCTTCGCCGAGAACGTCATCTCGCCGTCGCTCTCGACCATCGAGGGCGTGGCGCAGGTGTCGATCTTCGGGCAGCAGAAATATGCGGTCCGCATCCAGATCGATCCCGCGGCGCTCGCCGCGCGCGGCATTTCCATCGACCAGTTGCAGGCCGCGATCTCCTCGGCCAACAGCAACACGCCGCTCGGCGTACTGCAGAACAACCAGCAGCAGCTCACCATCACGTCCAACACGCAGCTTTCCAACGCGGCCGGCTTCTCCAACCTGATCATCGCCACCAAGAACGGCCATCCCGTCCGGCTCGGCGACGTGACGCGGGTGGTCGATTCGGTGCAGACCACCACGACCGCGAGCTGGTACGACGGCACCCGCGCGATCATCCTGGCCGTGCAGCGCCAGCCGGACGCCAACACCGTCGACGTGGTGGACCGCGTCAAGGCGATGCTGCCTTCGTTCAGGGACCGGTTGCCGGCCGCCGCAGACATCAGGCTGCTGAACGACCGCTCGACCTCCATCCGCGCCGCCGTCAGCGACGTGCAGTTCACGCTGCTGCTCACCATCGCGCTGGTGGTGCTGGTGATCTTCGTGTTCCTGCGGCGGTTGACGGCCACGGTCATTCCGGCGGTGGCGGTGCCGATCTCGCTAATCGCGACGCTCGCGGCGATGTATCTGTTCGGCTTCTCCATCGACAATATCTCGCTGATGGGGCTGACGCTGGCGGTCGGGCTGGTGGTGGACGACGCCATCGTCATGCTGGAGAACATCTTCAGGCATATGGAGGAAGAGGGGATCGGCGCCTTCGAGGCGGCGCTGAAGGGCGCACGCGAGATAGGCTTCACCATCATCTCGATCTCGATCTCGCTGGTCGCCGTGTTCATTCCCGTGCTTTTGATGGGCGGCGTCATCGGCCGCATCTTCAACGAATTCGCGGTGGTAGTGACGGTGGCGATCCTGGCGTCGATGTTCGTGTCGCTGACGCTCACGCCGATGCTGTGCTCGCGCCTGCTGCGCTTTTCGAAGGGCAAGGGCGAAGCGGACGAGCACCGCAAGGCGTTCTTCCTGCGCGGCTACGACTGGATGCTCAGCTTTTGCCTGCGCCATCATTTCCTGGTCTTCATCGTCTTCGTGGTGACGGCAGGGCTGTCGATCTGGCTGATCCAGATTTCGCCGAAGGGCTTCTTCCCGCAGGAGGATATCGGCCAGATTTCGGTGACCACCCAGGCCCGGCAGGACATCTCCTTCGACGCCATGACCAATCTTCAGGGGCAGGTGGCGGATGTCTTCCTGAAATCGCCCTATGTCGCCAATGTCGCCTGGTCCGTGGGGGGTGGCGGCTATGGCGCGCAGGCGATGAACCAGGGCCAGCTCTTCGTGGAGCTGAAGTCGAAGGACCAGCGCCCCGACCTGGAGACGGTGCTTGCGGCGCTCCGCCGCCAACTCGCCAATGTGGCCGGCATATCCGCCTATATGCAGCCGGTGCAGAACCTGCGGCTCGGCACGCGCGGGTCCGCGAGCGCCTATCAGCTCGTCGTGCAGGGGCTGGATACCGGCCGGACCGACCAGTGGGCGCAGAAGCTGACCGAGGCCATGGCGGCCGACCACGCCAATTTCGCCGACGTCAACAACGACCTCCAGAACAACGCCTTGCAGGCCTCCCTGGTGGTCGACCGCGACAAGGCCGCCCAGCTCGGCATCGATACCGGCACCTTGCTGAACAGCCTCTATGGCGGCTTCGGCACCGATCAGGTTTCGACGATCTTCGGCTCGGCCGACAGCTACCAGGTCATCACCGAGGTCGATCCGCGCATCAGCTGGTCGCCGGAGCGCCTGCTCGCCCTGCAGATCAGGACGGCCGGCGGCGGCCTGGTTCCGCTCGGCACCTTCGCCCATGTCCAGAGAACGGCCGGCGCGCTCACCGTCAACCAACTCGGCCAGCTTCCGGCGGTCACCATTTCCTACAACCTGCCCAAGGGCGTGGCGCTCGGGCAGACCGTGGCGCGCATCCAGGCGCTCAAGGACCAGATCGAAATGCCCAACGCGATCTCCACCACTTTCGCGGGCACGGCAAAGACCTTCCAGGATTCGCTTGCCAACCAGGGGCTGCTGATCGGCGGCGCGATCCTCACCATCTACATCGTGCTGGGCATGCTCTACGAGAGCTTCATCCACCCCCTGACGATCCTGACGGGCCTGCCTTCCGCCGTGCTCGGCGCCCTGGTGGCGCTGAGGCTCGCGGGCATGGACCTGTCCGTGATCGCGGTGATCGGCATCCTGATGCTGATCGGCATCGTCAAGAAGAACGGCATCATGATGATCGACGTGGCGCTGGTGCTGCGGCGCGAAGGGCGCAGGCCAAGGCAGGCCATCCACGACGCCTGCCTGATGCGTTTCCGGCCGATCATGATGACGACGCTGGCGGCGCTGATGGGCACCATCCCGATCGCGCTCGGCACCGGCGCCAGCGCCGAACTGCGCCAGCCGCTCGGCGTGGCGGTGGTGGGCGGGCTGCTCGCCTCCCAGGCGCTGACGCTGTTCGTCACGCCCGTCATCTATCTCTACATGGAGTGGCTGTCCGAATGGCTGCTGGGCTTCGGCCGCAAGCGCGGCGCGGAGCCGGTTCCGGCCGGGGCGACGGAAGACGCGAGGCAGCCGTCGCTGTTCGAGGAAGCGGAGCAGGACGAACGGCGGCGCGCGGCGGCGGAATAGGTTGGCGCGGGCGCGCACTTGCAGCTTGCCCGGCGCCGGCCTAGCGTGACGGTCATGGCGCACGATCACGACGACCACCACCACGACAACGAACTCGACCCCATGGCCGCGCGGGTGCGCGCGCTGGAAACGATCCTGACCGAGAAAGGTCTGATCGATCCCGCCGCTATCGACGCGATCGTCGAGACCTACGAAACGAAAGTCGGCCCGCGCAACGGCGCCCGCGTGGTGGCCAGGGCCTGGAGCGATCCGGAATTTGCCGAATGGCTGAAGCGCGACGCCACCGCGGCGATCGCTTCGCTGGGCTACAGCGGCCGGCAGGGCGAGCACATGCAGGCGGTGTTCAATACACCGGAGCAGCACAACATGGTCGTTTGCACGCTGTGCTCCTGCTATCCGTGGTCGGTGCTCGGCCTGCCGCCGGTCTGGTACAAGTCGCCGCCTTACCGCTCGCGCGCGGTGATCGACCCGCGCGGCGTTCTTGCCGAATTCGGCGTGACGCTGCCGGTAGAGACGAAAATCCGCGTCTGGGATTCCACGGCCGAACTCCGCTATCTGGTGGTGCCGATGCGCCCCGCAGGCACCGAAGGCTGGCGCGAGGACAAGCTTGCCGACCTTGTCACGCGCGACTCCATGATCGGCACCGCGGTTGCGAGGGATCCGGCATGAACGGACCGCAGGACCTCGGCGGCCAGATGGGCTTCGGCCCGGTCGCGCCGGAAAAGGACGAGCCCTATTTCCATGCCGAATGGGAAAAGCGCGCCTTGGGCGTGACGCTTTGCGCCGGCGCCATGGGCCACTGGAACATCGACGAGAGCCGCCATGCGCGCGAGTGCCTGCATCCGGCCGACTATTATTCCTCCAGCTACTACGAGATCTGGATCAAGGCACTGGAAACGCTGCTCAAGCGGCACGGCTTCGTCACGCAGGACGAGTTGCTGGTGGGCAAGTCGCTGGGCGGCAATGCGCGGCCAAGGCGCGTGCTGAAGGCCGGGGACGTGCCGGCGGTGCTGGCGCGCGGCGGGCCGTGCGACCGTCCGGTCGGTTCGCCCGCGCGCTTCAAGGCCGGCGAGCGCGTGCGCACGAAGAACTTCAACCCGACCGGCCATACGAGGCTGCCGCGCTATGCACGGGGCAAGGCCGGCACGATCGATGCCGTGCGGGAAGGATTCGTGTTTCCCGACACCAACGCGCATGGCCGCGGCGAAAACCCGCAATGGGTCTACACGGTCGTTTTCGACGGCCGGGAAATCTGGGGCGAGGGGGCCGACCCGGCACTGACGGTCAGCATCGATGCGTGGGAAAGCTACCTTGAGCCGGCGTGAGGCGGAACGCGTTTTGCCACCCGGCATGGACGAGCCGGCGTTCGCCGAACCGTGGCAGGCCCAAGCCTTCGCGCTGACCGTGGCCCTGCACGAAAAGGGCCTGTTTTCGTGGGGCGAGTGGGCCGAGGCGCTTTCGGCCGAGGTGAAGGCGCCGGAAGCGGCCGAAGACGGCAGCGACTATTACAGGCACTGGTTACGCGCACTGGAAAAGCTGCTTGCTGCCAAGGGCGTCGCCGGAAAGCAGGATGTGGACGAACTCACCGTCGCTTGGCAGCGCGCCGCGCATGCCACGCCGCACGGCAGGCCGATCCTGCTGGAGAACGATCCGGAACGGGGCTGATTCATCGTCCGAGTGCTGCTCTCGATCGGCCACGGGAAAACCTACGGGCTGTATGTTCTTGTTGTGTTCTCATTCTGTGTGCGATAGCATGGGGTTTATGTAACCAATTAGAATTGCATACGACATGGTGATACACGTTAAGGGAGAGGAAACCGACATGCCGGTTTGTCGGCTGGCGCGTTCACGCGGGATCGGTATCGCCGAAGCCATAAGCGAGGCTGCTGAATCTTGGAGACTGATTTTCCTATGCCATGGCCAAGCAGCGTGAGGTTTCGCTGCTCTGTAAAGGCGGCGATTTCGCACAGACCGATTTGGGCTGGTTCATCTGGACCTTGCCCTTGAGGCGCGAATCCTGTCTGTCGAAATCATGGAATTCTCACCGCAACAGGATGCCGCGCTTCAGGCGGTGGCGAAGTGGCTGAAAAGCGGTAAGCCGCAGGTCTTTCGCCTGTTCGGCTACGCCGGCACCGGCAAGACCACGCTGGCGCGCTATTTCGCCGAGCATGTCGACGGGCAGGTGCAGTTCGCCGCCTTCACCGGCAAGGCCGCGCAGGTGCTGCGCTCCAAGGGCGCCGTCAACGCGCGCACCATCCATTCGCTGATCTATCGCCCGCGCGGCGAGGAAGCGGTGGAGGACGAGACGACCGGCAAGACGTCGATGTCGCCGACTTTCTCGCTCAACCGCCAGAGCCCGATTGCCAAGGCCGCGCTGGTCATCATCGACGAATGCTCGATGGTGGACGAGGAACTCGGCCGCGACCTCTTGTCTTTCGGAACGCCGATCCTGGTGCTGGGCGATCCCGGGCAATTGCCGCCGATTTCGGGCGGCGGCTTCTTCACCGAGCACGAGCCGGATTTCCTGCTCACCGAAATCCACCGGCAGGCGCGCGACAACCCGATCATCCGGCTGGCGCTCGACGTGCGCGAAGGCCGCGAGTTCATGCGCGGCGATTTCGGCACGGCGCAGGTCATTGGCAAGGAGCAGGTGACCCAGGACCTGGTGCTTTCGGCCGACCAGGTGCTGGTGGGCACGAACCGCACGCGCAGGCGCTACAATGCGCGGCTGCGCGAATTGAAAGGCTTTTCCGCCAGCTATCCGCAGGCCGGCGACAAGCTGGTGTGCCTGCGCAACGATCCGGCCAAAGGCCTGCTCAACGGCTCGCTCTGGAAGGTCATGACCTCCTCGCGCGAAACGGTGAAGCCCGGCATCAATCTGCTGGTGTCGCCCGAGGAGGACGATCCGGACCGCGGCGTGGCCAAGATCAAATTGCTCAAGGCCGCCTTCGAGAATCCTGACGAGGATATTCCCTGGCAGCAGAAGAAGCGCTTCGACGATTTCGACTACGGCTATGCGCTGACCGTCCACAAGGCGCAGGGCTCGCAGTGGAACAACGTCGTGCTGTTCGACGAGAGTTTCGCCTTCAAGGACACGCGCCAGCGCTGGCTCTACACGGCCATCACCCGCGCGGCCGAACGGCTGACCGTGGTGCGATAGAGCGCACCGGCTCCGCCGCTGTATGCCAAGTCAGTTCGCTGCGGGGTGTGCGCCCAGCCAGCGCCATGCCTCGGCTTCGTCCTCTGCGGGGAAATGGCGCAGTTCGATGGGCAGCGCAGGCGCAAGGAAGCCCTGGAAGGCGGCCGTCCAGTCCGGATCGCCGATCGCGGCGCAACGCCGGATATGCTGGATGGCCCCGTCCTTGCCCTGTTCGATCGTCTCCTGCGGAATATCGGCCCAATCCACCCCGTCATGCTCGGTCAACCTGACGAGTGCGTCCATCTTCTCGTGCAGCACCCAGGCGGCCTGCAGCAGGCCGAGCAGGTTTTCCGCATCCGCCGCGGTGACATGACCAACGATTTCGACCGCGAACAGGTCTTTCCTGTCGGTATCGATGCGGCGAACGGCCGGCACTTCCTCAAGGAAATTCATCAGCGCTCCTCGTTCATTTTTGCCTTTCGGTACTGTGGAACACCGTAAACCCCCTGTGCGTTCCGCCCGAAGCCGCTATAGATGCCGGGCCAAGACCGATCCACGTATGCCGATTGGTCCTCAACGTTCCGGAGCCTGCCATGCCCGCCAAGCTGTCGGTGAACCTCAATGCGGTAGCCATGCTGCGCAACCGGCGTGACCTGCCGTGGCCGAGCGTGACCGGGCTGGGGCGCATCGCGCTCGCGGCCGGCGCGCATGGCCTGACCGTCCATCCCAGGCCGGACCAGCGCCACGTCCGTTTTGCCGATCTGCCTGAGATTCGCGCGCTCATCGACGACGAATTCCCGCAGGCCGAATTCAACATCGAAGGCTATCCGAGCGAGGATTTCCTGCAACTCGTGGAACGGTACCAGCCGGAACAGGTTACGTTGGTGCCCGACGATCCGGCACAGGCCACGTCGGATCATGGCTGGGACTTCGCCGCACAGGCGTCGTTCCTTGGTCCCGTCGTCAAGCGTCTGAAAAAGGGAGGGTTTCGGGTGTCGCTCTTCTCCGATCCGGACCCGGCGGGCATCGCTGCGGCACGCGACACGGGCGCCGACCGCGTCGAACTCTATACGGGGCCGTATGGCGGTTGCCATTCAGATTCCGAAAAGGCGCGCAAGGAACTGGAAAAACTGGGGAAAACGGCTGACGCGGCACGGGCCGCCGGACTGGCGGTGAATGCCGGCCACGACCTGGTGGTGGACAATCTTCCGGCGCTCGTAGGCAGGGTGCCCGCGCTGGCGGAGGTTTCGATCGGACATGGGTTGACAGCGGATGCCCTGCAGTATGGCATGGCGCGCACAGTCGAGCGCTTTCTCCGTGCATGCGGCTGGTAGGATACGAAACCGGGGATGCAGCCGCGCAGAGGTCACATGGCAGCCATTACCTCTGGAGCACTTGATATTGCATTGCGGCAAGGGTAGAGCACCGCGCGCTTAACGGAGTGTCGCCGATGGCCCTCGCCAACAATGGCAGCGAGGCGGAAGCAGCCGAACAGACGAGTCAGCCCGAGGCCGAGCAACACGGCACGCCGTGGCTGATGCTGGGCGCGCTCGGCGTCGTCTACGGCGATATCGGCACCAGCCCGATCTACGCGTTCCGCGAGGCGCTGCACGCTTCGGGCGAGGCGGTGGCGCGCTCCGACGTGCTGGGCGTGCTGTCGCTCATCGTCTGGGCGCTGACGATCATCGTCACCATCAAATACATCGCCTTCGTTCTGCGCGCCGACAACAAGGGCGAGGGCGGCACGCTGTCGCTGATGGCGCTCGCCCGCAGCGCCTATCCCAAGGGCTCAAGGGTCATTCTCGCCATCGGATTGTGCGGGGCGGCGCTGTTCTTCGGCGATTCCATCATCACGCCGGCGGTTTCGGTCCTTTCCGCGGTGGAAGGCCTCGAGGTCGTCACTCCGGCCTTCAACTCCTATGTGGTTCCCATCACCCTCGTCATCCTGGCAGCGCTTTTCGCGGTGCAGCGCTTCGGCTCGGGCCGGGTGGCGGTGGTGTTCGGCCCCATCATGGCCGTCTGGTTCATTTCGCTCGGCGTGTCGGGCCTGTCGCATCTTCTGGACGACCCGTCCGTGCTGCTGGCGGTCAATCCCTATTATGCGATCTACTATCTCGCGACGACGCCGACCGGCGCCTTCGTCACCGTCGGCGCCGTGTTTCTGGCCGTCACCGGCGCGGAAGCGCTCTATGTGGACCTCGGCCATTTCGGCCGCCGGCCCATCGTGCTGGCATGGTTCTGGATCGTCTTTCCCTGCCTGCTGCTGTGCTATTTCGGCCAGGGCGCGTTCGTGCTGGCCAACGGCGGCAAGCCGCACAACCCGTTCTTCCAGATGCTTCCCGACTGGGCGTTGCTGCCCATGGTCATCCTGGCGACCGCGGCGACTGTGATCGCCTCGCAGGCGGTGATCTCGGGCGCGTTCTCGCTGACGCGGCAGGCGGTGCAACTCAACCTCCTGCCGCGCATCGAGGTGCGCCACACCTCCGAAATGCAGTCGGGCCAGATCTTCATGCCGCGCGTCAACCTGATCGTCGCGCTCGGCGTCATGCTCCTGGTGGTCGGCTTCGGCAGTTCCAGCGCGCTGGCCTCGGCCTACGGCATCTCGGTCACCGGCGAGATGCTGATGACCACGATCCTGCTGTTCGTCGTCATGCGCTGGCAATGGGCCTGGAAACTGGGCGCAGCGGCCGCGCTCGCCATTCTGTTCGGCATCATCGATTCGGGCTTCTTCCTGGCCAATGTGGTGAAGGTCATGGAAGGCGGCTGGGTGTCGCTCACCGTCGCGGCGATCATGGGCCTGATCATGTGGACCTGGATCCGCGGCAGCCGCTATCTCTTCGAGAAGACCCGCCGCAACGAGATTCCGCTCGATTTCCTGGCGGCGAATCTGGTGAAGAAGAAGCCGCAGATCGTGTCGGGCACGGCCGTCTTCCTGACCAGCGACCCATTCAGCGCACCGACGGCGCTCATGCACAGCCTCAAGCACTACAAGGTGCTGCACGAGCAGAACGTCATCCTGTCGGTCGTCACGGCGCCGCAACCGGTCGTTCCGGACGGCGAACGCGTGAAGATCGAGACGGTCAACGAGCTGTTCATGCGCGTGAAGCTGACCTTCGGTTATATGGAGCAGCCGAACATCCCGCGCGCGCTGGCGATCTGCCGCAAGCAGGGCTGGAAGTTCGACATCATGACGACCTCGTTCTTCCTGTCGCGGCGCTCGCTCAAGGCCTCGCCCAATTCCGGCATGCCGGTCTGGCAGGACCGGCTGTTCATCGTGCTGGCGCGCACGGCCGCCGACGCTACGGAATATTTCCAGATTCCCACCGGGCGCGTGGTCGAGATCGGCACGCAGGTCGCCATCTGAGACTGACCGGCGGGCCCGGCGGTCGCTTCGGCCTGCCGTCCGGAGCCAGCTATCTCACGCGTGGCGGCGTCGGTCCGCTGCGCGATACTCGGGCAGGCCGATTCCGCGCTTGCAAGCGACGGCGGTTTGAGCCATAAGCCGAACCGTAACGTACGGTACGGTTAAGGCGGCGATGCCGCTTTCCGTGCGGTCTTGGGAAGCCACGTCTTGCATCGGCCTGTCGACAACACGATCGAGGACCTGACCCCGCGCCAGCGCGATGTGCTGGACGCGGTGCTTCGGCTTCTCGTCGAGGAGGGCGACCGGCTGACCATGGCGGCCGTGGCCCGCCGGGCGAGTTGCTCCAAGGAAACGCTCTACAAATGGTTCGGCGACCGCGACGGCCTGCTGACCTCGGCCGTCAGATGGCAGGCCTCGAAGGTGCGGGTGATGCCGGTCGATGCCGGAAATCTGGACCTGATTTCACTGACCGAGAGCCTCGAAGGCTTCGCGCAGGACTGGCTCAAGGTCATCTCGAGCGACACCTCGATCGCGCTCAACCGCGTCGCGGTCAGCCATACGAGCTCGGGCAAGGACAATCTCGGCGCGATCCTGCTGGAGAACGGGCGCTTCGCGCTCGCCGGCCGACTGAAGCCGGTGCTGGAAGCCGGCAAGCGGCGCGGCTATCTTGCCTTCGAGGATTCCGAGACGGCGTTCCGCACCTTTTTCGGCCTGGTCGGCCGCGATGTACAGATTCGCCTTCTGCTCGGCGACTGGCCGGGCCTGACGGAGGCTGCCATCGCCACGGACGCCGCCCGCGCCACCCAGCAATTTCTCGCCCTCTACGGGGCAGGGAAGGATTCGCAAGCTCACTAAATCCAAACACGGGAAGGATGAAAACATGCGTGTCTATTACGATCGCGACGCCGATCTCAATCTGATCAAGGGCAAGAAGGTCGCCATCATCGGCTACGGTTCGCAGGGCCGCGCCCATGCGCTGAACCTCAAGGACTCGGGCGCCAAGGAAATCGCCGTCGGCCTCAAGGCCGGCTCGGCGACGGCCAAGAAGGTCGAGGCCGACGGCCTCAAGGTGATGAGCGTCGCCGACGCCGCCAAGTGGGCCGACCTGATGATGATGGCCACGCCCGACGAATTGCAGGCCGACATCTACAAGAACGAGATCGCCCCGAATATCCGCGACGGCGCCGCGATCGCCTTCGCGCACGGCCTCAACGTGCATTTCGGCCTGATCGAGCCGAAGTCGACAGTCGACGTGGTCATGATCGCGCCGAAGGGCCCGGGCCACACCGTGCGCGGCGAATACCAGAAGGGCGGCGGCGTGCCGTGCCTGGTGGCCGTGCATCAGGACGCTTCCGGCAATGCTCTCGACCTCGCGCTCTCCTACGCCTGCGGCGTCGGCGGCGGCCGCTCGGGCATCATCGAGACGAACTTCCGCGAGGAGTGCGAAACCGACCTGTTCGGCGAGCAGGTGGTGCTGTGCGGCGGTCTGGTCGAGTTGATCCGCGCCGGCTTCGAGACGCTGGTGGAAGCCGGCTACGCGCCGGAAATGGCCTATTTCGAGTGCCTGCACGAAGTGAAGCTGATCGTCGACCTGATCTATGAGGGCGGCATCGCCAACATGAACTACTCGATCTCCAACACCGCCGAGTGGGGCGAGTATGTGTCGGGTCCGCGCATCATCACGCCTGAGACCAAGGCCGAGATGAAGCGCGTGCTGAACGACATCCAGACCGGCAGGTTCACGTCCGAATGGATGCAGGAATACCGTTCGGGTGCGGCGCGCTTCAAGGCGACTCGCCGCCTCAACGACGAGCATCCGATCGAGCAGGTCGGCGAGAAGCTGCGCGGCATGATGCCGTGGATCTCCAAGAACAAGCTGGTCGACAAGGCCAAGAACTGAGCCGAGCCGCGGCTTGTTCGCCTTTGCGCGTCCCAGGGCTTCGCCCTGCGGGGCGCGCGGGTCGATATTTTCAAGCACCGGTTCTCAAGCGAAAAGGCCGGCGGAGCGATCCGCCGGCCTTTTTGTGGTGGCCTCGGCCGTCAATAGGGCGAACGGCACTGCTTGCGAGGTCCATAGTTGGGCTGGAAGGTGTTGTCCGAAGCCCGGTAGGACCGGTAGTGCTCATAGCACCACCGCACATGCGCGTTGCCGCCCCGGTAGACGCGATAGACACGGCGCGGCGCATAGTAGCGCGGCGCATAATAGTAGCCCGGCGCGTAACCGGGGTAGTAGCCGGGTCCGTCATAGTATCCCGGCCAGCCGCCGCCGAGCCCCAGCCCGAGGATGAGGCCCGAAGCGCCCCAACCCCAGCCGTCGCCGCCGCGGTAGTAGCGGTGTCCGCCTCGATAGTAGCCGCCGCGCCAATGGTCACCGCGCCAGTGGCCACCGCGCCAATCGCGGTCGCCGCCGCGCCAGCCGCCGCGATTCCAGCCGCGGTGCCAGCCGCGGTTGCGCCATATCATCTCGCCGCCGCGGCTGTTGCCGCCAGCCCAGCCCTCACGGACCTTTATGATGTCGCTCATGCCTGTTGCGGCGGGAACCGCCGGCGCCGGAACTGTCGGAGCGGCAAGGGTCGGCGCAACAGTCGCCGCCGCCAGCCCGAGCGCCAGCAATCCCGAAGTGAAAGTGGCTTTTGAAAAGAGCGGTTTCATTGCGCTTCTCCTCGATCGATTGAACCCTGAACCTGCTTACCCGCAGAAAGGGTACGATGTGCGTTTCTGTTTGAACGGAAGATGAACGCGAAAGTTCCACGGGCTCGACTTCGATCAAATCTCGGCGCCTCGGGTAACGGGCTTGTGTTCGCGGCTTCTTGCGGGCAAAGCTCGCGATCATGTCGCTGCGCCTTGCCACCTTCAATGTCGAGAACCTGATGAACAGGTTCGATTTCTCCGGCTTCCGCAACCAGCTCAACGAGGACCGCACGCTGGCCCTGTTCGACATCCGCACGGAAGCGGAATACCGGGCGCTGGAACAGGCGCGAACCATCGCCCATGCCGACGACGCCCGGCAATTGACGGCGCTGGCGATCGCGGCGACCCGCGCGGACATCATCTGCCTGCAGGAAGTCGACAATATCGAAGCACTGAAGGCGTTCGAGTATGGCTACCTGTTCAAGATGATCGGGGAGGGATACCGGCAGAAATACACCACGGCCGGCAATGATTCGCGCGGCATCGACGTCGCCGTCATGATGCGCACCGAAACCATGCACGGCCAGCCGATCGAGTTCGTGCGCATGACCAGCCATGCCCACGTCACCTTCGACCAGTTCGCTCTGTTCACGCCGGAACTGGCAGGATTGGGCTACCAGGCCAATGAACGCATCTTCAGGCGCGACTGCCTCGAGGTGGACCTGAAGGTCGGCGGGGCTCCGTTCACGCTCTATCTCGTTCATCTGAAGTCGATGGGACCGCCGCGCAACGGGCTGGACGGGCGCGCGGCGACGATGCCGTTGCGCTTCGCCGAGGCGCAGGCGGTGCGGCGCATTATCGAGGAGCGCTTCGGCCCCGACCACGCCGCTTCCAAGCGCTGGGCGATCTGCGGCGATTTCAACGACTACCGCCAGCGCGTGAAGATCGAAGGCGACGCCTTCGGCGGTTACCGCCACGAAGTGGCCGACGAGCCGCATTCCAGCCTCAACGTCCTGCTGGACGACGGTTTCTGCGAAAACGTCGTCGAGCGGCGGCCGGAAATGGATCGATGGACCCTGTTTCACACGCGCGGCCCGCAGGAGCGGCATCTCTGCCAGCTGGATTATATTCTGCTGTCCCCGTCCCTGGCCGCGCACAATGGCGGGGCCGTTCCCGACATCGTGCGCAACGGCCAGCCCTACCGCACGCCGTTCCCCGAAGGGCAGGACGTGGAGCGCTTCCCGCGCGTGGGCTGGGACAGGCCGAAGGCCTCGGACCATTGCCCGGTTGCCATCACCCTCGATCTGGCTTGAGGCGGGCATGAGTTTCGATCTGCCGCGCGGTATGGTCCTGCCCGTCGACAAGACAGACGTCCGGCTCGATCCGGCGCCGCATCCGTTCGAGGCGCGGCATGCGCAGGCGATCGCCGCGAACTGGGAAGAGGAGGTCGCGGCCAATCCGGCATTGTTCAACGGAACCATGGTGCTGCTTTCCAGCCTCGGCTACGACAAGCGCCGGCTTGCCGGGCGCTGCCACCCGGTGCGCTATGCGACCATGCTCTACTGGCGCAAGAACAAGGGCGAGGCCGGCATAGAGCACAGCTTTGCATTCCCGGTGCTGGTGTCGCGCGACAACGCGCTGGTGGCGATCCGCATGGGGCGACACACCGCCAACCCCGGCAAGATCTATTTCGCGGCGGGTTCGTTCGAGCCGATGGATTTCATAGACGGGCAGGTCGATCTGCACGGCAACATGGCGCGCGAGGTCCTGGAGGAAACCGGGCTCGACATATCCTCAGCCCGACGCGACGCCGTCGATCACATCTTTTCGCTCGATTCCTCGACGGTGATCTTCCGTCGGTATTTCCTCGACGAGGATGCCGAGACTTTGGCGCGGCGCATCGAGGCCTTCGTCGCAAAGGAAGCGGAGCCGGAGATCGAAAGGCCGATCGTCATCCGTTCGGGCACGGTCCGGCCCGAAGGCATGATCGGCCACATGAACGCGATCGTGCGCTGGCATTTCGAGAACGCCGCTTCTTCGGCCGGCTGACGGTATCCGGGCTTACTCGTGCCGCAGCGCCTCGATCGGATCGAGGCGGGCGCCGCGCAGAGCGGGGAAGAAGCCGAACACCATGCCGATGAGGGCCGAGAAGCCGACGGCAAGCAGGATCACGGCCGGGCTCGGTGCGAAAGGTATGCCCAGCGTCAGCGAGGCGAGGCCGGCGAGCGACAGGCCGATCAGGATGCCGACGATGCCGCCCAGCAGCGACAGCACCGTGGCTTCGACCAGGAACTGGACGAGGATGTGCTTCTCATGCGCGCCGATGGCCAGCCGTATGCCGATCTCGCGCGTGCGTTCCGTCACCGACACCAGCATGATGTTCATGATGCCGATGCCGCCGACCAGAAGCGAGACGGCGGCGACGGCGCCCAGCATCCCGGTCATGGTGGCGGTCGCGCTGGCCATGGTGTCGGCGATCTGCGTCATGTCGCGGATGGCGAAATCGCTGTCCCGGTCCTGCGGAACCCGCCTCGCGTCCCGCAATATGTCCTCGACGCGCGGCAGCAACTCGCTGGTGGGCGTGGCATCGTCCGCCGCGACATAGATGTTGTCGATGTTGCGGTTGCCGGCGATGCGCCGCTGGAAGGCGTTGAGCGGCATCAGCACGACATTGTCCTGGTCCTGGCCGAAGCCGGTGTAGCCCTTCGGCGCGAGCAGGCCGATGATCTTGCAGCTCGAGCGGTTGACCCGGATGATCTCGCCGTCCGGGTCGCCGGCGCCGAAGAACTGCTGGCGCACGGTTTCGCCGATCAGGCACACGCCCGCGCCGCCGCGCGTCTCCGAATCCGAGAAGGCCCGTCCCGACGCCAGCGTCCAGTCGCGCGCGTCCAGGAAGGCGCTGTCGGTGCCGGTGACGCCGGTGGTGATGCTCGCCGTGCCATAGATGACGCGCACCTGCTTCTGCGAAGCGGGCGCGATGGCGCGCGCACCGTCAAGATGGGCGGTGAGGGCGGCAAGGTCCTTGTCGGTCAGGGGGCGCACCACGGAATCCTGCACTCCGGGGCCTGCTGGACGGCCGGCGCGGACCACGAGCAGGTTCGAGCCCAGCTTGGCGATGTCGGCCTTCACCTTTTCTGTCGTGCCCGAGCCGATGGTCAGCATGGCGATGACGGCTGCGACGCCGATGACGATCCCGAGCAGGGTGAGAAACGAGCGAAGCGCGTTGCGCCGCACCGAGCGCAAAGCGAGGCGGACGGTTTCCCAGATCATCCGACGGCCTCCGCATTCATGGTGTCGGAGGCGACATGGCCGTCGAGGAAACCGATCGTGCGCTGCGCGTAGGCGGCGATGTCGGGCTCATGGGTGACCATGACCACCGTCAGCCCAAGGTCGCGGTTCAGGCGCGTCACCAGTTCCATGATCTCGTGGCTGCGGGCGGTGTCGAGATTGCCGGTCGGCTCGTCCGCCACCAGGAGAGTAGGGCGCGTAACGATGGCGCGCGCGATCGCCACGCGCTGCTGCTGGCCGCCCGAAAGCTCGGCGGGCGTATGGTGTTCGCGCCCCGTCAGCCCGACCTCGGCCAGCGCCCGCAACGCCAGTTCCCGCCGCTCGGAAGCCGGCACGCCGCGATAGATCAGCGGCAACTCGACGTTTTCCGCCGCCGTCGTGCGCGGCAGCAGGTTGTAGCCCTGGAAGACGAAGCCGATATGCAGGTTGCGCAGCATGGCGCGGCGGTTGCGATCCAGCCGGCCGGCATCCAGACCCATGAAGGAGTAGGTACCGGCGGTGGGCGTGTCCAGGCAGCCGATGATGTTCATCGAGGTGGACTTGCCTGAACCGGACGGGCCCATGATGGCGACGAACTCGCCCTTCGGTATGGAAAGGTCCACGCCCGCCAGCGCGTGAACCCTGGCTTCGCCCTGGCCATAGGTCTTCCACACCTTGTCGAAGGTGATGAGCGCGGAGCCGGGTTTCATCGCTTTAGCTCCGCTGCTGGGAGCCGGTGATGACCAGATCGCCTTCCGAGAGGCCGGACAGCACTTCCGTGCGTTCGCCGTCGCTCGCGCCGACCTTGACGGAAACCGGCCGCGGTCTTCCATCCTTCAGCACGTAGAGCAGCCGCGAGCCGTCGGCGGGCTTCGGCTGCCGTTGCTCGGGCTGGGCGGCGCCGGGGCGCCCCCTGCGGCCGGTGAACATGGAGAGCAGGCTGAAACCCCCGTCGCGGCGGCCCATGGCGGGACGGTAGCGGAAGGCCGTGGAAGGCACGGTCAGCACGTCCTTCGCATTCTGCGTGACCACCGAAACGGTGGCGGTCATGCCCGGCCGCAGCAGCAGTTCGCCATTATCGACGTCGAGGCGGGCGTCATAGCTGACGACGCCGTCGGTGGTGACGGAGGCGTAGGAGATATCGCGGATCTCGGCATCGAAAGGACGGTCCGGAAACGCATCGACGGTGAAGCGGGCATGCTGGCCGGGCCGGACCCGGCCGATGTCGGCCTCGTCGATGGCGGCCTTCAGTTCCATGCTTTTGAGGTCCGCGGCGATGACGAACAGGACCGGCGCCTGCAGCGAGGAGGCCACCGTCTGGCCGGGATCGACGGAGCGCGTCAGCACGATGCCGTCGATCGGCGCGTAGATCGTGCTCTTGGCGAGGTCGGTCTGCTGCGCCTTCAGGTCGGCATTGGCGATGGCCAGATTGGCCTCGGCGCTGTCCAGCGCTGCCCTGGCGCGATCGCGGGCGGCGGTGGCGGTGTCCAGCGTCTGCTGCGGGGCCATGCCGCGCCGCGTCAGCTCGGCTGCGCGCGCCAGCGACTGTTGGCTTTCGGTCAGCGTGACCTTGGCCGTCTCGACGCTTGCGGCGGCCGCCTTGGCCGAGGCCTCGGCCCGCTCGATCTGCACCTGGAGCTTGGCGGTGTCGAGCGCCGCCAGCACGTCGCCCTTCTTCACCGCCTGGTTCTCATTGGCGGATACGGAACGCACGATTCCCGACAACTCGCTGGAGATGTCGACCTGGGTCAGGGGCTGGAGCGTGCCGGTGGCCGAAACCTCGACGGTCAGGTCGGCGCGCGCGGCCGGAGCGGTGGTGAAATCCACTGCCGGCGGGGCCGACGCATACCATTGATAGGCGGCAATGGCGGCCATGATCGCCGCGAGGGACAGGATCGCATAAATCCACGCCCGCCGGGGCTTGCGGGCCAAGCCGGCGGCCTCGAACCCGGGCGGATTTCCCGTCGGCTCAGTTTCCGCCTGCGGCGGCTTGACAAGCTGGTCCACGGCGGAACCCTATTCTGATGTTCGAAGTCCCTTCCAAGGGCACAGATCAGGTCATACAGGCTGAATTTCAACTTAAATTTTGCTCATGTTGGCGACGAACCGGAGGAAGGGCCATGCCGCGCCGCAACTATGTGGTCTATGACGTCTTCACGGACCAGTGTCTTTCGGGCAATCCCCTTGCCATCGTGCTTGACTGCGAGGGGCTGGACACAGCGGCCATGCAGCGCATCGCCCGGGAGTTCAATCTCTCCGAATCGGTCTTCGTGCAGCCGGCCGAAGATCCCCGGCACCGGGCCCGCATCCGCATCTTCACGCCGGACTACGAGATGCCCTTCGCCGGCCACCCGACCGTCGGCTCGGCCGTGGCGCTCGCCGAACTGGCGGGCGCAAACGGCAACGGCATATTCGTGCTGGAGGAGAACATCGGCCCGGTTCGTTGCGCGGTGAGCCGCCGCGGCGATGCCGCAGCCTTCGCCGAATTCGACCTGGCCCGCCTGCCGCAGCAATTGCGGCTTTCGGCAGACGCGGAAGCGGTTGGCGCCGCGCTCGGCCTCGATCCGCACGAAATCGGCTTCGAGAATCACCGCGTGTCCTTCTGGTCGGCGGGCGTCGGATATGTCCTGGTGCCGGTTCCAGACCTGCAGGCCGCGGCGAAAATCGAGTTCAACAACGCCGCGTGGCTCGACATCGCCCCGACCGACGAGACCGGCCAGCCGGCCAGCGCCTATATCTACTCGCGCGAGACCAAGCAGAGCGACAGCGCCTTCCACGCCCGCATGTTCGTGCCGGGCTTCCCGTCTTGGGAGGACCCGGCCACCGGTTCGGCGGTCGCCGCCCTTGCCGGTGCGATCATGCATTTCGACCAGCCGCGCGACGGCATCGCGCGCTATTACATCGAGCAGGGGCTGGAGATGGGGCGTCCCTCGCGGATCCGGCTGGAGCTCGAAGTAGCGGCCGGCAAGCTCGAGGCCGCACGCATCGGAGGCCATGCGGTCAAGGTGGCCGAGGGCGTGCTTTTTGCCTGAGACGGCAAACTGTCGAGATTTATCGGGAAATGCGTCGCACGGGGCTGGACAGGGCGAAAAGCGGCGGCTATATGCCCGCCCAAGCTGGTTTCACCGGCCCCGTGGGTGATTAGCTCAGTTGGTAGAGCAGCTGACTCTTAATCAGCGGGTCGTAGGTTCGATCCCTACATCACCCACCATCCAAACCCTTTCAGTTCCGATGTTTGCGCGGCGTTTTTACGTGTTCGCGTGAAGTCGGCGCCTCCGCTCGCACGAAGGCGCCGCGGCGCGGAGCGCGTGTCGTCAGCCGTTCGGATAATAGCCGCCGTCGGCGCCGCCGCCGAAATAGAAGCCTTGTCCGGTATCGTCCTGAAGCTGCTGGTCAAGATCGTTGACCTGAGCCAGGACGGAGCGATCTCCCGACCATGCCGCATGGCGGATGCCCTCGGCCTGCATCATCAGGTCGCGGGCCTGCCCCGCAGAGATCTTGCCGGTTTCCCGGGCTTCGGCGATTCCCTGCTCGACGCCCTGCAATTGTTCGAAAACGGCTCGTCCCTCCTTATCCATCGGCACCGATGCCGTTATGGCCTGCGTGTCTATGTTCGCGGTGTGATGGCGATGAGCCGCATAGGCGCCGGAAAGCGGCAGGGCTGCCAGTAACGCTGCGGCGGCGATGATTTTTGACGTGAAAGAGCGCATGATGGCGTCTCCCTTGGCTGAGGAAGCGGTGAGCCCGCTTCCGGACAAGAGCCGTCGGATTCCGTCGTGTCGCGCTGATCCAGTCACCGCCGGCGGTTCCCGGCTCGCCAAGGCATATAGAGGCCGCCATGGCACTGGGGCATGGCGCGGAACGCAAACGTTATCGGCTGTGATGGGCGTTGATGGCTTCGGCCGGCGACGCCATCGCGGGCCGGATGGAACGGAGGGCGTCGCGAATCGTTCCGGCTTTCCAAGCAGGGAGAGCGTGCATGACCGTCCGAGGAACCGTTCCCAGGCCGGGCCCAACGCCCGAGCCTTTTCCCGACCCGCAGCCCGATCCGCAGCCGCCACCGGCGCCGCCGCCGCATCCAAGCCCGGTGCCGCCTCTGCGGTAGCCCTATTTCTCGGAGACGCCGGCCTCCGCGAAGCTTGCCATGCGGGCGTGGCATTCCAGCGCCGAGCGCACGATATTGACGGCCAGGCAGGCTCCCGAGCCTTCCCCGAGCCGCATGCCGAGGTCAAGCAACGGGGCAAGCTTCAACGCCTCCAGCAATCCGCGATGTCCGGCCTCGGCCGAGACATGAGCCGCGATCGTATGGGCCAGGCCCTGCGGGTGAAGCCGCGCCAGTGGAGCGGCAGCCGCCGTGCAGACGAAGCCGTCCAGCAGGACCGGCACGTTGCGCTGCCGCGCGGCGAGCGTGGCCCCGAAGATGGCGGCAAGCTCCCTGCCGCCGAGTGCGGCGGCGACCTTCAGGGGGTCGGACAGCGCGCCGGCATGGCGCGCAAGGCCGGCCTCGATGGCCACGACCTTGCGCTTGAGGCCGGCATCGTCGACGCCCGTGCCGCGTCCCGTCCAGCCCTGGACGCCACCGCCGAAGAGGGCCGCCGAGATCGCCGCCGCCGGCGTCGTGTTGCCGATGCCCATCTCGCCGAAGCAGACTAAATCGATATCCGCGGCGACCGCGTCGTAGCCGGCGGAGACCGCCGCGAGGAAAGCGTCGTCGTCCATGGCCGGTTCCCTGGTGAAGTCGCCGGTCGGATGATCGAGATCGAGCGGGATGACCTCAAGCTCGGCGCCCGCGACGCGCGCAAGCTGGTTGATCGCCGCGCCGCCGCCGGCGAAATTGGCCACCATCTGCGCCGTGACTTCGGAAGGATAGGCCGACACGCCCTGCGCGGTGACGCCGTGGTTTCCGGCGAAGACGAACACCTTGACCCGGTCCAGCTTCGGCATCTCGCGGCCCTGCCAGCGGGCCAGCCAGGCGGCGATCGTCTCCAGCCTGCCCAGGCTGCCCTGCGGCTTGGTCAGCGTGTCCTGGCGGCGGGCGACGGCACCTGCCGCCGCCGCGTTGCCGGCGGGCAGATCGAGGCAGGCGGCGCGCAATTCATCGAGCGATTTGAACGGCATGTGACGAACATCTCCAAAAGCGAATCAGGTCAAGGAAGCCGAGGCGACGAGAAGGACCGCGATCTCCGCCAGTTGCTGCAGCGCGCCTACCGTGTCGCCGGTTTGCCCGCCGATCTGATGCAGGCAAAGCTGGCGAAATGTGGCAAGGACCGCGGCGAGCAGCAGAAGCCCGGCGACGAAGCCTCCGAAACCGAGCGGCAGCATGGCGACACCGCCAAGAACAATTCCGGCAAGCGCGGTGTCGAACGTCACGCTGCCTGCGCCGGCGGAAAGCCCATCGGCGCGGGCCGGCGGCAGCAGATGCATGAAAGCGGCCATCAGCCCGCGCGAGGCGCAATGGGCGGCGACCAGCGCGGCAAGCACATGCGCCGCGCTCGTCAGTTCGGCGAGCGCGCTCCAGCGCAGCAGCAGCGACAGGCCAAGTGCGGCCGCGCCGTAGGAGCCGATGCGGCTGTCGCGCATGATCTCCAGCTTGCGCTCGCGCGTACGTCCGCCGCCGAACCCGTCGGCCACGTCGGACAGTCCATCCTCGTGCAGTCCGCCGGTCGCCAGCAGCGTGGCGGCCAGCGCCAGCGCCGCCGCAGGGCCGAAAGCGAGGCCGAGCCGCGTTCCGACGGCATAGACGAGCGCCCCGATCAGCGCGACCGCGAGTCCGGCGACGGGGGCGGCCCAGATGGCCCGGGCCAGCGAGCGGCCTGCGAAATCGAGGTTCGGCAAAGGCAGGCGCGTGAAGAAGACCAGGCAGAGCGCCGCGTCATCGGCAAGGCGTCGTGCGGAGAGACCGTTCACTCGCCCCTCGCAATGGCATGGAAGAAGGTGCCGCTGACATGGCCGCGCCGCCCGCCGGAAGGCCCGAGCGGCATGCCCTGGCCATCGGCAAGATCGGCCAGAGGGGCATCGTCGCCGGGGTCCGTCACGCGCGCATAATGGAATTCGTGGCCCCGGATCAGGCTGCCGGCCGGCCCCAGCGGACAGTCGACCGCCAGACGGGCCTGCCGGTAGCCGAGATTCATCCTGCGCCTGGCGAAGCTGGTCGAATGGCCGAGCAGGCCGAGCATGGGGTGGACGATGCCGTCCGCGTCTTCCAGCGCCTGCCCCAGCACCATGAAGCCGCCGCACTCGCCATGCACCGGCTTTGCCTGCGCGAAAGCCTCCATGCCGGCGCGGAAGTTCCCGGCGGCGGCCAGCCGGCCGGCATGCAGTTCCGGATAGCCGCCGGGCAGCCAGCAGATGTCGCAGCCGGCTGCGGGCGCGTCGTCCGCCAGCGGCGAGAAAGGCATGATCTCGGCGCCGGCGTCGCGCCAGCGGCGCACGACATGCGGGTAGAGGAAGGTGAAGGCGCGGTCCTGCGCCAGCGCGATGCGCTGGCCGGGCGGGGGCAAAGCAAGGCCGAAATCGCCTTCCGCGGGGCGCAGAGGCTTCGCCAATTCGATGACCGCGTCGAGGTCGAGCGAGCGCTCGACCATGTCGGCCATGCGGTCGATGAAGGCCATGAGGTCGTCATGCTCGCCGGCCTGCACCAGCCCCAGATGCCGCTCGGGCATGGTGAGCGAGGGGTCGCGCTGGATCGCGCCCACCACCGGCAGGCCGAGGGCTTCGACCGCGTCGGCGCAAAGCTTGCGATGCCGCTCGCTGCCCAGCCGGTTCAGCACCACGCCGGCAATGGCGACATCGGTGCGATAGGTGGCGAAACCCTTGGCGACGGCCGCGACCGTGGTGGACTGGCCCGACACGTCGAGCACCAGCAGCGTCGGGATGCCGTAGAGCGCGGCAAGATCGGCCGCCGAGCCCGAACGGCCGGACACGCCGGGAATGCCGTCGAACAGGCCCATGGCGCTTTCCAGCACGATGAAATCGGCATCCGCCGCCGCCTGCCGTGCAAGCCCGTTCAGCAAGGCCGGAGCCATGGCCCAACTGTCGAGATTGACGCCGGGAAGACCGGTGGCCGCCTCGTGGAAGCCCGGGTCGATGTAGTCGGGGCCGGATTTCGCGCCGCGTACGCGCAATCCGCGCCGTGCGAGCGCGCGCAGCAGGCCGATCGTCACGCTGGTCTTGCCCGAACCGGAGCGCGGCGCTCCGACGACGATGGCGCGGGCGCTCATTCGCGGCCCGCCAGTTCTGCGCGCAGGGCCACGATGCCGCCGATGACGATGAGGGCGGGCGAGACGATGTTTTCGCGGCTTGCAGCTTCCGCCAGCGTGCCCAAGGTCGCGACCACGGTGCGCTCCTGCGGCAGCGTCGCGTTCTCGATCAGGGCTGCCGGGGTCTCGTGCGCGAGGCCGCCGGCGATCAGGTCTGCGACGGTCGCGGCCATATGGGTAAGGCCCATATAGACGATGATAGGCTGGCCGGTGCGTGCCAGCGCTGTCCAGTCGGGGCGGTCGTCGGAGACGGCGGCGAAGCCGGTGGCCAGGATGATCGCGCCGTTGACGCCGCGCATGGTGGCCGGAATGCCGGCCGAGGTGAGGCCGCCGAACGCCGAGGTTATGCCGGGAAGCACCCGATAGGGAATGCCTGCCTCCACCAAGGCGCGCGCCTCCTCGCCGCCACGGCCGAAAACATAGGGGTGGCCGCCCTTCAGGCGCACGACCTTGCGTCCTGCGTTCGCCAGCCGCACCAGCAGCGCGTTGATCTCGTCCTGCGGGATGGACAGCCGGCCGCCGCGCTTGCCGACATAGAATTTCTCGGCCTGTTCGGCTGCCGCAACGATTTCGGGCGAAACCAGCGCGTCATGCACCAGCGCGTCGGCCTGGGCGAGCGCGTTGAGGGCATCCAGCGTCAGCAGGCTGGGATCTCCAGGTCCGGCACCGACCAGCCAGACATGGCCGGGCTCGAGCGTGCGCGGCCGCAAATCCAGGCGTTGCAGCGCTTGCGACAGCGCGGTCTTTTCCGGAACGTCGCTCACAATCCATCCCTTCCGCGAAAACGGCGCTGGTAAAAGGCATCGTAAAGCGAGCTTTCGGAAAAATCCTCGGCGGCCAGCGAACGCCCGACGAAGATGATGGCCGTGCGCTCGATCGGATCGGCGGCGAGCTGTCGCGCTATGGTCGCCAGCGTGCCGCGAACCACGCGTTCGTCCGGCCAGGTGGCGCGGAAGACGATGGCGACGGGGCAATCGGGGCCGTAATGCGGGGTGAGTTCGGCCACGACCCGGTCCAGCGCGTGGATGGCCAGGTGGATGGCCAGTGTCGCGCCGGTGCGGCCGAAGCCGGCAAGCGTCTCGCCCGGCGGCATCTTCGACGCCCGCCCCGAAACGCGCGTGAGCACGAGGCTCTGCGCCACCTCGGGAATGGTCAGTTCGCGCCCGAGGGCCGCCGCTGCTGCCGCGAAGGCCGGCACGCCGGGGGTGAGCGTATAGGGAATGCCGTGCCGTTCGAGCCGGCGGATCTGCTCGGCCACGGCGCTCCATACGGAAAGATCGCCCGAATGCAGGCGCGCGACATCGAGGCCCGCGGCGTGCGCAGAAACATATTCGGCCTCGATCTCGTCGAGCGACATCGGAGCGGTGTCGACCAGCCGCGTTTCCGGCCCGCAATGCTGAAGCAGTTCGGGCGCGACGATCGAGCCGGCATAGAGGCAGACCGGGCAGGACGCGAGCAGGTTTGCGCCGCGCAGGGTGATGAGGTCGGCCGCGCCCGGACCGGCGCCGATGAAATGCACGGTCATGCGTTGCTCTCCGCGATGGCGCAGGTGACAGGGCCGTGCACGGTTCGGGGCCCGAGCAGGCGGGAAAGACGGCCGGCGCCGGCAAGTGCTGCGGTCTCGGACACGGAAGGCGCGCCCGAAACGGCCAGCGAGAATTGCGACTGGGTGAGCGCGCGCAATGAGACGACCTGCATTGCCGCCTCGTCCGCCAGAAGCACAGGCAGTTGCAGGCGCTGGCCGGCGGCGATGATGGCCGCCTCGTCCTGCTTGAACTTGGCGGTGGCGAGCGCCGACAGGGCCGTTGGCGAAAGCGCGTGCGCCTTCAAGGCGGCGTTGATGGCCGCCAGCACGTCGTCCACGCTGGCATTCTTGCGGCAGCCGATGCCTGCGACGATCATGGCTTTTCCCAGCTCCATTGCGTCACCGGCATGGCGGGGCGCCAGCCCTGCATGGTGCCGACCGGCGCGGCGCGGGAAACGGCGATGCGGGTGAGTTCGCCGCCGAGCACGGCGTGCCGGGCCAGCAGCAGCGCCTCCATCTCCAGCGTCACCGCATTGGCGACGAGGCGTCCGCCGGGGCGTAACGCATCGAGCGCGGCATCCAGCACGCCGGCATCGCTGCCGCCGCCGCCGATGAAGATCGCATCGGGCGTTTCCAGCCCGTCCAATGCGCCGGGTGCGGCGCCTTCGACAACGACAAGGCCGGGAATGCCGCAAGCGGCCGCATTGCGGCGGATACGGGCGGCGCGCTCGCCATTCGCCTCGATGGCGACGGCGCGCAGCGACGGGTGCGCCAGCATCCATTCGATGCCGATGGAGCCGGAGCCCGCGCCGATGTCCCACAGCACTTCGCCACGGCGGGGGGCGAGGGCGGAGAGGGTGAGCGCGCGGATTTCGCGCTTGGTGATCTGGCCGTCATGTTCGAACAGGTCATCCGCGAGGCCGGCCGTCAGCGGCAGGATGCGGGCGTCCCGAGATGATTCAACCTCTATCGCCAGCACGTTGAGCGGATTGAGGTTTTCGAGGGCGAAGCTGCTCGCTTGCGTTTCGCGGGTCTTCTCACCGGGGCCGCCGAGCGCTTCCAGCACGGTGAGCCGCGAGCCGCCGAAACCGAGTTCGGTAAGAAGCGCCGCGATGGCGGCAGGGGCGGCGGCATCCGAGGTCAGTGCCAGGAGCCGCGCGCCGGGATGCAGCAGCGGGCGAACCAGATCGATCGGCCGGCCATGCAGCGAGACCGTTTCAATGTCCTGCAAGGCCAAGCCAAGCCGCGCGGCAGCGAGCGAGATGGAGGAGGGCGCCGGAATGACCCGCATTTCGGGCGGCGGCACCTTTCGCGCCAATGTCACGCCGACGCCGTGGAAGAACGGGTCGCCGGAGGCCAGGACGCAGACTTTCCGGCCAGCCAGTTCCAGAACGGCGCGCATTTCCGGATCGAACGGCGTCGGCCAGCGTTGAAGCTGGCCCTTGATGATGGGTTGCGTCAGTTCAAGATGGCGCGCGCCGCCGAAGACGAATTCCGCTTCTGCGATCGCGCGCTTGGCCTCGTCGCCGAGACCGGCTACACCGTCCTCGCCGATGCCGACAATGGTGAGCCAGGGGGCGCGCGCTTCAGCAGACATGATGGCCAAACGCATCCTGATACTCGGCGGAACCACGGAGTCCCGGCAATTGGCGGCCGCGCTTGCCGCACGGCCCGGCTTCAAGGTGGTGCTGTCGCTGGCCGGCCGCACGACGAGCCCGGTGGCGCAGGGCGTGCCTGTCCGCAGCGGCGGGTTCGGCGGCGCGCAGGGTCTGGCGCGGCATCTCAGGGACAAGGAAATCGACCTGCTGATCGACGCCACGCACCCCTATGCGGCCCGCATCTCCGCCAACGCGGCCGAAGCCGCGCGGCTTGCCGGCGTGCCGATCCTGGCGCTGCGCCGCCCCGGCTGGGAGCAGATGGCCGGCGACCGCTGGACGCTGGTAAAGGATGCGCAGGCGGCCGCCGAGGCCTTGGGCGCCGAACCTCGCCACGTTTTCCTGTCGCTCGGCAGGCAGGAGGTCAGCGCGTTCGAGGCCGCGCCGCAGCACCGCTACCTCATTCGCAGCGTCGATCCGGTCGAGCCGCCGCTGGCCGTGCCGCATGCCGAATATATTTTGGCGCGCGGGCCTTTCCGCGAGGCGGACGAGCGCGAACTGCTCAAGGCGCATGGCGTCGATGCGATCGTATCCAAGGACAGCGGCGGCGCGGCCACCTACGGCAAGATCGCGGCGGCGCGGGCACTCGGCATCGAGGCGGTGATGATCCGCCGGCCGGTGCTGCCGGAGGTTCCGTCCGCCTCGACCGTCGAGGACGTGGTGGCGATGGCCGCTCATCTGCCTGGCCCCGTCGCGGAGCGGGGCGTATAGACGAGGGCCGGACGGCCATTTCTCTTGATGATGCGGGTTTCCGGCGAGCCGATGATGATGCAGGTGGCCATGTCTGCCCTGGCCGGATCGGCAAGCGCCAGCGGCGTCACCTCGATGCGCTCGTCCGGCCTGCCTGCGGCGCGGCCGAAGATCACCGGCACGGTGCCCGGCAGCACGGCGGCGAGCGCCTCGAAAGCGCGGCCGAGCTGCCAAGGCCGCGCCTTGCTGATCGGATTATAGAGCGCAATGACGAAGCCGGCGCCCGCTGCCGCCAGCAGGCGCAGTTCGATCAAGTCCCACGGTTTCAGGTTGTCCGACAGCGAGATGGCGCAGAAATCGTGCCCGAGGGGCGCGCCGATGCGGGCGGCGACAGCCAGCATGGCGGTGATGCCCGGCACCACGGCGATGTCCAGTTCGCGCCACTCGTCGGGTCCGGCTTCGATCGCCTCGCAAACGGCGGCGGCCATGGCGAAGACGCCCGGGTCGCCGCCGGAAACCACGGCCACCGCATGGCCTTCGGCCGCCTTGGCCAGGGCTTCCTTGGCCCGGGCCAGCTCCTCGCGATTGTCGGAGGCGACGGCCTGCTGGTGCGGGCCGAGATTCAGCCGGTCAAGATAGGGCTTGTAGCCGTAGAAGAAGCTGGCTTCGGCAACGGCGTTGCCCGCTTCAGGCGTGACCTGGTCGGCATTGCCGGGGCCGAGGCCGATGACGGTCAGCTTTCCGCTCACAGCACCACTCTCGAAGCCTGCACGCCCGGCCGCGCCGTCCAGCCGGCCACCAGGATGATGCTGAAATAGGGCGCGACATCGTCGGACTTGTCCGCCAGCCGCATGGAGGTCCCGTTGGACATGGTGCCGCGCTCGACATAGACCGCGCGTTCCAGCCTGTCGGCGGCGGTCAGCGCGCGCCTGATCTTGGGCAGGTTGCGGCCGACTTTCATGATGACGGCGGCGTCGGTGTCCGCCAGCCGGCGCGTCAGCTCGAACTCGCTCATCGTGCCGGGCAGCACGGTCAGCACGTCGTCGCCCTGCACGATCGGCTCGCCGGTCAGCGACCAGCAGCCGGACATGGCCGTGACGCCGGGGATCACCTGCGTGGGGAAGCGGTGCGCCAGCCTGACATGCAGGTGCATATAGGAGCCGTAGAACAGCGGGTCGCCCTCCGACAGCACCGCGACCGTGCGGCCGGCTTCGAGGTGCCCGGCCACCTTCGCCGCGGACTGCTCGTAGAAGGCGAGGATCTGCGCCTTGTAGTCGTCGTGATCCTTGTCGATTTCGGTGGTCACCGGATAGTGAAGCGGCAATTCGACCGCGCCGGGCTTCAGGCGACCTTCGACGATGGCGCGCGCGTTGCCGTTGCCGGTGCGCTTGGCGAAATGCGCCACAATGTCGGCCTCGCCGAGCGCGCGCACGGCCTTCAGCGTCAGCAGTTCGGGGTCTCCGGGGCCGGTGCCGACGCCGATCAGACGGCCGGAAGACACGGCGCCGCTCACAGGCCTGCCCTCGCCAGCGCATTCAGCGCCGCCGCCGTCATGGCGCTGCCGCCCAGCCGGCCGCGCACGATCGCCCATGGCACGCCGTAGGAGTTGTCCGCCAGCGCCTCCTTGGATTCGGCGGCGCCGACGAAGCCTACGGGCATGCCGAGGATGGCCGCGGGCTTCGGCGCGCCGTCACGCAGCTTTTCAAGCAGATAGAACAGCGCCGTCGGGGCGTTGCCGATGGCCACCACCGCGCCTTCCATGCGCGGCCCCCACAGGTCGATTGCCGCGGCCGAGCGGGTGTTGCCGATTTCCTTGGCGATTTCGGCCGTTCGCGGATCCCGCAGCGTGCAGACCACCTCGTTGCCGGCGGGCAGGCGGGCGCGGGTCACGCCATGCGCCACCATCTCGGCGTCGCAGAAGATCGGCGCGCCGGCCCGCAAGGCCGCGCGGGCGGCGGCGACGAAACCCGGGCCGAACTCGAAGCTTTTCGCCGCCTCGACCTGACCGCACGCATGGACCATGCGGACCGCCACATCGGCCTCCTCGGGCGAAAAGCGCGCAAGTTCCGCTTCCTCGTGGATGATGGCGAAGGAGCGTTCGTAGATCGCGTTGCCGTCGCGGATATAGTCGTAGGCGGGCATGTTCATTCCTGTGCGAAGGCGGTTGCAATTTTTGCTGCGCCGAGACGGGCGAGGCAGGCGGCGGCGGTTTCTCCCGGTCGCTTCGTGTCGCGCACCAGCGAAGCGATTCTGCGAAGGCCGGCCAACGCCTCATAGTGCGGTACCTTAGCAGCCGGAAGCGATTTCGCCGTTCCGTCCACGACAAGCGCGGCTCCGTCGTCGTCGCCCACGAGGGTGAGCATCGTGGCGCCGGCATGGGCGCAGCCCTTGGCGCAGCCGGAGACGTGCAGCGCAAAGGAGCCGTCGAGAAGATCGGGAGCAGATGCGGCGAATTCGGTGGCGATGTCGCGGGTGAAGATGCGGCCTGAGGCGCAGGCCGGGCGGCCGGGGCAGGCGGCCATGGCCAGTCTTGGATCGGCCGGATCGGTTACGAAGCCCTGATGGGAGGCGGTTTGCTGCAATTCGGCGCAGGCTTCGCGGGTCAGGCCGGGGATCAGCAGGGCACGATCGGGAGCAGGGCGGAGTTCGGTCGCCCCGAGGGCCTTCGCAGCTTCCGCCAGCGCAATGACGGCTTCCGCAGGCATCGAGCCGAAAGGCAGCGTCAGCCCAAGCGCATGAGTGCCATCGGCAAGCGGGAAAATGGCCACAGCCCTGGCTTTCTGGTGTGTTCCCCTCCGTGAGGAGGAGGTGGCCGGTGGGCCGGAGAGGGGCATTGCCGCAACAATGCGATGCGCGTCGGTCAAATCTCGCGCCCGCCCCTCCCGACCAAGATTCGCGACAGCCTCCAGGAGAGCGATCGCGGCGGGACGGGCATGGACTGCTTCGACGAAGCCGAGCGGCTTCGCGGTCGCGGCGTCTCCGCCGACAGCGACGTGCCAGAGCACCTCGTCGTTCCGCTCGACCGCGACAAGGCGCACGTCTCCGATGATGTCGGCGAGGTCGATGCGGCCGCCGCCGTCGATCACGACGGACACCTTGGGACCGAGGCGCGTGCCCAGGTGCGCCCTGGCGATCGCAGTGCGGATTTCTTCGGCGAGCGGGCGGGGATCGGCAATTTCGTCCGGGTCGATGCCGGCCAGGGGTCCGGTCTCCACCGGTACGCCGCTGCGCACGGCGATGCCAAGCGCATCGACGTCCGCCTCCAGGCGCGGGGCGCTTGACGGAGTGAGTCCGCGGATCTGCACGGAGCCGCGCGCGGTGACCTCGACGATGCCGTTGCCGTGCCGCAAGGCGGATTCGCAGAGTCCGATCAAGGCGTTGGACGAAAAACCTCCAGCGATGGGGTTGAGGCGCGCGAGCAGGCCGTCTCCGGTCTGCATGGGCGCGGAAAGCGCCGGGCAGGCGCCGCGGCGGGCAGGGGCGTTCATTCTGCCGCCTCCGAAGAAGGCGCAACCGACGCTTCGGCGATCAGGGCCGTCAGATCGTCGTCGATGGAATTACGCAATGGATGCCACAGGCCGCGCCGGCGCGCAGACTGGAAGCGCTCGGCGATGACCTTGGCCGCCGCCGGGTTCTCGCGCAGCAGGAAGGCCCGCACCTGCGGATCGCCCAGATAGGCGTCGTAGACGGCTTCGACCAGGCTGCCCGGAATGGCATGGGTGGTTTCGGCGAAGCCCACGAGCCGGTCCACGGTCTCGGCGAATTCGGAGGCGCCGCGCGGTCCGTGCCGCATCTGGCCGGCGATGAAGCGCGGATTGACGGCGCGGGCGCGCACCACGCGCGTGACCGCTTCCGAGACGGAGCGCGGTTTCGGTTTCTGCGGGTCGGTGGTGTCGAGCACGATAACGTCGGCGTTGCTGCCGAGCGCAGCCAGCGCCGCCGAAAAGCCGCCGATGAAGGCGACGTCGGCCGAGCCTTCGAGGATGTCGCGGCCCGGATCGTCGCCGGTATGGACCAGAAGGTCGGCTTCGGCGATGCGGCCGGCGAAGGCGCCGGGCGCCTGCGTGCCTTCGCCCTCGGCGCCGCCAAAGACGTGCGAGGCGCTGTCGAGATAGGCGCGGCCGATTTCCTCGCGCCGTTCCCAATCGCCGCTGGCGAGCAGGCTTTCGACGCCCGCGCCGTAGGTGCCGGGAGAAGAGCCGAAAATGCGCGGCTGGCGTTTGCCTTCCGCGCGCGTGACGGCCGCCAACGGGTTTTCGTCGTCCGTTTCGTCACGCGCGGCCACGGCACCGGCAGCGGCGTCAATGAGAGCGATCTGGGTCGGGAACATGTCGCGGAACAGGCCGGAGATGCGCCATGTCACGTCCACGCGCGGTCGACCCAGCGCGGCCGGCGGCAGCACCTCGATGCCGGTGACGCGGCCCGTGGCGGCGTCCCATTGCGGGCGGCAGCCCATCAGCGCCAGGCCCTGCGCGATCTCCTCGCCGCCGGTGCGCAGCGAGGCCGAACCCCACAGGTCGATGACCAGCGAGCGCGGCCAGTCGCCGTGGCTTTGCATGTAGGACAGGACGATCTCGTCGGCCGCGACCTTGCCGAGGTCGAAGGCCGTCGGCGTCGGCATCGTGCGCGGATCGGCCGCGAACAGATTGCGGCCGGTGGGCAGCACGTCGGTGCGGCCCCGCGCCGGGGCACCGGAGGGGCCGGCGGGGATGTGGCGGCCATCGAGCGCGGCCAGAAGCGCCGCCCTTTCTGCTGCCGCGCTTTCGAGTCGCAGCGGATCGGCCTCGCCGGGCGCCGCACGGCCGTAGACATGCAGGCCGTCCTTCACGGCGAAATCCTTGAGGTCGCACAGCCAGGCGTCGATGCGGCGCAGCGCCTCGTCCGGCGCGTCGGTGCCGGCGACCCCGGCTTCGGCGGCAAGACCGGTGCGGCTGGCTGTCTCAACAATCAGCCTCGCCAGCCGGTCGCGACGGCGGCGGTCGAGGCCGTCGGCCTGCGCATATTCGTCCACGAGCCGTTCCAGCCTCTGCCGGTCCTCGTCCAGTCCCGCGCTCGTCAGCGGCGGGGGCAGGTGGCCGAGCGTGACGGCGGCGATGCGGCGCTTGGCTTGCGCGGCCTCGCCGGGATTGGAGACGATGAAGGGATAGATCACCGGCAATGGGCCGGCGACGATCTCCGGAAAGCAGTCCTGCCCCAGCGCCACCGTCTTGCCGGGCAGCCATTCCAGCGTGCCGTGCGCGCCGACATGGACAAGGGCGTGAACGCCCAGCGTCTCGCGCAGCCAGAGGCCGAAGGCGACGAGTTCGTGGCGTGGCGGCAGGGTTGGGTCGTGGTAGTCGGCGCGGCGGTCCTCGAAGCGGCCCCGGTCGGGCGCGAGGGCTACGGTAATGTTGCCGAAATTTGCTGCGCTGAAGGCGAAGGCGCCTTTACCCTCTCCGTTGTGGGGAGGGTCGCCCGCAGGGCGGGGTGGGGGCATGTTTCCGGTATTGGACATCCCCACCCCGTCGCTTCGCGCCGACCCTCCCCACAAGGGGGAGGGTAAGGCGTCGGCAGGATCGCCCCATGCTTTCGCGACAGCCTCGCGCGCTGCGGCAGGCAGTTTGGCGAAGTGGCGGCGGTAGTCTTCGAGGCCCGTCCCTTGCGTGCCTGCCTCGAGCAGGTCGAGCAGTTGCCGGGCGGATTGCGGAATCTTCTCAACCGAATAGCCGGCGTCCTTCAGGTCGTGCAGCATGGCCAGGACGCTTTCCGGCACGTCCAGCCCGACGGCATAGCCGGTACGGCCCGGTGCGCTCGGGTAATGCGGCATCAGGATGGTTATGCGGCGCTCGGCCGGTGGCGTGGCCCGCAGGCGCAGGAAAGCGGCGATGCGGGCGGCCACCTGTGCTACGCGATCCTCCTCCGGCCTGTTGGCGAAGGCGCGGAAGCCGAGCGCGGCGTCGGCCTCCGTTTCTCCCTTGAAGGAGATCGCGCCGGCAAGGATACGGCCGTCGAGTTCCGGCAGCACGACATGCATGGCGAGGTCGGCCGGCGCCAGGCCGCGCTGGTTGGTTGCCCATGCTTCCCGCCGGGTCGTGGCGACGATGACCTGGAAGACCGGCACGCCGGCACGGTCGAACAATGTCTGCGCGCCCGGTTCGGCTCCGCAAGCGAATGCGGTGGCGGTGACGACGGCCGAGGGCTTCAGCGCGGCCAGCGCGTTTTCGGCGAAAGCGAGGGAAGCGGCTTCCTTCAGGCTGGCCACGAAGATCGGCACCGGCACGATGCCTTTCTGGCGCAACGCATCGGCCAGCGCGTCGATCGGCGCGGTGTCGGCCGCCAGCAGCATGGAGCGGTAGAACAGGATCGGCACGACGGGTTTCGCCTTGTCGATCTGCGTGGGCTGCAAACCGGCTGTCTGTTCGACGACACCTTCGCCGGGCCGATAAAAACCGGCTTTCGGTATCTCGACAGGGGCGGGCGCATCCATCGCATGGCCGGCGAGGGCCGCCATGCGACGCACCAGCGCGGCCATGTTGGCAGGGCCGCCATTGCGGAAATAGCCGAGCAGGGCGCTCAATTCGGCCTGCGGCAGGGTGGAGGCTTCGGCAAGGCGCGAGTCGGCGTCGCGGTCCTCGCCGGGCAGGAGCGCGAGCTTGATGCCGCGTTCCCGTGCCAGCGCCGAAAGCCGGTCGCAGCCGTAGCGCCACCAATCGTAACCGCCGAGGATGCGCACCAGTATGACTTTCGCGTGCCGCGCCACGCCGTCCACCCACAGGTCCACCGACATCGGGTGGCGCAGGTCGCGCAGGGCGGCCAGCCGCATGGACGGAAGGCTGTCCGCTTCGGCCTTCCAGGCCGCGGCGAGTGCGGCCAGATCGCTGTCGGTGAAGGACAGCGCCACCATGTCGGCCGGCTGCTGCCGCAGGTCGACGGGCTCGGCCAGATCGTCGAGCGATGCGGATGTGGTGGTCAGGATGTGCATGGTCTATGCCATCCGGAATGCTTTGGGCGTGCGAGCCTCACAGCGTCACCCCGCCAGCATCTTCTCGATGGCCGGGCGGTTCAGCCCCTTGAGGCCGATCACCACCAGCCGCGAACGGCGGTCGTCCTGCGGCGTCCAGGCACGGTCGTAATAATGGTTCACGCGTGGACCGACGGCCTGCACCAGAAGCCGCATCGGCTTTGCCGCCACTTCCACGAAGCCTTTCACGCGCAGCACGTTCTCGGCTTCGGCGGCCGTGGCGACGCGGCGCGCAAGCTCCTCCGGATCGGCGACGGAGGGGATTTCCACCACGAACGTATCGAAATCGTCGTGCTCGTGATCCGCCATGCCGTCGTGATGGCTCTTGCGGTTCTCGATGTCGTCCTCGACGGCGAGGCCGAGGCCGAGCATGACCGAGGGGTCCACCTTGCCGTGCGCGGTGGGCAGAACCTTGACCGCGCGCGACAGATGTTCGCCGATGACGGCATTCGCCCGGGCGGCGCCGGTTTCGTCCATGAGGTCGTTCTTCGACAGGATGATGAGGTCGGCGCAGGCGACCTGATCCTCGAACACCTCTTCCACCGGGTCGTCATGGTCGAGCGTTCCGTCGGCGGCGCCCTGCGCGGCCAGCGCGTCCATGTCGGACGCCACCCGACCGGCGGCGAGGGCGGGGCCGTCCACCACAGCCACCACGCCGTCCACCGTGACGCGGTTCTTGACCGTGGGCCACTGGAAGGCCTGCACCAGCGGCTTGGGCAGGGCAAGGCCGGACGTTTCGATCAGGATATGGTCCACCCGGGGCGTGCGCGACAGGATCTGGTCGAGCGCCGGCACGAAATCATCCGCAACGGTGCAGCAGATGCAGCCGTTGGCCAGTTCCACGATGTTCTCTTCCGGGCAAGCTTCGACGCCGCAGCCCTTGAGGATTTCGCCGTCCACGCCGACGTCGCCGAACTCGTTGACGATCAGGGCAAGCCGCTTGTCGCCGGCGTTTTCGAGGATGTGACGGATCAGCGTCGTCTTGCCGGAACCAAGGAAGCCGGTGACGACGGTGCAGGGAACGCGGACGGCGGATGCGCTCATGACGGGTCCTTCAGGAGATCGAGGGGAGGGATGCGCGCGACGAGGCCGCGCTTGAGGCAATCGGGACGGCCGCGCCAGGGAATGAGGCCGTCTTCGGAGGCCGCGAACAGCTTGGCGCCGGCCACGAGATCGGGGCCATTCTCTACCGAGAGGTCGCCGAACACATAGCTCCAGGCGCCGTCCCGCAGGATCGCGGCGCTGAGCCGGCGCTTGCAGTTGCCGAGGCATTCGACGGTGCGCACGCGCACGGCTTCGTCGGCGACGGCACTGCGCGTGCGTTCGGCCAGCAGTTCGCCGGCGCGCGGATGGGCATCGGAACCGGATTCGTCACGGCAGGTGCGGCAGACCACCACGGTGACGGAACCGGGCCCCGCGCCGCCGGTCGGCGCCTCCTGCGTCTCGTCTGAGAAAAAACCGTCGCGGTCCACATCAACTCCTTGCCCGGGGCACCCGCCAGGCGTTGGGATTCTCGGTCGGACGGCAGGTCTCCTGGCTCGCGGGTCGTCGCCTCGGTGCCGCCTTCCCGGAAAATCCAGTGGCTATCGGCCTCGGCTCGCCGCCTACAGTTGCGGGGACAGCAGCGGATTTGAAGCCTTCCGGCTCCGCACCGCATTCCCTCTTAGCCTCTCCCGGCGAAGGGAGAGGAACCGTCTTTGCGGGATTTAGGCTTGGCTATGCGACACTGTCAACGCGCGGCTGCGACATGGCCGCGTCCGCAAGCGCCGGGCCGAGGTCGCCGGCCGGGGTGATCTCGAGCCGTTCGAGGCCGAGCCAGCCCTGCATGAGCCGCAATTCCTCGAAGAGCTGTCGTGCCGTTTCGGCCGGCGCGCCCTCCTCGGCATAGGCGGCATGAACGCGCAGGATGCCTGCGGGGCGGTCGGCCTTAAGGTCGATGCGGGCCACCAGCCGGTCGCCCAGCAGGAACGGCAGCACGTAATAGCCGTATTGGCGCTTCTGCGCCGGCGTGTAGATCTCGATGCGGTAGCGGAAGCCGAACAGGCTTTCGGCCCGGCTGCGCTCGAAGACCAGCGGGTCGAACGGCGCGAGCAGGGCGCGTGCGCGAATGGCGCGGGCAATACGCGCATCCTTGTGCAGGTAGGCGGGCTTGCTCCAACCCTCGACGCGGAGCGGCAGGAGTTCGCCTTCCTCCACGAGTTCCTCGATCCGGCCTTTGACGTCGCCGGGCGAAAGCCGGAAATAGTCGCGCAGGCAGGCGGCGGTGCCGACTCCGTGGGCCCTGGCCGCAATGCGCAGAAGCTCGCGATGGGCATCCGCGGGCGCCGGCGTGGGCAGGTCGAGCACTTCGCGCGGCAGCACCCGCTCGGGCAGGTCGTACAGGCGCTCGAAGCCACGCCTGCGGGCCGTCGTGATGCGGCCGGCCCAGAACAGCCATTCGAAGGCGTGCTTGGCGTCGCTCCATCCCCACCAGCCGCCGCTGCCCTTCTGGCCGTCGATGTCGGAGGCGGCCACGGGGCCACGCTCGGCCACGATCCGGTAGATGTCTTCTATATAGGCGGCGCGCTCGCGGCCGAATTTGGCGAGGCCGGCATACATCTCCTCGCCGCGCTCCGCCCGCTCCATGCGCCAGCGCAGCAGGGGCCAGGTCGAGACCGGCAGGAAGGAGGCCTCATGGGCCCAATATTCGAACAGGCTTCGCCTGCGGCCGATCGTGGATGCGTCGAGAAGCTCCGTGGGGTAGGGGCCGAGCCTGGAATAATGGGGCATGTAGTGCGCGCGCACGACCGTGCTGACGGAATCGATCTGCAGCAGGCCGGTGCGGCCGATCACCCGATGGATGTGCCTGCGGGTCGGCACGGCAGACGGCCGGGCGTCGGCGAAGCCCTGCGCGGCGAGCGCGATGCGGCGAGCGGTGGCGAGAGAAATCTTTTCCTTCATGCCGTATCCCTGTTGCGGAGCGGTCGCGAGCCGCCACCCGATTCCAGCCATGTTAGCAGCCGGACGGCAGCATTCTTGTCAGGATAAAAAGTGGAGTAAAAAGCGAAGGAAATCAAATCGCCGTGAAGCGGCATGGATTTACAGTATTACCCGCTTGGCGCCATTTTTAGGACAAGGTTGGACTTGCTTCGCGGGAACCGCTGCGCTAACCCTCGCCGCGTTGCAGCATGGGACCCTCAATCGGCTCAGCGGTCCGGACGGCCACGCTTCCGCATTCCGGTCCCCTGCTGCTAAGTCTGGCGGATCGGCCGCCAACGGAAATCGCAGCATGGGCGCACTCCTCGTTTCTTATCTGCCTGTCGTCATCTTCATCGCGGTTGCGCTGGTCGTCGGCCTGGCGCTGATCGTCACGCCTTTCGTGATCGCGTATCGCAACCCCGACCCGGAGAAGCTGTCGGCTTACGAGTGCGGCTTCAATTCGTTCGACGATGCGCGCATGAAGTTCGACATCCGCTTCTATCTGGTGTCGATCCTGTTCATCATCTTCGATCTGGAGGTGGCGTTCCTGTTTCCCTGGGCGGTTTCCTTCGGGAAGATCGGCATGCTGGGCTTCTGGTCGATGATGGTGTTCCTTGCCGTGCTGACCATCGGCTTCATCTATGAGTGGAAGAAGGGAGCGCTGGAATGGGATTGAAAGACAATTCCGGCACGCTCGTCGCGCCGCGCCCGAAGGGCATTCTCGATCCCCGCACCGGCAAGCCGTTCGGGGCGGACGATCCATATTTCGCCGAGATCAACAGCGAACTGGCCGACAAGGGCTTCCTCGTCACCTCGGTCGAGTCCCTGATCACCTGGGCGCGCACCGGCTCGCTGATGTACATGACGTTCGGGCTCGCCTGCTGCGCGGTGGAGATGATCCATTCGGCCATGCCGCGCTACGACAGCGAGCGCTTCGGCATCGCGCCGCGCGCCTCGCCGCGCCAGTCCGACGTGATGATCGTCGCCGGCACGCTGACCAACAAGATGGCGCCGGCGCTGCGCAAGGTCTACGACCAGATGCCGGAGCCGCGCTATGTGATCTCCATGGGCTCCTGCGCCAATGGCGGCGGCTACTATCACTACTCCTATTCCGTGGTGCGCGGCTGCGACCGCGTCGTGCCGGTGGATATTTACGTGCCGGGCTGCCCGCCGAGCGCGGAAGCGCTGCTTTACGGCCTTCTTCTGCTGCAGAAGAAGATCCGCCGCACCGGTACGATCGAGCGGTAAGCGATCATGAGCGAAACCCTGAACGATCTCGCCGCGCATATCGCGGCAAAGCTCGGTGCGGTCGTCACCGACAGCGTGCTGGCCTATGGCGAGCTGACGATCACCGTCGAGCCGGCCGATATCGTCAAGGTCGCCACCTTCCTGCGCGACGACGAGAAGTGCCGGTTCGTGTCGATCATCGATGTCTGCGGAGCCGACTATCCGTACCGGGCGCGCCGTTTCGACGTGCTCTACCACCTGCTCTCGCCCGCGCAAAACCTGCGCGTCAGGATCAAGGTGCAGGCGGACGAGAACACGCTGGTGCCGTCCGTCACGTCCGTCTGGCCTGGCGCCGACTGGTTCGAACGCGAGACCTATGACCTCTACGGCGTCCTGTTCTCCGGGCATCCGGACCTCCGCCGTATCCTGACCGACTACGGTTTCGAGGGCCACCCGCTACGCAAGGATTTCCCGCTGACCGGGTTCGTCGAGGTCCGCTACGACGACGAGGCCAAGCGCGTGATCTACGAGCCGGTGGAACTCAAGCAGGAATTCCGCAACTTCGACTTCCTCTCGCCCTGGGAAGGCACTGACTACGTGCTGCCCGGCGACGAAAAGGCGAAACAGTGATGCGGCAGATCGGCAATCGGCAGTAGGCAATCGGATGGCGAACGACGATACCATTCGCTCGTATCGTGATCTAAGGGTGTGGAAAGAAGCTATGGAACTGGCGGCGGAGTGTTATCGGATGACACGCGCGTTTCCGCGCGAGGAGGTTTTCGGCTTGACTTCACAGATTCGCCGTGCCGGTGCATCCATCCCCGCCAACATCGCCGAAGGTTATGGCAGAGAGAGCGCGGGTAGCTACGTTCAGTTTCTCAAGAATGCGCAAGGATCGCTCAAGGAACTTGAGACACATCTTTTGCTCGCGGTGAAAACAGAGATGGCGTCGCCCGGTGACGTGAAGCCTGGGCTGGATCGAGCGGAAGCGGTAGGGAAGATGCTTCGAGGACTGATCCGTTCGGTGCAACACGCAGGAGCATGATCGTGATCCGACTGCCGACTGCCGATTGCCGACTGCCCAGGAGGTCATTTGCATGACCGAGCATTCCGTCCGCAACTTCAACATCAACTTCGGGCCGCAACATCCGGCGGCGCATGGCGTTCTGCGCCTCGTGCTGGAGCTGGACGGCGAGGTGGTCGATCGCGTCGATCCGCATATCGGCCTGCTGCACCGCGGCACCGAGAAGCTGATGGAGCACAAGACCTACCTGCAGGCGGTGCCGTATCTCGACCGGCTCGACTATTGCGCGCCGATGAACCAGGAGCATGCCTTCGCGCTCGCGACCGAGCGGCTGCTGGGCATCGAGGTGCCGAAGCGCGGGCAATTGATCCGGGTGCTCTACTCCGAGATCGGCCGCATCATGTCGCACATCCTCAACGTGACGACCCAGGCCATGGACGTCGGCGCGCTGACGCCGCCGCTGTGGGGTTTCGTCGAGCGCGAAAAGCTGATGGTGTTCTACGAGCGCGCCTCGGGCTCCCGCATGCACGCGGCCTATTTCCGTCCCGGAGGCGTGCATCAGGACCTGCCGGCCAAGCTGATCGAGGACATCGGCAAGTGGATCGATCCGTTCCTCAAGTCGATCGACGATCTCGACGCGCTTTTGACGCCGAACCGCATCTTCAAGCAGCGCAATGCCGACATCGGCGTGATTTCGCTGGAAGACGCCTGGAAATGGGGTTTCTCGGGCGTGATGGTGCGCGGCTCCGGCGCGGCATGGGACCTGCGCAAGTCGCAGCCCTATGAATGCTATGCCGAGCTGGATTTCGACATTCCCGTCGGCAAGAACGGCGATTGCTACGACCGTTATCTCATCCGCATGGAGGAGATGCGGCAGTCGGCGAAGATCATGCGCCAGTGCATCGATCTGCTGCTGGGCAAGGAAAGCGCCGGTCCCGTCTCGAACATGGACGGCAAGGTGGTGCCGCCCAAGCGCGGCGAGATGAAGCGCTCCATGGAAGCGCTGATCCATCACTTCAAGCTGTACACCGAAGGCTACAAGGTGCCGGCCGGCGAGGTCTATGCGGCGGTCGAGGCGCCGAAGGGCGAGTTCGGCGTCTATCTGGTTTCCGACGGCAGCAACAAGCCCTATCGCTCCAAGCTGCGGGCGCCCGGTTTCGCGCATTTGCAGGCCATGGATTTCCTGTGCCGCGGCCACCTGCTGGCCGATGTGACCGCCGTCCTCGGCTCCCTCGATATCGTGTTCGGTGAGGTCGACCGCTAATGTCTGTTCGCCGTCTCGCAGATGCCAGCATCCAGCCGGCCAGCTTCGCCTTCAGCAAGGAGAATGCGGCGGCTGCGAAGAAATGGATCGCAAAATATCCCAGGGGCCGGCAGCAGTCGGCCATCATCCCGCTGCTCATGATCGCGCAGGAGCAGGAGGGCTGGGTGACCAGGGCGGCCATCGAGACTGTCTGCGACATGCTGGAAATGCCCTATATCCGCGGGCTGGAGGTCGCGACCTTCTACACGCAATACCAGCTCAAGCCGGTCGGCACGCGCGCCCACATCCAGGTCTGCGGCACCACGCCCTGCATGATCCGCGGCGCTGGCGAACTGATGGACGTGTGCCGCTCGAAGATCAATCCCGAGCAGTTCCACACCAATGAGGACGGGACGCTGTCGTGGGAGGAGGTCGAATGCCTCGGCGCCTGCGTCAACGCGCCCATGGTGATGATCTTCAAGGACACCTACGAGGACCTCACGCCGGAGCGGCTGGCCGAGATCATCGACGCCTTCGAGGCCGGCAGGGGCGACACGATCGAGCCCGGCCCGCAGACGGACCGGTTCTATTCGGCTCCGGTCGGCGGGTTCACCTCGCTGAAGGATGAAAAGGCGCTTCTGCAGTCGAACGGCAAGGGACGGAAGGGGGCCAAGGCCGCCGAGGTGCCGCCGTCGAACGCGGCCCGGGCGAGGACCGACAAGGCGGAAACCAATCCGACGCTGAAGACGCCGGCCGCGCCGCCCAAATCCGGCTCCGAGGGTGCGTCCTTCGCGCCCGCGTTCGATGCCCGCAAGGCCAACAAGGCCGAGCCGGCGACGGGAGCGGAAAAGGGCAGGCAGCGCAGCGGCCCCCTGGAATCGAATGCTCCCGCGTCCGCCTACAAGGCCCCGGAGATGCTCAAGGGCGAGCCGATCGGCCCGGGCGGGAAGGCGGCCAAGGCCGCGAAGCCCTCGCTGGACCACAAGGACCGGCCCAAGGGCATCGAAAAGCCTGCCGCGGTCGACGATCTCAAGCTGATTTCCGGCGTCGGGCCGAAGAACGAGGCGATCCTGCACGAAATCGGCATCTATACCTTCGCGCAGGTCGCGTCGTGGAAGAAGGCCGAGCGCGCCTGGGTGGACGCCTATCTGAACTTCCACGGCCGCATCGAGCGCGAGGACTGGGTCAAGCAGGCCAAGGCGCTGGCCAAGGGCGGCGTCGAGGAATACATCCGCGTGTTCGGCAAGAAGCCGGTCTGAGGGACGAAAATGCTTCAGGACAAGGACCGCATCTTCAAGAATATCTACGGCCGCTTCGACAAGTCGCTGAAGGGCGCCATGTCGCGCGGCTGCTGGGACGGCACGGCCGACATCGTCGCCAAGGGCCGTGACTGGATCATCAACGAGATGAAGGCGTCCGGCCTGCGCGGCCGCGGCGGCGCCGGCTTCCCGACCGGGTTGAAATGGTCGTTCATGCCCAAGCAGAGCGACGGCCGCCCGTCCTACCTCGTGGTGAACGCCGACGAGTCGGAGCCCGGCACCTGCAAGGACCGCGAGATCATGCGCCACGACCCGCACACGCTGGTCGAGGGCTGCCTGCTGGCCGGTTTCGCCATGGGCGCGGTGGCTGCCTACATCTATGTGCGCGGCGAGTTCATCCGCGAGCGCGAGGCGCTGCAGCGCGCCATCGACGAAGCCTATGACGCCAGGCTGATCGGCAAGAACAACCTCAACGGCTACGATTTCGACATCTACGTCCATCACGGCGCGGGCGCCTATATCTGCGGCGAGGAGACGGCGCTGCTGGAAAGCCTGGAAGGCAAGAAGGGCCAGCCGCGGCTGAAGCCGCCGTTCCCGGCGAATGTCGGCCTGTATGGCTGCCCGACGACGGTCAACAACGTCGAATCCATCGCCGTGGCGCCGACCATCCTGCGCCGGGGCGCAGCCTGGTTCTCATCGATCGGACGCCCGAACAATGTCGGCACCAAGCTCTTCATGCTCGTCGGGCACGTCAACACGCCTTGCGTGGTCGAAGAGGCCATGGGCATCACCTTCCGCGAGCTGGTCGAGGAACATGGCGGCGGCATCCGCGGCGGTTGGGACAATCTGCTGGCGGTCATCCCCGGCGGCGCGTCGTGTCCGGTGGTGAAGGGCGAGGACATCCTCGACGCGCATATGGATTTCGACGGCATGCGCGACCTGAAGTCGTCCTTCGGCACGGCGGCCGTGATCATCATGGACAAGTCGACCGACATCGTGAAGGCGATCGCGCGGCTGTCCTATTTCTTCAAGCACGAAAGCTGCGGCCAGTGCACGCCATGCCGCGAGGGTACCGGCTGGATGTGGCGGGTGATGGAGCGGCTGGTGCGCGGCGAGGCGCGGAAGTCCGAGATCGACATGCTGCTCGACGTCACCAAGCAGGTCGAGGGCCACACGATCTGCGCGCTCGGCGACGCGGCGGCATGGCCGATCCAGGGCCTGATCCGCAATTTCCGGCCGGAGATCGAACGCCGCATAGACGAATTCAGCCGCAACGCGCACCGGGTGGAGCCGGTGCTCGCCGCGGCCGAGTAGGAACGAAGCGGGTCGACGGCTGCGGAGCGATGAACGATTTCGAGACGATGCAAGAGACGCTGAACGGCATGGTCCCGGCCGAGATGGCCGGCGCCGTCAACATGCTCGCGCACCCGGTGGCGGGGGCGGCGGCCATGTCGGCGCTCGGCTACGGTCTCTTCAGCCATGTGCTGGGGGCCTGGATGGGCGCGATGAACGGCGCCGCGGAAGCTTCGCAGCGCCTGTTGCGGCCGGCCGCGACGAACATGCCCGTCGTGACTACGGCGCGCGCGTTCGATTCGACGCTCGACAAGGCGCGGGCTAGGGCCAAGGCGCTGATGGAAAAGGCGCAGGCGGAAGCGCGTGCGGCCGCGGAGGCCAGCCCGGCTGCGATGCCTGCGGCGACGGCGCACCATCTGTGGCAGCCGAAATCCTTGGCGCGGCCGGACGTGCCGGACGACCTGAAGGCGATTTCAGGGATCGGTCCGAAGCTGGAAGCCGTGCTGAACGGCATCGGTATCTGGAGCTATCGCCAGATCGCGGCATGGACGCTTCAGGAAGCGGGCTGGGTGGACGAGCATTTCGGTCTCGGCGGCCGGGTCGGGCGCGACGGCTGGGTGGAGCAGGCGGCGGCCCTGGTCCGGAGCGGGCAGGAAAATTGAATTTATCGTCGGCGCGGATCGTTCCGCGACGCAAAGGAATTGCGGGATTTCCGCAGGGGTTCGAAGCGACATGGCAAAGCTGAAGGTCGACGGAAACGAGATCGAGGTGCCCGATTACTACACGCTGCTTCAGGCGGCGGAGGTGGCGGGCGCGGAAGTGCCGCGTTTCTGCTTCCACGAGCGGCTGTCGATCGCCGGCAACTGCCGCATGTGCCTCATCGAGGTGAAGGGCGGGCCGCCCAAGCCGCAGGCGTCCTGCGCCATGGGCGTGCGCGACCTGCGTCCCGGCCCGAACGGCGAAACGCCGGAGATCTTCACCAACACGCCGATGGTCAAGAAGGCCCGCGAAGGCGTGATGGAATTCCTGCTCATCAACCATCCGCTGGATTGCCCGATCTGCGACCAGGGCGGCGAATGCGACCTGCAGGACCAGGCCATGGCCTTCGGCATGGATTCCTCGCGCTACAAGGAAAACAAGCGCGCGGTCGAGGACAAATATATCGGCCCGCTGGTCAAGACGATCATGACGCGCTGCATCCACTGCACGCGCTGCGTCCGCTTCACCACGGAAGTCGCCGGCATTTCCGAGCTTGGCCTGATCGGCCGCGGCGAGGATGCCGAGATCACCACCTATCTCGAACAGGCGATGACCTCCGAATTGCAGGGCAACGTCATCGACCTCTGCCCGGTCGGCGCGCTGACCTCGAAGCCCTTCGCCTTCACGGCGCGGCCGTGGGAACTGAGCAAGACCGAATCCATCGACGTGATGGACGCCGTCGGCTCGGCCATCCGCGTGGATTCGCGCGGCCGCGAAGTCATGCGCATCATGCCGCGCAACAATGACGCGGTGAACGAGGAGTGGATCTCCGACAAGACCCGCTTCATCTGGGACGGCCTGCGCACGCAGCGGCTCGACCGGCCCTATGTGCGCCGCGGCGGCCGTCTGGTGCAGGCAAGCTGGGCCGAGGCGTTCGCGGCCATCAAGGAAGCGGTCTCGAAGGCTCCCGCCGACAGGATCGGCGCCATCGCGGGCGATCTCGCGGCGGTCGAGGAGATGTATGCGCTGAAGCTGCTGATGCAGGCGCTCGGCTCCAGGAACATCGATTGCCGCCAGGACGGCGCGGCGCTCGACCCGTCGCTCGGACGGGCAAGCTATATCTTCAACCCGAGCATCGAGCGCATCGAGGATGCCGACGCGGTGCTGATCATCGGCGCCAATCCGCGTTTCGAGGCTTCGGTGCTCAACACGCGCATCCGCAAGCGCTTCCGCGCCGGGCCGCTGCCCATCGGCGTCATCGGCGAGATGGGCGACCTGCGCTACGACTACGAGCAGCTCGGCGCCGGGCCTGAAACGCTGAAGGACCTTGCCGAAGGCAACGGCAAGTTTTTCCAGGCGCTCAAGAAGGCTTCCCGGCCGCTGATCATCGTCGGCCAGGGCGCGCTGGCGCGGGGCGACGGCGCCGCGGTGCTCGGGCTGGCGGCCAAGCTCGCCGCCGCCGTGGGCGCGGTCACGCCGGACTGGAACGGCTTTGCCGTGCTGCACAATGCGGCTGCGCGCGTCGGCGGCCTCGACATCGGCTTCGTGCCGGGCGAGGGCGGCAAGGATGTTGCCGGCATGATGGCCGACAGCGACGTGCTGTTCCTGCTCGGCGCGGACGAGATCGACATGGCCAGGGTCTCCGCCGGCTGCGTGGTCTATATCGGCACGCATGGCGACGCGGGCGCGCATCGCGCCGACGTCATCCTGCCGGCTTCGGCCTACACCGAGAAGTCGGGCACCTATGTGAACACCGAAGGCCGCGTGCAGATGACCAACCGCGCAGGCTTCGCCCCCGGCGACGCGCGCGAGGACTGGGCGATCCTGAGAGCGCTTTCGGACGTGCTCGGCCATCGCCTGCCGTTCGATTCGCTGGTGCAGCTTCGGGCAAAGCTTTATGGCGAGTTCCCGTATCTGGCCCGCATCGACAAGATCGAAGCCGGCAACGCGGCCGATCTTTCCAGCGTGGCGAAGCTCGGCGGACGGCTCGGCAAGGGCGCCTTCGTCTCGCCGGTCAAGGATTTCTATCTCACCAACCCGATCGCGCGCGCGTCGGCGGTGATGGCCGAGTGCTCGGCGCTGGCCAAGGTTGGCTTCAAGCAGGCCGCGGAGTAGGGACGGGGACATGGACAGCTTCTTTTCCTTCTACGTGCTGCCGGCGCTTCTGATCCTGCTGAAATCGGTCGTGCTCATCGTGGTGCTGCTGATCTTCGTGGCTTACATCCTCTACGCCGACCGCAAGATCTGGGCGGCCGTGCAGTTGCGGCGCGGCCCCAACGTGGTGGGGCCGTGGGGCCTGTTCCAGGCCTTCGCCGACCTGTTCAAGTTCGTGTTCAAGGAGCCGGTCATCCCCTCCGGCGCCAACAAGGGCGTGTTCCTGCTGGCCCCGCTGGTCTCGGCGGTGCTGGCGATCTCTGCCTGGGCGGTGATCCCGGTCAGCGAGAACTGGGCGATCGCCAACATCAATGTCGGCATCCTCTATGTCTTCGCCATCTCCTCGCTGGAGGTCTATGGCGTCATCATGGGCGGCTGGGCGTCGAACTCGAAATATCCGTTCCTCGGCGCGCTGCGCTCGGCGGCGCAGATGGTGTCCTACGAGGTCTCGATCGGCTTCGTCATCGTCACCGTGCTGCTCTGCGTCGGCTCGCTGAACCTGCAGGACATCGTGCTGTCGCAGCGCGACGGGCTGGGCACCATCATCGGCCTGCCCAATTCCTTCCTCGACTGGCATTGGCTCGGCCTGTTCCCGATGTTCATCGTGTTCATGATCTCGGCGCTGGCCGAGACCAACCGCCCGCCCTTCGACCTGGTCGAGGCCGAGTCGGAGCTCGTCGCTGGCCACATGGTCGAATATTCCTCGACGCCGTTCCTGCTGTTCTTCCTCGGCGAATATGTCGCCGTGGTGCTGATGTGCGCCCTGACCACGATCCTGTTCCTGGGCGGGTGGCTTCCGCCGCTCGACATGGCGCCGTTCACCTGGGTGCCGGGCCTGATCTGGTTCGTGCTCAAGGTTTGCTTCGTGTTCTTCATCTTCTCCATGGCGAAGGCGGTCCTGCCGCGCTACCGCTACGACCAGCTCATGCGGCTGGGCTGGAAGGTCTTCCTGCCGATCTCGCTGTTCATGGTCGTGGCCACGGCCGCCTTCCTCAAAATCGCGGGGTTCGCGTGATGTCCGCTCTCGGCCAAGCCGCCAAGGCGCTGCTGCTGAAAGATATCGTCGCCGGTTATCTTCTCGGCGTAAGGCAGTTCTTCGCGCCCAAGGAAACGATCAACTATCCGCACGAGAAGGGGCCGGTCAGCCCACGCTTCCGCGGCGAGCACGCATTGCGCCGTTATCCGAACGGCGAGGAACGCTGCATCGCGTGCAAGCTGTGCGAGGCGATCTGCCCGGCGCAGGCCATCACCATCGAGGCCGGGCCGCGCCGCAACGACGGCACGCGCCGCACCGTGCGCTACGACATCGACATGGTGAAGTGCATCTATTGCGGCTTCTGCCAGGAAGCCTGCCCGGTGGACGCCATCGTCGAGGGACCGAATTTCGAGTTCGCGACGGAAACGCGCGAGGAACTTTACTACGACAAGGCGAAGCTGCTGGCCAACGGCGACCGCTGGGAACGCGAGCTCGCCCGCAACATCGCTTTGGACGCACCGTACCGGTGATTTGAATTCAGTCCTCATCCGTCGCCTTCGGCGACACCTTCTCCCGCAAGGAGAAGGAGGGGCGCTCTCCCTTCTCCCCTGCCGGAGAAGGCGGCCGAGCGAAGCGGGTCGGATGAGGGGTAAGCAACGGCATTACGCGTAGACGTTTTGCTATCGCTTGGATAAGAAACACGCGGTTTCGCGGCCGGAAGGCCGGGAATCGAGCAAGGAACCTGGGGAATCCCAATGTTGAACGGATTAGAGGCGGTCTTCTTCTACCTCTTCGCCTTTGTCGGCGTGGCGTCGGCCTTCATGGTCATCTCGTCGCGCAACCCGGTGCATTCGGTGCTGTTCCTGATCCTGACGTTCTTCAACGCGGCCGGATTGTTCCTGCTCACCGGCGCCGAGTTCCTGGCGATGATCCTGCTCGTCGTCTATGTCGGCGCGGTCATGGTGCTGTTCCTGTTCGTGGTGATGATGCTCGACGTCGATTTCGCCGAACTGAAGAGCGGCGCCTTGCAGTACGCCCCGATCGGCGCGCTGGTCGGACTGGTGCTGGCGGCCGAGTTGATCGTGGTGCTGGGCGGTTATGCCTTCGCGCCGCAGCTTTCCTCCGTCATTGCGCAGCCGACGCCCGATATCGCGACGCGTTCCAACACGGCCGCGCTCGGCGACATCCTCTATACGGACTATTTGTTCTATTTCGAAGTCGCCGGCCTTGTCCTGCTGGTGGCGATGATCGGCGCCATCGTGCTGACGCTGCGCCACAAGCCGGGCGTCAAGCGCCAGTCCATCCCGGCACAGGTCGGCCGCACGCCGGCCACGGCGATCGAAATCAAGAAGGTCGAGACGGGAAAGGGCATCTGAGATGACCGTCGGCATCGCGCATTATCTGACCGTTTCGGCGCTGCTGTTCACCTTCGGCGTGTTCGGCATCTTCCTGAACCGCAAGAACGTCATCGTCATCCTGATGTCGATCGAGCTGATCCTGCTTTCGGTCAACATCAACTTCGTGGCCTTCTCGGCCGCGCTGGGCGATCTGGTCGGCCAGGTGTTCGCGCTGTTCGTGCTGACGGTCGCCGCCGCGGAGGCTGCGATCGGGCTGGCCATCCTCGTCGTCTTCTTCCGAAACCGTGGCTCGATCGCGGTGGAAGACGTGAACATGATGAAGGGCTGACGGAAGAGAAAAATGTACCAGGCAATCGTCTTCCTTCCTCTCATCGGCTTCCTGATCGTCGGGCTGTTCGGCAATTCGCTGGGCGCCAGGGCGTCGGAATTCATCACCTCCGGCTTGCTGGTGGTTTCGGCGGTGCTGTCGTGGATCGCCTTCTTCACGGTCGCGTTCGGCACCGGCGAGGTGTTTACCGTTCCGGTGCTGCGCTGGATCCAGTCCGGCGGCATCGACGTGTCGTGGGCGCTGCGCATCGACACGCTGACGGTGGTGATGCTGGTGGTGGTCAACACCGTGTCGGCGCTGGTCCATATCTATTCGATCGGCTACATGCACCACGATCCCAGCCGGCCGCGCTTCTTCGCCTATCTGTCGCTGTTCACCTTCGCCATGCTGATGCTGGTGACGTCCGAGAACCTGGTGCAGATGTTCTTCGGCTGGGAAGGCGTGGGCCTCGCCTCCTATCTGCTGATCGGCTTCTGGTACAAGAAGCCGTCCGCGAACGCCGCCGCCATCAAGGCCTTCGTCGTCAACCGCGTCGGCGATTTCGGCTTCGTGCTCGGCATCTTCGGCGTGTTCGTGCTGTTCGGCTCGGTGAACCTCACCACCATCTTCGCCAACGCCGCGACCTACCTGCCTGCCGAGGGCGCGCCCGAGGGTGCCGCGGTGCTGACCTTCCTCGGCCATGCGCTGGACAAGTCGGCCGCGCTGACGGTGGTGTGTCTGCTTCTCTTCATGGGCGCCATGGGCAAGTCGGCGCAGGTGCCGCTGCACACCTGGCTGCCGGACGCCATGGAAGGCCCGACGCCGGTCTCGGCGCTGATCCACGCCGCGACCATGGTGACGGCCGGCGTGTTCATGCTGGCCCGCCTTTCGCCGCTCTTCGAGCTGTCGCATTCGGCGCTCACCGTCGTGACCTTCATCGGCGCGATCACTGCCTTCTTCGCCGCGACCGTCGGCCTGGTGCAGAACGACATCAAGCGCGTCATCGCCTATTCGACGTGCTCGCAGCTCGGCTACATGTTCGTGGCGCTGGGCGTGGGCGCATACGGCGCGGCGATCTTCCACCTGTTCACGCATGCCTTCTTCAAGGCGCTGCTGTTCCTGGGTTCCGGCTCGGTCATCCATGCCGTTTCCGACGAGCAGGACATGCGCAAGATGGGGGGCCTGCGCAAGCTGATCCCGGCCACCTACTGGATGATGGTCATCGGCACGCTGGCGCTGACGGGCGTCGGCATCCCGGCCACGGTCATCGGCACGGCCGGGTTCTTCTCCAAGGACGCCATCGTCTCCGCATCCTTCATCGGCCATAACGCGGTAGCGGGCTTCGCCTTCGTGCTGCTGGTCGTCGCGGCCTGCTTCACTTCCTTCTATTCCTGGCGGCTGATCTTCATGACCTTCCACGGCGAGCCGCGCGCCAGCGAGGACGTGATGCACCATGTGCACGAATCGCCGCCGGTCATGCTGGTGCCGCTGTTCGTGTTGGCCGCCGGCGCGTTGTTCGCGGGCGTGCTGTTCGCCAACTACTTCATCGGCGAGGGCTATGCCGAATTCTGGAAGGCCTCGCTGTTCACGCTGCCCGACAATCACATCCTGCACCAGATCCACGAGGTGCCGCTGTGGGTGGAACTGTCGCCCTTCGTCGCGATGGTCATAGGGCTCTACGTCGCCTGGGTCTTCTACATCCGCTCGCCGCAGACGCCGAGGACGCTTGCCGCGCAACATCGCGGGCTCTACGCCTTCCTGCTCAACAAATGGTATTTCGACGAGCTGTACGACTTCCTGTTCGTGCGCTCGGCGAAGTGGCTCGGCCGCTTCCTGTGGAAGACCGGCGACGGCAAGATCATCGACGGCTTCGGACCTGACGGCGTCTCCGCGCGCGTGGTGGATGTCACCAACCGCGTGGTCAAGCTGCAGACCGGCTATCTCTACCACTATGCCTTCGCCATGCTGATCGGCGTTGCCGCACTCGTCACCTGGATGATGCTATGACCGACTGGCCCATTCTCTCGACGGTCACGTTCCTGCCGCTGGTCGGCGTCGTCCTGATCCTGCTGATCCGCGACGACAGCGAAGCCGCGCGCCGCAATATCCGCATGATCTCGCTGCTTGCGACGGTGGCGACTTTCATCGTGTCGCTGTTCATCTGGACAGGCTTCGACAATTCGCAGGCCGGCTTCCAGTTCGTCGAGAAGCACGACTGGCTGGATTCGGGCATTTCCTACCATATGGGCGTGGACGGAATTTCCATGCTGTTCGTCATCCTGACGACATTCCTGATGCCGCTGTGCATCCTGGCGTCGTGGGATTCGATCCAGAACCGGGTGAAGGCGTACATGATCGCCTTCCTGCTGCTCGAGACGCTGATGATCGGCGTGTTCTGCGCGCTCGACATCGTGCTGTTCTACGTCTTCTTCGAAGGCGGCCTGATCCCGATGTTCATCATCATCGGCGTGTGGGGCGGCAAGCGGCGCGTCTACGCCTCGTTCAAGTTCTTCCTCTATACGCTGCTCGGCTCGGTGCTGATGCTGCTCGCCATCATGGCGATGTTCTACCAGTCCGGCACCACCGACATCACCACGCTGTTGTCCCACAATTTCCCGGCGCATATGCAGACCTGGCTGTGGCTGGCCTTCTTCGCCTCCTTCGCGGTGAAGATGCCGATGTGGCCGGTGCACACCTGGCTGCCGGACGCGCACGTCGAGGCGCCAACCGCCGGCTCGGTCATCCTGGCGGGCATCCTCCTGAAGATGGGCGGATACGGCTTCCTGCGCTTCTCGCTGCCGATGTTCCCGCTGGCGTCGGAAATGTTCGCGCCGCTGGTGTTCACGCTCTCGGTGGTGGCCATCATCTACACCTCGCTGGTGGCGCTGATGCAGGAGGACATGAAGAAGCTGATCGCCTATTCCTCCGTCGCCCATATGGGCTTCGTGACGATGGGCATCTTCGCCATGAACCAGGAAGGCATCCAGGGCTCGCTGTTCCAGATGCTGTCGCACGGGCTGGTTTCCGGCGCGCTGTTCCTGTGCGTCGGGGTCATCTACGACCGCATGCACACGCGTGAGATCGCCGCCTATGGCGGGCTGGTCAACAACATGCCCAAATACGCCACCGTGTTCCTGATCTTCACCATGGCCAATGTCGGCCTGCCGGGCACCAGCGGCTTCATCGGCGAGTTCCTGACCATGCTGGGCGTGTTCAAGGTCAACACCTGGGTGGCGTTCTTCGCCGCGACCGGCGTGATCCTGTCCGCGGCATATGCGCTGTGGCTGTATCGCAAGGTCGCCCTCGGCGCGCTCACCAAGGATAGCCTGAAGGGCCTGCTCGACCTTTCCGCTCGCGAGAAGGCGGTGATCTACCCGCTGGTCGTGCTCACCATCTTCTTCGGCGTCTATCCCGCGCCGATCTTCGACGCGACGGCGCAGTCGGTGAAGTCGCTCGTCACCCACGTCACCGCATCCATACAGTCCGCGCAGACAGCGTCGGCGAACTGACCGGGGAAAACCATGACGCCGGACCTTCTTTCCAGTCTTTCGCTGTCGACGCCCGAACTGATCCTCGCCGTCGGGGCGATGGTCATGCTGATGGTGGGCGCCTATGCGCGCGGCAACAGCAGCACGCTCGTCACCGGCCTCGCCGTGGTGGCGATGGCAATAGCCGGCGGCTGGATGCTGTCGCGAGGGGCCGAGGGGATCGCCTATGGCGGCGCCTTCAAACAGGACGCGTTCGCGCTGTTCATGAAGATCCTGACGCTGACGGGATCGGCCGTCACGCTCATCATGTCCGCCCGCTACGCCCGGGAGCAGCATTACGCCAATTTCGAGTATCCGGTGCTGGTGACGCTGTCGACGCTCGGCATGATGCTGATGATTTCGGCAAACAACACCATCGCGCTCTATCTCGGCTTCGAACTGCAATCGCTGGCGCTCTACGTCGTGGCCGCGATCAACCGCGAGAACCTGCGCTCGAGCGAGGCCGGGCTGAAATATTTCGTGCTGGGCGCGCTCGGCACCGGCATGATGCTCTATGGCGTCTCGCTGACCTACGGCTACACGGGATCGGTCGATTTCGGAGTGATCGCCAAGGCGGTCGCGGGCGAGGGGCGGCAGCTCGGCGTGCTGTTCGGCCTCGTCTTCATCCTGGCCGGCCTGACCTTCAAGATCTCCGCCGTTCCCTTCCACATGTGGACGCCGGACGTCTATGAGGGCGCGCCGACGCCGGTGACCGCCTTCTTCGCAGTCGCGCCGAAGGTGGCGACGATGGCGCTGATCCTGCGCGTGACGATGGACGCCTTCCATCCGGTCGCCGACCAATGGCAGCAGATCATCATCTTCATCTCCATCGCCTCGATGGCGCTCGGCTCCTTCGCGGCGATCGGCCAGCGCAACTTCAAGCGCCTGATGGCCTATTCCTCGATCGGCCATATGGGCTTCGCGCTGGTCGGTCTCGCCGCCAACAGCGAGGCGGGCGTGCGCGGGGTCATCATCTACATGCTGATCTATGTGGCCATGACGCTCGGCACGTTCGCGTTCATCCTCGCCATGCGCCGCAACGACGCCAATGTGGAGGAGATCGGCGACCTGGCCGGGCTGGCCGGCACCAATCCCTGGATGGCGACGATCCTCACCATCCTGCTGTTCTCGCTGGCCGGCATCCCGCCGCTCGCGGGCTTCTGGGCGAAGTGGTACGTGTTCCTGGCCGCCATCAACGCCGGGCTGTATCCGCTGGCGATCATCGGCGTGCTTACGTCGGTCGTGGCCGCGTTCTACTACCTGCGCATCATCAAGATCATGTGGTTCGACGAGTCCGTCGGCGCGTTCCAGAAGATGGCGGGCGAACTCAGGCTGGTGCTCGGCCTGTCCGGCGCGTTCGTGCTGTTCTATGTCCTGATCGGCGGGCCGATCAGCGCCATGGCGCAGGCTGCCGCCAAGAGCTTCTTCTGAGGCCATGGCGTTTGCGCTGGCGCCGACGGCGGCTCTCGACGGCTACAGGCTCGAGGCGCATGAAGCCGTCGGCTCCACCAACGCGCTGGCGCTCGACCATGGGCGCGCGGGCGATGCCGGCAGGCTCTGGGTGGTCTCGAAACGGCAGGAAAGCGGGCGCGGCCGTCGCGGGCGCGCCTGGGCGACGCCGCAAGGGAACCTTGCGGCGACCCTGCTTCTGGTCACCGGCGGCGAATTGAAGACCGCGGCCACGCTCGGCTTCGTCGCCGGGCTGGCGCTGTCGGACGCGCTCGACGCGGTCGTGCCCAAGGGGCGCATCGCCATGGCCATCGACGGGGCAAGCGCCGGCAGCAATCGCTTCACGTTGAAATGGCCGAACGACGTGCTGGCGTCCGGCGCCAAGCTGGCCGGCATCCTGCTGGAATCGGCGATGCTGGAGGGCGGCCGCTTCGCGGTGGCCGTCGGCATCGGCGTCAACGTGGTCGCGCATCCCGAGGGCCTTCCCTATCCGGCGACTTCCCTGAAGGCGCTTGGCGGCGATTGCGACGCCGAGACGCTGTTCCTGGCCCTGTCCGACGCCTGGAGCGAGAATGCGCGGCTGTGGAACGAGGGGCGGGGGCTCGACGCCATCCGGCAGCGCTGGTTGGGCCGCGCGGCGGGTCTCGGAGGCGAGGTCGCTGTCAGGATCGACGGCGATGTGGTGCGCGGCACCTTCGAAACCATTGACGAGGACTGCCGTTTCGTGATCCGCCGGTCCGACGGCACGGTCATGACCGTGGCGGCCGGCGACGTGCATTTCGGCGCGGTCGCTTCCGCCGGCGCAATCTGACCGCGCGAGGCGGCTGGAAAGGATAGGAAATGGCGAACGACCAGAACGCCGAACTCGTATTCGTGCCGCTCGGCGGCGTCGGCGAGATCGGCATGAACTTCGCCCTCTACGGATACGGACCGGCGAATGCACGCGAATGGCTGGTGGTCGATGTCGGCGTGACCTTTCCCGACCCCGCGCATCCGGGCGTGGACCTGATCCTGCCCGACACGCGCTTCATCGAGGAAAACATTTCCGGCCTGCGCGGCATCGTCATCACCCATGCGCATGAGGATCACTATGGCGCGCTGCACGAAGTGTGGCCGAAGCTGAACGTGCCGGTCTGGATGACGCCTTTCGCCGCCGGCCTGCTCGAGGCCAAGCGCCAGGGAGAGCAGGGCGCGCCCAAGATCCCGGTGACGGTCTACCGGGCCGGAGAAAAATTCACCATCGGCCCGTTCGAGATCGAGGCGATCCCGGTGGCGCACTCGATCCCCGAGCCGATGTCGCTGGCCATCACCACGCCGGCCGGCACGGTGATCCACACCGGCGACTGGAAGATCGATCCGGCGCCGGCCATCGGCCCGAAGACCGACGAGGCACGCTTGCGCGCCTATGGCGACAAGGGCGTGCTGGCGCTGGTCTGCGATTCCACCAATGCGCTTCGGGAAGGGGATTCGCCTTCCGAGCAGGCGGTGGGCGCCAGCCTGAAAACGCTGATCGAGCAGGCGAAGGGGCGCGTGGCCATCACCACCTTCTCCTCCAATGTCGGGCGCATCCGTTCCATCGCCGAAGCCGCGCGGGACGCAGGCCGGCAATGCCTGCTGCTCGGCCGTTCGCTGAAGCGCGTCGTCGATGTCTCGTCCGAGCTTGGCTATATGGATGGCCTGCCGGAGTTCATCGCGGAGGAGGATTACGGCTTCATCCCGCGCGAGAATCTGGTCGTCATCTGCACCGGCAGCCAGGGCGAGCCGTTGGCGGCGCTGGCCAAGCTGTCGCGCGACGAGATGAAGTCGGTGGCGCTGACGGCCGGCGACACGGTTATCTTCTCCTCGCGCACCATTCCCGGCAACGAAAAGGCGATCCTGGAGATCAAGAACCGGCTGATCGACCTCGGCATGAAGATCATCGAGGACGGCGATGCGCTGGTGCATGTGTCGGGCCACCCGCGGCGGGCGGAGCTTCGGCAGATGTATGAGTGGGTGCGGCCGAAGATCGGCGTGCCGGTGCACGGCGAGGCCGCGCATCTGGTGGCGCAGGGCTCGCTGATGGCCGTGTCCGGCATCGGCCAGGTGGCGCAGGTGCGCGACGGCGACATGCTGCGTCTCTATCCCGGCGCCGCCACCATCGTGGACCAGGTGCCCTATGGCCGGCTCTACAAGGACGGCAGGCTCACCGGCACCGACGAGGCCATGGGCATCCGCGACCGGCGCAAGCTCTCCTTTGCCGGCCATGTGGCGGTGAATGTGGTTCTGGACGACCGTTATGAACTGGCCGGCGATCCGGACATCGTGGCGATCGGCGTCGCCGAGACGAACGCGGCCGGCGAGGCTCTGGAGGAGCTGATGCTCGATGCGGCAATCGGCGCGGTGGACTCCATCCCGCGCCAGCGCCGAAAAGACCTCGATCTCGTGCAGGAAGCCGTGCGCCGCGCCGTGCGGGCGGCCGCCAACGAAGCCTGGGGCAAGAAGCCGCTGGTGACGGTGTTCGTCACGCGATAGCCAATTTCGGATGCCCTCGCTAAGCAGAGTGTTCGAGGATCGGAAGATGAAGCTGGAACGCCTGAACCACGTCGCCATCGCCGTGCCGCACCTCGCTGCAGCGGCGGCGACCTATCGTGATGTGCTGGGCGCGCGGACAAGCGAGCCGCAGGCATTGCCGGAGCATGGCGTCACGGTGGTCTTCGTCGATCTCGGCAACACCAAGGTGGAATTGCTGGAGCCGCTGGGCGAAGGCTCGCCCATTGCCGGTTTCCTCGAAAAGAACCCGTCCGGCGGCATGCATCACGTCTGCTATGAGGTGGACGACATCCTGGCCGCGCGCGACGGGTTGAAGGCCGCCGGCGCGCGTGTTCTGGGCGATGGCGAGCCGAAGATCGGCGCGCATGGCAAGCCGGTGCTTTTCCTGCATCCGAAGGATTTCTCCGGAACGCTGGTGGAATTGGAGCAGTCGTGAGCTGGGTTTCGTTCGTTGCGCTTTTCTTCGTCACCTGGTGGCTGGTGCTGTTCGCCGTGCTGCCTTTCGGCGTCAGGACCCAGGATGAGGACGAGAACGTCACGCTCGGGACCGTTCCCAGCGCGCCGCGCGGGCCGCATATGCTGCGCGCCGTCCTGTGGACCACGCTGGTCACGGCCATTTTGATGGGCGGTTTCTACGGCCTCACCAAGGGGCTCGGGTACAGCGTCGACGATCTGGCACATCTGATGCCGAGCCCGGGCTAAATCCAGGCCGAACTGCGTTCTCCATCGGGCGTTGGGAAAGCGGACACGCCGTTCCCTTCGAGGCGCGCAAAGACCTTCTGCCTTATCGTCGTGCGGTCGTCTTGACGGTTGCTTTGACCGGTGCCCGGATCGGAGGAGCTTCGCTTCGCGATCCTGTGCCAAAACCAGTCCATGGCCGGTCGTGAACAATCCCGCGCCAAACATCTGCACAAAAAAAATGCAAGGCTCAAGGCCTTGCAATTGAACGCGTCCGATCTGCTTTCCGGTATCCGGCGGCAGCGAGTAACCGCGCCTAGATCGCATCCTCCCAAGACTTTGACCGCGTAGGAGAACAGATTTGCTCTGTCCTCTCGGTTATCGGGATACACTAGACCATCGCCGGTGAAAATGTCACGAAAAATTTTGCCGAGAAAACAGCAATCCTGTGCTGCATTGCACAATAAAACATCATGCCTGGACCAGGAACGGGCGCCCACGCAACTGTGTTGGCGCGGCGGGCGGCGCGGGTTTCCAAGTGGTCACGAAATGGCTATGAAGCCGATGCAAGTAAGCCCACGTCGCATCGATTCCGATACGGCCAGCCCTCATTCATGGACCAGCACATGCGTTTGTCGCGCTACTTCCTGCCCATCCTCAAAGAGAACCCGCGCGAGGCCGAGATCGTCTCGCATCGGCTGATGCTGCGCGCCGGCATGATCCGGCAGCAGGGGCAGGGCTCCTTCACCATGCTGCCATTGGGCAAGAAGGTGCTGGACAAGGTTTGTGCCATCATCCGCGAGGAGCAGAACCGCGCCGGGGCGCTGGAGATCCTGATGCCGACCATCCAATCGGCCGAGCTGTGGCGCGAGAGCGGCCGCTACGACGCCTACGGCAAGGAGATGCTGCGCATCAAGGACCGGCAGGACCGCGAACTGCTCTACGGCCCGACCAACGAAGAGATGGTGACGGAGATCTTCCGCTCCTACGTCAAGTCCTACAAGGACCTGCCGCTCAACCTCTACCATATCCAGTGGAAGTTCCGTGACGAGGTGCGTCCGCGCTTCGGCGTCATGCGCGGCCGCGAGTTCCTGATGAAGGACGCCTATTCCTTCGATCTCGACTATGAAGGCGCCAAGGCGGCCTACTATCGCATGTTCGTGGCCTATCTGCGCACCTTCACCCGCATGGGGCTGAAGGCTATCCCGATGCGCGCCGACACCGGCCCGATCGGCGGCGACCTTTCCCACGAGTTCATCATCCTGGCGGATACGGGCGAGAGCCAGGTATTCTGCCACAAGGAATTCCTCGATCTTCCCGTGCCCGGCGAGAATGTCGACTTCTCCAACGATGCCGAGATCGCCGGCATCGTGGCGGAGTGGACGACGCCTTATGCGGCGACCGACGAGATGCACGACGAGGCGGCGTGGGACAGCATCCCCGAGGCCGACCGGCTTTCGGCTCGTGGCATCGAGGTGGGCCACATCTTCCACTTCGGCGAGAAATACTCCAAGCCGATGGGGGCCAAGGTGCAGGGACCCGACGGCAAGGAGCACAACGTCTCCATGGGCTCCTACGGCATCGGCCCGACACGGCTGATCGCGGCCATCATCGAGGCCAGCCATGACGAGGCAGGCATCATCTGGCCGGAGTCGGTGGCGCCGTTCGACGTCGGGCTCATCAACATGAAGGTCGGCGACGCCGATTGCGACCGCATCTGCGACCAGGTCTATGCGGCGCTGACCGCGGCCGGGAAGGACGTTCTTTATGACGACACCGACCAGCGCGCGGGCGGCAAATTCGCGACCGCCGATCTGATCGGCCTGCCCTGGCAGGTGATCGTCGGCCCGCGCGGCGCGACGGCGGGCGAGGTCGAACTGAAGAACCGCAAGAGCGGCGAGCGCGAAACGCTCTCCGTCGAGGCGGCCATCAAGCGACTGGGTGCGGCGGCATGAGCAAGGCGGCGGCTCCCGAGGCGCCTCCCGCCGGCCCGTTTTCGGGCTTCGAGAGGATGGTGGCCTGGCGCTACCTGCGCTCGCGGCGCAAGGAGACGGTGATCTCGGTTATCGCCTCCATCTCCTTCCTCGGCATCATGCTCGGCGTCGCCACGCTGATCGTGGTGATGGCCGTCATGAACGGCTTTCGCGCCGAGCTTCTGACCCGCATCCTCGGCATCAACGGCCATTTGATCGTGACGCCGGTGGACATGCCGCTGGAGGACTATGCCGAGGTCGCCAAGCGCATCGACGGCGTTTCCGGCGTCAAATACGCCCTGCCCCTGATCGACGGGCAGGTGCTGGCGCAGGGCAATGTCGGTTCGGGCACCGGCGCGCTCGTGCGCGGCATCCGGCCCGAGGACCTTTCCCGGATTTCGCTCGTCGCCAATAACGTCAAGCAGGGCTCGCTGAAGGAGTTCGGCGGCACCGAAGGCGTCGCGATAGGCACGCGCATGGCCGAGAACCTAGGGCTCGGCGTCGGCGATTCCATCACGCTGATTTCGCCCGAGGGCGACGTGACGCCGCTCGGCACGACGCCCAGGGTGAAAGCCTATCCCATCACGGCGATCTTCGAGGTGGGCATGTCGGAATATGACGCGTCCATCATCTATATGCCGCTTCCGGAGGCGCAGCTCTATTTCAACATGGACAACAAGGTCCAAAGCATTGAGGTCTATGTCGACAATCCCGACAATGTGGATGCGCTGAAGCCGAAAGTGGAGGCGGCGGCGCAGCGGCAGATCTACATGACCGACTGGCGCCAGCGGAACCAGACCTTCTTTTCCGCGCTCCAGGTCGAGCGCAACGTCATGTTCATGATCCTGACGCTGATCGTGCTGGTGGCGGCGCTGAACATCATCTCGGGCCTGGTGATGCTGGTGAAGGACAAGGGCCACGACATCGCCATCCTGCGCACGATGGGAGCCACGCGCGGCGCGATCCTGCGCATCTTCCTGATGACAGGGGCCGCGATCGGCGTTGTCGGCACATTGGCGGGGGTGGTCCTGGGCATCATCATATGCCTCAACATCGAGCGCATCCGCGAGTTCTTCTCCTGGCTGTCAGGCACCGTGCTGTTCAATCCGGAGCTTTATTTCCTCAGCCAGTTGCCTGCCAGGATGGATGCCAGCGAAACGCTGTCCGTCATCGCCATGGCGCTGGTGCTCTCCTTCCTCGCGACGCTGTTCCCGGCCTGGCGGGCCGCACGGCTCGATCCTGTCGAGGCGCTGAGGTACGAATGACGGACGTGATCATCGAACTGAAGGGCGTCCAGCGCTACTATCTTCAGGGCGAGCGCAAGCTCAACATCCTGAACGGCGCGGATTTCGCCCTCCGGCGCGGGGAGATGGTGGCGTTGGTGGCGCCATCCGGCACCGGAAAATCGACGCTGCTCCATACGGCCGGCCTGCTGGAGCGGCCGAACGCCGGCGACGTCATTCTGGGCGGGCGCGCCTGCGGTCGCCTCTCCGACGACCAGCGGACCGCCATCCGCCGCAACGACATCGGCTTCGTCTACCAGTTCCATCACCTGCTGCCGGAATTCTCGGCGCTGGAAAACATCATGATGCCGCAGCTCATCAGGGGGCTGTCGCGCCCGGAAGCGGCCAAGCGCGCCGAACAACTGCTGGACTACATGCAGATCGGCAAACGGGCGCAGCACCGCCCGGCGGAACTTTCCGGCGGCGAGCAGCAGCGCGTGGCGATCGCGCGCGCGGTGGCCAACGCGCCGCTGGTGCTGCTGGCCGACGAGCCGACCGGCAATCTGGACCCCACCACGGCGTCCTATGTGTTCGACGCGCTGGAGGCGCTGGTGCGGCAGTCGGGGCTCGCGGCGCTGATCGCCACCCACAATCACGAACTTGCCGCGCGCATGGATCGACGCGTGACGCTGTCCGAAGGCAAGGTCGTGCCGCTTTGAGCCTTCCGGAGGGCGTCCGACACACAGGACCTATGGCTTGGCCGGTTCGTCCTGACCCGTGTCCGGGATCCTGAAGCGAACCTTCATGAAAACATGATCGCCGAAATGATGCGGTGGCCCTTGGTCGCCGTTTCGGTGACGGTCGCGTTCGTCGTGATGCTGGAAATCTCGCAGGAACGGGCCGGCGTCCAGATCACCACGGCGCAGCTTCCACCGGCCATGCGGTAGAAGCACGGAGCGCATCTCCCTGCCGTCCGCACATGTCCTTCGTTTCATCGGCCGCGACCGAGTTCGCGAATGAGGACTGGACGGTGTTCGGTTGGCCGATCCGATCCGGCAGGGACATGCAGTCCTGTTGGGCCAAGTCAGGCCCGAAACGACGCACGCCACAGAGGCGGGCAGGAAGAGTTTCCGCGGCATCATGATCCTGCTCTCGCCAAGGCAGGCAATGGTAGTGCGAGGCGCGGCAGAGTTACGTTAGTTCTATCCGTGGACGTGAAGCGATGGCCGCCCCCGCGTGTCGCCGGTCCCGGGCTCTATCCACGATCATCTTTCGTTAACCCTGCTGTCAGGAGTTGGCGGCATCTGCATCTTCGGCGTGAAATGCGTTTTGACATTTGAACAAAAATAGAACAAATTACGAACATATTAAAAACAGGAGAGAGAAATGACCGATCTTGTTCGTGACGTGGTCTCGCTGCTGTGCATGAGCGCCTTTCTGGTTTCGATGGCGATCTGGATCGGAGCGATATAGAGAGCGCCACCCTTTGCAGGCTGGTGCCGGTAGTGGTTGTGGAAACGCTCTTGGAGCATGGCGCCGGCCGGAGCCGGAGACGAATGGCCGACGTTCAGCCGGTGCGTAGCATCGGCCGGTATATGGGGGCGGCGGGGCCGAATACCTGCTCGAAGGAGGCCTTCAGCGCGACGTCCAGGTCTGACATGGTCACCGGCAGGCCGAGATCGACCAGGCTGGTGACGCCGTGATCCTGGATGCCGCAGGGCACGATGCCGCCGAAATGGGACAGGTCCGGTTCGACATTGATAGCGATGCCGTGGAAGCTCACCCATTTGCGCAACCGGATGCCGATCGCGGCGATCTTGTCCTCGGCCGGTGTCCCATCGGCCAGAGGCGGCCGATCCGGCCGGACAACCCAGACGCCGACGCGGTCCTCGCGACGTTCGCCGCGCACGTTGAACATGGCCAATGTCTCGATGATCCACGATTCGAGCGCCGCGACGAAGGCCCGCACATCCTCGCGCCGCCGCTTCAGGTCGAGCATGACATAGGCCACCCGCTGGCCGGGGCCGTGATAGGTGTATTCGCCGCCGCGGCCGGCCGCGAAGACCGGAAAGCGATCCGGCTCGATCAGATCCTGCGCGCGTGCGCTCGTGCCCGCCGTGTAGAGCGGCGGATGCTCGACCAGCCAGACCGTTTCGCCGGCAGCGCCCGAACGGATATCTTCCGCGCGCGCCTCCATGAAGGCGAGGGCATCGGGATAGGCGACGAGACCGGGTTCTATGCGCCATTCCACCGGCGCGGAGCCGGGCAGGGGCATGAAGGCCGTTTCTAGCTGGCTGCGTGCTGGCATGGCTGTCTCGTACGGCGGATCGAACCTTTCATATGGCCGCTATCGGGCGCGACGTCCAGTTCCGGGCAGGACGGACCGGCCGGTGGCGGACGCCCGCGTTTGATTCGCCGGTTCGCCGGGGCGCGTCGGTCGCGGCCGTGCCGCTCCCGTTCCGGGCGGCGAATTGCCGAGGTCCGGGGTCGTGTCGCCGGCCGGCGCGCGGCCGGGAAACGGAACCGGCCTTGCAAGCTTTTATCTTGCGCTAAATCGGTGCGAGTGCACTTGTTTCGCCGGATGCGATTTGCTACACGCCGCGAGCCGGTCGGTTCCGGCTTCTACCACGTGCGGTCGTGGCGGAATTGGTAGACGCGCAGCGTTGAGGTCGCTGTGGGGCAACCCGTGGAAGTTCGAGTCTTCTCGACCGCACCATTGTTCCTTCGATCGAGGCTCCGATCCGTATAGGCCAGCGTCTACGCGCGGCCGGCACGGCAGTCTTCCGGTCCAGTTCGCTTTTTGCCTGAAATGTCCACGGCGACCGGAACCGGCAGGCCGCAGCATCCTTTTGTTCGTGCACCGATTTTCTGTCGAGACCGGTTCCCACCTGACCCGCCGATGCGTTAGATCGGCATCTATCCTTTCCCATGCCGGCAACGGGAGACGCCGATGGAAGGCCATGAGCAGACAGGCGGCCCGGACGCCGAAAGGCGCCACGCCGACATTTATGACGAGGAAGGCGTCATCCGCGCGTCCTTCCTCGCACAGGTGGGCGCGGCCATCGCCGACCGGGACATACTGGCGCTCAAGCGCGATGTCGGCGGCCTGCACCAGTCGGAGCTCGGCCACCTTCTCGAGGCCCTGCTGCCGGAGCAGCGCCGCGCGCTGGTCGAGCTGCTTGGCTCCGATTTCGACTTTTCCGCGCTGACCGAGGTCGACGAGGCGATCCGTCTCGACATCGTCGACAACCTGCCGAACGAGCAGATCGCGCAGGCGGTTCAGGAGCTGGATTCCGACGACGCCGTCTACATCCTGGAGGATCTCGACCAGGAGGACCAGGACGAGATCCTGTCGCAGCTTCCCTTCACCGAGCGCATCCGCCTGCGGCGTTCCCTGGACTATCCGGAGGAGACCGCCGGGCGGCGCATGCAGACCGAGTTCGTCGCCGTGCCGCCGTTCTGGACCATCGGCCAGACCATCGACTACATGCGCGAGGACAAGAACCTTCCCGACCGCTTCAGCCAGATCTTCGTCATCGATCCGACCTTCAAGCTGCTGGGCGCCATAGACCTCGACCAGATCCTGCGTTCCAAGCGCACGGTCAAGGTCGAGGACGTCATGCACGAAACCCGCCACGCCATTCCGGCCACGATGGACCAGGAAGAGGCGGCACGCGAATTCGAGCAATACGACCTTCTGTCGGCCGCTGTGGTGGACGAGAACGAGCGGCTGGTCGGCGTGCTCACCATCGATGACGTCGTCGACGTCATCCAGGAAGAGGCCGAGGAAGACCTGCTGCGCATGGGCGGCGTCGGCGACGAGGAGCTGTCGGACTCGATCCTGTCCACCTCCCGCTCGCGCGTGCCGTGGCTTCTGGTCAATCTGGTCACGGCCTTTCTGGCGGCTTCCGTCATCGGGTTGTTCGACGAAACCATCCAGCGCATCGTGGCGCTGGCGGTGCTGATGCCGATCGTGGCCGGCATGGGCGGCAATGCGGGATCGCAGACCATGACCGTGACGGTTCGGGCGCTGGCCACAAGGAATCTCGACATCTACAACGCCTGGCGGGTCATCCGGCGCGAGATGGGCGTCGGTTTCATCAACGGCGCGGTTTTCGCCGTGCTGATCGGCGCGGTTGCGGCCACCTGGTTCCAGGACCTCAATCTTGGCGGCATCATCGCGGCAGCCATGATCATCAACATGTTCGCCGCCGCGCTTGCGGGTATTCTCATCCCGCTCACCCTGGATCGCTTCAATGTCGATCCGGCCGTCGCCTCGGCCGTTTTCGTCACCACCGTCACCGATGTCGTGGGCTTTTTCGCCTTCCTCGGCCTGGCGACATGGTGGTTCGGCGTGCGCTGAGGCGGCAAGATCGGCCAGCCGCACAGGAAAATCATTCCTGACCGGGGCCCTCGATTGACTTTTACGTAAGTGCAGTGCGATTGTCCGTCGCTGCGTGGCCGCATGCGTAGCCGGCTTCATTCCGTGACGGATGGAGGAGCCGCGATCTGCGCGCAGGCCCGGCTCGGAGTGACAATGAGGGAATATTATTCGATCACCGAGCTCACCCGCGAGTTCGACATCTCGACGCGGACGCTACGCTTTTACGAGGACGAGGGGCTGATCGCCCCGGTGCGCAGGGGGCGCACCCGCCTGTTCCGTCCGTCGGACCGGCATCTGGTCCGCCAGATCCTGCGCGGCAAGCGGCTCGGTTTCTCCATCAACGAGATCCGCGAGATCATCCAGATGTACAAGGAGCCGCCCGGCGAGGTCGGGCAGCTCAAGCTGATGATCAAGCGAATCGAGGAAAAACGGGACGATCTGCGCCAGAAGCGCCGCGATCTCGAGGAAACGCTGGCCGAGCTCGACCATGCCGAGGAATCCTGCGTCGAGCGGCTGGCCGAACTCGGCGTCAAGACCTGAAACACCGGGATTCGCGGCTTCGAAAGCCCGTCAGATCCAGCGGCGCACCCGCCTGGCATAGTCGCGGTATCTCTTGCCGAAGCGTTCGGCAAGCGTGCGCTCCTCGAACTCGATGGCGAGCTTGGTGGTGAGGAAGGCCGCGACGAAGGCGAGCAGCAGGAACCATATGCTGCCGACGATCAGGCCGATCCCGATCAGGAGCATGGTGTTGGCCAGATAGATCGGGTTGCGGCTGATGCCGAAGGGACCGCCGGTCAGCAGCTGCTCGGGCAGGCCTTTCGGGTTCAGCGTCGTGCGGGCGCGTATCATCATGCGGATGGCGCTGATCCAGAGCGCCGCCACCCCCAGCAGACAGATCCAGCCGACCGCGAACAATATGTCGGCCAGCGTGCCGTTGATCCACGGCAACGGATAGAACAGGCCGAGCGCCACGCCGACGATGATGGCCACCAGATAGATCAAGGGCGGCCAGGGAATTCCATGCCTGCTCGTCGCTGTCATGGCTTGTCCTCCGTCGGCGCCATGTCCTGCCCGGTCAGGCCGTCGGTTTCGGCCGTGCAGGTCGAAGCGAGATCGCGCACGCGCTGCTGCAGCGCGGCATCCTGACCGCCCTTATAGAGACTATCCAGCATTCCGCCTTTTTCCAACCTGCCAAGCATGCATCCGCAATAGCGCGTGCAGAAAGCGGCATCACGCGTGTTGGCGCAACTGGCCTGGCAGGCTTCGGTGAAATTGGTCTGGGGCGAGCGGGCTTCGGGCGGCAGGATCTGGGAAAACAGCCACACGCAGGCGATCAGCGCCGGCTGATGGATGAGATAGAAGGCAAGGCTATGCCGGCCGATGAAGGTCAGCGGGCTGGTCCAGCGGACATGCGGGATTTCGGCCAGACGAGCGAGCAGGCCGGTCGAGGCGGCCAGCGCGGTCGCGCTCATGCCCGCCAGCACCACACCGAACCACGGAAACAGCGGCACATAGTCGTTGGAGCGCGGATCGACCGTGGAGAGGCCCACCCACTGCAGCGCCGGATGATCGAAGAAGGACGAGCGCAGATAGTGCGGAGCGGCTATGACCAATGCGGCGATCAGAAGCGAGAGCAGCGCCGGGACGCGCAGGAAAGCGAGGCCCAGCACGCTGGCCAAAGCGATCTGGTGCAATATGCCGAAGAAGATGAAGCTGTCGGGCGTGGCGAAATAGGTAACGGCTGTGATCGCCAGAGCGGCCGCCACGATCATGCCCAGCCGCTTCCAGAAGCCGGGCCATCTTATGCCACGGCCATGGGCCAGCACGAGGCTGACGCCGACGAGGAACAGGAATGTCGAGGCGATGCAGCGCGCGTAAATCTTCCACGGGCCGAAGGCGGTGAGGCCGGCGCGCGCGTAGCCGAAGAATTCCAGATCCCAGGTGAAGTGGTAGGTGGCCATCGCCAGCAGCGCCAGGCCGCGCAGGATGTCGATAATTTCTATACGGCGGTTCGGTTTCAGGGCGGTCGCTGTCGCGGTCGGCTGTTCGGCGATCATGATTCCTGATCCTGGGCACGTCCGGTGAGGCCCCAAAGAGGGGTGGAACGAGGGGTAGAGGCAAAGTCCGATCCTGTAAAGCGAGCCATGAAGGGTTGGGCCAGCGGCGAAAAGCCTTTGGCCGGCTTCGCTTTCGGGCCGCGAGGCGTCGGTTTCCTGCTACCGGCCGCAGCCTTCGACGCGCAGATTGCCCGCGCGCGAATCCGCATCGAGGGGGACCATGGCTACGCATGTGCGCCATCCGATCTGGCTACCGGCCGTGCGTTCGGCCGGGGCGCGCACCTTTGCGTCGCTCTACACCATCGAATCCTTCGCGCGCGCCACGATCTCCAGCGTCATTCCCATCCAGGCCTACGAGATCCTGCACAGCGAGCGCACGGTTTCCATGCTCTACACGCTGGTTTCGCTGCTCGGCCTGTCGGTGACGCTGTTCATGCCGATGCTGATCCGGCGCTTCGCGCGGCGCTGGGTCTACAGTGCAGGGGCCTGCCTGCTCGCCGTCGGCTCGCTGTTCTTCGTCACGCACAGCCTGCCGGGGCAGTTTCTCGGCATGCTCTGCCGCGTGATGGGCGCGAGCGCACTGTCGATCACGCTCAACCTCTACATCATGGATCACATCCGCAAGACGGATTTCATGCGGGCCGAATCGCTGCGCATGGCCTGGTCGATGGTGGCGTGGACCGGAGGACCGACGCTCGGCATCTTCCTTTATTCGCGCTACGGCGTCTATGCCGCGCACGGCGCGGTGGCGGTGTTCGCGCTGCTGCTTCTGGCGCTGTTCTGGTTTTACCGGCTGAGCGACAATCCGCTGATCGCGCCGGGCAAGAGCCGGGCGGCGAACCCGCTCGCTAACATAGGCCGGTTCGTGCGCCAGCCGAGGCTGCGGCTGGCGTGGCTGATCGCCTTCGGGCGCTCGTGCTACTGGACCACCTTCTTCGTCTACGGGCCGTTGTTCATGGTCATCACCAGGCAGGGCGACCTGGCCGGAGGCCTTCTGGTGTCCGCCGGCAACGCGCTGCTGTTCGTGGCGATCTTCTGGGGCCGGGCCGGCAAGCGATTCGGCGCGCGGCGCATCATCACGCTGGCCTTCGCGGCGACGTCGCTGATCCTGTTCGCGGCCGGTGCGCTGGGGGAGGCGGTGCCGTTGCTGACGGCCGCCCTGCTGCTAGCAGGCGCCTTCTTCAACATAGCCATCGACGCGCTCGGCTCCACCGCTTTCATGCGCGCCGTGCGCACCTATGAGCGGCCGCAGATGGCGGCGGTCTACCGCACCTACCAGGATTTTTCGGAACTCACGCCGCCGCTGGTCTATTCGGTGGTGCTGAGCTTCTTCGGGCTGGGTTCGGTGTTCGCGACGCTTGGCTGCCTGACGCTGGCCTGCGCCATCGTGACCTGGGTATACCTGCCGAAATCCCTTTAGATCATGAGGCCGGTTTACAATTTGTCGGGCATGGGCTTGGTGCCTATGCTGATTGGGACATAAGAAAAGGAAACGACATGCACAGCGTCTCGGCGTCTCCAGAACGGCGTGTCCGCCTTGCCTGAAAGCGCAAGCCTCACGCTGCTGCTCGGCGGCGCGCGCTCCGGCAAGAGCGCCCATGCCGAGAAGCTGGTCATGGCGAACATGGCGCCGTGGACCTACGTCGCGACGGCGCAGGCCTATGATGAGGAGATGCGCGAGCGCATCGCCCATCACCGTGCCCGCAGGGGCGAGGGCTGGGAGACGATAGACGCTCCGCTCGATCTGGCCGGCGCTCTGGAGGCCATGCCCGTGGGGCGCCCGGTCCTGGTCGATTGCCTGACGCTTTGGCTGACCAACCACATGCTTGGCGAACACGATCTCAAAGCCGAATATGCCAGGCTGGCCGAGGTGCTTTCGCGCCCGCGCGGGCCGTGGTTCGTGGTTTCCAATGAGGTCGGGCAGGGGATCGTGCCCGACAATGCGCTGGCGCGCCGCTTCCGCGACGAGGCCGGCCGGCTGAACCAGCAGGTCGCGGCCGTGGCCGACGCTGTTTTCTTTATGGTGGCGGGGCTGCCGCTCAAGGTGAAGTGATGGACAAGACCGAAACCGCCGAAAAGGACGAGGAGCGTCACCGCGCCAAGATGGCCAAGCGCAAACAGGTGCAGGACGCCGAGGTCGCCGAGAAGAAGATCGAGAAGGGCCTGCTGATCGTCAACACCGGGCCTGGCAAGGGCAAGACCACGGCCGCGTTCGGGCTGGCGCTCAGGATGCTGGGCCATGGTCGACGCGTTGGGGTCGTGCAGTTCATCAAGGGCGCGTGGCATACGGGCGAAAAGGACGCTTTCGCGGCCTTCGGCGACCGGGTGGCCTGGCACACGATGGGCGAGGGGTTCACCTGGGAGACGCAGGACCTCAAGCGCGACATCGCGGCGGCCGAAGCCGCCTGGGCGAAGGTGCTGGAACTGATGGCCGATCCGTCCATCAGCCTGCTGGTGCTGGACGAACTCAATATCGCGCTGCGCTACGACTATCTGGACATCGACAAGGTGGTCGCCGCGCTGAAAAGCCGGCGCGAAGACCTTCATGTCGTCGTCACCGGGCGCAACGCCAAGCCAGCGCTGGTCGAAGCGGCCGATCTCGTCACCGAAATGGGCGCGACCAAGCACCATTTCTCGGCCGGCGTGAAAGCACAGCAGGGAATAGAGTTCTAGGCTGCCGCGTCAGGCGAGCGCCATGCCCAGCGCAAGCAGGCCGTACAGGCAGATCAGCAGCAGGTCGGCCGTCCAGTAGAGTTTCAGGGCACGCCTGATATCGGCCGCGGTCGCCTCGCGGCGGCCGCCGTCTCCCATGAAGGGGTCGCCGACCACCACGCCGCCATAGACGCGCGGGCCGGCCAGCGCGAGCCCGAGCGCCCCGGCCATGGCGGCTTCCGGCCAGCCGGCGTTGGGCGAGCGATGGCGTCTTGCATCGCGCCGCACGGCGCGCCACGCAGCCCCGGCATCGGCGCCCGGAACGACAGCGGCGGCAGCCACGATCAGCATCGCCGTAAGCCGCGAAGCGGGCAGGTTTATCAGGTCGTCGAAGCGTGCCGCCGCCCAGCCGAAGGCTTCGTGGCGCGGCGTGCGGTGGCCGATCATGGAATCGGCGGTGTTGGCGGCCTTGTAGGCGACGCCGCCGGCAAGGCCGCCGATGCTCAGCCAGAAGGCCGGCGCGACGATGCCGTCCGAAAAATTCTCGGCCAGGCTTTCGATGGCGGCGCGGCTGACGCCCGCCTCGTCCAAGGTCTCGGGATCGCGTCCGACGATCATGGAGACGGCTTTCCGGCCAGCCTCCAGCCCGCCTTTTTCCAGCGCCTCGGCCACAGCCGCGACGTGCTGGCCGAGGCTCTTTTGGGCCAGCAGGGAACTCGCGACCAGCGCAACGAGCAAGATGCCGAAAGGCAGCATGACGAGCAAGGTTTCCAGCAGCCTTGCGGCAGCGGCAGGCACCAGCACGATAGCGGCCAGCGCGCCGATCCCCGCCATGCGACGCTGCGCGTCGGAATCGGTCGCGCGGTTGAGTGTCTTGTCGGCAAAGGCTATCAGCCTGCCGAACCACGTCACCGGATGGCCGATGGCGCGGAACAGCCGGCCGGGATATCCAAGGCCGAGTTCGGCAAGCAGCGACAGGAAGGCGACGAGGATCGACATGGGGCTTCCCGGCGAGCCGTTGGCGAAGGTGGATCACGGCGGCAGCCTCGGCCGGGCGCGGGCATTGTTTCCCAATGCGCCCGAACCGTTCGTCGACCTTTCGACCGGGATCAACCCGCACTCCTATCCGCTTTTCGAAATCCACGCTACCGCCTTCACCCGCCTGCCCGAGGCGGCGCAGGCACAGGAACTCGCCGCCGTCGCGGCAAGGGCCTATCGCGCTCCTTCGGCCGGCAACGTGGTCGCCGCCCCGGGCACGCAGGTGCTGCTGCCGCGCGTGGCCTCGCTGGTGGCGCCGGGACGGGCGCTGGTGCTCGGGCCGACCTATGCCGAACATGCCAGGGCGGCCCGGATCGCCGGACACGAGGTCGTCGAAACCAGGCATTTTTCCGCGCTGGCCGATGCTGATGTCGCGGTGGTGGTCAACCCGAACAACCCGGACGGCCGGGTGATCTCCCGCGCGGAACTGCTCGATCTTGCCGGCCGTCTGCGCGCTCGAGGCGGTCTGCTGGTCGTGGACGAAGCCTTCATGGATGTCGGCCCGCAGGCGGAAAGCCTTGCCGGCGACGTGGCGCAGGGCGGCATCGTCGTGCTGCGCTCCTTCGGCAAGTTCTTCGGCCTTGCGGGAATCAGGCTGGGTTTCGCTCTTGCGCACAAAACACTGGCGGAACGGCTCGACGCTCAACTCGGTCCATGGGCGGTTTCCGGTCCGGCACTGGACTATGGCATCCGCGCGCTGGCCGACACCGGATGGCAGGACGGCATGCGGGAGCGTCTCGCTGGCGACGCGGCGCGGCTCGATGCGCTGCTTGCCCGGCACGGCGCGCCCGTGACCGGCGGCACCAGCCTCTACCGTTTTCTGGAATTCGAGGGTGCGGGCAGCCTGTTCCGGACGCTCGGCGAGCACGGCGTCCTGCTCCGCCACTTCGCCGATCGTCCGCATGCGCTGCGTGCCGGCCTGCCCGCCTGTCAGGAAGAATGGCAGCGTCTGGAAGCCGCCCTTGCGTCCTGGGCGCGGACGCGCGACCATTCCGGCGAGGAGCCCCGGCCATGAATGCAAGCCCTGCAACGGTCATCGTCTGCCCGCTCTCCAAGGTCGAGGAGACCGTGACGAGGGTGGGGGCGGCCCGGCTGCTGTCTTTGCTCGCCGAGGGCACGGGCATGACGAGACCGGCTTCCATCCTGCCGCAAAATCATCTCCATCTCGTCATGCACGACATCGCCGAGGCGCAGGAAGGCATGACGCTGCCCGGCACATTGCACGTGCGGACCCTGCTGGAATTCGCCCAGGGCTGGGAGCGCTCGCGGCCGCTGGTGGTGAATTGCTATGCCGGCATCAGCCGTTCCACGGCATCTGCCTATATCATCGCCGCTGCGCTGGCGCCGCAGCGCGACGAGGAGGAGCTTGCGCAGACGCTGAGGGCGCTGTCGCCTTCGGCCACGCCGAACCCTCGGCTGATCGCCGTCGCCGACGAATTTCTGGGACGCCGGGGCCGCATGGTCGCCGCCATCAAGGCCATCGGCCGTGGCGCCGATGCCTTCGAAGGCGTTCCCTTCGCGCTTCGAATCTGACCCGGATCAGGACAGCCAGTCGGCAAGCCTGGCCTTGCGGATGTCCTGAAGCAGGCGCACGAAACCGTCTGCCTGATGTTCGGCCGTCAACCTGCCCTTCTCGGCGGTGGCGGCCGCGGCGTTGCCTGCCACGCCATACTCGCTGATGTCGCCGGCGATCCAGGCGAAGGCATGGGTGCCGGTCTGGCGCAGCAGGTCGAAATGCTTGTCCGCCTTGGTGACGTTGGAAACGAAGTCCCGCGCCTTGCTCATATCGACCAGGTCGGGCCGGAAATGCAGCATCAGCGAGGTCTCGACATCGCCGCCATGGATGCCGAGACGATCCTCCTCGGGCGTATACATGCCGTCCGGCCGGCCGAAGCGCTGCCAACTCGACTTGACCGCCATCATGTTGAAGCGCACGCGCAGCTCGCGCGTGACGATGCCCATGATCTCCTCGTTGCCGCCATGGGAATTCACCACCACCAGCTTGCGGATGCCGGTCTTGGCGATGGAGACGCCAAGCTCGGTCCAGGCCTCGATCAGGGCAACCGCCGGCAGGCTCAGCGTGCCGGGAGAGCGCAGATGCTCGTTGGATTTGCCCACGGCCTGTACCGGCAAGATGCGCACGTCGAGGTCGGCGGGCAAGCGCGGGATCACGGTTTCCAGCATGCATTGCATGATGGTGGTGTCGGTGGAGACGGGCAGATGCGGACCGTGCTGCTCGATGGCCGCAACCGGCAATACGGCGATCGTCACCTCCGGATCGATGTCGGCGAATTCCGCCGTGCGGTACTCGCCCCACCAGGCCCGCCTGTTCGCTTTGCTCATGATGCCACCTGTTCGTTGTGCGTGCGCCGCGGCCTCAGCCTGCGGCGATGACCTCGATTTCGATCTTGAATTCCGGCCGCGAGAAACCCGACACGACGATCAGCGTGGAGGCTGGCGCAGGGTCGGCGAACAGCCGGTCGCGAACCTCCATATAGGGCTTCATATAGGCCCGGTCGGAGACGAAGGTGTTGATGCGCACGATGTCGCGCAGGCCGAGGCCTGATTCGGCAAGCACGGCCGCGATGTTGGCAAAGCAGAGTTCAGCCTGCGCGCCGGCATCCTGCGGCACCGAATCGTCCGGCCCGATGCCCAGTTGTCCCGAACACAGGATCAGCCGCTTGCCTGCGGGCACCTCCACGCCATGGCTGTAGCGGGCGAAGGGCGGCCTGATCGATTTCGGAGCGAGGAACTTGAACATGGCGGCCGTTTGCCCGTCTGGAATTGCAGCCGACCCTAGACGCCGAACTCATGGCCTACAAGATCGCTTTGGATGGCCTTTGGCGATTATGGACAGCCATTGGAAAAATAGGCACCATGCCGCCCGACAGCACGACCCGGCCGACTCCTGACAGCTCCAGGACGGCACCGCCTGCCGACGACCGGCGGCCATGTCTTGCTTCAGGAAACAGTGACGGCCCGGCCTTGCCGCCGGTCAAGCAGAGAGTGGTGCCGATGATCGCAAGGGTCAAGACTTCCGCCGGGGTGCTGGCGCTCCTGGCAGCCGGAACGCTCGGCGCCGCCGCCAACGAGAAGGTCGTGTTCGGCACCAACTGGCTGGCACAGCCCGAACACGGCGGCTACTACCAGGCGATGCTGGACGGCACCTATTCCGCCTGTGGCCTGGATGTCACCATCATGCAGGGCGGGCCGCAGGTCAGCGGGCGGCCGTTGCTGCTCGCCGGCAAGATCGACTTCTACATGGGCGGAAACATGCTGCAGGCCTTCGACGCCGTGCAGCAGGACATCCCGCTGCGTGTCGTGGCCGCGACCTTCCAGAAGGACCCGCAGGTGATGATGTCGCATCCGGGGCAGGGCCTGGACAAGTGGACTGACCTGCCCAAGGCCGAGCAATACATCATCGGCGACGAGGGCGCGCAGAGCTTCTTTCTCTGGATGACGAGCGAATACGGCTTCGATCCGTCCAAGCGCGTGCCCTATACCTTCAATTCGGCGCCGTTCATCGCCAATCCGAAATCCATCCAGCAGGGTTACGTGACTTCCGAACCCTATGCCGTGGCGAAGGAGGGCGGCTTCCAGCCCAACGTCTTCCTCCTCGCCGACAATGGCTTCAACGCCTATGCGACGACCATCGAGACCATGCAGGAGACGATCGACAAGCGGCCGGAGGTGGTGCAGTGCTTCGTCGATGGCTCGGCCAAGGGCTGGTACAAATATCTCTACGGCGACAACAAGGCCGCCAACGAGGCGATCAAGAAAGACAATCCGGACATGACGGACGACCAGATCGCCTTTTCCATCGCGCAGATGAAGAAATACGGGATCGTGGACTCCGGTGATGCCGAAAAGCTCGGCATCGGGGCCATGACCGACGAGCGAATCCAGAATTTCTACGACAAGATGGTGAAGGCCAAGGCCATTCCGTCGGGCATCGACATCAAGAAGGCTTACACGCTCGTCTTCGTCAACAAGGGCGTCGGGCTCGACCTGAAGAAGTGAGCGCCGGGATGCCGCACGCCGCGCCGATGGAGGGAGGCCGCGCGGCCGGGAAGGCGGCGTTGCTGTCCCTGCGGGGCGTCGGCAAGGTCTTCTCCAACGGCGTGACGGCGCTCGACAATGTCGACATGACGATCGGGGAGGGCGACTTCGTCAGCCTTCTTGGGCCTTCCGGCTGCGGCAAGTCCACGGCGCTGCGCCTCATCGCCGGGCTTTCGACGCCGACTTCCGGTTCGATCGATCGGCCCGGCGCGGCGGGCGACGCGGTCGGCTTCGTGTTCCAGGAACCGACGCTGCTGCCCTGGGCGAGCGTCTTCGACAATGTGTGGCTGCCGTTGCGGCTCAAGGGCGTCTCGAAAGCGAAGGCGGCGCCGGCCGTGATGGAGATGCTGGAGCGCGTGCATCTGCACAGATTCGCCTCGGCCGTGCCGCGCGAGCTTTCCGGCGGCATGAAGATGCGCGTTTCCATCGCCCGCGCCCTGGTCACGAGGCCGCGCGTGCTGCTGATGGACGAGCCGTTCGCCGCGCTGGACGAGATCACCCGCTTCAAGCTCAACAACGACCTGCTGGACCTCTGGCAGGACCAGCGCTTCACCACCGTCTTCGTCACGCATTCGGTGTTCGAAAGCGCGTTCCTGTCCAACCGCATCATCGTCATGGCGGCGCGGCCGGGCAGGGTGTTTCAGGAACTGCCGGTCGAGGCGCCCTATCCGCGCGACGAGGCGTTCCGCACTTCGCCGGACTATGCCGCATTGTGCCGCGAGGCGTCGAACGTGCTTTTGTCGGCCATCCATTCGACCGCGGGACCCGAGCATGACGGTCGCTGAACACAAGGCGGCGGGGAACCGCACGGCCGCCGGAGCACTCGATCCGGAAGAGGCGCGGCGCGTGCGCCAGCAGCGGCTGGAAAAGGTGGGCCGGTGGTTGCTTCCGCTCGTCATCATGGTGCTGGCGATCTGGCTGTGGGATCGCCTGTGCGTGTGGAACGGCATCCCGAAATATATCCTGCCGCGCCCCATGGAGGTGCTGCGCACCCTGCATGACGACGCCGGGCTTCTGTTCGGGTCCTTGCTGGTGACGCTGAAGATCACTTTTCTCAGCCTGCTGCTGGCCGTCATCGGCGGCGTCGGGCTGGCGGTGCTGTTCGCGCAGTCGAAATGGGTGGAGATGTCGTTCTTCCCCTTCGCTGTGGTGCTGCAGGTCACGCCGATCGTGGCGATCTTCCCGCTCATCAACATCTATGTCGACAACCAGACGACCAAGCTGCTGCTGTGCGCGTGGATCGTGGCTTTCTTTCCGATCCTTTCCAACACGACGCTGGGCCTCAACTCGGTCGATCGCAATTTGCGCGACCTGTTCCGATTGAATGGTGCGACGCGCTGGCAGGAGCTTTTGCACCTGCGCCTGCCGGCGGCGATGCCTTATTTCCTCGGCGGCCTGAAGATCGCCGGCGGGCTTTCGCTGATCGGCGCCGTTGTGGCCGAGTTCGTCGCCGGAGCCACCGGCCAGTCTTCCGGGCTCGCCTCGCGCATCATCGAAGCCGGCTACCGGCTGAACGCGCCGCGCCTGTTCGCGGCGCTGATCCTGATCTCGCTCGCCGGCATCGTCATCTTCCTCGTGCTGTCGCTGGTTTCGCATCTTATCCTGCGGCGCTGGCACGAAAGCGCGCTGCGGCAGGAGGGCTGATGGCGCCGGTTTTTGCGGAGCGTTGCGCTGGAGGACGGGATGGCTGAGTTTCCGATTCCCACGTCCGGTTCCTTCACCCTCACCAACGCCCGCGTCCATTTTTCGCTGGCTCCGGGATTCGAGGCCGTTTTCGACGGCGACGGCTTTGCGCTGGCGGACATCGCGGTGGCGGACGGGCGGATAGCAAGCATCGCGGCCGCTGCGGATGGAGGAAATATCGCCGCCTTTGATCTCAAGGGCCGCATCGTGCTGCCCTGCTTCGTCGATTGCCATACACATATCGACAAGGGGCATATCTGGCCGCGCAGTCCCAATCCGGACGGTTCGTTCATGGGAGCGCTGGGGGCCAACGCGGCCGACCGGCGCGCGCGCTGGAGTGCGGAGGACGTGGCGCGGCGCATGGATTTCTCGCTGCGCTGTGCCTACGCCCATGGCACCAGGGCCCTGCGCACGCATATCGACAGCGATGCGCCGCAAGAGGAAATCTCGTGGCCGGTGTTCGAACAGATGCGCGAGCGCTGGCAGGGGCGCATCGAATTGCAGGCGGCCAGCCTGGTCGGCATCGAAAATGTGCGGGACGCCGCCTGGCTCGAGCAACTCGCCGTCCGCGTGGCTGCGGCGGGGGGCATTCTCGGCGCGGTCAGCTATATGGCGCCCGATCTCGAAGACCTGCTCGACCGCATGTTCCGCACCGCGATCGCCCACGGGCTCGACCTCGATTTCCATGCCGACGAGACCGACGACGTCGGTGCGGTCTCGCTGAAGAAAATCGCCGAGGCGGCCCTGCGCCATCGTTTCCAGGGAAAGATTCTCGTCGGCCATTGCTGTTCGCTCGCGCGCCAGCCCGACAAGGACGTGCTCGACACGCTGGACAAGGTGGCGCGGGCCGGCATGGCGGTGGTGTCGCTGCCGATGTGCAATCTCTATCTGCAGGACCGGCGGCACGACGGCACCACGCCGCGCTGGCGCGGGGTGACGCTGCTCCACGAGATGAAGGCGAGAGGCATTCCGGTTGCCGTGGCTTCCGACAACACGCGTGATCCGTTCTATGCCTATGGCGACCTCGACATGCTGGAGGTCTACCGCATGGCCACGCGCATCCTGCATCTCGACCATCCGGTCGGCGACTGGCCGAAGGCAGCGGCATCCACTCCGGCTGAGACGATGGGGCTCGCGAGCGACGGGCTGTTGCGCGCGGGCGGCCCGGCCGATTTCATCGTCTTCAAGGGCAGAAGCTGGACCGAACTTCTTTCGCGGCCCGAGTCCGGCCGTATGGTGGTGCGCGCCGGAAAGCCGATCGACGCCGGATTGCCGGACTACGCCGAACTCGACGATCTGATGGTGGATTGATGGATATCGCCGCGCTGAAACGCGATCTCGACGGGGTGAAGCTGGAAGATCACGAAAAGATCGTCCAGCAGAAGAGCCGCGACTTCTACTGGTACAGCCCGGTACTCAAACGGCAACTGGACGAGGTCAGCGGCGATCTCATCGTCTCTCCACGCGACGAGGCGGAAGTGGTGCGCGTGCTGGCCGCCTGCTTCTCGCGTGGCGTGCCGGTCACGCCGCGCGGCACCGGCACCGGCAATTACGGCCAGGCCATGCCGCTGTCGGGCGGGGTGGTGCTGTCGCTGGCCGACATGAACGAGGTGAAGTCGATCGCGCCGGGACGCGTGGTATGCGGGCCGGGCGCCATCATCGCCGACATCGACAAGGCCACGCGCGCGCATTCCCGGCAGGAACTGCGGCTGCATCCCTCCACCTACAACACCGCGTCCATCGGCGGTTTCATCGCCGGCGGCTCGGGCGGCGTCGGCTCGATCAATTTCGGCGGCCTGCGCGATTTCGGCAATGTATTGCGCCTGCGCGTCGTCACCATGGAGGCCGAACCAAGGGTGCTCGACCTTACCGGCGAGGATTTGCACAAGGTGACCCACGCCTATGGCACCAACGGCATCATCACCGAGGTGGAAATGCCGCTGACCGCCGCTTACGACTGGGTGGACGTGATCGTCGGCTTCGACAGCTTCATGGCTGCCGCGCGTTACGGCAATGCGCTCGGCTGCCAGGACGGGCTGCTGACCAAGCTGATAACGCCCGTCGCCGCGCCGGTGCCGCAGGATTATTTCAAGCGCCACCAGCGCTTTTTCCGTGCCGGGCAGAGCATCTGCCTCACGATGGTCGCGCCGCATTCGCTGGACGCTTTCCTCGCCTTCACCCGCCGCGCGGGCGGCGAGGTGGTCTTCAATGCGGCGGCTTTGACGGACGAGGAGAAGAAAGGCCTGCCGCCGGCCTTCGAACTGGCCTGGAATCACACCACGCTTCGGGCGCTGCGCGTCGATCCGTCGATCACTTACCTGCAAACCCTCTATCCGTTTCCCAACCAGCTTGCACTGGTGGAGAAGATGGATGCCATGTTCCCCGGCGAGGTCTTCTCGCATCTGGAATTCGTGCGCTTCGACGGCAACATCACCTGCTTCGGCCTGCCGCTGGTGAAGTTCACCACGGAGGAGCGGCTGGACGAGATCATCCGCCTGCATGAGGAAAACGGCTGCCCGGTCTTCAATCCGCATCGCTACACGCTGGAGGAGGGCGGCATGAAGCAGACGGACCAGGTTCAGCTCGCCTTCAAGCGAGAGGCGGATCCGCAAGGGCTGCTCAATCCGGGAAAGATGATCGCCTGGGAGAACCCGGACTACGATTACCGTTCCGGCAAGACTTTCCTGTTCAAGGGATTGGAGAAGGCGGGATGAGATACGGCGCGGCCCTTACCCGTCTCCTTGTGGGCAGGGTCGATCCGCGAAGCGGCGCGGGTCAGGGGTACAGAAATCGGCCCCGGGGCGAAACTCTGACACGCCGTCTCGCAATCCGGGCTTCGCTTCGATTGCCTGCCGACCCTGCCCACAAGGGTAAGGGGCGCCCATGAAGGTCCTCGTGGTCTATTGCCATCCGGTGCCCGAAAGTTTTTGCGCTTCCGTGCGGGATACGGCATTGGCGGCAATCGAGGCCAAGGGATGCGAGGCGCGGCTGGTGGACCTCTACGCCGAGAATTTCGACCCGGTGATGCGCGATTGCGAGCGGCGCGAGTACAACGACCATGCACCGACCGACCCCGCGCTAAAGAGGCACGTAGAGCACCTCAGATGGGCCGAAGCCATCGTTTTCGTCTATCCGACGTGGTGGTACGGGCTGCCGGCGATGCTGAAAGGCTGGCTCGACCGCGTCTGGGCGACGGACGTGGCCTTCGAACTGCCGAAGGGCCCCGGCCCGGTCAAGCCGCTGATGACGCATATTTCCAAGATCGCCGTCATCACCACCTGCGGCGCGCCGCGGTGGTGGTCCCATGTCGTGGGCCATCCGGGACGCAAGACGATCCTGCGCGGCATTCGCGCGCTGTGCGGCTGGCGCTGCCGCACGCTTTTCATGGCGCATTACCTGATGGACCAATCCACCCCGGAAACCCGCAGCGCGTTTTTGCGGGAGGTTCGACGGAAACTGGAGGCATTTTGAAGGGCTTGCCCTCCCCACGAAGGGGGAGGGCAAAAGCGTCTTACGCCCGCACCCTTTCCGCCTTCGGATCATACATCGGCTTCAGCGAAGCCTCGGCAGGAAAACGCTCGCCGGCGATCTCGATCTCGTAGGTGGAAGACAGCACGTCGTCCGCGCTCTGCCCTTTGCACGGCACATAGCCCATGCCGATCGCGCCGCCGAGGAAGTGGCCGTAATTGCCGCTGGCGACGGTGTCCACGATGCTGCCGTCGCGCACGATCGCCTCGTTGTGGAACAGAAGCGGCTGCGGGTCCTTCAGCCGGAACTGCACCAGCCTGCGGTCGAGGCCTGCCTCCTTCTTGCGCAGCACGGCATCGCGGCCGATGAAATCGCCCTTGTCGGTCTTCACCGCAAAGCCGAGGCCTGCCTCGAGCACATGGTCCTCGTCGGTGATGTCGTGGCCGAAATGGCGGAACGCCTTCTCGATGCGGCAGGAATCGAGCGTATGCAGGCCGCACAGTTTCAGGTCGAGTTCGCGACCGGCCTCTTCCAGCGCCTCGAAGACATGGGCCGTCTGGTCGGTCGAAACATAGAGTTCCCAGCCGAGTTCGCCGACATAGGTGACGCGATGGGCGCGGGCGAGGCCCATGCCGATCTCGATCTCGCGGAACGTGCCGAAGGGATGAGCCTCGTTGGAGAAGTCGTTGGGGCTCACCTTTCGTATCAGTTCGCGCGAGCGCGGACCCATCAGGCAAAGCACGGATTCGGACACCGTCACGTCGGTGATCACCACGAACTCGTCGGAGAGATGCCGGCGCAGCCAGGCGAGGTCGCGTTGCAGCGTGGCGCCGGGCACGACGAGGAAGAAGGCGGTTTCGGACAGGCGCGAGACGGTCAGGTCGCTTTCGATGCCGCCGCGCTCGTTGAGCATCTGGGTGTAGACGATTTTGCCCGGCTCGACGTCGAGGTCGGCGGCGCAGAGTTTTTGCAGGAAGGACAAGGCGTCACGGCCTTCGACGCGGATCTTGCCGAACGAGGTCATGTCGAACAGGCCGACATTGTTGCGCACGGCAAGGTGCTCCTCGCGCTGGTTGTCGAACCAGTTCTGCCGCTTCCACGAATAGCGGTATTCGCGCTCCTGTCCCTCGCGCGCGAACCAGTTGGCGCGCTCCCAGCCGGCGGTCTCGCCGAAGACCGCGCCTCGCGCCTTCAGGTGCTCGTGGATGGGCGAGCGGCGCACGCCGCGCGCGGTCACGGGCTGGCGATAGGGGAAGTGGTCGGCATAGAGCAGGCCGAGCGTCTCGGTGGAACGCTGGAACAGATAGGAGCGGTTTGCCTGGAACGGCTGCACGCGGCGGATGTCGACATCCCACAGGTCGAAGGGCGGCTCGCCGTCCTGCATCCATTGCGCCAGCGCCATGCCCGCGCCGCCCGACGACTGGATGCCGATCGAGTTGAAGCCGCAGGCGACCCAGAAATTCTTGAGCTGCGCCGCTTCGCCGAGATAGTAGCGGTCGTCCGGCGTGAAGCTCTCCGGGCCGTTGAAGAAGGTGTGGATGCCGGCATTCGCCAGCAGCGGCATGCGCTTCACCGCTTTTTCGAGGATCGGCTCGAAATGGTCGAAATCCTCCGGCAACTGATCGAAGCAGAAATCTTCCGGAATGCCTTCCATGCCCCATGGCTTGGCGACCGGCTCGAAAGCGCCGAGCAGGATCTTGCCGGCGTCTTCCTTGTAATAGGCGCATTCGTCAGGCACCCGCAGCACCGGCAGGCGGCCGAGATCTGGGATCGCCTCCGTCACGATGTAGAAATGCTCGCACGCATGCAGCGGCACCGGCACGCCGACCGACGCGCCCACGTCCCGGGCCCACATGCCGGCGCAATTGACGACATGCTCGCAGGCGATGGTCCTGGTTTCGCCATCGGCCGTAACGGTGACGCCCGTGACGCGGCCCTTGTCCTTGTGGATCGCCGTCACCTTGGCCTGCTCGATGATCCTGGCGCCGTGCTGGCGCGCGCCCTTGGCCAGCGCCTGGGTGATGTTGGCGGGGTCGCCCTGGCCGTCCTTGGGGATGAACACCGCGCCCTTGACGTCGGAGATCTCCAGATGCGGATACCTGGCCTTCGCTTCGGCCGGCGAGATTTCCTCGACCTCGACGCCACGGGCGCGCGCCATCGAGGCGCCGCGATAGAGTTCCTCCTTGCGCTCGTCGGTGAGCGCTATCGATATGGAGCCGCATTGGCGCATGCCGGTGGCGACCCCGGTCTCTTCTTCCAGCCGCACATAGAGGTCGGCGGTGTATTTCGCCAGCCGCGTCATGTTCGCGGTGGCGCGCAACTGCCCGATCAGGCCGGCGGCGTGCCACGTCGTGCCGCATGTCAGCTGCTTGCGCTCCAATAGCACCACGTCGCTCCAGCCGAGCTTGGCAAGGTGATAGGCGACGGAGCAGCCGGCCACGCCGCCGCCGATGATGACGACGCGGGCCTTGTCGGGGAGAGCACTCATGTGGCGATCTTTTCTCTGGGCTGGCGTTGGTAGGAAGCCGCGAAGCGGCGCAACCTTCGCGCGGCCTCGATCAGCGTTTCGGGGGATTGACAGAGGCTTATGCGGATGTGGCCCGCGGCCGCATCGCCGAAGGAGGAGCCGGGCATGACGGCGACCTTCTCGGCGTCGAGGAAGGCGAATGCAAATTTCTCGTCGTCCGGCTCGATGGCCGATATGTCGAGCATGGCGTACATGCCGCCTTCGGAGCCGCGCACGACGACGTCGTTCATGCCGTGCACGGCATCGAGGAAGACCTTGCGCCGTTCGGCGTAGAGCTCGGCGATCTCCTTTACGCCATAGCCGTTTTCCAGCGCCTCCGCTGCGGCGCGCGAGACGAAATCCGTCAGCCCGTAGGTGGTGACGAGGTTGAGGCTGACGATGAGGCCGATCAGTTCTCTGGGTCCGGTCAGCCACCCGATGCGCCAACCGGTCATGCCATGGCTCTTCGACATGGAATTGATGACCAGCGTGCGCTCGGCCATGCCGGGCAGGGCGCGGGGCGACAGATGCTCGCCGCCACCCAGCGTCCAGTATACCTCGTCCGAGAGAAGCCAGAGATCGTGCCGGCGGCAGACATCCGCAAGGCGCTCGAGGCTCTCGCACGTGTAGACGGCGCCGGTGGGGTTGTTGGGCGTGTTGATGAGGATGGCGCGCGTATTTGGCCGGACGGCGGCCTCGACGGCCGCCGCGTCCGGCTGGAAGCTGTCCTCCGGGCGCGTTTCCACGATGGAAAAATCCGCTCCGGCGGCGCGGAAGGTGCCCGGATAGGTGGCGTAGTAGGGCGACACGACGATGGCGTGATCGCCGGGGTCGAGCGTGCCCTGGACCGCCGCATAGAGGGCGAGCTGGCCGCCCGGCGTGGCCAGGATCTGGTCGACATCGGTGGGCACGCCCGTGACCTGCGTCGAAATCTTCGCCATCGCCGCACGCATCCGGGGAATGCCCGGAAGCTGCGTGTAATGATGGTAACCGCCGCGCACCGCCGTCACGCAGGCCTCGACCGTCTCGGCTGGCGTATCGAAATCATGGTCGCCGACGGAGAGCATGATGATGTCTTCGCCTGCTTCCTTGCGGGTCATGGCTTCGAAATGTACCTCCCATCCATCCTTGCCGGATGGCGTGATGCCGGAGATACGGGCGGACGGTTTCGGCATGTCAGGCTCTCAATCGCTCGTTTTTCGGGTCCCACAGCGGCTCGTCCTTCTGCACGGTCGCCGCGAAGCGATCGCCGAAGATCTCGACCTCGACGGTGGTGCCCGGTTCGGCAAGGTCGGCGCGGATCATGCCGAGCGCGATGGACTTGTCCACCCGGTGCCCCCAGCCTCCTGACAGCGTTTCGCCGACGATCCTGCCGTCATGCCAGACGGTGGACATGTAAGGCGCGTCGCAATCGCCGGGATTCTCGATGACCAGCGTGGCGAAACGTTTCTTCACGCCCTGCTGCTTTTCGCTGGCGAGAGCGGCCTTGCCGCGGAAATCTGGCTTTTCCCATTTCACGAAGCGGTCCAGTCCGCCCTGAAGCACGGTGTAGTCGGTCGAAAGGTCCTGCTTCCAGGCGCGGTAGCCTTTTTCCAGCCGCAGCGAATCCAGCGCGAACATGCCGAACGGCTTCAGGCCGTGCTTCCGGCCGGCTTCCCAGACGGCGTCGAAGATCGCGGCCGTGTCCTCGACCTTGGAGTGGATTTCCCAACCCAGCTCGCCGGCGAAGGAGACGCGCACGAGCTGGCACCAGCGCCCCGCGATCTGCGCGCTCTGATGCGTGAGCCAGGGTTGCGACAGGTCGGCGTCGGAAACTGCCGAGAGGATCGCGCGTGCATTCGGACCGGACAGGATCTGGCAGGAGAAATTGTCCGTGACATCCTGAAGCGTGATCCGGGAATCCCCGGGCAGGTGATTCTTCAGCCATTCGAAATCATGCCATTGGGCGACGGCCGCCGTGATGAGGAAGAAGAAGTCCTCATCGATCGCCATGATAGACATTTCGGTGACGATCCGGCCGGAGTCGTCGGCAAAGTAGCCGAGGCCGATGCGTCCCGGCTTCGGCACGATGCCGGTGATCTGGCCAGCCAGCCATTCGCGCGCGCCGGGTCCTTGCAGGCGGAAGCGCGAGAAGCCCGGCAGGTCGAGAATGCCGGCGGCGTCGCGCACGGCCAGGCACTCCTCGCGGACGCGCTTTTCCCACGGGCCGGAGCGCTTGAAGGTCTGGGTCGATTCCTCGGAGGTGTCGTCGCCGGCTTGAGCGAACCATGTCGCGCGCTCCCAGCCATTATAGGCGTTGAACTGCGCGCCGAGTGCCTTGATGCGGTCGTGAATGGGCGAGAGCTTGCGGTCGCGGCCGGCAGGCCAGGCATAGCGCGGAAAATGAATGGCGTATTCGTGGCCGTAGACTTCCTTGCCCTTGGCGACCGCATAGTCGGGCGCGGCGGCATAGGAGGTGAAGCGGCGCGGGTCGCAGGACCACATGTCCCATTCGGTGCGGCCCTCGGTGACCCATTCGGCCAGCACCTTGCCGGCACCGCCGGCCTGGGCGATACCGAAGGTGAAGACGCAGGCCTCGAAGGCGTTGGGCACGCCCGGCATCGGGCCGATCAGCGGATTGCCGTCCGGCGCGTAGGGAATCGGGCCGTTGATGACGTTGGAGAGGCCGGCGGTGCCGAGGATCGGGACGCGGGAGACGGCGGCGTTCAAATACCATTCCAGCCGCTCCAGATCGTCCGGATAGAGCTGGAACGAGAAATCCGCCGGCATCGGATCGTCCGGCGTGGCCCAATGGGCGCGGCAGTTGCGCTCATAGGGGCCGAGGTTCATGCCGTTCTTCTCTTGCCGCAGATAGTAGGACGTATCGACGTCGCGCAGCAGAGGCAGCTTGTGGCCGGCTTCCTTCGACCATGCGGCGAGTTCCGGGATCTCCTCGAACAGGATGTACTGGTGGCTCATCACCATCATCGGCACTTCGCGGCCGAACATGCGGCCCACTTCCTGCGCGCGATAGCCGGCCGCGTTGACGACGATCTCGCAGCGGATTTCGCCCTGCGCCGTCTCGACAATCCATTCGTCCTTTTCGCGCCGCACGCCGGTGACCGGGCAGAAGCGGATGATCTTGGCGCCCATGTCGCGCGCGCCCTTGGCCAGCGCCTGCGTGAGCTGCGCGGGATCGATGTCGCCGTCATTGGGGTCGTAGAGCGCGCCTTCCAGCTCGTGCGTCTCGATGAAGGGATAGCGGCGCTTGATGTCGTTGAGGCCGATCACCTCGATGTCCATGCCCTGGTAGCGGCCCATGCCCTTGGCGCGCTGGAATTCCCGCATGCGCTCCTTCGTATGCGCCAGCCGCAGCGAGCCGGTGACATGGTAGTTCATCGGATAGTCGACCTCGGCCGCCAGCCCGCGGTAGAGCTCGGTCGAATAGCGCTGCATGTTCATCAGCGACCAGGAGGACGAGAAGGTCGGGACGTTGCCGGCGGCATGCCAGGTGGAGCCCGAGGTCAGCTCGTTCTTCTCCAGAAGCACGCAGTCGGTCCAGCCGGCCTTGGCCAGATGGTAGAGCGACGAGGCGCCGACCGCGCCGCCGCCGATGATGACAACCCGTGCCGATGCCGGAAGTTCGGCCATGTCGTTCCTCCCAAATTTCAATATACCGGTGGCGAGATCACCCAGATCACCACGGCGGGTTCCTTGCCGGGGTTTCGCCAGCGATGTGTCTTCTTTTCGAAGCGGAAGCTGTCGCCGGGGCCGAGGCGGTGCCAGACGGCATCGATCTCGATCTCGAAGATGCCTGATACGACGTAGCCGGCCTCCTCGGTGGGGCGCAGCGAGCGCGTCTTCAATTCCGCGCCCGGGGCGAATTCGGACCGCAGCATCTCGAAGCTGCCGCCGAGGTCTGGCGACAGCAATTCCTCGACCAGCCCCGACTCGCTGGTGCCCAGAGACCGGCGGCGCTCGGCTCGCACGATCACGCCGCGTTCCTCTTCCTGCGGCACGTCATGGCTGAAGAAGAGCGAGATGGGCACGCCGAAAAGATCGGCCAGCGCGCGCAGGTCGCCGATGGACGGCACCGAAAGGCCGCGCTCGATCTGGCTGACCCAGCCAACGGAACGGCCCAGCTTGAGCGCGATCTCCGAAAGCGTCAGGCCGCGCGCCTTGCGCAAGGCGCGAAGATCGGCGGCGAGCACATGCTCGCCTGTTTGCATCTTCGAAGGGGCGGCTGAAGTCGTCACGGGGCAGAACATGAAAAAATCAATCTGATTTTCATGAAAGGCCAATCTCATGAAAAAATCAAGGGAGATTTCATGTCCGGCCAAGAAGTGCTTGCGGTATTTTGGCGCTTCATGCAAAGGCTGCCCCGGTAGCCGGCGGGGTGGAGGGACGCCGCTGATTCCATTGCAAGGGATGGCCGATGCTGGCACCGGAAAACAGCGCTCCTTTTTCCGACGAAACCGTCATTGTCGACGAGGCGATCCTGTCGCGCCGGTCGGTGCGTGCCTTCCTGCCCGACGCGGTGGACGACGAAACCGTACGCGAGATCCTGCGGATCGCGTCGCGCGCGCCGTCCGGCACCAACATGCAGCCCTGGAAAGTCTATGTGACCAAGGGCGAAACCAAGCAGCGCATCGGCGACGCGATCCTGAATTCCGGCGTTCGCGCCGAGAAGGCGGAGTGGGACGAGTACAAATACTATCCCGACCAGTTCTTCGAGCCCTATCTGGCGCGGCGGCGCGCCAACGGCTACGGGCTTTACAGCGTGCTCGGCATCGGGCGGCGCGAGGTCGACAGGATGCGGGCCCAGCACGACCGGAATTTCGTCTTCTTCGACGCGCCGGTGGGCATGATCTTCACGATCGATCGCAGGCTCAACCAGGGGTCCTGGATCGATTACGGCATGTTCCTGCAGAACATCATGATCGCCGCGCGGGCGAGGGGTCTGCATACCTGTCCGCAGGCTGCTTTCGCGCCCTATCACCGGCAGATCCGGCCTGTGCTCGGCATTTCCGACGAGGAAATCGTCGTGTGCGGCATGGCGCTGGGCCATGAGGACAAGTCGCGGCCCGAGAGCACCTTCCGCACCGACCGTGCGCCGCTGGAAGAATGGGTGAGCTTCGCCGAATAGCGACGGCTATTCGTTTGCCATCATGGCGCCGTGGCCGCTGATATGGGCGCCGTCCTGCGGGGTCAGCCGGAGATAGGCCAGCAGCGCGCAAAGCGTGATGAGCGCCTCGACCAGGAACACGACGCGAAAATCGTCGGCGGAGGCCATGTTGCCCGACCCGGCCAACAAGGCCAGCATGGCGGAAGCCGTGCCGACGCTGATCGCCACGCCCAGTTGCCACAGAATGTAATAGAGCGCGCTGAAACGGGCGAGTTGCTCGGGCGCAACGTCCGAATAGGACAGGTTGCCGGTAGATGCCCATTGCGCCGAGCGGAACATGCCGAAGACGAAGATGTAGGCCAGGACGATCCACATGGGCGTCGTGGCCTGCACCAGCGCAAAGCCGGCCACCAGCGCGGCGCAGACCGGTGTATTTACGACAAGCACGCGGCGGAAGCCGAAGCGCCGCAGCACGGCAGGCATGATCACCCTCACCAGGATGGAGCCGGCGGCGGCCGCGAATGTCAGCGAGCCGGCTTCCATGGCGCTCATGCCGAAGCCGACCTGGAACATCAAGGGCAGCAGGAACAGCACCGAGGACAGGCTGATCGTGTCCAGCCCGCCGCCGGTCAGGAAGGCGATGCGGAAGGTGCGGATGTTCAGCAGCCTGAGATCGAGCAGGGGATTGGGCGAACGCAGGCAGTGGAACGCAGCAATCGTGAGGAGCAGCAGGGCCGCCAGAAGCCCGATGGCCGCCGTCCAGCCGGACAGGTCCGCCGCGGCGAGCGAATCCATTCCGAAGACCAGAAGCACCATGCCGGCGCCCACGAGCACGAAGCCGGTGAGGTCGAAGCGGGAGAATTTGTTGGCGGCGGGTGAAGGAAACAGGACGGCGGCCGAGACCGCGGCAGCCAGCGCCAGCGGCACGTTGATGAAGAAGATCCAGTGCCAGGACACGTATGTGGTCAGAGCGCCGCCGAGCAGGGGCCCCACCAATGGTCCGGTCTGGCCGGCAAGCGACATGTAGACGTTGATCTTGAGTGTGCGCTCGCGCGGGAAACTGCCCAGCACCACCACCTGGCCGAGCGTTCCCATCAGCGCGCCGCCGAAGCCCTGCAGGGCCCGCGCGGCGATCATCATGCCCATGCTCGTCGCGAGGCCGCACAGGATCGACGCGATGCCGAAAACCAGCACCGCCGCGCAGTAGGAACGGCGCACGCCGAAACGCTCCGCTACCCAGCCGCCGAGCGGCATACATATGATGAGGCTGGCGACGTAGGCCGTCACCACCAACCCGAGATGGCTGGCGGGCTCGTTCAGGCTTTCGCCGATGCCGGGCAGGGCGGTGATGACCACGTTCTGGTCGAGGCTGGTCATGAACTGCCCGCAGGCGACCGTCACCGGAACCAGCAACGAGACGCCGCCCGGAATTTCCACGCGGGCAGGTATGGTCGCTGAAGTCTCGGTGCTCATGGAAACGCACGGCCAGTTCCTTCCCGGCGGCGGCTGCCGCCGATCCGCGCGCAATATCGGTTCGACGCAGGATGGCTCAAGCGACAGAGGAGCCGGCTTATGATGCCAGTGGCTGCGCTTCAGCGCACCTCGTAGCCCACTTCCTCTGCCGCATGGCAAAGCGTCTTCCAGAAGGAGCGCGCGAAGGATCGAAATACGTAGAGATCGAAGCGGTCGCTGCCCGCGCGCTGGATCTGCGCGAAGACGTCATGATGCGTGGTGGAGCGGCCAGCGCCCATCGGGAAGGCCGCGAGCGAAAAATCGATGGCGAAGAGCTTTCCGAGCACCCATTCCGCCTTCGGGCCTTCGATGCGGATTGCAGTGCGGCCGTGCGACAGGTCGGTGATCGTTCCGGCCGACGCAGGCACCGCCTTGGCGAGGACGTCGGCCAGGCCTTCGTCTTCGTCGGTCACCATGAACCTGTCCGGAGCGAAGCCGAAGGCCGATTTCCGGCCGTTGGAGGCGCCGCCGCCGGCGCCGTCCGGCAGGGAAAGCCCGGTCGCCGTGCGGATGGCGGTGATGACGCGTTTCTCCTCGCCCGGCCAGGCGGCCAGTTGCACGATGGAACCCGGACGCGGCTCCGACAGCCTGACGCCGACGCCACCCTCGAAATGGCCGAACGATCCCGGACGATAGACGGGTTCGAGCGGGGACTGGCGCTCAACCATGCATGCGGCTCCCTTCGGGGTCGAAGAAATGGTGGCTGACGATCTCGACTGGGCCGAAACGCTTGCGCAGGGGATCGGAGACGAAGGCGCGCGTGCCGTGCCTCTCCTTGCCGCCCTTCAGCAGCGCCAGCGCGATATACTTGCCAAGCGCCGGCGAATAGCAGCAGGCGGTGAGATGTCCGAGCGAGTCACGGGGGTTCTCTTCGTCCAATTCGTCGACGACATGCGCGCCGCCATTGAGCGCGCGACCGTCGAGCGCGACCAGCCCGACGAGCTGCAGCCGGTCGGCCGCGACCAGGCCCTCCCGGTCCATCATGGCGGAGCCGATGAAAGGTTTCTTCTTCGACAGCATCCAGTCGAGATGCAGGTCGCGCGCGGTGGTGCGCCCGTCGATCTCGGCGCCGGTGACATGGCCCTTCTCGATGCGCAGGGTGCCCAGCGCCTCCAGCCCATAGGGCACGAGGCCGAAGGGCTTGCCTGCCTCCATCAGGGCTTCCCACACATGCGTGCCGTAGCCGGCCTTGCAATAGACCTCGAAAGCCATTTCCCCGGAGAAGGAAAGCCGGCAGATCATTACCGGCGCGCCGTCGATTTCACCATGTACGATGCCCATGAAGGGCAGGGCGGAATTGTCCACCGCGGTGCCCTTCACGCAGGACGCCAGAATCTGGCGCGCCTTGGGCCCGCCGATCGCCGCGCCCGCCCATTCGTCGGTGACGGACGTGACCGTCACCTTCAGGTCCGGCCAGATCACGTCGAGGAAATATTCCAGATGCTGCATCACCTTGCCGGCATTGGCGGTGGTGGTCGTCATCAGGAACTCGTTTTCGCCCAGGCGCCAGGTGGTGCCGTCGTCTAAGGCGAAACCGTCCTCGCGCAGCATCAGGCCGTAGCGCGCCTTGCCGACAGGCAAGGTGGAGAAGACGTTCGTGTAGACGCGGTCCAGGAACTCGGCCGCGTCGGGGCCCTGAACGGCGATCTTGCCCAGCGTCGAAACGTCCACGATGCCGGCGCTCTCGCGAACGGCCTGCGCCTCGCGCACATAGGCCTGCTCGATCGTTTCGCCGGGCTCGCCGTAGATCATAGGACGGTGCCAAAGCCCGGCCGAATACATGGTCGCGCCATGTTCGACATGCCAGTCGTGCATCGGCGTCAGGCGGTCGGGCCTGAGATCGCCGTAGCGTTCGGCCGCCAGCGCGCCGAGCGACACGGCGGAATAGGGAGGGCGGAAGCGCGTGGTGCCGACCTCGGGTATCGATCTGCCGAGCGCGTCGGCCATGATCGCGAGGCCCGGCACGTTGGAGGTCTTGCCCTGGTCGGTCGCCATGCCGAGCGTCGTGTAGCGCTTCAGATGCTCGACGGACTGGAAGCCTTCCCGGTGAGCCAGCCGGACGTCGTCCACGGTCACGTCGTGCTGGAAATCGACGAAGCTCTTGCCGTCTGCCTTGATCTCGAAGACGGGCGCCGGGTTGGGATTTCCGGATGCCCCTTCGACCGACGGAAGGTCCGTCTTCGTCTCCTTGCCGCCCGAGGCCGTCAGGCCGGCGGAGCGGCCGTCGACGATGGCCTCCAGCGTGGAGAAATTGCCGTTGAAAGAGCCGGCTCCGATCCATTTCTGGCCCGGGCGCGGCGGCAGGAACGCCTGGAGTTCGGCATCCCATTGCGCCCTGGCGCCCGCCTGGCTGGCCAGATGGACAGCCGGCGACCAGCCGCCGGACATAGCGAGGCAATCGGCCTGGATGGTGCGGACATCGCCGGAGAGGGTTCCGCTGCCGGCATCGAAGCGCCGCACCTTGATCGCGGTCAGCGCCCTGACGCCCTCGGTCGCCACCACGGCGTGACCTGTAAGAAGCTCGGCGCCCGCCTGCTGGGCCAATGCGCGGGCCGCGCCCGAAACATCCGCGCGAACGTCGACTATCGCGGCAATCTGTGCGCCGGCCTTGTGCAGCGAAACGGCGGTGCGATAGGCGCCGTCATTGTTGGTGAACAGGGCGATCCTGTCGCCGGGCAGCACGCCGAATTCATTGGCGTAGCGCTCGACCGCTCCCGCAAGCATCACGCCGGGGCGATCGTTGCCGGGAAACGCAAGCGGACGCTCCAGCGCGCCGGTGGCCAGAACGACGGTCTTCGCCCGGATGGTCCAGTGGCGGTGGCGCGGCTCGCCCTTGCGGGGCCTTTCCTTGTGGTCGCTCACGCGCTCCAGCGCGGCAAGCGTGTTGCCGTCATAATAGCCCCAGACGGTCGTTCTCGGCAGCAGGCGCACATTCTCGCGGGTTTTCAGGTCGCGCACTTCGGATGCGGCCCATTCGGCGGCGGGCATGCCGTCGATGGTTTCGCCGGACCAGTTGGCGGTGCCGCCCAAACGGGAATCGAGTTCGGCCAGGATGACCCTTCCGCCAGCATCGGCCGCCGCCCGGGCCGCCATCAGCCCCGCCGGACCCGAACCGACCACGAGAACCTCGCAGAAGGCGTTCATGCGCTCGTAGCGGGCGGGGTCGGCCGTCTTGCTGGCCCGGCCCAGCCCGGCCGCGCGGCGGATGAAATGCTCGCAGAACATCCAGAAGCGCGTGCCCTTCAGCGGGCCGACCACCGGTCCCATGAAGGTCTTGTAGTAGAAGCCGGCGGCGATCAGCGGGCCGGCGAGCTGATTGGCGGCGCCGATATCGAAGGCCAGCGAGGGGAAGCGGTTCTGGCTTTCGGCGACGAGGCCGTCATGGATCTCGACCATGGTGGCCGGCAGGTTCGGCTCGCGCACCTTGCCGCGCAGGACCGTCACCAGCGCGTTCGGCTCGTCGATGCCGGCCGTCAGCACGCCGCGCGGACGGTGGTATTTGAACGACCGGCCGAACAGCGAAATGCCGTTGGCCAGCAGGGCGGAAGCCAGGGTGTCGCCGGGGTGGCCGGTGTAGGACCTGCCGTCGAAGGTGAAACGGATCGTCCTGAAGCGGTCGATGCGGCCGCCGGTGCCGGAACGGCGCGGGCTCATGACTTGGCTCCCTGCCGTTTGGGCGTGGCGCGATGATGGTGGTGATGGCGATGATCGCCGCGCGCGAAGACGCTGCTCGCGATCTCATGCGTCAGCGTGTTGCGCACCACCTTCAAATGGCTGCGGCAGCCGCCGGAATGCTGCCAGATCTCGGTGTGGTCGCCGGCCGGATTCGCCCTATCATAGACATATTCGTTCCATGCGCCGAGATCCTGCGAGTTCGGAGCCGGGCGCTGGCGGTTGCCGTCGCCCTGATAGGTGAATTCGGACACGTCGCGCGGTCCGCAATAGGGACAGGTGATCAGCATGGCATTGCATCTTCTCGTTTGGCCGTGGTCTTGGCCGAAAACCGGTGTCCACTTTTCGGGATCATGGCCTAGTGGAGCCTGGGCGTCGCGCCCTGACCCTTGTCGTCGATGACGATGCCGCGATGGAAGCGGTCGAGGGTGAAGGCGGCGTTGAATTCATGCGGCTCGTCGCGGGCGATGGTGTGGGCGAAGCACCAGCCGGAGGCGGGCGTCGCCTTGAAACCGCCGTAGCACCAGCCGCAATTGAGATACATTCCCGGAAGCGGGCCGGTGGTGATGATGGGCGAGCCGTCCATCGACATGTCGCACACGCCGCCCCAGGAACGCAGCATGCGCACGGGCGCGAGGCCGGGGAAGAGCGCCACCATTTCCGCCATCACCTCCTCCACGATCGGCAGATTGCCGCGCTGGGCGTAGGAATTGTAGCCGTCGAGGTCGCCGCCGTAGATCAGGCCGCCCTTGTCGGACTGGCCGATGTAGAAATGCCCCATGCCGAAGGTGACGACGGTGTCGAGAAACGGCTTCAGCGATTCCGACACGAAAGCCTGCAGCACGTGGCTTTCGATCGGCATCCTGTCGACGCCGGCCAGTTGCATGACACGGCCTGTGCTGCCGGCCACGGCCACCGCAACCTTCCTGGCGCGGATCTCGCCGCGCGAGGTGGTGACGCCGATGACCCGGTCGCCGTCTTTCAGGAAGCCGGTGACCTCGCAATTCTCGACGATGTCGACGCCACGCCGGTCCGCCGCGCGCGCATAGCCCCAGGCGACGGCATCGTGGCGCGCGGTGCCGGCGCGCGCCTGCATCAGGCCCCCGACGATGGGAAAGCGTGCGCTGGACGAAACGTCCAGCGCCGGTATCAGCCGCGAGATCGCGGAAACCGTCATCAGCTCGGCATCGACGCCGAGATGGCGCATGGCATTGCCGCGCCGCGCGAAATCGTCGAGCTGGGCGGGACTGTGCGCGAGGTTGAGGCAGCCCCGCTGGGAGAACATGACATTGTAGTTGAGGTCATGGGAGAGGTTCTCCCACAGCTTCATCGAGTGCTCGTAGAAGCGCGTATTGGCCGGCAGCAGATAGTTCGAGCGCACGGCCGTGGTGTTGCGCCCGACATTGCCGGAGCCGAGATAGCCTTTCTCCAGCACCGCGACATTGGTGATGCCGTGCTCCTTGGCGAGATAATACGCCGTCGAAAGCCCGTGCCCGCCGCCGCCGACGACGACCACGTCGTAAGACGCCTTGGGGTCCGGCTTGCGCCAGGCCGGCTTCCAGTCGCGGTTGCCCTTGAATGCGTTCGCTATGAGCGAAAAGGCTGAGTATTCGGCCATTCCTGCCATGATCCGTTTCGGAAGAACGGCAGACTATAGAGCAGAGGCGCGCATCAAAGCCAAGATTGCGCCATGGCTTTTCGCTAGGCCGACCCGCCTTGGTCGCCCCGCATGGCTTGCCCGGCCGGGGGCGCGACTCTATCAATGGCGGGGCTTTCGCGGCCGCTTCGGCCGGTTCGGGATTTTCGCATGTCGATTCGCTGGTTTCGCCTGTTTCTGGTCCTCGTCGCCGTGACGTCGGCGATGCCGGCGGCGCGGGCGCAGCAGACCCAGCCCAACGCACAGAGCCAGCAGGCCGCCACGCCGGCTCCGGCTCCGTCAGCCGTCGTGGCCGACCAGCAAAGGGTGCTGCAGGGGCTGAAGGCGAAGACGGACGACCTGGAAAAGCGCATCCAGCAGGAAGCGGACGACGACGCCAAGCTGGTGGACATCCGGCTGCAACTGGAGGAGCTGTCGCGCCAGGCGCTCGCCGCAGGCGTGGCGTTCCGGCCGCGCATGAGCGAGATCAACGCCCGGCTGGAACAGCTCGGGGCGCCGCCTGCGGAAGGCCAGCCGGCCGAACCCGAGATCGTCTCCAAGGAACGCGCGGGCCTGGCGACGGAAAAGGCCGAGATCAACGCGGCGATCGCTGCCGCCCAGACGCTGTCGATCCGCATCAGCGGCCTGATCGACAAGATCGCCACGATGCGCAGCGAGCTTTTCCGCAACGTGCTGACCAAGCGCTACATACTCGTCGACTCGTTCGGCAGCGCCGTGGTGACCGACGCGAGCACGGAGTTCACCAATCTTTATGCCGCGCTGGCGTCGTGGCTGTCCTTCGCGTTCCAGTACAAGTTCCAGGCCGTGCTTGCGGCGACGGCGATGGCGCTCGCCGCCGCCGCGGTGCTGCTGCTCGGCGGGAGGCGCCTGTTCGGGCGCATCTTCGAGCCGGATCCGAACGTCGAGGATCCGTCCTATCTGAGCCGGCTTTCCGTCGCCTTCTGGTCGACGCTGCTGCCCTCGCTGGCGCTCGGCGTGTTCTTCTTCGCCACCTACTTCTTCTTCGACTATTACGGCGTGCTGCGCGGAGACATCGGCACCTTCATCAGGGCCTTCATGCTGCTGATCATGGTGACCTTCTGCGTCAACCGGCTGGTCACCAGCGCGCTCTCGCCGAAGCTTCCGAACTGGCGGCTGATCCCCGTCGAATCCACGCCGGCCCGCTGGCTGGTGCGGTTGTCCACGGCGATGGCCGTCGTCATCAGCGTCAACAGCTTCCTGGGGGTGGTCAACGAGCAGATGGGCTCGCCGCTTTCCCTCACCATCGCCAGAAGCTTCATGGCCGCGGTGGTGGTCGGCATCATCCTGATCCTGATGGGGCTGGTCCGGCCGTTCCGCACGCATCTCGGCGTCTGGCGCCCCTGGCCCGCCTGGTTGCGCTATCTGGCCTTCGGGCTGGGCCTGTTCACCATCGGGGCTGCGCTGCTCGGCTATATCGGGCTCGCCATTTTCGTCTCGCTGCAGGTCGTCATCACCGGCACGATACTGATCACGGCCTATATCGGCTTCCTCTCGGCGCGTGCCGTCAGTGAAGAGGGCGGCTTCGGCGGCTCCACGATCGGCCGCTGGCTGGCCGACCGGACCAGCCTCGAAGACACCACGCTCGACCAGCTCGGCCTGGCGGTCAGCATGGCCATCAACCTGATGATCGTGCTGGTTTTCCTGCCGCTTATCCTGTTCATGTGGGGCTTCCAGCCGGGCGACATCCAAACCTGGATCTACAAGCTGGCGACGGGCATCAGCATCGGCTCCGTCACGATATCGTTCACCGGCATCCTGTCGGGCATCGTCGTTTTCTTCGTCGGCTATTTTCTGACCCGCTGGTTCCAGGGCTGGCTCGACGGGTCCGTCATGGCGCGCGGGCGGGTCGACGCCGGCGTGCGCAACTCGATCCGGCTGGTGGTGGGCTATGCCGGCGTGGCGATCGCCGCGCTGGTGGGCATTTCCGCCGCCGGCATCGATCTTTCCAATCTCGCTCTAGTGGCCGGCGGTCTCTCCCTCGGCATCGGTTTCGGCCTCCAGAACGTGGTCTCGAATTTCGTCTCGGGCCTGATCCTGCTTGCCGAACGGCCGTTCAAGGTCGGCGACTGGATCGTGGCGGGGCAGGTTTCGGGCACGGTCAAGAAGATCAGCGTGCGCGCCACCGAGATCGAGACTTTCCAGCGCCAGTCGGTGATCCTGCCCAATTCCGAGCTCATCAACAACGCGGTCGGCAACTGGACGCACAGGAACAAGCTCGGCCGCGTCGAGATCAAGGTCGGCATTGCCTACGGTTCGGACGCGCGGCACGCGCATGAAATCATGCTGGAGACGGCGCGGGCGCATCCGCTCGTGCTGAAGAATCCCGAGCCTTTCGTGCAGTTCGTCAATTTCGGCCCCGCCGCGCTGGAATTCGAGGTGAGGGTGTTCCTGGCCGACATATTGAACAGCGGCGGCGTGCAGAACGACATCCGCTTCGGCATATTGGAGGCTTTCGGCAAGGCCGGGATCGAGATTCCCTCGACGCCGCGCGCGGCCGTCACGCCGCCCAAGCCTGAGGCCTGGCCGATCGACGACGACAAGGCGGAAGTGGTCCACGCCGAGCTTGAGGAGGCGAAGGCCGAGGCCGAACGCAAGCGGGCAGGGCGCCGCCGCCGCCGGCCCGACCCGGGCTGAACACGGCGCCGCCCACAGGCGATTGCGGCATGAATGTGGCATTCAGTTGCGGTTCAGCTTCGTTCTCCTATAAGCTCCGACGTCGGGCTGATGCCCAGGCGAGCAACAGGGGCGGTGGAAAGCACCGGATCGGCAATGCTGAAATCTCTTATCGCTGGTGCGCTCCTCCTTGCGGCGGGCGGAGGTGCCTTGGCCGCGAGCGCGGTCAACAAGGATTCGCAGCCGCGCACTCTGGTGGTGACCGAGGGCGGTTCGAAGACCGAGTTGTCGCTCGCCGCGGGCGAGACCGCCGAATTCTGTCCCAAGGGGTGCTTCGTCACCATGCCGAACGGCGACCTGGAAGCCCTGACCGGCACGGAAACGGTCGAGATCAGCGGCGGAATCGGCCGCATCAAGTAGGCCGTGCGGACGCATGACGGATCTGAGAGGCCGGATCGTCCGGCCTTTTCTGTTTAGGGGTCCGGAATGCCCGCGGGCTGCCCGCGCCTTGCGGCGCGGGCTCCGCAAAGCCGCCTGCCGCGCTTTGGTCGCTCGGTATTTTGCGAATGTCGCAAACAGGCTGCAATCGTCCTGCGCCGCCTTATAGTGTGCCTCGAAAATCACCTCGGAGTCATGGGCAATGGCAGGGTTTCCTGAAAAGGCGAAGGTCGTCATCATCGGGCTTGGCGGCATCGTCGGCGCCTCCATCGCCCATCATCTGATCGAGCGCGGATGGGACGATATCGTCGGCATCGACAAGTCGGGAATCCCGACCGACATCGGCTCGACGGCCCACGCCTCGGACTTCTGCTACATGACCAGCCATGACTTCCTGTCGTGCTGGACCTCGCTCTATTCCATCGATTTCTACGAGAAGATGGGGCACTACGCCCGCATCGGCGGTCTGGAAGTCGCCCGCGCCGGCGACGACGCCTGGATGGAAGAGATCAAGCGCAAGGTGACATCGGCCAAGGCCTTCGGCACGCGCGCGCATCTGGTCACGCCCGCCGAGATCAAGGAGAAGTTTCCCCTGATCGAGGAAGACATGGTCATGGGCGGCCTGTTCGATCCCGACGCCGGCCTTGTCATACCCCGCTCGCAGACGGTCGCCGGCAAGCTGGTCGACGCGGCCGAGAAGTCCGGCAAATTGCAAGCCTTCGCCAACACGCCGGCCCAGTCGCTGATCGTCGAGAACGGTCGCATCAAGGGCGTCGTCACGCATCGCGGCACGATCATGGCGGATCATGTCGTCGTCTGCGCCGGTATCTGGGGACGCCTGATCGCGGAAATGGTCGGCGAGGACCTGCCGGTCATGCCGGTCGACCACCCGCTGACCTTCTTCGGCCCGTACAACGAATTCGAAGGAACGGGCAAGGAAATCGGCTGGCCGCTGCTGCGCGACCAGGGCAACTCGGCCTACATGCGCGACACCGGCGACCCCAAGACCACCGAGGGCGGCCAGATTGAGTGGGGCTATTACGAGACCACCAATCCGCGCCTGTGCCACCCGCGCGACATCCTGGAAAAGGATCAGGCCCGGCTTTCGCCGTCGCAGCGCGACCTCGAGATGGAGCAGATCCTCGAGCCGCTGGAGCGCGCCATGGAGTTGACGCCGATCCTCGGCGAACTCGGCTACAACGAAAGCCATTCCTTCAACGGCCTCCTGCAGGTCTCGGCTGCCGGCGGCTCGTCCTGCGGCGAGAGCCAGAAGGTCCGGGGCCTCTGGTATTGCGTGGGCATCTGGGTCAAGGACGGGCCCGGCTACGGCAAGCTGATCGCCGACTGGATGACGGACGGCCGCACCGAGATCGACCATAATTCGATCGACTACGCCCGCTTCTACCCGCACCAGCTCGAGGAAAAATTCATCGAGGGCCGCACCTTCGAGGCCGCCCAGAAAATCTACTTCCCGGCCGTGCATCCGCGCGAACCCTATGCCAGCGGCCGCGGCGTCAAGCGCTCGCCGTTCTACGAGCGCGAGAAGGAACTCGGCGGCTATTTCATGGAACTCGGCGGCTGGGAGCGCGCGCATGGCTACGCCGCCAACGAGCACCTGCTCGAAAAATACGGCAACCGCGTTCCTGTGCGCGAGAATGAGTGGGACAATCGCCATTTCTGGCGCGTTTCCAACGCCGAGCATCTGGCCATGAGCGAGGATTGCGGCATCGTCAACCTGTCGCACTTCCACATGGTCGATATCGAAGGCCCCGACCATGTCGAGCTTCTCGAATGGCTTTGTGCGGCAAAGATCGGCGGCGACAACAATATCGGCAAGGGCATCTACACCCACTTCCTCGACGACGAGGGCATGGTGCGTGCCGACTTCACCGTCTTCCGCATGGCCGATCGCTGCCGCCTCGTGAACGGCGCCGACGCCGGCCCGCGCGACTTCCACTACATGAAGCGCGTGGCGCAAGATCGCGGCCTGGACGTCACCATCACCGACGTCTCGGAAAAGTTCATCACCATCGGCATCTGGGGCCCGAACGCCCGCGAGAACCTGAAGAAGGTGGTCGCCGATCCGGCCGGGCTCGATCCGCAGAATTTTCCCTTCGCCGCGATCAAGCAGGTCGAGATCGCCGGCAGACAAGTCACTGCCTTCCGCATTTCCTATGTCGGCGAGCAGGGCTGGGAACTGCACATGAAGTACGAGGACGGCCTCGCCGTCTGGGATGCGCTGCGGGCGACGGGCGTGATGGCCTTCGGCGTCGAGACCTACGCCAATTCGCGCCGCATGGAAAAAAGCCTGCGGCTGCAGAATGCCGATCTTCTCACCCAGTACAACCTCATCGAGAGCGACCTTGCCCGCCCGAAGGTCAAGGACGCGGACTTCCGCGGCAAGGCCAAGCACCTGGAATACAAGGCCCGCGACCATCAACCGGCGATGCTCTGCACGCTGGTGATGACGGAAAACACCGACAGGAACGGCGTGAAGCGCTTTCCGGTCGGCAACCTGCCGGTGATGGATCCGGAAACCGGCGAGGTGCTGGTCGACGAACTCGGCCGCCGTTCCTACACGACCTCCGTCGCCTATGGCCCGACCATCGGCAAGAACATCGCGCTCGCCTACCTGCCTCATGCCTATGCCCAGGAAGGCCGCAAGCTGAACGTGGAATATTTCGCCGAGACCTATCCGGTCGAGGTGGCCGGCGTCGGTTACAAGCCGCTCTACGATCCGGAGAACCTCAAGCCGCGGAGCTGACGAGCCGCGCGGGCTTGCGAATACGAACTGAAAAGGCCCGGCAGCGTCCGGGCCTTTCTTTTTCGGTCTGCTTCAGGAGTCAGGCCGCCAGCAATTGCTTCCTGTCCACGCGCTCCTGCTGCGGCGAGCGAGCATAAAGCTCGCGGTAGCATTTGGAGAAATGCGAGGCCGAGACGAAGCCGCAGGCCACCGCCACCTCGACCACCGGCATGGAGGACTGGAGCAGCAGGTGCCGGGCGCGATCCAGTCTGATCTCGAGATAGTAGCGCGCGGGGGACCGCCCCATTTCGGTGCGGAACAGGCGCTCGATCTGCCGCCGCGACAGATCGACGTGGTCGGCGATCTCGAGCAGCGAAAGCGGCTCGGCAAGGTTCGCCTCCATCAGTTCGATGATGGTGAGGACCTTGGAATTCTGCACCCCGAGGCGGGCGCGCAGCGGCAGGCGCTGGCGGTCGGTGGGGCTGCGCACGCGGTCGGTCAGCACCTGTTCGCAGACGCGATTGACCAGATTCTCGTCGAAATCGTCGCCGATCAGCTTCAGCATCATGTCCAGCGCGGCGGTGCCGCCGGCGCAGGTGTAGACGTTCTGGTCCACCTCGAACAGGTCGGCGAAGACATTCGCCTTGGGGAAAGCCTCCTGGAAGCCAGGCAGGTTTTCCCAATGGATTGCGCAGCGCTTGTTGGACAGCAGGCCGGCATTGGCGAGCAGATAGGCGCCGGTGCAGAGGCCGCCCACGGCCACCCCGCGATTGTACTCCTCGCGCAGCCAGGCAAAGACCGACTTGTTGTGATATTTGTCGACATGCATGCCGGTGCAGACGACCACCATGGAGGGACGGTCGGGACCGGCCATCTTGCGCCGCTCTTCCTCCAGCGTGGTGTCGACCGTGCATTCGACGCCGTTGGAGGCCCTTACCGGCTTGCCGTCGAGGCTGGCGAGGCGCCATTTGTAGGCTTCATAGCCCAAAGTGCGGTTGGCCAGCCTCAGCGGGTCCAGCGCTGTCGCAAATGCGACCATGGTGAAATCGGGGACGAGGAAAAACACAAACGATCGCTTGATCGGATGCTTTGTGGCGTTCACGGGTAATCCTCACGCGGCCATGACGCGAACAGAATGTCGCTATCAGCACAGCGTCATCAGGAAAATCCCGGCGTGTCAATCGTTCCGCCGGTCACAGTCGGATTAAATTTGCGACATGTCCGGCCGGAAGGGTCGCAAATCGACAACTGACGCCGCGCGGCTTTTGGCTGCGCGCCGTCGGTCTATAAAATTCAAAAAGGGGCCGCCCGGCGCTCGATGCCGACGTGCAGTCGGAGACTGGCCGGGCTCGGCGGAACGGGCGGAATGCCGGTCAGGCGATGATGCCCAGACGAGCCGCGGCGATGGCACCGGTCTGGCCGGGCATGGTCTTTGCCAGGCGCTGGCGCTCGAGCGCGGTGGTGAGGTTGGTGTCGCGGCGGGCGAACAGGCGTGCGAAGAGCTTCATGTCTATCTCCAATCGGTTGCTCAGACGGGTCGCCTTCGCGCTATGGAGTGGGGCAGCTCGTTTGCTGGCGTGCATATAGGTACATTCGGACCGGAACCTCAGCGCAAAAACGAAGCGGTTGATAGAAAAAGCGACACCGCTACTGCGACATGCCGCCTTTCCCGCCGGATTCCCGATCTCTTACAAGTATTTAGCGTCCGGATACTTGCGCCATGCAGTAGTTTCATGCGCGCCATGCAGCGGCGGCATGGCTGAAGGCCCCGCCACGGCGGGACGGGATGCCGCGTCAGCCGCAGGCGACGGGCGCGGCGCGGCCATTGCGGGCCGGTTCGCAGGAAGCCTCAGGCCAGCCGATGTCCTTCTGCATCTCGAGAGGCAGCGCGCTCAGCATGCGCCGGGTCCGGTAGCGTGCGCGGGTGGCGGCAAATTCGGCCGCGATGCGACCGATGGATGACAGGATGAACATGTCCTTCTCCTTTGCTGGTCGAATGGATCGTTGCGGGTGTCGTGCCGGCTTGTGCTTGCGCTGGTGGCCCGAACCTCTCCGGAGGTCAGGGACTGGCAGGAGGCCGTCTCGACGATGTTGACTATGAGACCTGTTTCAGGTTCAATCAAACGAAATGGAATGATCGTTTTCATCAGAAAAATTGAAAGCAGGTTCCGATGAACGCTCCCCTCAACCATCCTCTGCCGCTGCTTGATCTCGATGTGCTGCGCACCTTCGTGGCCATCGCCGAAACCGGCAGTTTCACGACAGCCTCCACGGCCGTGTTCCGCACGCCGTCGGCCGTTTCCATGCAGATCAAGAAACTGGAGGACATACTCGGCCGCTCGGTGTTCGTGCGCGACGCGCGCTCGGTGACCTTGACCACGGACGGCGAGATGCTGCTCGGCTATGCGCGCCGGCTGCTGGCGATCAATCGCGAGGCGGTGTCCAAGTTCATCGTGCCTGATATTTCCGGCGTCGTGCGCCTCGGCTCGCCGGACGATTATGGAGAGCGGGTGCTGCCGCATATCCTGAAGCGCTTCGCGCAGTCGCACCCTTCCATTGCCGTGGACGTGGTCATCGACCAGAGCATCAACCTGCGCCGGCGCATGGACGACAGGGCGCTCGACATCACGCTGCTCACCAATTCCTACAAGGCCAGCGCCGCGGGCGCGGAGGTGCTGTTGACCGAACCGATCGTGTGGGCGGGCGCCAAGGGCGGCTGCGCGCATCTGCGCGAACCGTTGCCGGTTTCGCTCTGGGAGGAGGGCTGCGCCTGGCGGGCCGGTGCGCTCGAAGCCCTTGGGCGCGAAGGGCGCAACTATCGGGTCGCCTATATGAGCGCGCATACGGCCGGCCAGCGCGCCGCCATCATGGCCGATCTTGCGGTGGCGCCGCTGCCGAAATCGTTTCTCGGTTGCGACATGGTCGAACTCGGACCCAAGGACGGGATGCCCGATATCGGCACCTACAGCCTGGCCATGGTGGTGACCTCAGACGCCAGCGCGCCGGTCAAGGCGGCCGCCGACCATATCCGGGCCACCTTCGAGGGGTTCCGCGAAACCGGCAGGTTCTGAGCGGAGCGGAGAGATCGCAACCGGCCGGGAGCGGTTATCTCGACAGATCCGGGACGCGTCCGGACAAGGCGAGATGTTCGAACTGCCCTTGGCCGGTAGCGGGCTACGCACGGGGCTCGGCATGGCTGCCCAGTCCTCCAGGAACGACACGATGCGGCTTCGGGCCCGGCGCGCCTCCGGCATGCGGATCAGCGGCCAGACGTGGAACATGCCTTCTTCGTAGACGAGTTCCACGTCGACGCCGGCCGCGCGTGCCTTTTCGGCAAAGATGAGGTTGTCGGGCGAGAGCAGGTCGTGGGAGCCGGTCAGCAGCAGGGTTGCCGGCAGCACCGAAAGATCGCCGTAGAGCGGGCTGATGTGCCAGTCGGTGCGGTCCATGCCGGCGCCGTAGAGGCGGATGGCTTCGAGCCCGCCCGGAATGTCGAGCCAGGGGTCCAGCCGCGCCCTCTCGACGACGTCCGGGTTGGCCAGGGAAACGTCGAGGCCGGGCGAGATCAGCACGTGGCGAGCCGGAGCGGGGATGCCCTGCTCGGCCATCATCATGGTCAGGACCACGGCCATGTTGCCGCCGGCCGAATCGCCCATGAAGACGATGTCGCCGGCGGACGTGTCTTCCAGCATTGTGCGATAGACGTCGGCCACCATGCCGAACATGTCGTGGAAATCATGTTCCGGCGCGATCGGGTAGATCGGCACGGTCACGCCGAAGCCGAGGCGCTCGGCCATCTCGGCGATCAACGCCCAATGATAGGACGTGATTTCAAAGACATAGGCGCCGCCGTGGAGGTAAAGAATCCGCTTGGCGGCGCCGTCTTTCGGCGCGATCTCGTAGACCGGAAAGCCGTTCATCGTGCCCTGGCCGATGGCAAGCCGGTTCGCCAGCGCGGCCGGCGGCAGATGGCTCTGGCGCTTTCGCGCCTGACGTATCCAGCGCTGCAGGTTTTCGGGACTGGCGAACGCTTTCTTGCGCGTGTGACGGAGCATGAAGGCGACGAGACGGCTTTGCAAACTAGGCATGTGACAATGAACGGCTTTGAGCCGGTTAGCATTTTGCCTCCCGGTTCACGATTTCGTTCACGGACCTAAAAGTCAACGATGACGCTAGGGCAACGCACGGTCTCGTGACCGTGCGCTCCCTGGCGGTTTGCGATTTCGGCCGGTTGCGCGCGCCGATTGCCGCCTCGACCTGCCTACAAGGCTGGCCGCTGCTAAGTCCTGCCGCGCCGCGCGGCGCGTTCCTCGCGCGACCGCCGTCGTGGTGCCGCATCGCTCGCCGCATCCTCTTCCGAGACCACCTTTCGGGGCGGCAGCTTGACGGCTTCCGCGAGCTTCGGGAAGGGATCGACCTTGTTGGGCAAGGCCATCGCGTCGATGAATATCTGCTGGAAATGCGGCTCAAGCGCCGTCTCGATCTTCTCGATGCGATGCACTTCGTCCTCGATCTCGCGGCGGTGGTCGCGGTTGAGAAGCGCCATCAGCGCGCCGGTGCCGGAAGCGTTGCCGACCGCCTTGACCTCGGCCAGATCGCAATCGGGAATGAGGCCGAGCACCATGGCGTATTTCGGGTCGATGAAGGAGCCGAAGGCGCCGGCAAAGCGGATCAGGTCGACATGCTCGACGCCCTGCTTTTCCATCAGAAGCTTGACGCCGGCATAGAGCGCGGCCTTGGCGAGCTGGATGGCGCGCACGTCGTTCTGGGTGACGGTGATGCGAGGCTCGCCGTCGCGCAGCAGGTAGGAGAAGGTGCGGCCGTTCTGCATGATGCGCGGCGACTTCGCGGCAAGCGCGCCGTCCACCACGCCGTCCTCCGAGATGATGCCGCTGAGATACATCTCCGCCACAACCTCGATGATGGCCGAGCCGCAGATGCCGGTGACGCCGGTGGCCTTGGCGGCCTCCTCGAAGCCTTCCTCGTCGGACCATTTGTCCACGCCGATGACGCGGTACTTCGGCTCCAGCGTGTCGGGATCGATGCGCACGCGCTCTATGGCGCCGGGCGCGGCGCGCTGGCCGGAGGAGATTTCCGCGCCTTCGAAGGCCGGGCCGGTGGGCGAGGAGGCCGCCACCACGCGCTGCCTGTTGCCAAGGATGATCTCGGCATTGGTGCCGACATCGACCAGCAGCATCATGCGATCCTGGCGGTAAGGGCCTTCAGACAGCGCCGCACCGGCGGCATCCGCGCCGACATGGCCTGCGATGCAAGGCAGCGTATAGAGCCGTGCGCCGCGGTTGATGTCGATGCCGAGGTCATGCGCCCAGTATTGCAGCGAGCTCGAGACGGCCAGCGCGAACGGCGCCTGACCAAGCTCGGTCGGATCGATGCCGAGGAACAGGTGGTGCATGATCGGGTTGGCGACGAAGACCGCGTCGAGGATGTCGTGGCGGTTCACGCCGCCCTCGTCGCAGACCTTGCCGATCAGCGTGTTGACGGCCTCGCGCACGGCCTTGGTCATGGCCTCGCGCCCGTCGGGGTTCATCATGACGTAGGATACCCGGCTCATCAGGTCCTCGCCGAAGCGGATCTGCGGGTTGGACGTGCCCGACGAGGCGACGATGCGGCCCGACAGCAGCGACACCAGATGCATGGCGATGGTGGTGGAGCCGATATCGCAGGCAATGCCATAGGCCTCGTTCTTGAGGCCGGGCCACATGCCGATGATGAAGGGACGCGAGGAATCCATGTCGCGGTGGATGGCGACGGTGACGCCCCAGTTCTCCTTGCGCAATATGCCCTGCACCTGCGGGATGAGGTGCGGGGCGATCAGCAGGTCCTTCCAGCCCCAGTCCTTTTCCAGCACAAGCTTCAGCCGGTCGAGGTCGCCGAGCGGCTTGTGCATGTCGGGCTCGTCCACCTCGACATAGCAGAGCTGCACCGCCGGGTTGCGGTCGATGTGGCGCTCCACCGCCGCCTTGCGCACCACCTGCGCGTTGATGACCGTATCCTGCGGGACATCGACGACGAGGTCGCCCTGGATGGTGGCGGAGCAGGAGAGGCGGCGGCCTTCGGGCAGCCCGCGCACGCGCTCGTAGCGTTCTTCCTTGGGCCCCTTGGGCGAGATGTGGTCGAGGGAGGAGACGATCTTGTGCTTGGCGAAATTGCCTTCCTGCACCTCGATCTGGCAGCGGCCGCAGGTGGCGCGCCCGCCGCACACGCTCTCCACATAGACGCCGAGCTGGCGCGCGGCGTCGAGGACAGGCGTGCCGACGGGAAAACGCCCGCGCTTGCCCGAAGGCATGAACAGGACCAACGGATCGGTGATGTTGGCGGGAGAGTTCATTTCAGGCACTCCTTGCGACCGCGAACGCCCGGATGGATTTCCCTGCTGGCGGCGCGGCAATGGTCGCCATCCCTAGCGCAGCGACCGTCTTGCGAAACGAGACACGGCCCACCCAAAGGGCAGGCCACGATCTCAATCCAGTTCTGTGTCTCAGGCGGAAAATCGTGCCGACGACGCCCCGGGCCGAAAGCTTTCGCCCGGCCGACCGGTCCGGACCGGGCGGAACTGCATGAACGTCGTCAGGCACATCGTTCTCCGGTGAGGCTAGCCTCTCGCCATGCGGGCTTCACGACCGCCGCGGCGGCGGCCGGCCGGGGCGGCGGCGCCGTCGCCGGCAGGCGCGGTGACGGCGACCGGGGCCGGGGCGGCATGTTCGCCCGGCTTGTAGTCCTTGTAGGTCTTGATCCAGGTCATGCAGTCCTTGTCGGTGCCGGCCAGCACGTTGGCGCCGCGCACGGCTTCCATCTCCTGCGGACGGCAGGGGTTCATGATGGCGCTGGTCATGCCCGCGCCGATCACCATCGGGATGAAGGCGCCGTTGATGCCGTGGCGATGCGGCAGGCCGAAGGAGATGTTGGACAGGCCGCAGGTGGTGTTGACCTTCAGCTCCTCGCGCAGGCGGCGCAGCAGCGCGAAGACCTGGCGGCCGGCGTCGCCCAGCGCGCCGATCGGCATCACCAGCGGGTCCACCACGATGTCATGGGCGGGAATGCCGTGGTCGGCGGCGCGCTCGACGATCTTCTTGGCGACGGCGAAGCGCACGTCGGGGTCCATGGAGATGCCGGTCTCGTCGTTGGAGATGGCCACCACCGGCACGTTGTATTTCTTCACCAGGGGCAGGATGGCTTCCAGCTTCTCTTCCTCGCCGGTCACGGAGTTGACCAGCGGGCGGCCCTTGGCGACCTTGAGACCCGCTTCGATAGCGGCGGTGACGGAGGAGTCGATGGAAAGCGGCAGGTCCACGAGGCCCTGCACGATCTCCAGCGTCTGCACCAGCAATGCCGGCTCCGTGGCGTTGGGATCGACGGCGGTGACGCCGGCATTGACGTCCAGCATGGTCGCGCCGGCCGCGGCCTGCTCCAATGCATCCTTCTTCACCGTCTCGAAATTGCCTTCGATCATCTCGGCGGCCAGTTTCTTGCGGCCGGTCGGGTTGATCCGCTCGCCGATCACACAGAAAGGCTGGTCGAAACCGATGACGATTTCACGGGTCGCCGAAGCGACGATGGTGCGGGTCATAAATCTCTCCGTAGTGATATAAAGATTTCTTTATATCGTTATCCAATGTCTATCAAGCCGGCGCTCAGTGCGCTTCCCTGACCATGTCTACCTGCGTTTCGGTCCTGTCGTCGTGGAGGATGTGGTCCAGACGCTCTGCCACCAGCGCGTCGTCCGGGCGGACTTCACGCTTCCACGGCCTGCGGCCCTTGAGGACGCCCGATTCATCGACGATCTCGGCGACATATTCCTCCTGGCGATAGGCCATCACGTGGACGCCCGAGACGCCGGGGATTTCCTTCACTTCGTTGATGATGTCGATGCAGATCTGCTTGCCTTCCTTCTTCTGGTCCTGCGCGCCTTCCAGACGCTTGATGATCTCGTCCGGGATGTGGATGCCGGGCACGTTGGAGCGGATCCACTTGGCCGTCTTGGCCGAGGCCAGCGGACCGACGCCGACGAGGATGAACACCTTCTCGTCGTAGCCGAGATCGCGCACGCGCTGCATGAAGGTGCGGAACATCGGCACGTCGAAGCAATACTGGCTCTGCACGAACTGCGCGCCGGCGGCGATCTTCTTGCCGAGATGGATCGGACGGAAATCGTAGGGCGGCGCGAACGGGTTCACGGCCGCGCCGAGGAAGACCTTCGGCGGCGTCGTCAGCTTGCGGCCGGACAGGAACTTGCCGTTGTCGCGCATGATGCGGACGGTTTCGAGCAGCGACATGGAGTCAAGATCGAAAACCGGCTTGGCGCCGGGCTGGTCGCCGGCCTGCACGCCGTCGCCCGTCAGGCACAATATGTTGGACACGCCCATGGCGGCCGCGCCCAGCACGTCGCCCTGGATGGCGATGCGGTTCTTGTCGCGGCAGGCGATCTGCATGATCGGGGCGTAGCCCATGCGCGTCAGCAGGGCACAGATGCCGACCGAGGACATGTGGCAGTTGGCGCCGGAGGCATCGACGGCATTGATGCCGTCCACCCAGCCGTCGAATATCTTGGCGCGGTTGTAGACGTCCTCCGGGTCGGCGCTGTCCGGCGGGTTGAGTTCGGTGGTCACGGCGAACTCGCCGCGGCGCAGGACGCGCTCCAGGCGGCCGCGCGAAGAATGGCCGGGCTGGGGCTCCAGCGGCAGGTCGATGCCGGCCGGGTTCTCGTCGCGCTGGGGCGGGCGGGCGGAGGTCATGCGGAGGCTCCCGGCTTGCCGGCTTCGCGCTGGGCTGCCGCCTGCGCTGTGACGCGCAGCCAGGCGGAGGTTTCGCGCAGCGACTGGTCGACCGGCTTCTGGACGTTCAGGATGGCGTCGCCCTTCACCATGTTGCGCGAGCCTTCCCATGCCTTCACCCAGACGCAGGGCATATCCGGCTCCACCTCGCAGTTGCCGTTGGCGCGCACGCCGCCGCAGGGGCCGTTGCGCAACTGCTTGGGGCAGTTCATCGGGCAGGACATGCCGGTGGAGGACAGGATGCACTGGCCGCACATGCGGCAGTCGAACATGAAGCCCTTCACGCGCTTCTCGACGAATTTCACCGGTGCCTCGACGCGGCCATAGCCGATGCCCTTCCACAGCGGGTGAAGCATCAGGAACGCATCGGCGAAGCGCGCATAGAACCATTCCAGCAGCTTCGAGTGGCGGATCGACCACAGGCGCACCGAATAGGAGCGCTGCACGCGCCGCTGCGGCGACACGTCCGCCGGCTTGTAGTCGCTTTTCGGGGCCGTCTTCTTGACCATGGTGGCCTGCGTCACCGAGCCTGTGGCTGCAGGGGGGATCGTCTCCGGCGCGGAACTGGCCGCACCCGCTGCGGAGGTGGATTTCGGCTGGATATCAGACATTTTCCCGGCCGCCCGCCTTTGCCAGCGCCACCAGCCGCTCCCGATCGTAACGGGCTTCCAGCTCGCCTGCGGCTTTTTCAGCTTCGGTTTCCAGTTCGTCGCCGACCGGGACCGAGTCCGCCCTTCGCCATTCGGCGAGATAGGCGTCGGTCTCGGCGGCGCCGGAGCGCATGGCCGCCATGTCTATGGCCTCGGTGAAGCGCAGCGACAGTTCGCGCTTGGCGCTCTGGCGCCCCTTCTTCACGATCACCTGGGCAGGAATATCGCGCCAATAGACGACGATCAGATCGGCCATGATTTCGGTCTCCTCACTGGATCGAGCATTGCCGCAACCATTGCGCGCCCGCTTCTCATGGGACGACGCGCGCGCCTTCAAAAGCGACGTGACGGGATGTCGCAAAATGGAAGGCCATTGGCAGGGAAAGTTTTCTCTCCTGCCGCAGGTTCAGCGTTTCAGTTCCAATATGTCGAGCCTGGATTCGCGATGGGGCGCGGGGAACTCTATGCGCCAGGCATCGGCGCCGGTTCGGAACGCGTAGCCGGCCTGGTCGGTCTCCGGTCCGGCGCCGTAACGCCTGGTCGGCTCGGCGTTGACGCTGAACGAGCCCAGATAGATCGCGCGCTTGTCGCCGTCGTCATAGAGGCGGCCGGTGGTGCGTTGCGAGCCGGTCGTCTTCGTCAGCATCCAGCCGGAACCGTCGTCGGTGACCCGGCATCTGAACCAGCCGTAGACGACGAGAGGACTGATGCCGCCGGCCTTGATGGTGCGGCATTGCCAGTTGCCGGTAAGGTCCTTGTCCGAAAAGGGGACCAGGGGCCGTTTCAGCACGGCGTTCAACTGTTTCACGTCGCCGGGCTGGCCGGCTTTCGCTTCATCCAGAGCGGCGCGCCGCGTCGTCTCGTAGTTCTCGAGCCGCGCCTTGTCTGCCTTGGTGATCAGCTTCTGCACCGCACCGTCGGCCAAAGCCGGACTGGCGCAAAGGACGGCAAGCGCCGCGACGGCGTATCTCCTCAAGGGCATTGGTCTCCTCGCCTGGTTCCGATTGGGGATGCCTGTTCTCGGATTCGGAAAGCGCAGCATCGCGCGACCGAGGGGGAGGGCGCAACGCCTGGCTGTCAGGCTTTCGCCTTGGCGGCATGTGCGAGGCCGGCGACGAGGTCGCCATAGCCCGTGGAGCGGCGCTCATAGACGAGACCGAGCATCCTGGCGGCGTTTTCCGCGACCTTGTCGAGTTCGGGATCGTCGGTCTGGGCCAGGTAGATCAGCTTCTCGTAGTTGCCGAAATAGTCGGTGACCAGTTCCGGGTGCTTGTCGAGCCCCAGCGGCCGGATGAAGAAGGCATCGAACTGCCGGCACAGGAAATCGGTCATGTAGAACGACATCATGTCGTCGTCCTCGACTTTCCTGTAGGCGTCCAGCCCCTGGTAGAAGGCGAAGCAATGGGGGCCTTCCATGCGCTCGACGTCGTGCTTCTCGCATATGCGGTCGAGCATTCCGCCGGTGCCGCAATCGCCATAGCCGACGAAGATGTGGGCATAGCCGTCAGCCTTCGCCTCCTCGATGGCCTTGTCCATCGCGGGCGCTATGCGGTCCGGGTAGAAATGATATTCCGCAGGCAGGCAGGTCAGGTCCAGATGGTCGAGCCCAAGCTGCTCCTTCACGGCAAGAATCTCGCGCGCGATCATGCCGCAGGCGATGACCAGCAGCCTGTCGCGCTTTTCCAGATCTTTTCGTTTGGCGGCCATGGAACCAGTTGACCCGGCCTTCGTTGCTATCAGGCGTTGTTATCGAGAGAGGGAGAGTCCGCTCATGAAATCATTGACATATGCATGCATGGCGCTTCTCGCCAGCACTTTGCTGCTTTCGGCTTGCGCGAACACGATCCGCGGCGCCGGAAAGGACGTTGCCAACACCGTGAACGCCACGGAGCATGCCGGCAAGAGGGTTGCCCACGCGGCGAAATAACGCCACGCGCACCGACCGTGTTCCCGCGAAAGGGCCGCCCGCGCGGCCCTTCTCTCGTCAGGCCGAAGCGCGCACGTTGTGCTTGCGCTTCATGAAGTCCTTGGCGGTCTCGACAGCCACGGCGGCATCCCGGCAATAGGCGTCGGCACCGACGGCCTTGCCGAATTCCTCGTTGAGCGGCGCGCCGCCGACGAGCACGACATAGTCGTCGCGGATGCCCTTTTCCTTCATCGTGTCGATCACGACCTTCATGTAGGGCATGGTCGTGGTCAGAAGCGCCGACATGCCGAGGATGTCGGGCTGATGTTCCTCGATCGCCGCCAGATATTTCTCGACCGGGTTGTTGATGCCGAGGTCGATGACGTCGAAGCCGGCGCCTTCCATCATCATGCCGACGAGGTTCTTGCCGATGTCGTGGATGTCGCCCTTGACCGTGCCGATGACCAGCTTGCCCTGCTTGGGCGCGCCGGTGGCGGCCAGCAGCGGGCGCAGGATGGCCATGCCGGCCTTCATGGCGTTGGCCGAGAGCAGCACCTCCGGGACGAACAGGATGCCGTCGCGGAAGTCCTCCCCGACGATGCGCATGCCTTCGACCAGCGCTTCGGTCAGCACCTTGTAGGGCGCCCATCCGCGCTCGAGCAGGATGTTCGTGCCTTCCTCGATTTCTTCCTTCAGTCCGTCATAAAGGTCGTCGTGCATCTGCTGCACGAGTTCGTCGTCGGCAAGCTCGGACAGGATGATTTCATCGTCGGCCATTGTATCCAGCTCCTTGGTGTCCGCGCGGGCAATATCAACGGCGCGGAACGTCTTGCAATACCTATCTTGCCGAGGGCATTTGCCCATAGCTGATTTGCGACTTTCTGCAAAAGGAAAGCGACTGCAAATCAAAGGGGTTGCTTGTCGATTTTGCGACAGGTCTTGGCGCTGGCTGGCCGTTTCGGACAGGGTGCTTGGCTACGATCCGGCAAGAAGCCGTCGCAAGGGCGGCGAGCGCGAGTTTCAGGAAAGAACGGCCATGAGCGAAAACGCGGCAGTCGATCGGCACACGGACGATCACGAGACATCGGGCGGGCGGCGCGGCCGCGGAGCCAGCGGCGGGGCCGCTGCGCGCCGGGCAGCGCGTGCCGGCGGCGGGCCCGGCACACAGCTCACCTATATCCAGCGCAAGGTGAAGGTCTACGAGGTGCTGGACGAGGAAGGCCTGGCGCTGATCGAGAAGAACGCCGACATCGTGCTGGAGGAAACCGGCATCGAGTTCCGCGACGACGCGGAAGCGCTGGAACTGTGGAAACAGGCCGGCGCCGACGTGAAGGGCCAGCGCGTGCATTTTCCCAAGGGGCTTTGCCGTTCGCTGCTGAAGAGCGCGCCGCCGATCTATACCCAGCATGCGCGCAACGCCGCCCGTTCGGTGCAGATCGGCGGCAACGCCACGGTGTTCGCGCCTGTCTACGGGCCGCCCTTCGTGCGCGACCTCGACGGCAACCGCCGCTATGCGACGATCGAGGATTTCCGCAGTTTCGTGAAGCTCGCCTATATGGCGCCGTCGATCCACCATTCGGGCGGCACGGTGTGCGAGCCGGTCGACGTGCCGGTCAACAAGCGCCATCTCGACATGATCTATGCGCATATGCGCTATTCCGACAAGCCGTTCATGGGCTCGGTGACCGCGCCCGAGCGCGCGGAAGACACGGTCGAGATGTGCAAGATCCTGTTCGGCGAGAAGTTCGTCGAAGAGAACACGGTGCTCACCAGCCTCATCAACGCCAATTCGCCGATGGTGTTCGACGAGACCATGCTGGGCGCGCTGAAGGTCTATTCGCGCAACAACCAGGCCTGCATCGTAACGCCGTTCATCCTGGCAGGCGCCATGAGCCCGGTGACGGTGGCCGGCACGCTGACGCAGGTTCTGGCCGAGGTGCTGGCGGGCGCTTCCTTCACCCAGCTCATCCGTCCCGGCGCGCCGGTGATCTTCGGCACCTTCGCCTCGTCCATATCGATGCAGTCGGGCGCGCCGACCTTCGGCACGCCCGAGCCGTCGCTGGTGTCCTACGGCGCGGCGCAGCTGGCGCGCCGTCTCGGCCTGCCGTTCCGTACCGGCGGCTCGCTGTGCGCCTCCAAGGTGGAGGATGCGCAGGCGGCCTATGAAAGCGCCAACACGCTGAACTCGACCATTCTTGCCGGCACCAATTTCGTGCTGCACGCGGCCGGCTGGCTGGAGGGCGGCCTGGCGTCGAGCTACGACAAGTTCATGATGGACATCGACCAGCTCGGCATGCAGCAGAAGTTCTGCGAGGGCGTGGACCTGTCCGAGAACGGGCAGGCCATGGATGCCATCCGCCAGGTCGGGCCGGGCAGCCACTTCCTCGGCTGCGACCACACCCAGGCGAATTTCCAGACCGCCTTCTATCGTTCCTCGATCGCCGACAACAATTCCTACGAGCAGTGGCTGGCCGAAGGCGAGAAGACCGCGCCGCAACGGGCCAACCAGCTTGCCCGGCAATGGCTGGAAAGCTACGAGGCGCCTTACCTCGATCCCGCCATCGACGAGGCGCTGAAGGACTTCATCGCGAAGAAGAAGGAGTCGATGCCCGACGCCTTCACTTGAAAAGAGCCCGATTCAGGCCGGGCTAAAGTGGCCAACATCATCCACAAGGAAGTCTGGCGGAGCGCCTTCTCCGACCCGGACCGGAAGTGACGTCGGCCGGCCCGCGGCACATGCGGGCTGGCCCAAAAGGCGATGCTTGCAGCCGAGCGGAGGGCGTGGTCTGCTTGCCGATCCGCTTCCATCGGGAGAGTTCGCATGCCGCCGGCCGTGGTCCTCGCCAGCGTTTTCGCCATCTTCATTCCGGCGCTGATCCTGCCGGGGCCGGATTTCATCGCCGTGGTGCGCTCATCGATGACGCGCGGCACCACGGCGGGCCTGCTCACGACGCTCGGCGTTTCGACCGGGCTCGGCATCTATGCCACGCTCGGCCTGCTCGGCCTCTCGACCGTGCTCATCAAGTTCGAATGGCTGGCCTGGTCGATCCGCGTCGCCGGCGGCGCCTATCTGATCTATCTGGGCGTCCGTCTCCTGTTGGCGAAACCTGAAAGCATGGAGATCGCCGGCGGCGGAAGCGGCAGGCAGCGCAACGCCTTCCTGTTCGGGCTCGGGGTGACGCTGACCAACCCCAAGGCGATCGTGCTGTTCGCCAGCGTCTTCGCCACCTCCGTCACGGCTTCGACGCCCGGCTGGCTGATGGGCCTGATGGTCGCGCTGGTCGTGGCCAGCGGCGTCGTCTGGTACACGATTGTCAGCCTGTTCATGTCGTCGGCGCCGGTGATCCGTTCCTTCGGGCATGTGCGCCACAGGATCGAGCGTGCGGCGGGCGCCTGTTTCGTGCTGATCGGCGGCCGCATCCTGATGGACAGCCGCACGCCGTTGACGTCGTGATTGCCGAGGCTCTGGCCGCGCACGGGCTGCTTGTCCGCGGCAGCTTCAATTTCGACGCGGGCGACGAAGCGCCGCCCGGACTTTCTGGGGCTCCGGCGAAGGCCGTGATGCTGGTGGGGCAGGTGGGTGCCGCGCCCTGGCCGCATTTCCGGAAGTGGCGTGCGCAGCGACCGCAAGATCTGGAAAATCCGCTCGACACCTGGTCGCGCGAGGTGATCGACGCCGTCGCAGCCGCGTGCGGGGCGCGCGCCGCCTATCCTTCGGACAAGCCCTATCTGCCATTCCAGCGCTGGGCGATGCGGGCCGAGGGATTGAAACCGTCGCCGCTCGGTATCCTCATGCATCCCGCGTACGGGCTGTGGCACGCCTATCGCGGCGCGCTGCTGTTCGATGTCGAGGTCGAGGATCAGCCGGCTCACAAACCGATTCATCTTTGCGATGCATGTGTCGGAAAACCTTGCCTGAAAGCGTGCCCGGTCGACGCCTATTCCGGGGCCGGATTTGCCTATGACGATTGCCTCGCGCATGTGCGCGGTCCGTCGGGAGAGGCCTGCCGCAAGCTCGGCTGTCTCGACAGGAACGCCTGCCCTTACGGCGTGGCCTATCATTATCCGGCCGAAGTGCAGGCGTTCCACATGGCGAGCTTCATGGGATGACGGCGCCGACCGGGTGAAGACCATCGCGGGCCGTGCGGACAGCGGCTTTACGAGTTTCCGTTCATTTCGCGGACTTTGCCGGTAGCGCCTTCGAGACCTTGACCTCGGGCCATCGCGCGTCTAGCAAAGTCATCAGATGACTTGATGATTTTTCCATGCAACCACCTGTTCGAAACAACCTCACCGACGGCGCCGCCGATGCGTTGCGCGCCGAAATCTCCGCCGGCCGATGGCCTGTCGGCACGCGTATTCCCAATGAAGCCACGCTGTCTGAAATGCTCCTGGTCAGCCGGGGGACGGTGCGGGAGGCGGTCAGGTTTCTTGTGGCGCAGGGCCTTCTGGAAACCAGGCAGGGCTCCGGCACCTATGTCCGTGCCACGGCCGATCCGGCAGCGGCGCTCGACCGGGTTCGGCGCGCCTGCCTGCGCGACCAGTGGGAAGCCCGCGCGGCGCTGGACGCGGAGGCCGCCCGGCTGGCCGCGCTTCGCCGCACTCCTGCCGACATCGAGCGGATGCGTCGCCTGCTGGGCGAGCGCGGCACGGCGGCCGACGGCGGGCGCGAAGCCTTCGTCAGGCGCGATATCGCCTTCCACAAGGCGGTCGTGGCCGCATCCGGCAACCGGGCGATGATGGAAATCTACGACTTCTTCACGGCTGCGATCATGGACGTCATCCAGTCCTCGCTGGGCGGCGACCTGCCGGAACCCGGCGCAGAAGCGCATGCCGCCATTGTCGATGCCATCGCCGCCGGCGATCCCGACAAGGCGGTCGCGGCGGTTCGCGCATTCGCGGCTCCCGCCCTTCTCGAACTCGATCGGCTTATTTCACAATGAAGCATACGTCCCCGCATACCCGTCCGGACGGGGCCCATCCGGTCATGGATGCGCTCGACGAACAGCTCATAGATGCCGAGGAAGACAGCCTTCCCAAGCCGCAGCCGCCACGATTCCGGAGCCGCGCGGCGCGGCTACTTTTCGGCGCCAGCCTGGTGCTGATCGCGTTCAACCTGAGGCCGCTGTTCTCCTCGCTTTCGGTCCTGTTGCCGGAAGTCACCCGCGCAACCGGCCTGTCCACCGTGGGCGCCAGCCTGCTGACGACATTGCCGGTGGTATGCCTCGGCGTGTTTGCGCCTTTCGCGCCGCGGCTGGCACAGCGCTTCGGCGCAGAGCGCACCCTGCTCGGCGCGCTGCTCTTGCTGGCTATCGGCATGGGCCTGCGCGGCATCGAGTCGGTGCCGCTGCTGTTCGCGGCCACGCTGGCTGCCGGTGCGGCCATCGCGGTTTCGAATGTGCTGCTGCCGGGCGTGGTGAAGCGCGACTTTCCCGAAAGTGCCGCCATCATGACCGGGCTCTACACGATGGCGCTATGCGCCGGTGCCGCATCGGCTGCGGGGCTGACCTTGCCGGTCGAGCGGGTCGTGGGCTCGTGGTCCGGCGCGCTCGCTGCCTGGGCGGTGCCGGCGTTCGTCGTGCTGTTGGTTTTCGCGCCTCAGGCTTTGGCGGCGAAGCCTCCGGTGGCCCATTCCGGCTTCCGGGTGGTCGGCCTCTGGCGCGACCGGCTGGCATGGCAGATCACGCTTTTCATGGGGCTGCAATCGGCATTGGCCTATTGCGTCTTCGGCTGGCTCGCGCCGATCCTGCGCGAACGCGGCTTCGAACCGGCGGTAGCTGGCGGCATCGTCTCGATGTCGGTGATGGTGCAGGTGGTGACATGCCTGGCCGTGCCGTCCTTCGCCATCCGCCGCAAGGACCAGCGGGGCACGAACGTCGCGCTGGTCGCCATCGCCACTGCGGCGTTGCTCGGGTTGATGTTCGCACCGAAATGGACCGTGCCCTTCTGGGCGGTCCTGCAGGGCGTCGGGCAGGGCGGGCTGATCGCGGCCGCCATGATCGTGATCGTGCTGCGCTCCCCGGATTCCCATGTCGCGGCGCATCTGTCGGGCATGGCGCAGGGCGTCGGCTATGTGCTCGCCGCCATCGGACCGTTGCTGGTCGGTCTTATCCGCAGTTGGACGGGCAGTTTCGATGCGGCCGCGTTGCTGATGGTCGCGATCGGCCTTCTCGCGATGTGGATGGGCATCGGCGCGGGCAGGGCGCTGCATGTCGGCGCGCGAACCGTTCGGCTCGAGCCGGATCGGCCCGACGAAAACTAGCCCCCGACATTCCTGGCATGTTGACGCTCGGGCCGCGACAGCCTTGTCCCGACCGGAAGCGCGGTTATCTACTGCGCGAGGAAAAGGAGAGCGGCTCATGACGAAGAAGGACATCGAGATCAGGACAACCGACGGCACGGCGCGGGCAGGGCTGTTCCGGCCGGCCGGCGCCGCGAAGGCCGGCGTCGTCCTCTATATGGACGCTTTCGGCCCGCGTCCCGCCCTGGACGAGATGGCGGAGCGGCTGGCGGGGGAAGGCTATGCCGTGCTGGTGCCTGATCTTTTCTACCGCAACGCGCCCTACGGGCCGTTCGACGCCAAGACCGCCTTCACGCAGGAAGACAGCAAGCAGAAACTGATGGCGCTGGTTGGCGGCACGACGCAGGAAATGACCATCCGCGATACGCAAGCTTTCCTCGAAGCGTTTTCGGGCGAGGGCGTCACCGGTCCCTTCGGCACGGTCGGCTATTGCATGGGCGGGGCGCGGGCGCTCAATGCCGCAGCAAGCTATTCCGACCGGATCGTGGCCGCGGCCTCCTTCCATGGCGGAAATCTCGCAAGCGAAGCGCCCGACAGCCCCTATCGCGGCGCCGCCGAAATCAAGGCGCGGGTCTATGTCGGCATGGCGGGGGTAGACAGCAGCTTCCCGCCGGAACAGTCCGCGCGGCTGGCTGAAGCCCTGCGCGTGGCCGGGGTCGACTATGTCCTCGAGAACTATGTCGGCATGAGTCACGGCTGGTGCGTGCCCGACCATAGCGCTTACGATGCGGCCGGGGCGGAGCGGCATTGGAAGCATCTCACTGCGTTTTTCGGCGAAACGCTGGGGTAGTCCTCTGAGATCGGGCCGCGATTTCTTTGCTCCAAGTCAAGGCGATGCATTCTCTGGTTGTAAATATTCTCGTTCAAGCAACCGTGATCGAGAGGTGCAACATGGTGACTTCATCGCCGAGGGGTTATACGGCCACGCAGATTTTCCTGCACTGGGTGATCGCGGCGCTGGTCGTCTTCCAGGTTATCTTCGGGGATTGGATCAAGCCGGCCTATCGCGCGTTCCGGCGCGGGACGGAGGCCGGAGCCGGGGAGCTGTTCCAGGCCGATGTCCACGTTTACGTCGGCGTCCTGGTGCTGGTGCTGGCCATTGCGCGGCTTGCCTTGCGCCTGGTCCACGGCGCACCGGCGGCGCCGGCCGGCGAGAGCGCGGTCCAGAAACGAATCGCGATGGCCACCCACCTGATACTTTACCTGATCATCTTCCTGATGCCGGTGTCGGGCATGATGGCCTGGTATGGCGGCATCCATTTGGCCGGAGAGCTGCATGAGACCGCCAAGCCCGTCATCATCGTCGTGGTTTTCCTGCATGCTGCGGGTGCGCTGTTTCAGCATTTCGTGGGCAAGACGGACGTGCTGACGCGGATGCTCCGGCCCGTCAAAGGCGAGTGACCATGCCTGCCGATCCGTTCGATCTCGAGCGTTTCGTAGAGGCACAGGACGCGGTTGTCGATAAAGTGCTGGCCGAGCTGCGGCAGGGCCGCAAGACCAGCCACTGGATGTGGTTCGTGTTTCCGCAGATCGCCGGCCTGGGCATGAGCGCGATGTCGCAGCGCTATGCGATTTCCTCGCTTGGCGAAGCCCGCGCCTATCTGGACCATCCGGTGCTGGGATCGCGGCTGCGGGATTGCGTCGGCATCCTGCTCGGCGTGACGGGTGGTTCGGCGCATGACATTTTCGGCAGCCCGGACGACCGCAAGCTGCATTCCTCGCTGACCCTGTTCCAGCAGGCAGCGCCTGATGAGCCGCTTTTCCGGCAGGCGCTGGAGCGCTATTTCGGCGGTGAACCCGACCGCGCTACGCTCGAGCGGCTGTAGCGGCGGATTTTTTTCTTCCAGTCTCCCAAGGAATCGCCGCAAGCCTTCGTCCAACAATGGATGATGGCGATGATGCCAGATGAAGACGAAGCCCCCGACAGCGAGCTGATCGGACGGGCGAAAGGCGGGGACCGCGATGCTTTCGGCCGGTTGGTCGAGAGGCACTACGGTTTCGTCCATCGCATCGCCTGGCGCTGGTGCGGCAACAAGGCGGACGCCGAGGACATCGCGCAGGAGGTCTGCGTGCGGCTCGGCCGTGCGATCCGCGGCTATCGCGGCGGCGGAGCCTTCACCACCTGGCTCTACGCGATGACGCTGAACGCCGTGCGCGACCTGGCGCGCAAGACGACGCGCGACACAGCGAGGACCGAGGCCTTCGGGACGCATGCGCTGATCGCGGCCGACATGCCGGAAGAACCGGACGAACGACCGGAGGCGCTGTGGGCCGCGGTGCGGCTGCTGCCGGACAAGCAGCGCGACGCGGTTCTCCTGGCCTATGGCGAAGGGCTCAGCCATGCGGCGGCCGCACAAGCGATGGCGATCTCGGAGACGACGGTTTCCTGGCACATCCACGAAGCCAAGAAGCGGCTGAAGGCGCTGCTGCGCCCGGCCGGGGAAGTGTGATCATGGTCGATGACGACGATCTGAAAAGGCTGCGCGACATTGCCGGACCCGTGCCGGATGCGGCCGCGAAGGTGCACGCGCTGGCGGCGGCGATGGCGGCTTACGACGAAGCGGAGGAAATCGCGGCAGCCCCCCAAGGTTCGGCACACCGGCCACGTCTCACGGAGCGAGCAATCAGGCTCTGGAGAGAGGTCATGCAGAAGAAACTCATCGCCGCGCCGGCCGTTGCCGGCCTGCTCGCGTTGCCGATTGCCGGCTTCACGGCCTATTACCTCATGCAGGATGCCGCTTTGCGCCGCTATCCTGCTGAAAGCGAAGGCAACGCAAGCCAGTCGTCGGCTGCCGGCAAGAAGGAGACTAGCCCGGCCGATACAGTCATGGCCGCACCGGACGCCAAGATGCAGAGCGCGCCTGCGGCGCCGCCGCAAGCCGCGCCGGCCCGCTCGTCCGAGCCCGCACCGATGGCGGAAAGCCTGGCTGGCGGAAGGGCGTCGGGGCCGCTCACGCAGCGGCTTCTGGCCCAGCCGGCCCCGGCGCCGCTTTCGGCCGAGATACCGGCGGATTTTCCGGCGCCGCGTCCCGAGAGCCGCGACCGCCTGCCGGATTTCAAGTCCAATCCCGTGCGCTCCGTGGCCGAAGACCCGGTTTCCACCTTCTCCATCGACGTGGACACGGCCTCCTATTCCTTCGTGCGCCGTTCGCTCAAGGAAGGCGTGCTGCCGCAGGCCGACACGGTACGCGTCGAGGAGATGATCAACTACTTCCCCTATGACTGGAAGGGGCCGGACACGGCGGCGGTGCCGTTCAATTCCACGGTCACGGTCATGCCGGCGCCCTGGAATGCCGGCCACAAGCTGATGCATGTCGCCATCAAGGGCTACGACGTGCAGCCCGCCGCGCGTCCGAAGGCCAATCTGGTGTTCCTGATCGACGTGTCTGGCTCCATGGACGAACCGGACAAGCTGCCATTGCTGCAATCGGCCTTCCGGCTGCTGGTGTCCAAGCTGAACCCGAAAGACACCGTTTCCATCGTCACCTATGCGGGCGAAGCCGGCACTGTGCTGGAGCCGACCAGGCTTTCGGACAAGGACAAGATCCTCGATGCAATCGACAAGCTCTCGCCGGGCGGTTCGACGGCCGGCGAGGCCGGGATTCGGGAAGCTTATCGTCTGGCGGAAAAATCCTTCGTCAAAGGCGGCATCAACCGAGTGATGCTGGCCACTGACGGCGATTTCAACATCGGCCAGACGAGCGACGACGATCTGAAGCGGCTGGTGGAGCAGGAACGCAGGTCGGGCGTGTTCCTGTCTGTGCTCGGCTTCGGGCGCGGCAACCTCAATGACGGCATGATGCAGGCGATTGCCCAGAACGGCAACGGCACGGCCGCCTATATCGATACGCTGGCCGAGGCCGAGAAAGTGCTCGTCGAGGAAGCGTCGTCCACCCTGTTCCCGATCGCGAAGGACGTGAAGATCCAGGTCGAGTTCAATCCGGCCAAGGTCGCGGAATACCGGCTGATCGGATACGAGACCCGCGCGCTCGCACGCGAGGACTTCAACAACGACCGGGTCGACGCCGGCGATATCGGCTCGGGCCATTCGGTCACGGCCGTCTACGAGATGACGCCGAAGGGCGCGCCGCAGCAGATCGATCCGCTGCGCTACGGCCAGGCAGCCACGAACAACGGCGGCGTGGCCGGTGCCGACGAATATGCCTTTGTGAAAATCCGCTACAAGCTGCCGGACGAGGATGCCTCGAAGCTGATTTCAACCCCAGTGACGGGAGCCGACGAGGTGCCCTCGTTCGACGCCGCCGGACCGGACCAGCGCTTTTCCGTGGCCGTCGCGGCTTTCGGCCAGAAATTGCGCGGCGAGGACGCAATGGCGAATTTCGGCTACGACCGCATCATGGAGATCGCGTCTGCCGCGCGCGGCACCGATCCTTTCGGCTACCGGGCGGAATTCCTCTCGCTGGTGCGGCTTGCCTCGGCGCTTGGGCGCTAAGCGGACCGAGCCGGGTAACATGCCGCCGCTCTGTCGGCTGTGCTCGGCATTTTAGGCAATTGCCGTATAGCAACTGAACCGGCGGGCAATCTTTGCCCGCTAAGCCGTTTTTGCGAACGTTTGAGGGAGTTCGACATTGCGTATCGACAGCATCGCGGGCGGGGCGCCGCACGCGGCCGGTGCCCGCGCGCCGGGACATCCATCCGAGCCGGCGAGTTTGAAGGAAACGGTCGGCACGACGCGCGACGCGGCCATGTCGGCCTTCCATAATGACCGTTTCCGGCAGGTGCTGGAATGGCTGAGCGATCCGCGCGCCTCCGAGGCCGCGATGCTGATGCGTCCCGACGAAGGCGGACAGACGAATTACGACACGGCGAAATCACGCTACGCCGAAAACAACGGATAGGGCAGCGGCGCGCCCGCCGCGCCCTCCTAAGCCGAAGTCAGCCGCGGCGGCGGCGCTCGCGCCGGCCTTCGCCGGCTTCCGCAGCGTTTGGCGTCGCTGCCTTGTTGCGCATCGGACCGATGCGTTCCACGATGGTTTCGATGGTCGGGCGCTCGGCCGGCTGCTTGTGCTCGTCCAGTGCTTTGCGCATGGCGGCCAGATGGGCGAAGGAGGTGCCGCAGCAGCCGCCGACGATCCTGGCGCCGGCATCGACCGCCAGCCGCACATATTCCGACATGAGTTCAGGGGTGCCGGAATAATGAATCTCGGAACCCCGGAATTCCGGAATGCCGCAATTTCCCTTCACGATGACGGTGGCTTCCGGCTTCGCGGCGGTCATGTCGAGCAGCGAGGCGAGGATGTCGGACGCGCCCACGCCGCAATTGGCGCCGACGCCGAGCGGCGCCTCCGGCAGCCCGTCCGCCACGGCATGGATATCCTTCGGCAGCAGGCCCATCATGGTGCGGCCGGCCGTGTCGAAGGAGCCGGTATAGGTGTAGGGCAGGCCGACGCGGATGGCCGCTTCGGCAGCCGCGCGGATCTCGTCCGGCGCCGACATGGTTTCGATCCAGGCGACCTCTGCACCGCCGGCCTTGAGACCCTCGATCTGTTCGGCGAAGGCGTCCACCGCCTCCTCGTAGGTCATGGCGCCAAGCGGCACCAGAAGCTCGCCGGTGGGCCCGACGGAGCCCGCCACGATGACCTTGCGGCCCGCCTTCTCGGCGACCGAGCGCGCGATCTCGGCGGCGCGCTTGTTCAGTTCGAAGACACGATCCTGCGCGTGATGAAGCTTCAGCCGGTGACGCGTGCCGCCGAAGGAATTGGTCAGGATGATGTCGGCGCCGGCATCGACGAAATTCTGGTGCAGGCTGGCGATGGTCTCCGGCGCGGTCTCGTTGAGAAGTTCCGGCGCCTCGCCGGCCTGCAGCCCCATGGCGAAGAGGTTCGTGCCGGTGGCGCCGTCGGCGAGCAGCACGCCCTTTTCGGCGATCAGGGCATCGATCGGATTGGTCATTGGAGGCGCCTTTTTGGGAAATGTCTGGAATAAGGATATAAAGAACTCTTTATGTCCGGTCAATATTTTCCGGATCGTCAGTCGAAGAATTCGGTTTCCGCAAGACGCTGGGCAAAGCCCGCGGCTTCGTGGGCATTGATCTCGGCCGCGCGCACCAGATTGTCGAAATGTCCCGTCAGCATACGGATCGGAGCGGTGGCGTTCAGCACCAGATACATGTCGCCGACATAGATCGCGGCGCGATAGGGCCCGAATATGGTGTAGGGGATCGAATAGCGCACGCGGCCGTCATAAAAATACAGCCGCAAGGTGGGGTAGAGGTCGTCCAGCAGGGTGGCCATATGCAGAAGCTGCGCGCGGCGCTCGTCGGCGGCAATGCCGCTCCAGACGCCCAGGCCGCGCGCGAAGATCTCGAGCGTATGGCGCGGCATGCAGATTTCCATGTCGGTTTCCGGCCGGCGGTTGTAGTCGATACGGTATTGCGTCTCGACCGCCTGCGCCTGCCGGTCCTTGTTGGCGATGTCGGCTTCGTAGTCCAACAGCGCGTCAGTGCGCAGAAGATCGGGAATACCCGCCGGCACATAGCGTATCTTCGTGCCCAGCGCCTCGGCGTGCCATTTGGCCAGAAGCGTGCGGTCGAAGCCGCCCGCCGCCTCCTCGATCTCGAGGCTCTCCCTGATCTCGCCGGTCACGCCCTCGTCCTGGCTGAGGCCCAGCAGCCAGTCGAGTGAGACCTTGAACTCGGCAGCGATGTTGAGCAGCGTTTCGGCCCGCGGCAGGCGGGTGGAGGCGCCAGACAGCAGTTGCGACAGCGCCGAGCGGTCGATGCCGACGGCGGCGGCGAAGGCGGACTGGTTCAGGTCCGAGCGTGTCAGGAGCAGCTTGAGCCTCTCCCGGAACACCGCCGACAGGTCGCGCTTGTCCATCATCTGATTCGTTCCTGCAGGAAGAATTTTGCCCCATTCCGGCGCGCAAGGTCGCATCGCCGGAAATGAATCTCTTGGTTTGTTTACTAAGCATAACATATGCAGTCAAAGAAGACCAATCTCAACACTTTGTGCGCATTGTCGCGTTGAGCTCACATGGGGCTTCCTGACACTATGCTGTCAGTAAGTTGCGCACGGCGGCAGTGAGGCACCGGGACATGGCACGCAAGGACAAGAGAACGGAACGGTTGCCGGCGGTCGAATGGCCGACCGTCGCGCTGCTCGTGTCTTGTTACGGCGCGTGGCTCGCCGTCGGCCTGTTTGTTTGGCCGGCCTACCCCGTGTTGGCGCTTGTCCTGCTTGCTCTGACGGTTGCGCTGCATTCGTCGCTGGTCCACGAAGTCCTGCACGGTCACCCGACCCGTAACGCGTTGGCGAACGAGGCCTTCGTCTTCCTGCCGCTCGGGCTGGTGTGGCCGTTCCGGCGCTTCAAGGCGCTGCACCTGCGCCATCACGCCGACGAACGCCTGACCGATCCGCTGGACGACCCGGAAAGCTACTATCGGGCGCTTTGGCGGCATGAGGAACTGCCGGCCGCAATGAAGGTCCTGCTCAGGATCAACAATACCATGGCCGGCCGCTTCGTGCTCGGCCCCTGGCTGGCGAGCATCGGCTTCGTGATCGGGGATGTTCGCGAGATGCTGGCCGGCGACCGGGCCATCCGCAAGGCATGGCTGCTGCACGGCGCCGGGCTTGCCGTCGTGCTGCCGATCGTGGCCTTTGGCTTCGGGATGCCGCTCTGGCTCTATATTCTGGTGCCCGCATGGCTCGGCCAGTCGCTGATCGCGGTCCGTACCTTTGCCGAGCATCAATGGTCGGAACATCCGGGCGGACGCACCATCATCGTGGAACGCTCGCCGCTGTCGCTCCTGTTCCTCAACAACAACCTGCACTTCGTCCATCACAGCAAGCCTACGGTGGCCTGGTACCGGCTGCCGAAGCTGTTCCGCCAGGACCGCGAAGGATGGGTGAAGGGCAACAACGGCTATGTCTATCCGAACTATCTGGCGCTTGTCCGGGCCTACGCCTTCAAGGCCAAGGAGCCGGTGGTGCATCCGGTATTGCGGCGTGCGCCGGAACCCGGCAGGGCGTTCAGGCCGCGCGTGCGCGCACGCAATGTCTCCGGCCTTGGCACGGCCCCTGTGCCGGCCGACCCGCCGAAGGAATGAGACGCGTCCGGCCGAAGGCCGGCGAAAAGCCCCGGAATGGGCTTTTCGAGCGTCGAATGCCCGAGGCCGTAGCCGAGGGCCATGTCCGGCCGAAGGCCGGCGAAAAGCCCCCGGAATGGGCTTTTCGAGCGTCGAATGCCCGAGGCCGTAGCCGAGGGCCATGTCCGGCCGTGCGTCAAGAATTCCGCGCGCGGCTAAACTTTATCCTTTTCGTTGATATCCTGCCTTGATGAGTTCCTTCATCGCCGCGCTGCCGATGTATGATGGGAAGGATGCCGCAGAAAATAAGGTGTCCAGAGAATTGTTGTACGAATGTTGTACAATATCCCACGCTTCGGGCCAACAAAAACCCCGCCTGCCTTTTAGCAGACGGGGCCGGTCACTCTACGCGTTTGGCGCCGCGGAGCGTCCTAACACGGCATGAGCTTCATGCGGGCTCCTCGATGCGCGGCGGGCGATGGCCGAATTTCGCCTCGTAGCAGGCCAGCCAAATTTCTTCGCGCAACTCGTCGACGTTTTGCAGCAGCCCGGCCACAAAGCTCGTCAAGGTAAGGAAGGCAAGCCGATCACGTTCGTCAGGCACGGCGTCTTCCTGCGTGCCGAACTGCATAATGACGCGGTTCAAGTCGCGGAGTTCCGCGAGGGGATTGCTCATCTTCGATTGAAGCTCAAAAGCACGCACGGCGGCATTGGTGGGCGCGGCTTCGATTTTGGCGTGGGCGTTCATGTTGAGTTGGCTCCTTGTGTTGATCTAAACCGATCTATGTGATACGAAAGCGATCATATGCTGGAAATGATATACTGTCAATCATAGGATCGGAAATTGATCACTGGGGCGCAGATGAGAGCCGCAAGGGGACTGATACGCTGGAGCGCAGACGATCTTGCTACACAGTCAAAGTTGGGCGTGGCGACTATCAGGCGAGCCGAAGCCGTGGACGGCGTGCCGAAGACAACGGAGGCCAACCTTGCCGCCATCCGCGCCGCCCTAGAACAAGCTGGCGTCATCTTCATTGCTAGCAATGGCAATGGTCCGGGCGTGAGGCTGAGGGATCGGCAGGAGTAGCAACAGGTGGGCGACACCAAGCCGTTCACGCGAGCACTATACGTCACGAGGATCGAGGCCGCCTCTAGACAGATTGAGGCCGCGATTGACGCCTTCGAGATCGGGAGCTTTGATGTGGCCGTTACACTCGCGTGCGCCGCTGAAGGAATGGCACCACCGAACCCCAAGGGCCTATTCAAACTTATGATGCAAAGCCCTAGGTGGGGCGATCTGACTGAAAAAAATCGAAGCAGCAAGGTGAACCTAACGCGAGATTGGCTCAAACATCGGGCTGAAGACAAGCCAGGTCGCCTATTAATAGAGGAAGCGGAAGCCGCCTATTGCATTGTTCGCGCGATGTCTGTCTGGGAGCCTTGGACCCCCAAAATCGATGCATTCGGCCATCAATTTCTGCAAGCACTTGGCAAGCCTAGAACTGGGCCGCATAGCGCCAATTCCTGATTGACATCCCCGCCCGCCCGGCGCGACGATGGCGGCGGGTTAATGGGAGGGGATGATGGCGAAAGATGTCATCAATTTTGGTGAAGTATCCGCAGGGCTAATCTGTCCCGACTGCGGTTCAACTGATTTCCAGAATGAGGGCGAGGGTGATTCCGCAATCGTCTCCTGCAAATCCTGCGGGCACAAATTCGGAACGCTTGCCGAAGTAAACAAACGCAGACTCGCCGCAGCTAAAAAGAAGGCAGGAGAGATAGCAAAAGACGCCAAGGCCAGCATTCTAAAATCGATCCGCAAAAGCACTAGGCGGCGATAAGCCAGATCCCCCGCCACCGCGTTTTTCAAAGTCGCACTCACATCTTCCTCGCCTGAACATCCGCAATCATGCCGGGGAGTTGGCCTTTCACGGACTTGGTGGACTGCTGGACGCTGGCCGTGACAATATGCGGCGCGGCCTGCCGGATTCCATCCTGCGTGACGCTCTCGACGAATGGCATCAAGTTGCCGTTCTGGTCGACCGATACGCCAACGGTGACGTGTACATTCTGCCCGCCACCACCAGCCGCCATTCGCGGCATCACCGGGGCGCTCATAAGCGCAGGCGTCACAAACCCGCCGTTTGCGTAGCCGCGCAGCTTGTCGAGGTTGGCCACGCCAATGCGCCTGGTGGTCTTGGCATCCATGACATATTCACCGGCATGGACGATGCCGGCCGGCTGATTGCGGCCGCCCGGCCCGGTATAGCCGCCATCCGCAAAGCCCAGCAGCTTGCCAAACAGGCCGAACCCACCGCCCGCACCGCCGCCGAACAGCATGTTGATGCCGGACTGCGCCAACTGCTTGGCGAGTTGCTTGACGGCGGATTGCAGAACTTCGGTCGCGTCCTTGCCGTCGATCAGGCCGTCAACCAGCGTTGAGGCGAAGTCCTTCGCCATGTCGCGCAGTTCTTCGACAGCGTGAAGCTCGGCCTCGTGTGCTTCCTTGGCGCTGTAGATCGCTGTCACCAGCGCCGTGATTTCCGCTTTCTGTTCGGCCGTCGCATCCTTGCCGGCTCGCCATAGCGCGTTCGCCTTCTCAAGCTCGACGCCGCTAAGGCCGATCAGGTCACGCTCGTGCTGCAGGTTTTCGATCAGCTTCTCGGCAAGGTCGACGGACTCCTTCAGCCCACCGCCGCCACCGGCCTTGGCACCAGCGCCGCCGCTTGTCGGGATAACCGTCTTGGGCGCCGCATAGGCCGCCTGGAATTTTGCCAGCGTGGCCGGATCCATCACGGCAGCCGAGCCGCCGAACCTGGCATCCATCGACGTCGGCTTGTCGCCGCGGCCCGTTACGATGGCCTCGCCCTTGGGCCGCACCATGGCACCGACCATCGCGCCGGCATCGGCTGCGGCCCGGCGTTGCTGGTACTCTGCCAGTTTGCCGAGCAGCACGTCCATGCCCTGGACAGCGGACAGCAGCGCCGACTTCGATTCCGCGGCGAAGACTTGCCACATAGACGCAAACCGCGAATCCAGTTCGGCCGCCCGGCTCACAAGCTCGGCGTCGATCACCGCGCCGGCCGCCTGTGCGTTGGCTTCAAGCTGCTCCAGACCGCGTGCGCCGTCTTTGAACAGCGGCACCATCTTCGCGGCTTCGTCGCCGAAGCCTTGTTGCGCGAGATATAACTGCTCGGCAGGCGTGGCGGCGTTCTGGATAAGGTTGGCGAACTCGCCGAGAATATCGCGCGTACTGCGCAGCGTGCCGTCTTGCTGCTTTAGCTCGACGCCGTTGGCCTTGAATATCTGCGCAAGCGGCCCGGCACCAGATGCCGCTTCCGCCACCTTGGCCGCGAAATCGCCCAAACCATCGCCCATTTGATCGACGGCCACGCCAACCTGTGTCGCGCCATATTGCAGGGCCTGCAGCGAAGTAGTGGACAGCCCGATGCGGTCGGCCAGGCGTTGCAGGCTGGCGGTTTCGCTGATGTCGCTGATTGCCTTGCGGAACAGCATGAGCGGCGCCATCGCAGCCAAGATGCCGCCACCGACGCCGAGCGCGAACTCTTTGCCGATCGAGCCAAGTTTGGAATTGACGCTGGCAACCATGCTGCCCGCGCCTTTTTCGATGCCGCGGAAATTGTCGTTGGCCGCCTTTTTGGCGCGTGCCATGCCGCGTTCGAGCTTGTCGATGCGCGCGATTACGTCGACGACAAGCGCGCGGCTTTCACTGTTGGCCATGCGGCCTCCTTTATGTTTAAAGTAATACGCCCGCCGTCGCGGAACGTTGGGGGTGCGCGGCTTAGGCCTGCAGCGCGACGGCGGGCGACCTAAAACGCGAAGGCGTCTTCCGATGCCGTTTCGTACATGGACAGCCCGGTGGCCGCTTGGGCGGCACGGCCGACGCAGATGATGGCCGCGACGGCCGGATCGATCTTGTCGATTGAACGTTCCTTGAGCGGTCTGCGGTTTCCGCTAGCGTCTGTGTATAGTACTACGTTACCGATGGCCCAGCGCAGGAGTGGGTTGCCGCCATGGACAAGTTTCCGCTCAAACATCGACGCTTCGAAGTCTATAACGGGCCGAGCGAACGTCGCTATGTTCTGTGGAAATTCGGCGACAGGGTAACCGTCCGTTTCGAGCGATGCCATCACGTCTTGCGCATGCCAGCGGTCAAATGCGATTTCTTCTACTCGAAACCTTTCGGCCAACCCGCGAATATAAACCTCGATCATGCCAAGATCGATGGTGTCGCCGGGGCACGCAGTCAGGTAGCCCTGTTCTCGCCACAGCGCATATGGAACGTCGTCCGCGCGTTTGCGGATCGCACCTTCCGGGCAAAAAGACTGGACGTGGAGCGCGATGCGGCCGTCATCGAGCAGGATGGCGAGGCCGACTGCAGCGAGATCAATACGCTTGGCGAGGTCTACCGATACCCAAGCCGGTCTCCCCTCAAGCTTGGATAAGTCGAGTTCGCCCGCGTTCTCATCCCAAACCGACAAATCCCATTCGGGATTCGCGGCGCCGTCGAGCCAAACATTCAAGTTTAACTGCTTGAACATCTCCCGGTCGGCTGGCTTGTGTTCCGCCTCCCGCACAAGCTGGCGCAAGCCATCAATGTCGGGATAAGGCGGGCTGCACGACAAGCCGGGATTGACGCGGCGCCATATGGCCTCGTCCTTATAATCCTCGTCCGGCCCGGTTTCGAATAGGATCGGCAAGAAGGTTTCGTCGACGATCTGGCCGGTCGCTACCTGCTTGGCATATTTGTACTCGCTATAGGCGAGGTTTTCTTGCCCGATGCCTGCCGTCGTGGTGATCGCCAACAAACTGCCCGGCGTCTTCACCAGGCCGGTGCGGATGGCATCCCACAGGTCGCGCTTTCGCCACGCATGAAGCTCGTCGACCAGGGCAAACTCTTCCGTCGACGCCTCGATGATCTGAGCGCGCAACGTGGCGAACGGCGCCCATGCATCAACCGGGTTGCCATAGTCATCGATAGTCTGCGTGAGCGTCTCTATCGAGATGGTTTTATCGAGCTTTCCGGCGCGCATTAAACAACTCCCGCGAGCGTGTCTTCGCTCAAGATTTTGAGCGTCACGACGGCATGGCTATGGATGCCGTCCGGGTCGCGCAGGTAAACGGCGCTGTCGAAATAGGCGTCGAGCGCAAAGCCATCCACGACGTCGCTGGCGTCCTTCACACCGCGGCGGATTTCACCGACAATATTCTTGCAGGCCGCTAGGCCGTTCTCCGTGGTCCATACGTGGCAGTCCGCGAATATCTCGTCGGCGACGATGCACGCGGCGTCGTCGGCCGTGATGGTGGCCTCGCCGATCAGGATGCAGGGGAACACCTCTGGCCGGTCGTTGCGGTCGAAGATCGACGTCGCGGGAACCAACGCCGTAAGCGCGGCGCGGTTTATAAACAGCGTGCGGAGAAACTTCTGCGCCGCCAAACTGGCTTCGCTCATTTGCGCCACTCCTCTTTAATAGCTTTTCCTATGGCGCGATCGATGCGGCGCTTGACCTTGCGCCCCGCGGTGCGCACCGTGACCCAGAAGAAAGGTTCCCGCTGGGTGTCGGCGGTGCCGTATTCCACGCCCAAAGCGTAGTCGTAATCAGCACCCGAACCGGCCCGTACTTCCTTGGTGGTCTTCTCGCCGCCCGCCGTGATGCGAGCCGAAAGCGGAACGCCGGTATCGTGCCATTGGATTGACGAGCGCAGCTTGCCGGTTTTGACGGGCGCCAGGCCGCGCATGCGCGTCACCAATTCGTCGGCGCCTTTCTCGATTGATGGCTGCACACGTGAGCGCACCGTTTTCGGGATAGCGTCTAGCCGCGCTAGCAGGCTTGAAATGTCGTCCCTAGGCATTGTCGGCCCATGAATAGTGGCGACGATTGCGGATGGTGTCCTCCACCTGCATGGGCACCGATAGGATAGACAGGCCGGCGACGGTGCTTTCGCGGTTTTCGTAGAAGTGCGCCGTTACCTGTTTGACGGCCTCGACAAGATCGGCCGGCACTGTGTCGGGAAATTCTGTTGCAATGACGTAGCCTAGCATCTGCTCCAGCCATGCCTGCGAGGCGTCGATCTTCGCGGTAATGAGGGCATCGTCGGTGGTATCCGTGATGCCGAGATGGGCCTTCGCGTCGGCCAACGTGACGATTGCCATTGTTCAACTTTCTTGAACGTACCATGCGGTACGATGAAATTTCTGTTTACGATGAATTGCGCGTTGTGGGGCGCGGGTGGTCTACAACCAAAGCGGGAAAGTTGCCGACCCACCCCCGGTTGTGCCGTAACGGCGCGGTTGTGGTGGCTCAGTCCGCTTATCGTGACCTGCCAGCACCCCAAGCCTGCGACTGATCGCGCGCCGTGCGCGCCGAATGACAAGGGCCGCACATCGAACGTAGGTTCGACTCGGCCAACCGCAGGTCAGGGCGCTCACGCACCGATTGGATATGATCGACGTGGGTTGCCTTCGCGCCGCACACGACGCACAATGGATGGTGGTGCAGATGCCGAAAGCGCAACTTGCTCCACTCTGCATCGTACCCACGGCTCGCCGCACTGCCACGCTGCGCATCGTTGACACGCTGTCGCTCAACCTGCCGTGCCCGTTCATGGATACAGCGCTGGCCCTTCGGCACTGAGCAGCCACAGCTTGTGATGCGATTGACCATGGTGACTCCAAATAGGGAAGCCGCCCCGCCACACCGCCGAGGCGGAGAGGACGAGGCGGGACGGCTATTGCGCAGGCAATCCCCATTGCCCACGGCTTGCCGTGCCCACGCCGTGCATGGCCCATAGGGCGGGCGGCCACTGCGTGGGCTGTAGATTGGCCAGACCTTGAGGAGCGCCGCCCTTGTCTGGTTAAGCCACAGGCCTGTCCGCAGCGTTGCCCTTCACCACGACCGCGCCGGCAACGATAGAGGTGCCCGAGGTCTTGGTGATGACAGCGCGGATAAACCGCTTGGTTCCGGTATAGCCGACCTTATAGGCGGACGTGGCCGCAAGCTCTGCCGGCAGAGAACCAACCAGGTCAGCAGCATTCACGTCCGTAAAGTCGCCATCCGTGCTCGTAGGCGATTCCTGAACGGAAACCACGTACTTGCCGGCAGAAGTGATGGCGCCCGTGTTGATGACGAGCGCAGCGGAGTTGAAGCCAGCGAGGTCGACCGCGGTGCCTTTGGTGGTGGCCGAGTAATCGACCGGAGCGAGCGTCTGTGCGACGCCAATGTTCGATGCGAGATCGCGCATGATGTGTCCTTATGAAAAGAGGATGGGCGGCCCGAAGACCGCCCGCTATGGGTTAGGAAGTAGCGCAGCGAACCTTGCGCACGGCCTCGGCAAGCACCAGCGCACCGCCCGTGCGGCGGCGAGCATGGAAGCGAACCAAACCAGAGGTAGCCTGGGAATAGGGATCACGCATGATCGACAAGGCAACGCGATCGTAAATCCTATACGCGCTGGCGATGTCGCCGAACAGGATCGGCTCCGCCGCACTGCCAATGTCATCCATGGTCGGGTCTTCGATTAGCGGGCGGCCAAGGATGGTGGCCGGGTCGCCAGCCGAAAGGCCGGGCTGCCACAGATAGGCACCAGTCGAGCCGTCCTTGAGCTTGCGAACGGCGGCGATGGTCTTGCTGTTCATCATCCACACGCCGCGATTCCTATAATAGGCCGGAAGCGCATAGAATGCGTCAATCAGCGTGTCAGCCGGCGCCGTGCCCAGTGTCGAGGCATTGCCGGTTGCGGTGTACGCGACGCCGCTGGCCTCCATGAGGCCAAGTGGCTTTTTCACGCCATCGCCCTGGCTGAAGCCGAGCGCCTCAAGCCGGCCGAACTCCTCGGCCAAGTCGCTGGACACTTCGGCCTCAACATTGACGGCTGCGTCTTCAAGCAGGCGCTGGCTAACGTCGACATAGCAGGCCATCTCATGGATGGGAACCTCGATCTGCCCATAGCTGGACTCGGTGGCCGGGCGGGTTTCGGTTTCGCCAACCCACGCGCCCGTGGGGCGGCCCGTGCGCTTCGGAAGGATCACCTCGCCGCTGGACGTCGAGCCGACGCGAGCGGCCTGGCGGATCGGGCTGAACTCGACGATCTGCTTCACGACTTCCGCGCTGAATTCCGAAGGTGCCAAATAGCCGCCGGCCGTGTCATCGGCCACGCGAAGCGACTTCACCTCGTCGGCCTGTAGCGCTTCCTTGCCGCGGCGCAGATAATTGGTGAACGCCTTGCGTTCGGGGGTAGGTTCGTTGTCGTTAGCGCCCTTAACGATGGCCGGGCGGGCGAGCTTGGTTTCAACCGCGGCGATGCGATCGGCAAGCTTGTTATCGTTGTCGGCCTTCGTCTCGATGGCCTTAAGGCGCTCGTCGACGCTGGTCTGCAGGTCTGCAAGAGCCTTGGTAACGAGGTCAACGGTATCGTCTTCACCCTTGCGGACAAGGGCGGTATTCATGTTTTGCATGTAGTTTAGTCCTAGCTAGGATTGCGGAGCGCCGAGGCGGTCCTGGTGATAGCCGCCGCAATTTCGAGTGCGCGCACGGCGGTTTTGGCGGAAGTGACCTTCGCGCCCGGATGCATCGGGATCGCCACGAGGGACGCCTCCAGAAGCTCCAACTTTGAAATGGTGCGCCCGCCGCCTTTTCGCGGTATCGCCTTTTTGGTCAGGAATCCGATGGACAGCCCACGCACGGCGCCGGCCTTCACCAACGCGCGCACCTCGTCGGCCCGCCGCACCTCACCGACGAGCAAGCGGCCCTTAAGCCGCAAACCGTCTATGGCCTCTGTGGCCTCGGTCCAAGCGCCAACCGGGTCGTCGGGATCGTGGCCGAACAGCATGGGCAGCGGCAATGCGGCACCGGCGAAGGCGCCTTTCTCGATCACGTCGCCAACACGATCTGGCGAACCGAACGGCCATGCAAGGCCCTCGATTTCGCCGGTATCATCTGCGGCAAACTTGGTTTCGAAGAATAGCCGTTCCATCAGGCCGCCTCATTGCCTTCGGCGGCCTTCTTCCTGAAGATGGCATCCGCCAGAATGTCGGCGGCAAGCTCGGCATAATTGCCATGGCCGTCGCGTTCGAGAACGGCAAGCACGTCCTTACGTGGGACGATACCCGTCTGCCCGTAGCTGAAGCCATGCAGGCGGGCCTGCCGGTACGCCTTGGCCGCGATCTTTTCGACTTCAGACGGCCCATGCAGGCCGAACGATACGACAGCGGCAACATCGGCAAACGTCCATTGCCCTTCAGTGATGGCCTTCAAGATGCCATAGAGGCTGCGGCCGATGGCGTTTTCAAAATATCCGACATACTGTGCGTCGATTTCAAACTGGCGCTCGGCGCCGTCATAGGTGGCGGTAATCAAGCCGCTGCCTCCTTTTCGGGTGTGTCATTGTTGTCGGCGACTGGCGCGGCTGGGCCGGGCGTAATTGCCGGGTTGGCGAACTCGTCGCCGCCCGGGTATGGCGGTGCGCCATCCCACGCGCGAAGTTCGTTCGGCGAATAGATGCGCGCCGTCACCAACGTGGAATAAGCCGTCGCCCGCTCGCCGAGATCGGCGCGGGTGAGATCGTCACGGTCGAACCGGATGCGGAAGTCCTTGCGATCGCCCTCGTCGATAAGGGCACGCCGCAGCGCGGCCTCCAGCGCCTGGAGCCATGGCTCTAGGCAGTACACCAGGAACTCGCGGTTCTTCGTCGATAGGTTCGACCATGTGGCGCGCGTCAGGTCGCCAAGCAGTGGGCTGGGAATATTGAAGGCCCGCGCCACCTCTTCCAATTGGAAGCGCCGAGTTTCGAGAAACTGCGAATCGACGCTGTTGAAGGTGAGCGGGTTGAACGTGCCTCCATCCCACAAAAGTGCCGTTTTGCCGGCATTGTCGCTGCCCTCAAATGCCGACTTCCATGCCGTGCGCATTTTCGCCAAGGCGGCATCGCCGATCTTTACATCCTTGGGGAACTGGATCACCCCGCCAGGCCGCGCACCGTTGGTGAACAGCTTGGCCGCGTGCTTTTCGAGCACGTTGGCCAGTCCGATCGCCTCCGCGCACAACGTCAGCGGTGACTTGCTGAACGGGCCGCGCAGGTGGATGACGTTCGCGGTCGGGATAACCGCACCGGACAGCCGATAAGTCGGCTCGCCGGTTTCGGCATATTCAACAGAAAACGGGTTATCGCGATAGGTGATGATCTCGGCAGGCTTGCCGTCGACGCGACTCACGTATGCGAAGCCGCCCGCATCGCGCGTCAGGCACTCCGCTACCAGGTCGCGGATGGTTTCAAAGCCGGACGCCCACGGGCAGGCGTCGACGCGCAGGAGGTGCCATGCGGGATGCTCCTCGTCGGGCACCCATGCGTCACCGTCACGGCGTTCGACAAGCACCTCCAGGCTGGCCGCCGCCTCGCTAATGGTGCGCACCGCGGCAGCAACCGCAGGCACCGTCAAGGCAACCGAAGTGGGCACGGCGGCCGTGCCGGTCACGGTGGCGCCCAGCAGGGCAAGCAACTCTTCGTCCGGTGCGGCGAGGGATTTGGCCTCGATGGCGGGCGCGGGTTTGGTTCTAAATGGCCACATCGAGCCTCTCCTTAATCTCTTGAACAACCCAACCTGGATGCACGATGCGACACGGCCTAACCGGCCATTGCTGCTCGTCGGGCTGGATCCAGTGCTCGCCGTCGTCAGTGACGATGAGCGACGTGCCGTCCGGTGGCTCGGTGGCTAGGTGCTGACGGACGATTGCCAGCGCGTCCGCAATGGACAGGTCCGGCCCGGCCAGGTTGCGGGCGGTTTTGAATTCGGCCAGGTCGCGGACGCTGAAGACACGGGCGCCGCGACGTTTGCCGCCAAGGCCGTATCGGTGGATGAATGAGTCTAGGGTGTTTTCGGACACGCGCAGGCAGCGCGCAGCCGCCTCACGCGAGATATCGCGCAGGGTGTACATCTTGCCTCCGCAAGGATTTTATCTGGACAAAAAGAATGTGGCCGACCGTTGCATCGCGCAGGCGGTCGGCCACCACCGCGACAGCATCGCGCATGTCGCAGGTTGGGTGCGGGCGCTGCCGTCCCGGCAGCCAACTACCCGCGTGCGCGTGGATTTGAGCGAACACGCGCAATAGGTAGAGGGGTTATTCGCCCCTTCACAATACTGTAAACTCAAAGGCAAAAAGTGGCCATTTGGCTCAAAGAAATCGACGCCAAGGCAATTTATTCAATGAATTGGATTGCCGCCCGGCGAATGGGATTTTCATCCCCCCTCATATATACACGCCATAACTCAGCACGATTCCGGCGTTTCGGCGAAAACTATTAATGCCGCGCCGAAAAACGTAATGTTTTGGAGTCCGTCGTCGGCGCAAACTTTTGCGTCGACATTCTCCGTACCCTTCCCGCACCGGAAGCGGTTTGAGGACGCACCGGCGCCCCGTTTATGAACGCCAGCACGAAAAGCTCAATGAAACGCTAGCCGCAGCTACCGGGCACAGAATGATTGATAGGCATCCTATCTATCATTCGCGGCGCGAAACCGCGTTTGAGTCCGTACTGACTACGCGGCGAGGTCTTCGCGCCTAACGTTGCCAATCCGTAGAAAGTGGGCTTTTTACGCTGATTTTTCAAAATAGTCCTCTCACCCTATAGCCAACCTGAACCCGTTTGAGGTCGCAAAAAACGCCATTCTGTAAACGCCACGCCGAAAAGGCTAAGTATTTCAATCGGCCCACTCTGGCGTTCCGTGATAGGTATGCTTCGGGTCACGGAAGGGCACGTTGTCATTTACAGATGACGTCTTCCATGCCGCTCTTGCCGAAGCCTGCCAATACTCTAGAGATGCCTTTAAGCGGCCCATAGCGGCCCGCTGAACGCGATTGGCTTCTGCCCGCTGGTACCCAGCGGAAATCTCACAAATCGCGCCACGGAGTGCCCCTGCGGCGAAGGCGCGGCATTGCGCTACCGACCCATAGGGTCCGGAGCACTCGTCCAGGGGCTTGCCTTCCAGCAATGCTTCGACGGCGATCTGCTGCTGGCGAAGGACGGGGCGGGCAGGGTCGGCAATCCAGCGCGCCGCCTCCTGTGCCAATGTGCGGATAGTGTCGCCGTCCAGGCCGGCGAGTGCGGCACGGATGTTTTTGTTGCGCTGGCTCATGCGGCTTTCCTCATCATCCCACTAAATCCACCTTCTGGCCGCTTGGACACTGGTCGCGGCGCGCTCGACCGGAACGGCTTGCAGATGCCCAGCCCCTCCGGCCGCAGGGTGATATCCACCTCGGTGCCGAGCATGGCCTCAGTATCGGCAAGCTCATCCAAACCGGCCTCAGCGAGGATGACGCGCATTTCCGGCGCGACGGGCGGCAACACCTTCTCGAACTCCTCGCCATCGTCGCGCCGGAAGGTGACGTGGATACCGTCGACGGTGGCGCGGGCCGCCGTAATAATGGCGGGCCGGGTAAGGTATAGCTCCATCCTCGGCTCACGCTCTGGTTCGGGCTTCGTCGCCTTCGGCTCAACGCGGCGGTCGGCTTCGTCGTACTTCTCGGCGGCCAGCCACTTTTCCAATGGCATACGTTTTTGCCCCGGCTTGGCCGATGCGGCCCATGATGCGGCCCGCGCGACGATCAACTCGACGTCTGGATTTTCGATAGCCTCGAAAGCGGCGCGGGAAGCCTTCTTGTTTCCCAGCTTGCGGTAGGCAACCCAGATGCGCTCAAAATCACTACCCGCGCCGGCAACGGCCGAAAGGCCGGACGCCGCGGGCGCGGATACTTCTTCTGTACCCATACTCATAACCGCGCCTGTCGGCGGGTTATGTATGTGAGTCTTTGTCCCGGTAGGGTGGGACGAAACAGCGCCATGTGTCCCGGTAGGGTGGGACAGTACTGTCCCGGTAGAATGGGACAGTTGAGAATCATCTTCAGTGTCCCGGTGAAGTGGGACACTAGATTCTGATGACGGCAACGTTCCTTGCGTTGCCAGTTCGAGTACGTTCAGCACAGGAACGTATCTACTCGCACCACGTCGGCCGACGTGGGTACGGACAAGCCAACCATTTTCAATAAGGAGGATAATGGCGCGCTGCACGGCGGAGCGCGATAGGTGACGCGCGCCGTCAGGAGCGCGTGCCCGCATGGTGGCGACGATATGGCGAACGGAGGCTAAAGCATCACCGCGCGTCTGCATGTACCAGCCAATCAAAAAACGATACACGGTGCGAGCCGGGTCGGTCAGGCGCTGGTCGTAATCGACAAGCTGCGCCATTCGGAATTGTGCGACCGGGCCGGGGAATTCCCCTACCTCATGCGTCCAGTATTTTCTGCTGGCGCTGACGGGTTCTTCAGGCTGCGACATCGGCAACAGCCTCCGCGATCGCATCGGCCACGGCCGGCGGAAAGGCAACAATGCGCTGCCCATTGAACTCAGGACCGTAAATTCGAATCCCGTTTCGCGTCTCTACGAGCCGCAAGTTTCGAATGAAAATTCCATCGTCAAGGCGCACGTCCAAAAACGCGCGTGTGTTCCCGCCCGGTCGGGCAGGTCGGTAGTTGCAAATTTCCACAGGGAAACTCCCATTGTGTTTGTAGGTAGTCGGTGAAGCCGGCTTGGCGCCGGTCTTGGCCCCAGCCGCGCAAGGCGGCCGGGGCGATGGTCTGGTGGGTTAGGCTAACTGGTGCGCCCGCTCGATGTCGTCCGAACTTAGCTCAGAGAACACTTGTGCGGTGGCCCAGTCGATATCGTCGCCGGACAGATTCTCCGAGTTCGCCCACCGCAAGAAGCCGGCTAAATCGGCAACCCGGTCGTCGGTCCTCGGCACTCGCTTCCACCATGTGGTGTCGCCCGTCCGCATGTGGATGCGCGTTTTGATGTCTGGCATCAACTCTCGCGTCTTGGCCGAAGCGGTCTCGATGTCGGCCAGCAACTTCTGCATATCGTCCATCACGCCGCCTCCCTTTCACCGCCTTCCAAATAGAGTGAAGGCCCCGGTGCCGCCGCCAGAAATGGCAAGAATTTGTGCGGAGCAACCGCTACAATTGCATCGTTCTTCACCCGAACAGAAAATAGTTGGTAGGTAATAAGGTCGCTGGTTTCTTCCGTGAGCGGCCAGCCAAGCGCGGAAAGCCAAATTTCTTTCTTTATTCGGTCCTCCTCAAGCCAGCTTTCGAGGAAAACTTCATCGCGAAATTCCCATCCGAGGAGCCTCGTTCCTTCAACGATTTCGATCTGGAGGTTAGCGATTTTCCGTGTGCCCCACACCTTGCGGCCCGCCTCCGAAAAATGGACATGTGTGATGTACGCAGTGTATTCGCCGTCTTCGATGCTGGTCATGCGGCGGCCCTCGCACGTTCATTATCATTCACGAAATCGTAGATCGCCGTCCGCCGCTGGCCGGCCATCCATGCCTCCAAGTCGGGGATGGCATATCGAACCGAACCGCCTAGTTTTAGGTAGACCGGTCCATCGCCTCGCATCCTGCTCTTGTTGAGCCACGAAACCGACACTCCTAAGAAATCTGCAGCCTCTTGTGATTTTAGACTTGACACGTTTTTGCCCTCCTGATAGGTTTTAAGCATAAGGGGAATTCCGTCTGCTTCTGGCAAAACCTATATGGTATAAAAGATGGCCCTTGTGTCAAGCAAAATCTGCTAGGCGCACGCTTTTTCCAACCATTTCCAGCCTTCGAACTTATCGCCCGTCTGCCGCAGGTGGGCGTAGCGTTGAAGGTTCTGCCACGATCGGTGGCCGCTGACTGAAGCGGCCTGCGGGATCGTCCGGCCCATCTCGAATAGGCGCGAAACCCCTTCGTGACGAAGGTCATGAAAATGGAGTCGCTCGTCGTCGGGCATGTCCTCGGTCGTAATACCTAGCACAAGGCAAGCCTCGCGGAACGTGTACGAGACCGTCTCGGGGTTGAACGGAAAGATTTCCGCTGCGGAGCGCGGCATGGACTGGATGATGCGCAGCGCCTCTGGCGTCAGTTCAGTCCAGATATGGTTTCCGGCCGCACCCTTGGGGTCTTTCGCGTCTCGCACTAGGATGCGGCTGTGTGCCTCGTCCAAGTCGCTCCACAAGAGCCGGGTTATCTCCGACTGGCGACGGGTGCTGAATAGCGCGAATGCCACAATCTTTAGCATGGGCAGTGCGTCGACCTTGCGGCCAGCGAAGAACTCCATCAGCCGGTTCATTTCATCTAGGGTAGGGCGGCGCTCTCTCTTCTTGCTGCGCCCTGTCAAGCCCTGCTTGCCGATAACGACGAGCGCATCTTTCATAGCCTGCGCATCGAGGGGGTAGCCCCAAGCCGGTCGCGCTATATCGAAGACGCCGTTTAGGAATGTCATGTAACCAGACACTGTGGCTGGCGCTCGCCCCTCGGAAAGTTCGCGGGCAAGGGCTACAATATGCTGGCTGCGGATTTCGGAGCACCGCATCTGCGCCAGCTTGGTGGTGCGCAATATCTTCAGGACGCTGCCCTTGGTACGCCCGACATGTTTAAGCTCTCGCTCATGCTTTTCGATCGCCTTCGCCAGCGTCGGATCTTCGGCCTTGATCTCCTCTACAGCACCCGGCTCGGCTAGTTCGCTCTCACGGAATTTACCCCACGCGACCGCCTCGCGGCGCCTGCCGAATGTCTTATTCTCGCGGTGGATGATCCTGCCGTCGCGCTTGATGACGATTTGCGCTAGGAATGACGACGTGCCGTCTTTCTTCTTCCGCTCTACGATACTGGCCATGGTCGGTACAACACGCCCCCGTTTCGGTACGACTTGTTGTACTAGATATGAAAAAGGTTGAAAAGGCGGGAACTAGCTGGAATGAAGGAACGATAGCAAATGATTGAAAAAACAACATAATGACAAAATTTGAAACGCCTTTCATTACCGCCTTGCCGATGTATGACTGGCCCGAGCTTCGGGCCGAAACCGATGCGCAATGGGGAGCGATCCGTGACCGTTTGCGGGCGAGGGGGATCGATGCGCCGGAACATCTGACGCGGGAGAGCGCATTGTCGGGACATCTCGACCTTCCGGCCCTATGGCGCCATCCGAACCTGCTGCTGGCGCAGACCTGCTGGGGGCCGATGGAACTGGGTCTGGCCGATGAGGTGCAGGTGGTCGGTCAGCCGGACTATTCCGACTGCGAGGGCGGGCAGGGCGAGTTCTATTCGAGCGCGATCCTGATGCGCGGGGCGGGTTCACCCCCCTCTGGCAGGCCAGAAGGGGGTATCCAAGCACCCACTGACGGCCGCGCCATCCTTCCACTCGACCTGCTGCGCGGCAAACGCTTCGCATTCAACAGTTCCGATTCCATGTCGGGCATCATCGCCCTGTCGCGCGACCTGCAAGCTAGGGGCGAAACCGTCGTCATCTTTTCCGAGCAGGTCGAGACCGGCGGCCATCGCGCCTCGATGCGCGCCGTCGCCGAAGGCCGGGCGGACGTGGCTGCGATCGACTGCCGCTCATGGAGCCTTTTCAGGCGTTTGGAGCCGGACGTTTCCGCCCGGCTTCAGGTCGTGGGCTGGACCGCGCGCCGCAAGGGCCTGCCCTATGTCACGGCGCGCGCGACACCGCCTGAAACCGTCGCCATCCTGCGCGAGGTGCTGGCGACGGTTCCCTAGCAGGTTCGGCTATGCCCGCATCTTCTCGCCGCTCGGATCGAACGGCGGCTCGACATTGATGCGGGCGGGTCGGCGCTTGCCGAGGATTTCGATCTCGAACAGGCCGGCGCTCTCGTTTTCGGCCAGCGCCGCCGGTACATAGCCCTGCGCCATCGATTTTCCGACATGGTGGGCATAGCCGCCGGAGGTCACCCAGCCGACCACGCGCCAGTCGCCGTCCACGATGCCGCGAACGGCCGAGGCACCCTGGGCCGCGGTCGAGGTCCGCACTTCCCTGCCTTGTGCGTCGAAGCGCGGCGCGCCGTAGCCATGCGGCTTTTCCACGGTGCCGTAGTCCGTCGAGACCTTGGCCCAGATCGGCTCGTCGCCCATCACGTCGGCGTCCTCGGCATCGACCACGAAGGAAACGCGGCGCAGCTTCGGTCCTTTCTCCCGCTCCCTGGCAGCGGCTTCGCGGCCGATGAAATCGTTCTTTTCCAATTTGACGAAGCGGTCCATCGAGCCTTCGAACGGGCCGTAGATCGGGCGCAACTCGCGGAACCAGGTCGGGAAGTTCTTTTCAAGCCGCATGGACAGAAGCGCCCGCATGCCGAAATCGACGATGCCGAACTCCTCGCCTGCCTCCTTGATCGCCTTGTAGACGAGACGCTGATAGGCCGGCTGCATCCAGATCTCGTAGCCGAGGTCGCCGGTGTAGGTGATGCGGTTGACCATGCAGGGCGCGCCGCCGACCGCCATCTCTCGGAAGTCCATGAAGCGGAACGCCTTGGACGACACGTCCACATCGACCAGCTTCTGCAGCAGCGCCTGCGATTTCGGTCCGGCGATGGAAAGGCCCACCAGCGTCTGGTCGAAACGGTGGATGCGCACTGAACCATCCTTCGGCAGGTGCTTCTCGAACCAGCGCATGTGGTATTTGGCGGCCGCCGACGAGCCCCAGATCATGAAGCGTTCTTCGCTTCCCCTGGCGCCCATATTGGCGATGGTGAAATCGCCGATCAACTTGCCGAACTCGTTGAGCATCGGCGTGAGGGCGATGCGTCCCGGTTTCGGCATACGGTTGGTCATCAGCCGGTTGAGGAAGTCTTCCGCGCCCGGGCCGGACACTTCGTATTTGGCGAAGTTGGCGATCTCGGTCACGCCGACGCCCGTCCGAACGGCGCGGACCTCGTTGCCGACATGCTCGAAATCATTGGAGCGATGGAAGGATACGATGTCCTTCGGCTCGGTGCCCTTCGGCGCGAACCAGAGCGGCGTTTCGAGCCCCCAGCTGTCGCCCATCACCGCATTCTGCGCCACCATCGTGTCGTAGAGCGGCGTCGTCTGCGCCGGGCGGGCGGCCGGCAGTTCCTCGTTGGGGAAGCGGATGGAGAAGCGGCGCGAATAGTTCTCGCGCACCTTGGCGTTGGTGTAGCGCAGCGTGGCCCATTCGCCGAAGCGGGCGACGTCCATGCCCCAGACGTCGAAGCCCGGATCGCCGTTCACCATCCAGTTGGACAGCGCCAGGCCGACGCCGCCGCCCTGGCTGAAGCCGGCCATGACGGCGCAGGCGCACCAGAAATTGGTGAGGCCCTGCACCGGGCCGACAAGCGGGTTGCCGTCCGGAGCGAAAGTGAAGGGGCCGTTGATGACCTGCTTGATGCCGGCATTGGCGATGCCGGGAAAATGCTGGAAGCCGACTTCGAGCGACGGGGCGATGCGGTCGAGATCGGGCTGGAGCAACTCGTGCCCGAAATCCCACGGCGTATTGACCGGAGACCACGGCTTGCACGCCTTCTCGTAGGTGCCGAGCAGCACGCCGTTGCGCTCCTGGCGCGTATAGATCTCGCCCTTGAAGTCGAGCACGCCGACCATCTCGCGGCCGGTGGCCTTGTTGAATTCCTCGACCTCCGGCATCGGCTCGGTCAGCAGGTACATGTGCTCCATGGCCAGCAGCGGCAGTTCGATGCCGACCATGCGGCCGACCTCGCGCGCCCACAGGCCGCCGCAGTTCACCACATGCTCGGCCTTCACCGTGCCCTGCTCGGTGACGACGTTCCAGGTGCCGTCGGGCTCCTGCGTCAGGTCGACGACGCGGTTGCGCAGCACGATCTCGGCGCCCAGCTTCTTCGCCGCCTTGGCGTAGGCATGCGTGGTGCCGGAGGGATCGAGGTGACCCTCGACCGGATCCCACATGGCGCCGACGAAATGCTTCTCGTCCATGAGCGGGAACATCGCCTTGGCCTCGGAGGGCGTGATGAGCTCCGTGTCCATGCCGAGATAGCGGCCCTTGGCGTGGGCCAGCCGCAGGAAGTCCATGCGTTCGGGGCTGTCGGCCAGCATGACGCCGCCGGTGAGATGCAGCGAGCAGGATTGGCCGGAAAGCTCCTCCAGTTCCTTGTAGAGCTGGACGGTGTAGGCCTGCAGCTTGGCCACGTTCGGGTCGCCGTTCAGCGTGTGGAACCCGCCTGCCGCGTGCCAGGACGAGCCGGAAGTGAGTTCCGAGCGCTCGATCAGCATGACGTCGGTCCAACCGGCGCGGGCGAGGTGATAGAGCACCGAACAGCCGACGACGCCGCCGCCGATGACCACTGCTTTTGCATGGGATTTCATGTGGTTATGTCCCGATTTGGATGGATCGATTCAGATTGATGCAGCGGACGGACCCGCTGACCAAGGGTCCGCTGCTCCGCGGCAGATGGGGTTTGGCGAGGCTTTGCGGGCGATAGCGGAGATCGAAAGCGTCAGTGCTTTCGGTCAGCCGGCCAGTGAGCGCGGCGAGAATGGTCTCGCAGACGGCCTCGCGATGTTTGAGAACGTCTGTGTTCCAGAACCGCAGGACGGAATAGCCGTACGACTGCATGAATTCGTCGCGGGTGCGGTCGTGGGCGCTGTCTGCGTGTTGTGAACCATCAAGTTCGACGACAAGCGACCGTTCGCGGCATGCGAAATCCGCGAAATAGGGGCCAATCGGCAGTTGGCGCGTGAAACGATAGCCACCGAGCCTTCTGTTCTTCAGCTCAAGCCAAAGAAGAGCTTCGGCTTGATTGCCGCCCTGGCGAAGCTTGCGGGCACGAGCGGTCGTGCCGTTCCTGCGACGGCTGCGGATTGAATGGATGCCTTCCCCCACTCCGTCGCCGCTTCGCGGCGCCACCTCTCCCCCCTCCGGAGGGAGAGGAAAGGAGCTCGGTCCGGCAAGCTCGCGCCCTTCCTCTCCCCCGTCGTCCGGGGGAGAGGTGGTCGGCGGAGCCGACCGGAGTGAGGGTCGATCTGGCGTCATCCTCAAAAATCCGTCGGGGCCCCGCCTTCGGCCTTGCGCTTTTCCACGAAAGCGTCGAGTTCCTCGCGGATCGCCGGGTCCATGTAGGGCTGTTCATAAGCGGCCAGCCGCGCCTTCCACACGCGGTTGGCCTTTTCCGCCGCGGTCGGAGAGCCGGCCTCGGTCCAGGTCTCGAAATTGCGCCAGTCGGAGAGAATGGGCGAATAGAACGCGGTCTTGTAGCGTGCCTGCGTATGCGGCGTGCCGAAGAAGTGACCGCCCGGCCCGACATCGCGGATGGCATCGATGGCCAGCGCATCCTCGGAAAGGTCGAGCGGCGTCAGGAACTCGGCCACCATCTGGAGCAGGTCGATATCCAGGATGAATTTTTCGTACGACGCCCTCAGCCCACCTTCCAGCCAGCCGGCGCCGTGCATGAGGAAGTTGCCGCCGCCCTGGATCGCGCCCCACAGCGAGAACACGCTTTCATAGGCCGCCTGCGCGTCGATGGCGTTGGCCGCGCAGGTGTTGGAGGTGCGGTAGGGGATCCTGTAGCGGCGCGCGAGTTGGCCGCCGACGAGCTGCGCCTTCATATATTCGGGCGTGCCGAAAGCCGGCGCTCCCGATTTCATGTCCACGTTCGAGGTGAAGCCGCCATAGCCGACCGGCGCGCCTTTCTTCACCATCTGCGTGAAGGCGATGCCGGCCAGCGCCTCGGCGTTCTGCTGCACCAGCGCACCGGCGACGGTCACCGGGGCCATCGCACCGGAGAGGGTGAAAGGCGTGACGACCACGACCTGTCCGGCCGACGACATCTGGATGATGCCTTCCATCATCGGCACGTCGAGCTTCAGCGGCGAGTTGGTGTTGATGATGGTGAAGACGGACGGTTCGCGTTCGAGTTGCTCGCGGGAAATACCACGGGCGATGCGGGTGATCTCGATGCCGTCGACGTTGCGTTCCTTGCCCAGCGAATAGATGTGGAAGACCTTGTCGGTGAGCGTGACGAGGTCGCGGACGCATTCGAGATGCCGAATGGACGGATGGATGTCCACCGGTTCCACGGGGTAGCCGCCGGTGGCATGCATGATGTTGTGCATCTGCGCCAGTTTGAGGAAATTGCGGTAGTCGACCTGGTTGCCGGGCCGCCGGCCGCCGTCGAGATCGGAGCAGTTGGGCGCCGACGCAACCTGGGCGAAGACGACGTTGTTGCCGCCGAAGCGCACGTTATGGGCCGGGTTGCGCGCATGCAGGGTGAATTCGGACGGGGCATGCTCGATCAGCTCCAGTATCATGTCCGCGTCGAAACGGACCCGCTCCGAGCCTTCGCGCACGTCGGCGCCGTGCGCCTTCATGATGCGGCGGGCCTCCTCGTGCAGGACATCGACGCCGATCTCCTTCAGCACGCGCAACGAGGCGAGATGGATCGATTCCAGCTCGTCGTCCGAGACCAGCCGGGTCGGTTCCAGCGGATTCTTGAGCTGCCGGAAGGGAGGCTGCTCGAAGGCCGCGGAACCGCCGGAGCGCTTGCCGGCGCGGCCGCCACGCCTGGCGTGGTCGGTCGCCGGGACGGGTTCGTCAGGGTTCAGCACGGCGGACATGGGCGGCCTCATGATATGCGTTTCGCCGTGCATATTGGACTGGGAGGGCGGCCGCCATTGCGGAGGTGGCGACCAGTAGGGCGAGCAAAACGACATTCCGCCGGCCTCTGCAGCCAGGCCAAATGTGGCACCAAACCGCCCCAGGCGCGTTGAACCCGGAAGGGAGCAATGCGATGCCCACCAAGGACGAGCGAAAAAGCGGAGAAGTCCCCGAACTGCGCATCGGCACCTCAGGCTGGCATTATTCGGACTGGTGGGGACCTTTCTATCCGGAAACGCTGAAAAGGAAGGATGCGCTCGTCTACTACGCCGCCCGGTTCCGCGCGACGGAGCTGGACGCGCCCTTCTATCGTACGCCAACGCCCGGTGCGGTGGAGAAGTGGTTCATGTCGACGCCGGATGATTTCCGTTTCGCCTGGAAGGCGTCGAAGTTCATTACCCATTCGAAGCGGCTGCTCGTCGACGATGCATCGCTCGATCTGCTGACCGAGCGCGTAAAGCTGCTCAGGCAAAAGGCAGGGCCGATCCTGTTCCAATTGCCCCCGCGCATGAAGATCGACCGGGAGCGGCTGGGCGCCTTCCTCAAGAGGCTGGATGCGAGGTATCGCCACAGCTTCGAATTCCGCCATCCGAGCTGGTACGAGCAACCCATCTTCGACCTGCTCAGCGAAAACGACGCATCGCTTTGCCTGTCCGATCATGCCGCGGCGCCCGCGCCGCGTGAGGTCACGGCAGACTGGGTGTACATCCGCAACCACGGGCCGAGCGGCAGGTATTTCGGCAGCTACACCGACATTGCGTTGTCCGGATGGGCGGCCGACATCCGCCGGTGGCGGGGGGAGGGCCGCGATATCTGGTGCTTCTTCGACAACGACGTGAAAAGCGCCGCACCCGCGGATGCGCATCGCCTCATCGCCATGCTCAGATGAAACGGCGTTGAACGGCGCGTCAGCTCAGCTTCGTCATTTCGATTGGTCCTGCCGCAGCACATGGCTTGTGTCGGCGCCCGTGGGCTGATGTTGTGGCGCGATGGCTCGGGAGGACGTTCAGACAGGCGACATCACCCAGTCGGCGGCGATGGTCGGCGTCATCGCCACCGTGTCCGTCTTCGCCATCGCGCAAGGGCTGAGCTATCCCCTGCTCAGCTTCATCCTGCAGCGCCAGGGCGCGTCGCCGGCGCTGATCGGCCTGTCGGCGGCGATGACGCCGATCGGCTTCATCGTCTCCTCGCCGCTCATCCCGATGCTGGCGCGCCGTTTCGGGGCAGGGCGCACGGCGCTGACCTGCGCGGCCCTGTCGGCGCTGACGCTGCTGCTGATCGCCTGGAGCTACAGTCTCTACGCCTGGTTTCCGCTGCGCTTCCTGATCGGCATGGTGACCAACCCGCTCTATGTGCTGAGCGAGGTGTGGATCATCGCCCTGGCGCCGCCGACGCGGCGCGGCAGGGTGATGGGCATCTATTCGACGCTGATTTCGGCCGGGTTCGCCGCCGGACCGCTCTGCCTGCTTCTGGTGGGCACGGAAGGCTGGCCGCCTTTCATGGTCGGCATCATGGCGTTCGTGCTGTGCGGAACCTGTCTGGCGGCGGTCCTCCCCAGGCTGCCGAGGGTGGACCAGGCGGGCGAGCATGTATCGGTGCTCGGCTTCATGCCGCGGGCCAAGCTGCTGCTGGTGGCCGTGGTGGTCGCTGCCGGCTTCGAGCAGGCAATCCTGGCTCTGCTTCCGGTGTACGGCACCTCGTTCGGCATCGCCGAGACGCGCATGTCGGCTATCCTGGCGATCATGATCGCCGGCAACATCGCCATGCAGGTGCCGCTCGGGCTGCTGGCGGAACGAATGGGCGCGCGAACCGTCAAGCTGCTTTGCGCGGGCGCCACCGCGATCGGCTGCGCCCTGCTGCCGCTTTTGATCGAGACGCCGCTGGTGTGGCCTTTCGTCTTTCTCTGGGGAGCGGTGTCCTACGGCATCTATACGATGGCGATCATCGAACTCGGCGAGCGTTTTTCCGGCGCCGCGCTTGTGGCCGGCAACGCAACCTTTGCGCTGATGTGGGGCGTCGGCGGCCTTGCGATGCCGCCTCTGGCGGGAGCGGGCATGAACGCACTCGGTGCGGGCGGTCTGCCGCTCACGCTCGGCCTTGCCTGCCTTGCGCTCGGGATCGCGGGCGCCTTGCGCCGGAAGCCGGCTTGAACCTTGAAGCGGGCTTCGGCTAGATTGCCGACATGCGCGTGGTCGAAGCCCATCCCCGTAAGCTCGATGTCGCGGTGACGCCGTCGCCGCGCACGCGCCATACCGAATTGCTGCGCCTGTGCGCCCGCATCGGATATTCGCCTCCTGCTGCCTGCCTTTGACATCGCCCCGGCATGTGTCGCCGGTTCTGTTTTTTTCGATGAGAGGCCAGATCATGACCTATCAGAACTATTCGCTTAAGCAGCTTCAGCAGATCGATTCCGCGCATCACCTGCATCCCTTCACCGACCATAAGGACCTGCGCGAGGCGGGTTCGCGCATCATCACCCGCGCCGAAGGACCGTTCATCTACGATTCGGAAGGCAAAGAGCTCCTGGACGGCATGGCCGGCCTGTGGTGCGTCAATGTCGGCTACGGCCGCAACGAACTGGCCGAAGCGGCCTACAGGCAGATGAAGGAGCTGCCCTATTACAACTCCTTCTTCAAATGCTCCACGCCGACGCCGGTGCTGCTTTCCCGAAAACTGTCCGAGATCGCGCCGAAGGGCATCAGCCAGGTGTTCTACGGCTCGTCCGGCTCGGAGGCCAACGACACGGCGCTCAGGCTGGTGCGCCATTTCTGGGCGCTGGAAGGCAAGCCGGAAAAGAACCGCATCATCTCGCGCACCATGGCCTATCACGGCTCTACCGTCGCCGGCGCGTCGCTCGGCGGCATGGACGGCATGCACGCCCAGCTCGGCGGTCCGGTGCCGAACATCGTGCACGTGATGATGCCTTATGCCTATGAGCTGGCATTGCCGGGCGAGAGCGACCATGATTTCGGCCTGCGCGCGGCCAAGGCCGTCGAGGACGCCATCCTCGAGGCCGGAGCCGACAAGGTCGCCGCCTTTATCGGCGAGCCGGTCATGGGGGCCGGCGGCGTCAAGATCCCGCCGGCAAGCTATTGGCCGGAGGTGCAGCGCATCTGCCGCAAATACGACGTGCTGCTGATGCTCGACGAGGTCATCACCGGCTATGGCCGCACCGGCCAGTGGTTCGCCGCGCAGTCGATGGGCATAGAGCCTGACACCATCACCACGGCCAAGGCGCTGACGTCCGGCTACCAGCCCTTGTCGGCCCTGCTGGTGGGCGACCGAATCGCAAGGACCCTGGTGGAAAAGGGTGGCGAATTCTACCACGGCTATACCTATTCCGGTCATCCGGTGGCCTGCGCGGTGGCGCTCGCCAATCTCGACATCATCGAGAAGGAAGGGCTGGTGGAGCGGGTGAGGACCGATACCGGGCCTTATTTCGCCGAAGCGCTGCGGGAACGCGTTTCCGGCCATCCGCTGGTGGGGGAGACGCGTGCCATCGGCCTGATGGGCGCCATCGAGATCGTCAAGGACAAGGCCACCCGGGAGCGTTTCAAGCCGGCCGGCAGCGCAGCCGTCGCAGTGCGCGACCATGCCATCGCAAACGGCCTGATGCTGCGCGCGACCGGCGACACCATGATCCTGTCGCCGCCGCTGATCTGGACGCGGGACACGATCGACATGGCCTGCAAGCGCATCGTCAAGGCGCTCGATCTTGCCGAAGCGGATCTACGCAAGGCCTGATCCGGATCGGCGGACGAGACCCGGCGGAACCTGCCGCCGGGCTTTTCGTTGAAGGCGCAGTCATTGGAGCGGGCGAACATGAAGGGCAGGGCCGTGCAGATGCGCTCGAAGAGCCGAAAGGCCGCGGCGGCAGCCGCAGGCGACCTGATGCTCGCGCCCATGGTGGCATGGATGCGGCTGCCCCAGATGGCGGCCGAGGCGCACGCACCCTGGGGGCGGGAATCGATCACGGCCGTTTCGGAAAAGGCCGCAGCCATGGCCGAAGGCATGGTGGCCGCCCAGCTTTCCATGATGGGTTCGATGGCTGCTTTCTGGCCCGAACTCCTGTCGGGCCGCACCCCCTCGCTGCTGAATGGGGCCGCCGTCGAGAAATCGATGCACGCGGCGCTGCGGCCGGCGCGCCGGCGCGTGAAGTCCAACTATCGCCGGCTGGGCCGCATCTCCGGGCGCTGAGAGGCGGCAGGCCAAAAAGCAAAAACCGCGTTTCCGGAGAAACGCGGCTTTGCCAGATACGCATGGCGCTTCGCTACTCGAACGCTTGCGAAACTCGAAGCCTCCGGTACGCAAGACCTGATCCGGAGCGCTGGGCAGATGCGTTGTCCGCCTCGTGTTCCGTTCTACAGGCACATCGTTACCGCACGGTTAGCGAGAGCTTAAGCAAGTCTAAACGCGAGCATTTTCCGCCGGAGAAGCGCCGCGCTCCTAGGACGTCTTGCCGCGCAGGAAATTGATGACGCCCGAGAAATCGGCGCCGGCGTTGCCCTGCGCGTTGAAAAGCCCGTAGATCTGCGCGGCCTCGGCGCCCAGCGGCGTGACCGCTCCGGCCGCCTGCGCGGCTTCCTGCGCGAGTTTCAGGTCCTTCAGCATCAAAGCGGCGGCAAAGCCCGGCTTGTAAGCATTGTTGGCCGGGGAGGCCGGAACCGGACCGGGCACCGGGCAATAGGAGGTCAGCGACCAGCACTGGCCGGAGGAGGTGGAAGCGACGTCGAACAGCGCCTGATGCGAAAGTCCGAGCTTTTCCGCCAGCACGAAAGCTTCCGAAACGCCGATCATGGAAATGCCCAGGATCATGTTGTTGCAGATCTTGGCCGCCTGGCCGGAACCGTCGCCGCCGCAGTGGACGATGCGGCCGGCCATCGGCTTCAGGATGGGCTCGGCGCGGGCGAAGGCATCGTCGGCGCCGCCTGCCATGAAGGTCAGCGTACCGGCCGCCGCGCCGCCGGTGCCGCCGGAAACCGGCGCATCGATCGACGCGTGGCCGTGCTTCTGGGCGATCGCGTGCGCCTTGCGCGCGGATTCGACGTCGATGGTCGAGCAGTCGATCAGCAGCACGCCCTTCTTAGCCTTCGCAGCGATGTCCTCGTAGACCGACAGCACATGTTTGCCGGCAGGCAGCATGGTGACCACCGCTTCGGCGTCCTTCACCGCCGAAGTGGCGTCGGCCATGATGGTGACGCCGTGGTCGCGCGCCACCGCCAGATTCTCGGGCACAAGGTCGAAACCCAGCACCGCATGTCCCGCCTTGACGAGATTGGCGGCCATGGGATTTCCCATGTTGCCGAGGCCGATGAAGGCGATGGTCGTCATGATGGAACTCCTCCGGAATTGGGCGGTCGGCAATTGGAAGTCGGAGATCGGGTTTTCGACTGGCGATCTGCCGGCTGCCTACTGTCGGCCGATAAGATGTCTCGCTACGATGACGCGCATGATCTCGTTCGTGCCTTCGAGAATCTGGTGGACGCGCAGGTCGCGCACCAGCTTCTCCATGCCGTATTCGTGCAGATAGCCGTAGCCGCCGAACAGTTGCAGCGCGCCGTTGGCGATGTCGAACCCGGTGTCGGTGACGAAGCGCTTGGCCATGGCCGACCATTTGGACGCGTCTGGCGACTTGGCGTCGAGCTTCGAGGCCGCCGCATAGAGGAACAGGCGGGCGGCCTGCAATTCCGTCTCCATGTCCGCCAGCCGGAATTGCAGCGCCTGGAACTGGTTTATCTTCGAGCCGAAGGCCTTGCGTTCGGCTGCGTATGCAAGCGCCTTGTCGAGAGCCGATTGCGCGCCGCCGAGCGAGCAGGCGGCTATGTTCAGGCGACCGCCGTCCAGCCCGGCCATGGCGATGGAAAAGCCTGCGCCCTCGGTGGAAAGCAGGTTTTCGGCAGGCATCCGGCAATCCTCGAAGATCACCTGGCGCGTGGACTGCATGTGCCAGCCCATCTTGTGCTCGTTGGCGCCGAAGGAGAGCCCCGGCGCGTCCTTCATGACCACGAAGGTCGAGATGCCCTTCGGGCCGTCCGCGCCGGTGCGCGCCATCACCACATAGAGGTCGCTGTCGCCCGCGCCGGAAATGAACTGCTTGGTGCCGTTCAGGACATAGTGATCGCCGTTGCGAACGGCTTTTGTCTTCAACGCGGCTGCGTCCGATCCCGAACCCGGCTCGGTCAGGCAATAGCTCGCCAGCCACTCCATGGAGGTGAGCTTCGGCAGGAAGCGCTGGCGCTGCTCCTCGCTGCCGAACCGGTCGATCATGGAGGCCGCCATGTTGTGGATGGAGATGAAGGAGGAGAAGGCCGGGCAGGCATGCGCCAATGCCTCGAAGATCAGGACCGCGTCCAGCCTGCCAAGGGCGGAGCCGCCCACGTCGTCGCGCACATAGATGCCGCCGAGCCCGAGCGGGCCGGTTTCGCGGATGACATCGGCCGGAAAGTGCTTCTGTCTGTCCCATTCCAGCGCATTCGGCGCCACGCGCTCCGCCGCGAAGGCTTCCGCCACCGCCTGGATGGCGCGCTGGTCCTCGTTGAGCTCGAACTGGCCGCCGGCCGCCGTCGTGGCGATATCCATGGCGTGCTCCTCTGGTCCGATGTTTTCGGCTATGCGTGGAGTTCAATCTAGACCAATGATGTGGTCGCGCAACCCGACCTTATGGGAAGCGGATGTGCAGATAATGACGTGCGGGAATGGTTCGTGACCACAATTTTCGATGACCTGCTGGAAAGCGTCCGGGCCTTCCTCCTCGGTGTGGACGACGTTCGCGTGGCGGGTGCCGTTTCCGGGATCGACTGGAAAATGCACAGGCGCGAGCTTGCGCCCCAGCGGCTGGATTGCCTGCGCCATCTGGATCGGGCGGCCGAAATCGCGCCTGCTTCCGCCCGGCCTCTGGCGGGGCTTCTGGCCGGGCACCGCAGCCGGCTTCGGTGGGGCCAGACCTACGGCCGGGAGGATTTCGGGCAAGGCTTCATCGACAATTACGGCTGGTGCGAGGTGTTCGGCACGCGGGGTCATTTCGCCAATGATTCGATCGCGTGCGGCGTGCTGCTGCTGGGCCCCGGTCTGCTCTATCCGGACTATCATCATGAAGCGGAGGAAATCTACGTTCCGCTGACCGGCGAGACCGAGTGGCGCATGGGCGACGAGCCGTTCCGCCGCCGGATGGCGGGCGAGGTCGTCCACCACGCCTCCAATGTCGATCACGCGATGCGCACCGGTACCGAACCTCTGCTGGCGCTCTATCTGTGGCGAGGCGGACCGCTGGCGCAGAAATCCGTCATCGCCCGAACCGGCGAGGAAAACTGAGCCATGGCGCGCGCGATCATGCTGCAGGGCACCGGATCGGATGTCGGCAAGACGGTGCTGGTGGCAGGGCTTTGCCGCGCGGCGTTGCGGCGAGGCCTGAAGATGCGCCCGTTCAAGCCGCAGAACATGTCGAACAACGCCGCCGTCGCCGAGATTCCAGGCGAAACCGGCGGCGGCGAGATCGGGCGCGGACAGTGGCTTCAGGCGCTGGCCTGCGGCGTCGCGCCCACGGTGCATATGAACCCGGTGCTGCTCAAGCCGCAGACCGATGTCGGCTCGCAGATCATCGTGCAGGGAAAGGTGTTCGGCGAGGCGCGGGCGCGCGACTACCAGACGCTCAAGGGGCGGCTGATGGAGGCGGTCCTGGACTCGTGGGCGAAGGTGGGCGAGGGCGCCGACCTCGTCATCGTCGAGGGCGCGGGGTCGCCTGCGGAGATCAACCTGCGGCCGCGCGACATCGCCAATATGGGCTTCGCCACCAGGGCAAACGTGCCCGTGGTGCTGGTGGGCGACATCGACCGGGGCGGGGTCATCGCCTCCGTCGCCGGCACGCATCTGATCCTGCCGGAGGAAGACCGGCGCATGATCGCCGGCTATATCGTCAACAAGTTCCGTGGCGACGTGAGCCTGTTCGATGAAGGCGTTGCGGCGATTGGAAGATTCACCGGCTGGCGCTGCTTCGGTGTGGTGCCGTGGCTCAAGGCCGCGGCAAGGCTTCCTTCCGAGGATTCGGTAGTTCTGGAGCGGCTGGCTTCCGGCGAGAAGCGGGCCCTGAAAGTGGCGGTGCCGATGCTGTCGCGCATCGCCAATTTCGACGATCTCGATCCGCTCAAGGCCGAACCGGACATAGAGGTGGTGTTCGTGCCGCCGGGCCAAAAATTGCCGGAAGACGCCGGCCTTGTCGTCATCCCGGGTTCGAAATCGACCATCGGCGATCTCATCCACTTCCGCGAGAACGGCTGGGACGTCGATCTGACGGCACACCGCCGTCGCGGCGGCCATGTCGTCGGGATTTGCGGCGGCTACCAGATGCTGGGGCGCGCCGTGCGCGATCCCGACGGTATCGAAGGCAGCGTGCGGGAAACCGCCGGGCTCGGCTTGCTCGACGTCGAAACCGTCATGGAGCCGGAAAAGACGGTGCGCAACGTCTCGGCGCGCTCGGTGACGTTCGACGTGCCGCTGGACGGCTATGAAATCCATCTCGGCCGCACAGTCGGGCCGGATTGCGCGCGGCCGGTGGCGCTCATCGACGGCGTGGACGACGGGGCGACGTCGGCGGACGGCAAGGTCTTCGGCACCTATCTGCACGGCCTGTTCGGCGCGGACGATTTCCGTGCGCGCTTCCTTGAAAGTCTTGGCGTCAAGGGCGGCGGCATCGACTATCGCGCCGAGGTGGAAAAGGCGCTGGACGAGATCGCCGCGGAACTGGAAGCCCGCCTCGACTGCGATGCGATCTTCGGACTGGCGCGGTAGCTAGAAGCCCAGCGCTACCCGCAGGGGATTGGCCGGGTCGGCGAGCAGCCTGATCGCCAGGGCCACGCAGACCAGCACAAGCAGCGGCTTGATCAATCGCGAGCCGATGCGGATCGCCATATGGGCGCCGACGCGCGCGCCGAGGAACTGGCAGATTCCCATCAGCAGGCCGATCTTCCAGTAGATCACGCCGGCAAAGGCGAAGACCGCGAAGGCGCCGATGTTGGTGGCGAAGTTGAGCAGCTTGGTGTGGGCAGTGGCCTTCAGCACGCCGTAGCCGGCGAGCGTGACGAAAGCGAGCATGTAGAACGAGCCGGTGCCCGGTCCGAAAAGGCCGTCGTAGAAGCCGATCGCCGGGACGACGGTCAGGCCGAACAGGAAGGGCGACAGCCGCTCCGCGCGGTCCACATCGCCCATATTGGGCTTGATGGCGAAATAGAGCGCGATGGCGATCAATACGACAGGCAGCGCCGCCTGCAATATCTCGCCGGGGACCACCGTTGCCGCGAGCGCGCCGATGGCGCTGCCGCACAGGGCCATCGCAGCCGAGGGCAGTTGCTTGCGCACGTCGACATGGCCCTTGGCCGCATAGGCCAGCGTCGCCGAGCCGGAGCCGAACAGTCCCTGCAATTTGTTGGTGCCGAGCGTCTCGACCGGGGGAAGACCGGCCAGGAGCAAAGCCGGCACGGTGATCAAACCGCCGCCGCCGGCGATGGAATCGACGAAGCCGGCAGCGAAGGCGGCGGCGCCGAGCACCAGGGTGACTTGCAGGGAGGGGTCGAACATGAAGGTTCTGGACGGAAGATTGTCACGCGGTTGTGGCGCTTCGATCACAGCCGCCCGGTTTCCGCAAGGGCCAAACCACGCTAACTCTGTGGCGGAGCACAGATGCGGGAGGATGCCGATGGCCATAGCATTGCTGGACCAGATACGTTCGATCTTCGAGGGCGATCCGGGCGTACGCAAGGTGGCCGACGATCCGGTGCTTTCGGCGGAACTGCTGATGCTGTTCCGCATGATCCTCGCTGACGGCGAGGTCAGCGAGAGCGAGATGCAGGCCTTCCGGCGGATCTGCACCGAATCTTTCGACATCCCGGCAGACAGCATCGAAGCGGTGATCGAATATCTCAACGATTTCGGCTACGAGACCAACGGCTCGCAGGCCATCGCCATGTTCCGCGATCTCGACATCGAGCGCCGGCAGCAGCTTGCCCGTCATATGGTCGAGATCGCCAAGGCCGACCAGCATCTGGCGGAAAACGAGGTGCGTCTCCTGCGACGCACGCTGGACATATTGGACATCAGCCCGGTCGAGGCGGTGAAGGGCAACTGAGCCTAACGGAACCGGCGGCCTGCCGGGGTCCGTTGCCTTCGGCAACTCCCCGGCGTTCGCAACCTTCCCTCCTGCCGTCGGCACGGGCAATTCGCTGCGCGAACCGGTCGCTCACCCCTGTTCCTGCATTTTCCTGGCGATCGCACGATGCAGATCGGGCGCTGCGGCGACAAGTTCGCGCGCGGCTTCCGATTGCGGGTTGTCAAGCACGTCAGCGGTGCGGCCGCGTTCGACGATGCGGCCCTCCTGCATCACCATCACCTCGTCGGTGATGGCCCGCGCCACCGTCAAATCGTGCGTGATGAAGAGGTAGGCGATGCCCAGCCTGCCGTTCAGCTCGGCAAACAGGTCGAGGATCTGGGCGCGGATCGACACGTCCAGCGCCGAGACGGGCTCGTCCGCGACGACGAGTTTCGGCCGTGTGATGATGGCGCGCGCGATGGACAGGCGCTGGCGCTGCCCGCCGGAGAATTCATGCGGGTACTTGTCCATGTCCGCCGGTCCGAGGCCGACCTCCGCGAGCGCGTGCTGGACCAGTTCGCGGCGTTCGGCCCGCGACGGCTTCTTCTCCAGCACGTGCAGCGGCTCGGCCAGCAGCCTCTCCACTTTCTGGCGCGGGTCGAAGGAGCCGTAAGGGTCCTGGAACACCACCTGCATGTCACGCCAGGCCGGTTTTAGTTCGCGCTCGCTTCTGTCCGTGATCGTCTCGCCGCGAAAATGGATTTTCCCCGATGTCGGCCTGTCGAGCGCCAGGACCATCCGCGCCAGGGTGGACTTGCCGCAGCCGGAACGGCCGACCAGCGCCACGGAACGGGCGGGCGCGATGGCAAAGGAAACGTCGTTCACCGCGCGGATCGGCTCCGCAGGCCTAAGCATGGAGGTGCGCCGGCCGGGATAGTCGCGCGACAGGTTCTCGACTTGCAGGAGCGGGACTGGTCCCTGCGGCAAGGAATGGTCAACAGGCCGGCGTTCCGGCACATGCATGGAGGCTTGCGCCAGTTGCCGCGTGTAAGGATGGCTCTGGGCGGACAGCGTGCGCGCCGTATCGCCGGCCTCCATCACCTCGCCGCGGCGCAGGATGGTGATGCGGTCGGCCATCTCGGTCACGACGGCAAGGTCGTGCGAGATCAGCAGCAGGCCCATGCGGTTTTCGTGTACGAGCTCGCGCAGCAGGTCGAGGATCTGCGCCTGCAGCACGACGTCCAGCGCGGTGGTGGGTTCGTCTGCGATCAGCAGTTTCGGCTTCAACGCGCAGGCGATGGCGATGACGACGCGCTGGCGCTGCCCGCCAGACAGTTCATGCGGATAGCGCGTCAGCGGGAATTGCGCCTCGGGCAATCCGACCCGGTCGAGCATCCTGCGCGCGCGGTCTTCCGCCTCGGCGCGGCCGGCGCGGGTGTGCAGGCGGATGCCTTCCGCAACCTGCTCGCCGATGGTCTTCAGGGGGTTCAGCGCCGTCATGGGTTCCTGGAAGACCATGCCGATATCGTCGCCGCGCAGGGCGCACATCTGGTCCTCGCCGGCGGCCAGCAGATCGATGCCGTCGAAGCTCACGCGGCCGGACGCCGTGGCGCTGAAGGGCAGGAGCCGCATCACCGTCAGCGCGGTCATCGACTTGCCGGAGCCGGATTCGCCGACCAGCCCCACCACTTCGCCCGGCCCGACGGTCAGGTCCACGCCTTTGAGGATCGGCGTGCGGCCGATGGCGAGCGACAGTCTTTCGATCTCGAGCAGGCTCATCGGCGCCGCCGCGATTTCGGATCGAGCATGTCGGCGATGCCGTCGCCCAGAAGGTTCAGCGCCAGAACGGTGACGACGATGGCCATGCCCGGGAAAATCGCCATCCACGGCGCCACGGCCATGCGCGTCTGCGCGTCGAACAGCATGCGGCCCCAACTCGGCATGGGCGGCTGCGCGCCGAGGCCGAGATAGGAGAGGCTGGCTTCCGCAAGAACGCCCAACGCGAACTGGATGGTGCCCTGCACCAGAAGCAGCGTGGCGATGTTGGGCAGGACGTGTTCCAGCGTGATCAGCGCCGGGCCCTTGCCGGCGGCCCGGGCGGCCAAAATGAATTCGCGCGGCCACACGGCCAGCGCGCCGGCGCGGGCGACGCGCGCGAAGACGGGAATGTTGAAGATGCCGATGGCGATGATGGCGTTGACGGCGCCCGGCCCGAAGACGGCGGTGATCATGATGGCCGAAAGCAGGGCCGGGAAGGCGAAGACGAGGTCGTTCAGCCGCATCACCGCCTCGTCCAGCAGGCCGCCGCGCGCTGCCGCCAGGCAGCCGAGCGGCACGCCGATGCCCATGCCGATGCCGACGGCCACCAGTGCCACGGCGATGGAGTTGCGCGCGCCGATCATCACCATCGACAGGATGTCGCGGCCGAAATGGTCCGTGCCGAACCAGTGTGCTGCGGATGGGGCCTGGTTCTTGTCCGTGATGATCAGCCGGGTCACGTCATAGGGCGTCCAGGCGAAGGAAAGCAGCGCCATCGCCGCGATCAGCGCGACGATGACGAAACCGATCAGGAAGGAGCGGTTGGCGAATGCCTTGCGCAGGGTGGCGCGGAACGTCGTCTGTTCCGGCGGGGCGAGATGCAGCGTCATCAGCGCCGCCTCAGGCGTGGATCGACGATCGAATAGGAGAGATCGACGAGCAGATTGACGATGATGACGGCGGCGACCAGCAGCATGACGACGCTCTCCACGACGATCAGGTCGCGCTGCGTGATGGCCTGGAACACCAGCCGGCCGAGGCCGGGCAGGTAGAAGACGTTTTCGATGATGACCGTGCCGGCGAGAAGGAAGGCGAATTGCAGGCCCATGATGGTCACCACCGGCAGCAGCGCGTTGCGCAGCGCATGCCGCCACAACACGGCACGGTAGGGCAGGCCCTTGGCGCGCGCGGTGCGGACGAAATCCTCCGACAACACCTCGACCAGCGCCGAACGGGTCACGCGGGCGAGAATGGCGGCCTGCGGCAGGGCGAGCGCGACGGCCGGCAGGATGAGGGCCTTCAGCGCCGGCCAGACACCCGCGCTCCAGCCCGGAAAGCCGCCGGCCGGCACCCAGCGCAGCCAGACGGCGAAGACGTAGACCAGCAGCAGCGCGAACCAGAAATTCGGCACGGCAACGCCCACCTGCGCCGCCCCCATGGCGAGCGTGTCGCCCATGCGGCCATGCCGGCTCGCCGAATAGACGCCGATGGGGATAGCGATGACGGTCGAGAGGATCAGGGCGATGGCGGCCAGCGGCAGCGAAACGATGACGCGCTCGCGCACCAGATCGATCACCGGCACCGAATAGGTGTAGGAACGGCCGAAATCGAGCCTCAGCATGTTTCCGGCCCAATGCAGGTAGCGCAGGAGAAGCGGGTCATTAAGGCCCATCTGCATGCGCAACTGCTCAACCTGATCGGCGCCGGCATTCATGCCGAGCATCAGGCGTGCGGGATCGCCCGGCACGATCTCCAGTACGGCAAAGACCACGACGGAGGCCAGAACCAGCGTGGCGAGGGCGATGGCCAGGCGCTTTGCGAGATGGGCTGTCATGGAGCGTCGCCCTTATCCTCCCCCTTGTGGGGAGGGTCGGTTCGCAAAGCGGACCGGGGTGGGGGGAGGATTTCGACAAGGCCTTGCAAATTACCCCACCCCGTCTCGCAATCTTCGCTCCGCGGAGATTTCTCGCCGACCCTCCCCACAAGGGGGAGGGTAAATTCCGTCTGCGCCCAGCGCTGCGATCCGGCATATCGGCCGATATCTGGCCGGGCTACAGGATCACGGGCAGGCTGTGCCGTTCAATCCGCCCATTTCACCTTGGTGAGGTCGTTGGCCTGGATCGGAGCGTTCTGCCACATGCCCTCGAGCCTTGCATCCCAGACGCCCACCTTCGGCAGTTCGAACAGGAAGCCGACCGGCGCGTCGTCCGCGAGGATCTTCTGCGCCTTTTGCAGCAATTCGATGCGTTTCGCTTCGTCGGCGGTCTGGTCCAGTTCCGCGATGACCTTGTTGAACTCGGGATTCTGGTAGTTGAAGTAATAGTCCGGCCGCGAATAGATATCGATGTCGTTGGGCTCGGTGTGGGAGACGATGGTGAGGTCGTAGTCCTTCTTGGTGAAGACCTGGTCCAGCCACTGTGCCCATTCGACCGGTACGATCTCGGCATCGATGCCGATCTCGCGCAGTTCCGAGGCGATGATTTCGCCGCCGTCGCGCGCATAGGGCGGGGGCGGAAGCTTCAGCGTGGTCTTGAAGCCGTTCTCAAGTCCCGCCTCCTTGAGCAGTTCCCTGGCCTTGGCGACGTCGTGCGGATAGCGGCCGGTGAGGTCGATATAGGCCTTGTTCGAGGGCGGCATGTGCGAGCCGATGGGCTGCCCCAGCCCGGCCGAAGCGCCGTCGATGATCGCCTTGCGGTCGAGCGCGTATGAGATGGCCTGCCTGACCTTCAACTGGTCGAAGGGCGGCTTCTTGTTGTTCATGGCAAGGATCGTCTCGCCTTCGGTCGAACCGACCACCACCTTGAGGTTCGGATCGTCCTTGATCTGCGCGGCCGCGTCGGGCGGGAAGAAAGGGAAGGCCTGCACGTCGCCCGAAAGCATGGCCGGCACGGCCGCGGCGGCATCGGGAATGACGCGGAACTCCACCTTGTCGAGGGCTATGGGATCGCCCCAGTAATTGTCCGCTTTGACCAGGTTGATTGAAGATCCCTTGGCCCAGTTCCGGAATTTGAAAGGGCCGGTGCCGATCGGCTTTTCCTTGTTGGTCGCGGCGGATTTCGGCGAGACGATCACGGCGTCGCCCCAGCCCATATTGTAGAGGAAGGAACCCTGCGGCTGCTTCAGCGTCACCTTGGCGGTGGCGGGATCGATCACCTCTACCTTGTCGATGGCCGCGAAAAGCTGCTTCTGGGCGTTCTGCGAATCGGGCGCCATGGCGCGGTCGAGCGAGAACTTCACGTCGTCGGCGCTGAAATCGCTGCCGTCGTGGAACTTGACGCCGGTGTGCAGGTGGAAGGTGTAGGTCTTGCCGTCGGGCGAAATATCCCAGCTCTTGGCGAGCGCGGGAAGCACCTCGCCATTCGGGCCGATGCGGGTGAGGCCTTCGAAGACATTGGCGTAAAGAACCTCGTCTATCGCCGCCGCTGCGCCGGCCGTCGGGTCGAGATGCGGAGGCTCGAGCACGATGCCCAGCACCAGATCGGTGCGCGCGGCCGTCGCCGTCGTCAGCGGCGCGGCTGCGAACAGGGCGGCGGCAAGCAGGGTCCTCCACAATCTCATCTTCAACTCCCGTATTCCCGAACCGGGCGGATAGAAGCCCGAAAACGGTGCGTAGTAAATCGCATTGTTGGGGCGCCGGCCGGTTTCGCGGCCAGCCGTTTCGACCCTCATTTCGCGCCGCCGCGCAGCAATATGTTGAGCCCGATGGCCATCACCTTGGCGGACTGCGTCATATCCTCGATGCCGACCCATTCGTCGGGGCGATGGGCAAGGTCGAGGATGCCGGGTCCGTAGGCGATGCAATCGTAGATATGGCCGATGCGCGCGACGTGCTTCTGGTCGTAGGTTCCGGGCGAGATGACATAGTCCGGCTCCCGGTCGAACACCGCCATGATGCCCTCCGCCACGGCCTTCACCACCGGCGCGTCGCGCCCGGTCATGGTCGGCTGCACTTCCATGATGTCGCGGATCGAATAGTCGAATTTGTTCCGTTCGCGCTTCAGCCGGTCGAGAATGGAAACGACCTCGCCCTTCACCTCGTCGATCTTCTCCTCCAGCAGGAAGCGTCGGTCGATGGTCAGCCGGCACGAATCGGGCACGTTGGGCGAAGGCAGGCCGGGGCGGAAGTCCTCGGTCTGGCCGCCATGGATGGAGTTGATGTTCATGGTGGAGCGGCGCGCCCCTTCCGGCACCACGGGCATCTTCGTGCGCTTGCGGTCGAGCGCGGGGAAAAGCTCGTTTTCGAACGCCTCCAGAACCGCGCCCATGTGGCGCACCGCGCAATCCCCGAGGAACGGCATGGAGCCGTGCGCGATTTCGCCCCTGGTCTCGATCTCCGCCCACCAGACGCCGCGATGGCCGAGGCAGATGCGGTCCTTGTTCAGCGGCTCGGGGATGATGACGTGATCGACCTTCGGCCTGGAGAAATAGCCCTTTGCGGCCAAATAGGCGACACCGCCGAAGCCGCCGGATTCCTCGTCCACCGTGCCTGAAATCTCGATGGCGCCCGGAAAATTGGGATAGGTTTCCATGAAGGCTTCCGCCGCGACGATCGAGGCCGCAAGGCCGCCTTTCATGTCGCAGGCGCCGCGCCCGTAGACGCGGCCGTCCTTCACGATGCCGGCGAAGGGATCGACGGTCCAGCCGTCGCCGGCCTCGACCACGTCGATGTGCGAGTTGAAATGCACCGTCGGGCCCGGCACGCGCCCGTCGAACCGGGCGACCATGTTGATGCGGGGGTAGCGGTCGGTGTCTCCCGGCGTTCCCACGCCACGAATGAATTCCGTTTCGAAACCGGATTTTCGCAGCCTCTGCGCGAGATATTCGGCGCAAGGGCCATAGGCTTCGCCGGGCGGATTGACGGTCGGGAAGCGGATCAGTTCGGCGGTCAGATCGACGAGTTCGTCGGTGCGGCGCTCTACGGCTTGCAGCAGTCTTCCTGTCATGGAGCGAGTTGAGCAGGGAAGGCCATGGCATGGCAAGCCCCGGCCGCGCCGGCAAGAAATCGTTCAAATGCTTCGCCTGTCCATAAGCAATTCCGCAAGGACTTCGGGAGTAACATCCTGTTTCGGCCGGGGTGGAAGCAAAATTTTTCCTTGCGGTTGGCGTGAGGGAAGCAAGGGGGATGAAGAGGGGTCGCAAGACGATGAAGAAGTCCGTCCTGGCAGCAATTGCACTGGCTTCGATTCTTTTCAGTGCGGGTGCCGAAGCTGGCTCAGCCAGTCTCGAAGCGAGAATCAACGTCGCAACACAAACCATGACAGTGTCGCGTTACGGACAGGTGATCTATCGGTGGAAGGTTTCGACCGCCCGCAGGGGCTATTTCACGCCGCGCGGTACTTATCGTCCGCAGCGTCTTCACCGCATGTGGTATTCGCGCAAATACGACAATTCTCCCATGCCCTATTCGGTATTCTTCCGCGGCGGCTACGCCATCCACGGCACCGGCGCCGTCAGGCAGCTCGGCCGCCCGGCTTCGCATGGCTGCGTGCGCCTGCACACGCAGAATGCTGCTGAATTCTATGCGCTGGTCAGGGAAGCCGGCATGGGCAACACCCGCATCGTCGTGGTGAACTGAGCGATAGACAAGAAAAAGGCCGGGCTCCATTCAGCCCGGCCCAGTATGCTTTAACGACGGAGAATCGGTTACGGCCGTACTGCCGTGACTTCGATCTCGACCAGGAAGCCGGGACTTGCGAGGCCGGCAACCTGGACGACGGAGCGGGAAGGATCGCCGACCAGGAAGACCTGCATCTTCACTACGTTGCCCATCTTCAGATCTTTCCGACGCGTTCTACGCCGCCAGTCCCTGCCGGAGCCGCGTGGCGTGCCGACATAATGGCGAAATTATGCCTGCATTGATTCATGTCAATGAAACCGGCGGGAATGGAACAATCGTTCAAAGGACGCTGGCGCAGTCTTTTTATGCTGACCAGTCGAGCTTCGAGGGCACAATCTTTTCGCGGCAAACCCGAAGTTCGGGCATTTCTTTTCCATCGGCGCCCCGCTAGGACTCGTGATCGAGGAGCAATGCCGATGAGATCCAGGGAGCGTGTCGCGCTTTCAAGGCCGGTCGCCGACGAGGTGCGCAAGACCACCTGCTACATGTGCGCATGCCGCTGCGGCATCAACGTGCACATCAAGGACGGCAAGATCCGCTACATCGAGGGCAACCGCGACCATCCGGTGAACAAGGGGGTGCTGTGCGCGAAAGGCTCGGCCGGAATCATGCAGCATTATGCGCCGGCAAGGCTGCGGGCGCCGCTGAAGCGCGTCGGCCCGCGCGGCTCGGGCGAGTTCCAGGAAATCTCGTGGGACGAAGCGCTTTCCCTTGCCACCGAATGGCTCGGGAAGGTGAGGCGGGACGATCCTAAAAAGCTCGCTTTCTTCACCGGGCGCGACCAGTCGCAATCGCTCACCGGCTTCTGGGCGCAGCAATACGGCACGCCCAACTATGCCGCGCATGGCGGCTTCTGCTCGGTCAACATGGCTGCCGCCGGCATCATGACCATAGGCGGCGCCTTCTGGGAGTTCGGCGCGCCAGACTGGGACCGCACGAAGCTGTTCGTCCTGTTCGGCGTGGCGGAGGACCACGATTCCAATCCGATCAAGATCGGCATCTCCAAACTGAAGAAGAACGGCGCGCGATTCGTCTCGGTCAATCCGGTGCGCACCGGTTATTCGGCGGTAGCCGACAACTGGATCGGCATCCGGCCCGGCACGGACGGGCTGCTCATTCTCGCCGTGGTGCACGAGCTGCTGAAAGCCAGGAAGATCGATGTCGATTATCTGGTGCGCTACACCAACGCCACATGGCTGGTGATCGACGCGCCAGGAACCGTCGATCACGGCCTGTTCGCGCGCGACGGCGATGGCAAGCCGCTGGTGCACGAGACGGTGACGGAGCGCATCCTGCCGGCCGGCAGCAAGGGCGCGCGGGCCGCGCTTTCCGGCCGCGTGCAGCTCGACGACGGGCGCTTCGCCGTGCCGTCGTTCCAGCTCCTGGCCGAGAAATATCTCGACGGGAAATATGCGCCCGAGGCCGTCGCAAAGGAAACCGGCATCGCGGCGGAGACGATCCGGGGACTGGCGGCGGAGATCGCCCGCGTGGCGTTCGAGGAGGAGATCTTCATCGAGCAGCCCTGGACCGACGTGAACGGCCAGCGCCATCAGGGCTATGTCGGGCGGCCGGTGTCGTTCCACGCCATGCGCGGCCTGTCGGCTCATTCCAACGGCTTCCAGACGACGCGTGCGCTGCACATGCTGCAGGTGCTGATCGGCGCCATCGACTGTCCGGGCGGTTTCCGTTTCGAGCCACCCTATCCGAAGCCGATCTCGGCGCATCCGACGCCGCATGGCAGGGCCGAGCATTTCGGTTCCAACAAGCCGCTTTCGGGGCCGCATCTCGGCTTTCCGCGTGGCCCTGAAGACCTTTTGATCGACGAGGAGGGACGGCCGAACCGCATCGACAAGGCGTTTTCCTGGGATGCGCCCATTGCCGCGCACGGCATGATGCACATGGTGATCGCCAACGCCCATGCCGGCGATCCGTATCCTGTCGACGTGCTTTTCCTCTACATGGCCAACATGGCGTGGAATTCGTCCATGAACACGGCCGGTGTCATCAAGATGCTTGAGGACAAGGACGAGAAGACCGGCGAATACCGCATTCCCAAGATCATCTATGCGGACGCCTATGCGTCCGAAATGGTCGCCTATGCCGACCTGGTGCTGCCGGACACCACCTATCTGGAGCGCTACGACTGCATTTCGCTGCTGGACCGGCCGATTTCCGAGCCCGACGCGGTGCAGGACGCCATCCGCTGGCCGGTGCTGGAACCCGATCGCGACGTGCGCGGTTTCCAGACGGTGATGCTGGACCTCGGCGCGCGGCTCGGGCTGCCCGGCTTCGCCGACAATCACGGCAAGGCGCTCTACAAGAATTACGCCGACTATATCGTGCGGCACGAGCGGCGGCCGGGCATCGGGCCGCTCGCCGGGTTCCGCGGTCTGAACGGCGACCGGACAGGCCGGGGCGCCGCCAATCCCGATCAGTTGAAGCGCTACATCGAGAACGGCTCGTTCTTCTCGGCCCATATTCCCATGGAGGCGCAATTCTTCAAGCACGCCAACCAGGCCTATCAGGATTTCGCCGTGCGCATGGGCTTCTTCGATACGCCGCAGCCGGTGACCTTCCAGCTCTATCAGGAAACGTTGCAGAAATTCCGGCTGTCGGCGGAGGGGCTGCGCGAGCCGAAAGCTCCCGAAACGCATCGCCAGCGCATCCTCGATGCTTTCGACCCGCTGCCGGACTGGTATCGCCCGCTCGGCGAGGCCCTGCTGGACCGCAACGAATATCCCTATCACGCCATCACGCAGCGGCCGGCCGCCATGTACCATTCATGGGGCTCCATGAACGCGTGGTTGAGGCAGATCCATACGCGCAACCCGCTCTATGTGCCGGGCCCGATCTGCGACGAGCTCGGCCTGAAGGACGGCGACTGGGTGTGGGTGATCTCGCATCACGGACGCATCAAGGTGGAGGCCGCGCGCATGGAAGCCGTCAACGGCTCGACCATCTGGACCTGGAACGCCATCGGCAAGCGCGAGGGCGCCTGGGCGCTGAACACGAATGTGCCGGAAGCCAGAAAAGGCTTTCTGATGAACCATCTGATCCATGAACTTCTACCGCCGCAGGCGGACGGGATGCGCTGGTCGAACTCCGATCCGGTGACCGGGCAGGCGGCATGGTACGATCTGCGCGTGCGCATCGAGAGGGCGGAAAAGGGCGACAACGTCATCGAGCCGCTTTTCCCGCCGGTCGCGCAACCGGAGCCGGAGCCGCATCCGGAGCAGCTTCGCTACGGACAGGAGTGGGCGCAATGAGTCCGGCTGCGCGGCGCTCGGCGTCTTGGGAGTCGTCCAAATGACCAGTCTGCCTTCCCTGCCGACCCCGAAGAAGATGGGCCTCGTCATAGACCTCGACGTCTGCGTGGGCTGCCACGCCTGCGTGGTCAATTGCAAGGAGTGGAACACCGGCGGCTACGGCGCGGCGCTATCGGACCAGCATCCTTATGATGCGGATGTCTCCGGTACATGGCTCAACCGGGTGCATGCCTTCGAGGTGGTGCCGGAAGGCGGCGAGGTGGTCGGGGAGGCGGGCGAAGCGCGCATCGTGCACTTCCCGAAATCCTGCCTGCATTGCGAGGACGCGCCCTGCGTGACCGCTTGCCCGACCGGCGCGTCCTACAAGCGCGCCGAGGACGGCATCGTGCTGGTCGACGAGGACATGTGCATCGGCTGTGGCCTGTGCGCCTGGTCATGTCCCTATGGCGCGCGCGAGATGGATCTGGCAGCGGGCGTCATGAAGAAATGCACGCTCTGCATCGACCGCATCTACAACGAGACCCTGAACCAGATCGACCGCCAGCCGGCCTGCGTGCGCACCTGTCCCGCCAATGCGCGCCATTTCGGCGATCTCGCCGATCCGAACTCGGTGGTCTCGATCATGGTGGCGCAACGCGGCGGCATGGACCTGATGCCGGAGCAGGGTACGCGACCGGTCAACAAATATCTGCCGCCTCGGGCACGCAAGCCGCTCGCGGCCAGCGCGGGCGCGGCGGCCCAGGAAGACACCTCCGGAGCGACCGGCTTCTTCGCCTGGCTCGACGGCATGTTGGATCGCATCTGAATTCATGCACCCCGCACTTTCCATCATCGCCTTCACCACTTTGTCAGGCCTCGGCTACGGCCTCGCAGCCATATTGGGCCTCGGCGTGCTCGGCCCGTCGGCCATCTCTTCAAAGGTGGCCTGGGTTCTCGCCCTGGCGCTGATCGGCGGCGGGCTTCTGGCTTCGACCGCGCATCTCGGCAACCCGCAGCGCGCCTGGCGCGCGCTGTCACAGTGGCGTTCGAGCTGGCTGTCACGCGAGGGCGTCATGGCGATCCTCACCTTCCTGCCGCTGCTGGTCTCGGCGTGGGGCACGGTGATCCTGAGCCGCTATTTCCCCGTGGCCGGCGTCATCGGGGCCGCGCTTTGCCTGGTCACGGTCTACTGCACGTCGATGATCTACGCGTCGCTCAAATCCATTGATGCCTGGCATACGCCGCTGACATCGCTCTGCTATCTGCTGTTTTCGGTTGCGGGCGGCCTGACGGCCGCCTGCTTCTTCGCCTTGTGCAGCGGCAGCGCGGCGCGGGGCCTTCTGCTGGCAGCACTGGTCGCGCTGGTCGCGGCCTGGGTGGCCAAAAGGTCGTGGCGGCAGAGAATGCAGACGCTCAAGCCGCTGTCGTCGCCCGAAACGGCTACCGGGCTCGGGGCGATCGGCAAGGTGCGGCTGTTCGAACGCCCGCACATGACCGAGAACTACCTGACGCGCGAAATGGGCTTTCGCGTCGCGCGCAAGCACGCGGCCAAGCTCTGGCTGATCGCGCTGGTGGCCGGTGGCGCGGTGCCGGGGCTGATCCTGCTGGTGCTTGCCATCGCCGGGAACGGCGGCACGGCTGCCGCCATCGCGGCGGCGATCGCCCTGCTGCTCCATGTTCTTGGCGTGCTGGTCGAACGATGGCTGTTCTTCGCCGAAGCCCGCCATTCGGTGATGAATTATTACGGCGGATGAAACGGATCAGTGGCGCGACGGCAGCTTGCGGGGACGGCCGCTGATCTGCCAGCGCTTATGGAACCACATCCACTGGCCGGGATCCTCGCGCATCCAGCGCTCGACCACGTCCGCCAGCATCTGGGTCGTGGCCGCGACATCGACATTGCCTCTCGGGCCGCGCGGCAGGTCGAGTTTCTCCTCGATCTCCAGCCGGAAGCGGTTGCCCGGCAGGCGTACGCAACGGGCGGGATAAACGTCGCAATCGAATTGCCGCGCCAGCATGCCGAGCACCGGATTGCTCTGGCATTTACGGCCGAAGAAAGTGGTTTCCACGCCGCGGGTGAACTTCTGGTCCACCAGCACGCCGATATTGCCGCCGTTCTCCAGCACCGAGGCCAGCGCGAATGAGGCGCCTGTGTGGGACGGCAGCAGGCCGCCCATGTTGGAGCGGCGCGTGGAGAGGATATAGTCGGCGAGATAGGGGTTGTTGGGCGGACGGAACAGCGCCGTGATCTTCATGCCGAATGTGGCGGCGGCCACCGGCAGCAGCTCGAAATTGCCGAGGTGCCCGGTGAAGACGATATGCGGCCGGTCCTCGCCGGCGATGCGCTCGAAGCGCTCGATGCTGGCGTCCGAGACCTCGACGCGGCCGTGCACGGTCGCCTTGGGATCATAGTCGAAAAGCTGGTCGAGGAAGATGTATTCGGCGGCGAGGCGGGCCATGTTGCCCCACATGTCCGAGGCGATCGCCTTGATCTCGTCCTCGCTCTTTTCGGGATAGGCCTGGCGAAGATTGTCGAGCGCGACGCGGTTGCGGCTCACCAGCGGGCCGATGCGGCGCGCGACGCGATCGGCGAAGTTGAGCGCGCTATCGGGCGGCAGGAGGCGCAGCAGTGCCATGGCGCCCATGGCGATCCTGGCGACGAGCCAATAGTTCAGCTTGCGCAGGCGAAGGGCGAAATCGTACCGGAACGTCCTGCCCAGCTTGGTCAAGGGGCCGCCGCGCAACGCGCTTCAACCGACGTTGAGGATGATCTTGCCGAAGACGTCGCGGCCTTCCATGCGCTTCAGCGCCGCGTCGATGCCGTCGAAATCGACTTCAGTGTCGATGACCGGTGCTACCTGCCCGGCCGCCATCTTCTGCATGGCGTTCGCCATGTTCTCCATGCGGCAGCCGAAGGAGCCGAGCAGCTTCAACTGCTGCTGGAAGAGCTGCATCAGGTTCATCTGGGTGGAAACGCCGCTGGTCGAGCCGCAGGTGACCAAACGGCCGCCGCGCTTCAGCGACAGCATGGAGCCGGCCCATGTGTCGGCGCCGACATGCTCGAACACCACGTCCACGCCCTTCTTCTTCGTCAGCTTGCGCACGACGCCCTCGAAGCGGTCCTCGCGGTAGTTGATGACGTGGTCGGCGCCGAGCGCCTTCGCCTTCTCGATCTTGTCGTTCGAACCCACGGTGGTGATGACCGTGCAGCCCATCTTCTTCGCAAGCTGTATTGCCGCCGAACCGATGCCGGAGCCGCCGGCATGGACAAGGATCGTCTCGCCGGGCTCGAGCCTGGCGTTGTCGAACAGCATGTGTTCGACCGTGCCGAAGGTGACGGGAGCGACCGCCGCGCCGATGGCGCTCACGCCGGGAGGAGCGGGCACGAGCAGCCGTGCCGGCAGGTTGATCTTCTCCTGCGCGAAGCCGTCGAGGTGGAAACCGTGCACGCCCGAGACATGCTCGCAGAGGTTGTCGCGACCTTCGCGACAGGCGCGGCAGAGCCCGCAGGTGCGCGCGCCGTAGATGGAGACGAGCTGGCCGGGCAAAAGGTTCGATACGCCGGGGCCGACCGTCTCGACCTCGCCGGAAGCCTCCGCGCCCACGGTGAGCGGCAGCTTGCGCTTGGCGAACGCCATGCCGCGCCAGCCCCAGACGTCGATGTGGTTGAGCGCGACGGCCTTGATCTTCAGCGTCACCTCACCCTGGCCCGGTGCCGGCGGCGGCGCGATGTCGACCGTCTCGAGGCGGCGGTCTTCAATGAGTTGCAATGCGCGCATTGAGCCACGCTCCATCGAATAATCGACGGGCGGTCAGAACCGCCCGCGTGCAATTGATTTCAGTGGCCGTCGCTTAAACAGGTTCCCGCGCCATGACAAGGCAGGTGTTCTGGCCGCCGAAGCCGAAGGAGTTGGACAGCACCGTGCCCACCTTGGCCTCGCGCTTCACGTTCGGCACCACGTCCAGCGCGATGGCCGGATCGGGATTGTCGTAGTTGATCGTCGGCGGGATGACGCCTTCGCGCATGGTCATCAGCGAGAAGGCGGCCTCGATGGCTCCGGCCGCCGACAGCGTGTGGCCGATCATCGACTTGTTGGACGAAATCGGGATGCGGCTGATGCGCTCGCCGAAGACGGTGGACAGCGACAGATGCTCCATCTTGTCGTTTTCCGGCGTCGAGGTGCCGTGCGCGTTGACATAGTCGATCTCGTCTTCGCTCAGGCCCGCATCCTCCAGCGCGGCCTTGACCGCGCCGATGGCAGGCGAGCCGTCCGGCTTGGAGCGGGTGCGGTGGAAGTCGTCGGCCTTCTCGCCGCAGCCGCGCAGGATGCCCAGCACGGTGGCGCCGCGCGCCAGCGCGCTTTCAAGTGATTCCAGTACCAGCGCGGCAGAGCCCTCGGCCAGGACGAAACCGTCGCGGTCCTTGGAGAAGGGTTTCGACGCCTTTTCCGGGGCGTCATTGTTGGTGGAAAGGGCAGAAAGCAGCGAGAAGCGGATCAGCGCCTCGGCCGTGGCCGAACCGTCCGCGCCGATGGAGAGCGCGCGGTCGCACTCGCCCCGGCGGATCGCCTCGACGCCGAGCTGGATCGCGGTGGCGCCGGACGCGCAGGCGGTGGAAAGCGTGATCGGCAGGCCGGTCGTGCCGAAACGGTCGGCAAGCCGGTCGGCGATGAAGCCGAACTGCGAGGTGTCGAACATGTCGAGGGCGTTCTGGCTGCGGGCGACTTCGAGCAGGCGCGCGGAAGCATCCGCATTGTCGCCGCCCTTGTAGAGGGCGAGGCGGTCGTGCCAGTCGAGTTCGACCGGCGGCGAGGCCAGGAACAGCGGCCCGCCGAATTCCTCGACATCGAGCCCGGATTCCTCGACGGCCTCCAGCGCGGCCGTCTCGGCCAGCTCGTAGGTCAGCGCGCTGGCCCCCTTGCTGCTGGACGGCAGGAAATCGACCATGCCGGAAATGCGTGTATTCAGGTGCTCGACCGGGAAGCGGGTGATCGGGTGGATGCCCGACTTGCCGGCCGTCAGCGCCGCCCAGTTCTCGGCCTTGCCCTTGCCCAGAGAGGTGACGACGCCGATGCCGGTGACGGCGACGACGGGCCTGCCCAGATGATCCTTCAGCTTGGTCATTTCGACACCTCAGTCGGCGGCGCCGACCAGCGCCATGCCCTCGAATTGGTGATAGCCGATCGCCGTTGCCAGAACTTTTTGCGGGACGCCCTCGAAAGCGCGTTCGGTTTCCGCATCGAAGGCCGGGTAGGGCGCCTTGTTGGCGACGGCCAGCGCGGCCAGCGCCACCGCGAACGGGAATTGCGCTTCCTTGAGGTGGCCGGTGAGCGTGGCGAAGGCGCGCGGGGCCAGACCGGGCCGGGCATCGAGCGCCGCCTTTTCCGCCTTCGTCGCGACATGGCCGCCGGAAGCGCCGGAAATCGTCAGCAGCTCGCCTGCCGGCAGGCCGGCCGATTCCAGCAGCGCCGCAATGTTGGCATCCAGTTCGCCGCGCGTGCGGCGCGCGCGTCCAGAGGACACGGGACCGAGCTCGGCATAGATTTTCCTGCCGCGTTTCTGCGCGTGCTGGCGCTGCTCCAGCACGAGGAACGCCGCTCCCGATCCGGAAACCACGCCGCCGCCCCGCGCGCCCTGCCTTTGCCAGACGGGCTTCCAGCCATCGCGATGAAGATAGCCGCCCAGTTCGTAGCCGAGCAGCATGTCGGGGTGCTCGGTCTGGAACGCGCCGCCTACCAGCATGTGGGTGGACTGGCCGGAACGGATGCGCGCAGCGGCCGTCTCGACGGCCGCGACGCCCGCGCCTTCCTCGCCCATGAAGGTGCGCGACGAGCCGGTGACCTTGTGAACGATGGAGATGTTGCCGGCGAGCAGGTTGGAGAGCTGCGCCAGGAAAAGCGTCGGCCGCAGTTCGGTGGTGAGCTTCTCGTTCAGCAGGACGTCGAAATCGTCGCGGCTTGCGGAGGCGGCGAGAATGGCGTTGTCCACGGCGACATCGCGCTCGCCGCCGCCGGCGGCGACCACCATGTCCATGCTGGCGCACAGCGCCTCGTCGCCCTTGATGCCGGCATCGTCCAGCGCGAGCCCGGCCGTGTAGGTGCCGAGCCTCTGCCAGGTCTCCATCTGGCGCTGGTCGCCGCGCTTGGCGATCTGCAGGTTCCAGTCGATCTCGGGCAGCGGATGCACGACGTAGGGCGAAAAGCGCTCGGCGTCGAACACCGGCTCGGGAACGGGCGCGGTCAGCTTGTGCCAATGCGCGGCGGGGCCTTCTCCCAGCGAGGAGACAAGGCCGATACCGGTGATGACGACGTCTTGGGAACTGGTCTTCGGGGAGGTCATGGCGGCTTTGTGGGGCAGCGGGCGCCGCCCGTCAAGCGCGCAGCGGCGGAGCGGGGAAGCCCTCGCTCAGGCGTTCTTCGCGGCGACCAGACCGTCAATCTTGGCGCACAGATTCTTCATGACGAAATATTCGTCGGTCGAGGCCTTGCCGTCGTTGACTTCCTGCGTCCACTTCTCCAGCGGCACCTTGATGCCGAATTCCTTGTCGATGGCGAAGACGATGTCGAGGAAGTCGAGGCTGTCGATGCCCAGATCGTCGATGGTGTGGCTTTCGGGCGTAATCGTGTCGATGTCGATCTCGCTGGTGTCCGCGATGATCTTGGCGACTTTTTCGAACGTGGTGGCCAAGGTTTCTTCCTTCGATTGCAGGCGGTTCGGTCTGAATATGTTTTGCGCTGTCTATTCGGTTTTTCCGAACAGGAAAAGGCCGAATCTGGGATGTCCGGGGTCGGTTCGCGGGCTGAGTGGCACGCAGGTGCCTAGAATACGATACGTCCAAGCACGCGCAGCGCGTCTCCTTCGAAGCCCACGATCACCGCCTCGCCCTCGCGCGGCGAAACGCCCGTCAGTTCCTTTATATCTTCCAGATGCGTGACCATGACGAGGTTGTCGGAGCCGGAGAAGGCGCGGATTTCGGCAAGGATGGCCGCGGCCTGCGCAGTCATGGCCGCCTCGTTGTCCGGCGGGTCGAGCGGCGCGAACGGTTCCGGCTCCGCCTCGAAGGCGATGCGGGCGGTGTCCAGGCAGCGGCAATAGCGGCTGGACAGCACGCGCTCTATCGGCGCGGCGCGGGCGGCGAACAGCGCGCCGATCTTGCGGGCCTGCTGCTTGCCCCTGTCCGACAGATTGCGCTGGGTGGCGCATTTGGCGATGTCGAAATTGGCCGGCTCGCTCGTTCCGGTGATGGCGGCATGGCGCAGCAGCACGACGTGGCCGCCATTGCGCAAGAGGGCCCAGCCCGCCTCGGTTGCGGCGGCCGGCGCCAGCGCCAGAAGCAGGAACAGCAACGATATCGCTATGCGCATTCATCTTTCCCAAGCGGTTCGCCCGGTATAGGGACGGTAAAGCCGCGCGAAACACAAGCCGCGCCGCTCGACGGCGATTGCGGCCGCTGGACCATAAGCTCATGGCTCAAGGTGATTGATCCAGATGCCGGCGCCGGGTAAGAGGTGGCGCGCTTGCGGGGAAGGCCATATATTGGTGGCAATATCGCGCAAACATCCAGTGTGCACCGCACCAGCAGGCCGTGACCTGCCGGTCATGAAGAATTTCAGAGAACCGATGCGTTGCGGCGCGTCGGACGAAAGGCGAGAATAATGCTGCAGAAATCCAGCCATTTCATGCGTCAGGCCAACCTCATCAACGGTGAGTGGATCCAGGCCGATTCGGGCAAGACCATCGACGTCACCAATCCCGCCAACGGGCTGAAGATCGGCACCGTGCCGTCCTGCGGCGCGGCCGAAACCCGCCGGGCCATCGAAGCCGCGCAGGAGGCTTTCCTTTCCTTCCGCAAGACGTCCGCGCTGGAGCGCTCCAAGCTGCTGCGCAAGCTCCACGACGCGATCATGGACAATCAGGACGCGCTGGCCGAACTGCTCACCATCGAGCAGGGCAAGTCGCTGGCCGAGTCACGCGGCGAAATCGGCTCTTCCGCCGCCTATGTGCTGTGGTTCGCCGAAGAGGGCCGCCGCGCCTATGGCGACGTGGTGCCTTCGCCGTGGGCCGACCGCCGCATCCTCGTCACCAAGGAGGCGGTGGGCGTCATCGCCGCCATCACGCCCTGGAACTTCCCGTCCTCGATGCTGGCCCGCAAGCTCGGCCCGGCACTCGCCGCCGGCTGCACCGCGGTCGTCAAGCCGGCCATCCAGACGCCTTATTCGGCGCTGGCCTGGGGCGCGCTGGCCGAGGAAGTCGGCTTCCCCAAGGGCGTGGTCAACATCGTCACCGGCCCGGCGAGCGAGATCGGCGACGAGCTGTGCTACAACCCGCTGGTCAAGAAGATCACCTTCACCGGCTCCACGCCGGTCGGCAAGATGCTGATCGAGAAGTCCGCCAAGACGGTCAAGAAGGTGTCGATGGAACTCGGCGGCAACGCGCCGTTCATCGTCTTCGACGACGCCGATCTCGACCGCGCGGTCGAGGGCGCCATCACCGCCAAGTTCCGCAATTCGGGCCAGACCTGCGTGTGCACCAACCGCTTCTTCGTGCAGGCCGGCATCTATGACAAGTTCGTCGAGAAGCTGGCGGCCGCGACCGCCAGGCTGAAGGTCGGTTCCGGCCTCGACGACGGTGTCCAGCAGGGGCCGCTGATCGACGAGAAGGCCGCCAGGAAGACCGAGGAATTCGTGGCTGACGCCACGTCCAGGGGCGGCAAGGTCGTCACCGGCGGCAAGCGCCATGCCTTGGGCGGCTCGTTCTTCGAGCCGACCGTCATCAGCGGCGCCACTCCCGACATGATGTTCATGAAGGAGGAGATCTTCGGCCCGGTCGCGCCCGTCTTCAGGTTCGAGACCGAGGAGCAGGCGATCGCGCTGGCCAACGACACCGAATACGGCCTGGCCTGCTACTTCTACACAGGCGACCTCGGCCGTGCCTTCCGTGTGATGGAAGGTCTGAAATACGGCATGGTCGGCGTGAACGAAGGTCTCATCACCACCCCGGAAGCGCCGTTCGGCGGCGTCAAGGAATCCGGTCTCGGCCGTGAGGGCGGGCACCAGGGCATCGAGGACTATCTCGACACCAAATATGTCTGCATCGGCGGCCTCGGCCTCTGATACCGGCAGGATGTGATTGATTGCAGGGCGGCGTCATCGAACGGTGACGCCGCCCTTTCTTTTCGTCCGCGGCGGGGATTTATTCGCGCCGCCGCATCGCACTTTGTGCGCCGATGCTTTAGCCTTGATGCAGGCAGCGATGGACGATGCGCATGAAGGACGGCGAGCTCTTCGGCACGACGCGGGCGGGCGCGGCGATCCGCCGCTTCACGATTCAGGGCGGCGGCCTCACGGCCAGCATCATCGACTGGGGTGCGATCGTCCAGGACCTGCGGCTGGCGGGGCACGATGAACCGCTGGTGCTCGGGTACGACCGTTTCGAGCCGTATGAGACCGACACCGCCTATATGGGCGCGCTGGTCGGCCGCTGCGCGAACCGTATCAGGGGCGGCCAGTTCACGCTGGCCGGCAACAGATACCAGACCGAGCGCAATTTCCTTGGCAAGCATACGCTTCATGGCGGTTCGCACGGGTTCAACAGCCGGCAGTGGGACGTTTCACTGCACGGGCGGGATTTCGTCACGCTTTCCCTGCATGATCCGGCCAACGCCATGGGCTTTCCCGGCGCGCTGGACGTGACCTGCACCTATCGGCTCAAGATTCCCGGCACGCTGAGCGTCGAGCTCAGCGCGACCAGCGAGGACGCCACGGTCTGCAACCTGACCCAGCATTCCTATTTCAACCTGGACAATGGCGGCACGGGCGACGTTCTCGACCATCGGGTGGCCGTCATGGCCGGCGCGTATCTTCCCGTCGACGCGGAGTCGATCCCGACCGGCGTCGTCCAGCCGGTGGACGGCACGCCGTTCGATTTTCGCCAGGCGCGCCCGCTTCGCCAACCGGGCGAGGGCGGCCAGTTCCCCTATGACAACAATTTCTGCCTGGCCCCGACGCGCGGACCGCTGCACCAGGCCGCCTGGGTGCAAGGCTCGGTTTCGGGCGTGGAAATGGAACTGTGGACGACCGAGCCCGGCGTTCAGTTCTATATCGGACAGCATATCGCTTCCAGGGCGCCGGGCCTTGGCGGGCGCGCGTACCGGGCGTTTTCGGGCCTCTGCCTCGAACCCCAGACATGGCCCGACGCTCCGAACCACCCCTATTTCCCGCAGGCGACGCTGTGGCCCGGCAACGTCTACCATCACGTGACGGAATACCGGTTCAGGCTGCCCTAGATCGTTTCGGAAACGGCGGAACTCTAACCGGCGAAGGCCTTCTGCAGCACGTCGAAGGGGGCAAGTGCGCCACGAACCTGCACCACCGCGGCCGCGACCCGGTGCGCACGCAACGCCGCCTCCTGCGGAGGGTATCCGGCCAGCCGGGCGGCCAGATAGCCGCCGTTGAAGGAATCGCCCGCACCCGTGGTGTCGACGGGAGAAGCGACATGGATGGCCGGTATTTCCTCGAACCGGGAATCGGCGGCCGCCAGCGCGGGCGCTTCGCCGTTCTTCACCACGACCTCGCCCACCGTGCAGGCCAATCTCTCGGCGGTCTCCTGCGGGCTGGCGTCGCCATAGAGCGCCTGCTCGTCGGGGAAGGTAGGCAGGGCGATGTCGGTCACGGCCAAAGCGGCGGCGATGGCGGCCTGCGCCGTCGCCTTGTCCTGCCACAGCCGCGGCCTGTAGTTGGGATCGAAGGCAATCAGGCTGCCGGCCCGGCGCGCAGCCGACACGCAGTCGACGAGCGTCTTGCGGCTGCCGTCGTCCAGAATTGCCAGCGTGATTCCGGAAAAATAGACAAGCGCCTGATTTTCAAGGCTCTTCATCAGCGCCGCGCGGTCGGAGGCGAGCTGGCGTGCGGCCGAATCCGCCCGCCAGTAGGTAAACGAACGCTCGGCGCCTGTCAGCGTGATGGCGTAGAGGCCAGGCCGCGCGCCGGGAATGACCGGACTAGCGCCGATGCCGATGCCGTGCTTGCCGAAGAAATCGATCTGGTTGCGCGAAAACGGGTCGTCACCGAAGGCCGAAACATAGGTCGCCGGCCGGTCGCGCGAGAGTGCCGAAAGCGCCCACAAGGTGTTGAACGTGTCGCCGGCGACGCCCATGTGCCATTCCGTGCCGCCACGGCCGGACAGCTCCAGCATGCATTCGCCGATCGACGCAATTCCGTTCGCGGTCATGGAGGCTCCTCTATTTTGGCTGCTGTAGCTCTTTAGCTGCATGGACGCCACGTTTTCGAGCGTAGATTCTTTGATTTCGGCGTCCTATATGCCGATCGAAGATATGACCTGCCTGTCGGCGCGTTCATTCGAGCGGAAAGGATTGTGCGTTGACGGCATTCTGGCGGTATCTGCTGCTCACGCTGGGGCTCGCGGGTGCGCTCGCCGTGGCGTTCGGCGTAATCTATCTGGCTGCGCTGCGGCACAGCGGCCTGGATCTTTCCCGTTCGAAGGCCACGGCCGCCGGCGTTTTCGTCGTGTCCATCGCTCCCGAAAGCGCCGTCGTCCAGCAGGGCCAGGCGCAGAACTGGTTGCTCACGCTCAAGACGGCAGCCGGCGCTCCTGTCGAGAATGCCGCCATCGACGTTTCCGGCGGAATGCCGCAGACCAACCAGGCGCTGCCGACCAGCCCGCAGGTCACGGATTATCTCGGCAGCGGGCGTTATCTCGTTCAGGGCGTCAAATTCTCGCAGCCCGGGTGGTGGCAACTGCGCGTGGGCATTTCGGCCGCGGCGGGGTCCGACACGGTCGTCTTCAACATCGTCCTCTAGTCTGGTGGGGAGTTTTCCGGAAGTCCCCCGCTTCCGGGCGAGAGGCTCTAGCCGCCGCCCGTTGCGATCGTCAGCACCTTGAACGGCGTGGTGATGACGATCTCGGCCACCGAACCGACGGTCTGGCCGATGCCCTTGCCCAGCGTATCGATCGGCTGCGCGTCGATCTGGTCGTCGCCCAGCCCGGCGGGCAGGCGCAGGCGGTCGCCCAGCAGCCCCACCAGGAAGGGATTGTTGGCAAACTTGGCGTGGTTGAGCTGGTCGGCGCCCCGGGTCTGGCTGAGGTCGGCCACGGTCACGCCGTAACTGGCGAGGTCCGCCGCATCGCTGTAGTCGCCCACGCGGGGCTTGGCGCCCGAAATGAAGCTCGAAACCTGCAATGCGCGGTCGTCGTTCGAAAGCAGCACGGTGAAGGGCCGGTCGGGCTTGCCGTAGCGCATCATCTGCTTCTTGAAGACGTCCACGTCGATGTCGGGCGAAGCCAGCACCACATTGCCCAGCTTGCCGCCAAGGTCGCGATTTCCCTCTATGGCGAGCTGGCGCAGCGCTTCCATCGTGACCCAGGTGCCCATGGAATGGGCGATGATGTCGATGCTTTTGGCGCGCGTCTTCGACAGCATCTTGAGCGTGGCCTCGAGATCGTCGCGAGCCGCGTTGGCGCTTTCCTTGTCGTAGATGTAACCGGTGGTGCGGCCGGCCGAGGCCCAGGAAAACAGCAACGGGGTTCCCGGATAGCCGGTATCGTGGACGATCTGGGTGATGCGGTAGACGCCGTCGTCGAAACCGTTGTTGAAGCCGTGCACGAAGACCAGAACGCGGTCGCCACGCCTGGTTATGTCGGCGCCGATGGCCTTGGCGAACACCTGCGCATCCCGATAGTAGGCCACGCGCGCCGCGGCGAAGTCCTTGGCCGGGTCGCTTGGAGCCCGCCCCTTGGCACGCTCGATGCTGCCCACCTTGTGGGTCTTGGGCACGGTCATGTCGACACGCGCATAGCTGGTGGTCAGCGAGCGGTCGCCGCCGAACACCTGGCGGGGATCGGTGGCCGCCTTCTTGCGTGTCGTGGCCACGAATATCTCATGGGTGGCGGCGATGGCGGAAGCCGGCGCGTCGATGGCGGTGCGGTTCAGCAGGTCGTGCGTGCTCGAACCGGCGCAGCCTCCAAGAACCAGCGCGAGGGCGACGACATACAAGGCCTTCGAGCGCATCAGCCCGCTCCCAAATCCCGGCGCCACACAACGCCTGGTTTCCGCATAGAGCGAAATTCGGCCACCGTCCAGCGGCCGGCATCTTACATGAGGCCGGCCTTTATCTGCTGGTTCAGGGCGTTGATGCGATCCGTGACGGCGCGGTCGCTGGCAAAGCCGTCGTCGATGCGAAGGCGCTGGCCAAGCTCGCGCACCAGCGCCGGATTGTCCGCGAACTTGGTGTGGTTGAAGCTGTCGGATCCCTTGGCGGTGCTGAGATCGACCACGCTGACGCCGTAGTCGGCAAGATCGGACGCGTTGCGATAGTCGCCGACCCGTGGCCGGGAGCCGGCAAGCAGGCCGGAGATCTTGAGGGCGCGGTCGTCGTCGGAGAGCAACAGGATGAACGGCTTGCTCGGCTTGCCGTAGCGGCGCATCTGGCTCTTGAACACGTCCACGTCGATGTCGGGCGAAGCCAGCACCACGTCCCCCAGCTTGCCGCCGAGGTCGCGGTCGCCGGTGATCGCGATCTGGCGCAGGGTCTCCATCGTCACCCAGGTGCCCATGGAATGCGCCACGATGTCGATGCGGCGCGCACCGGTCTGCGCCAGCATCCTGAGCGTCACTTCGAGCTGGTCGCGGGCGGCGCTGGCGCTTTCCTTGTCGTAGACATAGCCGGTGGTGGACCCGCCCGACGCCCAAGAAAACAGAACGGGTGTGCCGGGATAGCCGGAATCGTGGACAATCTGGCTGAGGCGGTAGACTGCGCTGTCGAACGAGGTGTTGTAACCATGCACGAACACCATGACACGGCCGCCTCGCGCTGCGATGTCGGCGTTCAGGGCAGTCTGGAATTTCGGTCCGGTGTCGTAGCCGACCGCTTCGGAAGCCATGAAATATCTGGACGGGTCGTCCGACTTGCCACGGCTCTTGCGTTCGATCTGGCCGGTCTGGTGGACCTTCGGCACGGTGACGTTGACGCGGGCGAAGTTGAGGGTCGCGGAACGTTCTCCGTCGAACACCTTGGTCGGATCGTCGGAACGCTTGCGCGTGGTTGCGATGAAGATCGAATGGTTGCCGGCGATGTCGTTCACAGAGGCCGTGACGAGGGCGCTGCCCAGCAACTCCTCCGGCTTGTGGCTGGCACAGCTCGATATGAAGGCCGCCAGGGCCACAAGGAACAACGGTTTGAAACGCACTTTGAATCCTCGAAATTCATGCTGCGCGACAAGGGTCGCTTGCCCTGCGCGCAACCGCCTTGCCACAAAGCAACTGCGGCGGAAGTAAGTCAAAGCTCGTGAAAAGCCGGCCTTCGACGCCATCGGCATTTGCAACTGTTGCACGAAAGCCAAAATGACGGCAGGAACCGCGGGCAAGCAACAGGAGACCTGCCGCCATGACCAGTTTCGCCGAACGGGTATCGGCCGCCGCGGAGGCGGTGCGTTCGTTGTTTCCCGAGACGCCGCTGCAGGAAAACGCCTACCTGTCGAGGAAATTCGGGGCGAAGGTGCTGCTCAAGCGCGAAGACCTGACGCCGGTGCGCTCCTACAAGATCAGGGGCGCCTTCAACTTCTTCCGCAAGGCTCTGGCCGCCGGCAACAGCGCGGAACTGTTCGTCTGCGCCTCGGCGGGCAACCACGCCCAGGGCTTCGCCTATGTCTGCCGGCATTTCGGCAAGCGCGGCGTGGTCTTCATGCCGGTGACGACGCCGCAGCAGAAGATCGACAAGACGCGGCTTTTCGGCGGCGAGTTCGTCGAGATCAGGCTGGTCGGCGATTTCTTCGACGATTGCTACCGGGCCGCCTATGAATTCACGGAGACGAGCGGCGCGCATATGGTGCCGCCCTTCGACCACAAGGATATCATCGAGGGGCAGGCGACGGTCGCCTTCGAGATCGCGGCGCAGATGCCGGGCGGGCGCATGCCGGACCTCGTCGCGCTGCCGATAGGCGGCGGCGGCCTGGCGGCGGGGGTGACCCACTATTTCGAGGGCCTGCGAGCGGAAACCCGCTTCCTGTTCTGCGAGCCGGCCGGCGCGCCGAGCCTGAAGGAGAGCCTTGCCGAGGGTCGGCGGGTCAAGCTGCCGAAGGTCGACAATTTCGTCGACGGCGCGGCGGTGGCCGAGATCGGCCGCGAGCCGTTCAGGCACCTGAAGGAATATCCGGCCGACACGGTGCGGCTGGTGCCGGAAAATCGCCTGTGCGCCACCATGATCGAGATGCTGAACGTGGAGGGCGTGGTGCTGGAGCCTGCCGGCGCCCTGGCCATCGATGCGCTGAAGGATTTTTCGCGCAAGGACCTTAGGGGCCGCACCGTCGTCGCGGTGGTGTCGGGCGGTAATTTCGATTTCGAGCGCCTGCCGGACGTCAAGGAGCGGGCCCTGCGCTTCGAGGGTTTGAAAAAATATTTCATCATCCGCTTTCCGCAGAGGCCGGGTGCGCTGCGCGACTTCCTCGAGATGCTCGGACCGGACGACGACATCGCCCGCTTCGAATATCTGAAAAAGTCGGCGCGCAATTTCGGTTCGGTGCTGATCGGCATCGAGACCAAGGACCGCCGCAATTTCGAGCTGCTGAAGGCGAATTTCGACGCCGAGGGCGTGCAATATCAGGACATCACCGACAACGAGACGCTGGCGGGCTTCATCATCTGAGGATCAAGGCGGGCCCCTGAGCCCTCGATCGGCTCAGCTTGCCGGCGTCCAGTCGAACGTCAGTTCCTCGCGGAAGGCAAAGCGCCTGATGTGGTCCTCCACCACCTTCTCAAGCTGTGCCAGCGTGGCGGTGTCTTCCGCCGTCACGTCGATGTGGAGTTGGCTGGCGTCGGCGCCCAGGACCGTTCGGCCGAGCGAGAGGTCGATGGAGCCGCGATGCGCATCGAACTCGACCGGAAACTTGTGCGCCCAATGCTTGCAGAGCTGCTGGAGATAGCGGCTGGCGTTCTCGGTGCTGACGTCGGCCCGGCTGCCCGGCATGGTCTTTCTCCAGTCTCTACCAGCTTCCGGTGTTGGCCATCGAAGCCCACGGCTCGGCAGGCTCCTTGGAGCCATCCTTCTGCAGCAGCTCGATCGAGATGCCGTCCGGCGAGCGCACGAAAGCCATATGACCGTCACGCGGCGGGCGGTTGATGGTGACGCCGCCGTCCATCAGCTTCTGGCAGAGCGCATAGATGTCGTCGACCTCATAGGCGAGGTGGCCGAAATTGCGCCCGCCCTTGTAATCCTCGGGATCCCAATTGTAGGTCAGCTCGACCAATGGCGCCTTTTCGGAGATGCCCGCCCGTTCGTCTCCGGGCGCGGCCAGGAAGACGAGCGTGTAGCGGCCCTTCTCGTTGTCCATGCGGTGCACTTCCTTCAACCCGAGCTTGTTGCAGTAGAAGTCGAGCGAGGCGTCGAGATCGGCGACGCGGACCATGGTGTGCAGGTAGCGCATTGGAGTTCTCCGTCAGGGCGTTGCGGGGAACATAGGGGCGGGCGCCCTCGGCGACAAGCCGCACGCGGCTTCGCTTCCCCGGCAAACAACGGCAGAGTAATTGCTGAATGATCCGTTAAAAAAGCCGTCTCAGGTCTTGCCACCCCCGGAAGCGGCGGTGTTAATCTCATATCAAGAATCAGTAACGGCATTTTCGACGGAAAGGGGGCGTCTCATGGGGGAAAAGGCCTCTTTGACAGGCCGTAACGTGACCGGCGGCGAAAAGATGAAGCAGGATGCGGATGGTGCGTCTGCCGATCTGATCGAGATTTCCGGCGCGATTAAATGGTTCGACGTCGCCAAGGGCTATGGTTTCATCCTGCCCGACGACAATGTTTCCGGCGATATTCTCCTCCATGTGACCTGCCTGCGCCGCGACGGTTTCCAGACGGCGCTGGAGGGCGCGCGCGTGGTGTGCCTGGTCAAGCAGGGCGAGCGCGGCCTGCAGGCTTTTCGCGTGCTGTCGATGGACACGTCCACTGCGGTGCATCCGGCCGAAATGCAGGAGCAGCGCACCCATGTCACCGTGACGCCCGAGAGCGGGCTGGAGCGGGCGCTGGTGAAATGGTTCAACCGTACGAAGGGGTTCGGCTTCCTTACGCGCGGGGAGGGCACGGAAGATATTTTCGTGCATATGGAGACGCTGCGCCGCTACGGCGTGACAGAGCTCAGGCCGGGACAGGTCGTGCTGGTGCGGTTCGGGCGCGGCGACAAAGGCCTTATGGCTGCCGAAATCCATCCCGATATGGGAACCTTGCCGGTCGCGCACTGAAGCTCAAGGCCGGACGGGATTCTGGAATGATCCATAAGATGTGGCTGGCCTCGAGCCGGATCGGCGTTCTGGTCGCGACCCTTGCCGTCGCGGCCTTCCTTGTCATGCCCCGGCTGGCGTTCGCGGGTGAAGAGGCGATGATTCTGGCCACGGACCCCGCGCGGCTGACGGTCGAGACCAAGACAGGCACGCGCTCCTTCGCGATCGAGATCGCCAAGAACCCCGCCGAGCGCTCGGCGGGGCTGATGTTCCGGGAGACGATGCAGGACGACCACGGCATGCTGTTCGTGTTCGAGCGGCCGCAGGTCGCCGCCTTCTGGATGAAGAACACACCGATGGCGCTCGATCTGGTTTTCATCCGGCAGGATGGCCGGATCGCCGCGATCCGGCGGGGCGAGCCGCAGTCGGAGGCGGTGATCTCCCCAGGCACGGAAGTGCGTTTCGTGCTGGAACTGAAGGCCGGAACCGCCGCCCGCGAGAGTGTTGCGGCGGGCGACCTGGTGAAACATCCGGCGATCGTCGCGGCTTCGGACGGGCCGTGACAGTGGCTGGGGAGACAGGAATGCAAACCTTCAGCCACGACGGTTTCGAGATCGCCTATCTCGACCGGCCACCCGTTTCCGGCAGCGGCGATCCGGTGCTGATGATCCACGGCTTCGCCTCCAGCCACTATGTGAACTGGGTGGCGCCGGGCTGGTTCAAGACGTTGAACGACGCCGGCTACAGGGCCATCGCGCTCGACAATCGCGGTCACGGCGTGTCTACCAAAAGCTATGATGCCGAAGACTATACGCCGGCCAGGATGGCTTCGGATTCGGCTGCGCTGCTCGACCATCTGGGCATTGAGCGCGCCCATGTGATGGGCTATTCGATGGGTGCGCGACTTTCCGCCGTGCTGGCGTTGTCCGATCCCGGCAAGGTGGCGACGCTGGTGCTCGGCGGACTGGGCATCGGCATGGTGGACGGCGTCGGCGACTGGGACCCGATCGCCGATGCGCTGACGGCCGACGATGCCGGGACGATCACCCACGACCGCGGCAAGATGTTCCGTGCCTTTGCCGACCAGACCCGTAGCGACCGTCGCGCCCTGGCGGCCTGCATCACCACCTCGCGCGCATTGCTGAGCGAAGACGAGGTGGCGCGTATTGCCCAGCCGACCCTGATCGCGGTCGGCACCAGGGACGATATCGCCGGCTCCCCGGACGAGCTTGCCGCGCTGATGCCCAATGCGGCGGTGTTCCACATCGAAGGCCGCGACCATATGCTGTCGGTGGGGGACAGGAGCTTCAAGCAGCGCGTGCTGCAATTCTATGCGGATCATCCCTTGTAGGATGGGTCGGGCGCTGGCCGTGGCCTCGCGGCGCCGGCGGCACTTTCAGCTTTTGCCTTCCAGCCTCTTCAGCGACCGGGCGATATTGAGCCGTGCCTGCTTCTCGAAGCGATTGCGGAATTCCTCCGTGTGGAAGATGTGCGGGCGCTGGATGAAGGCTTGCAGCACGGCCGTGCGGCCGCTTCGCCATGCTTCCTCTGGCACCCAGGCGTATTCGCGCCGGATGGCCTGTTCATAGGCGTCGAAAACTTCCTGCGGAGCGCCCAGGACCGACAGGTCCATATCCAGGAAAAGCGCGGCGTCGCGCGTTTTTGCGGGGTCCGCGAATCGAGGAAGCTCATGCGTGGCGGTCGCTTCGATCATCGCCGCGATACGGGCAAGGCGTTCCGGCGCGGTCTTTCCTGCCAGCTTGCGGCGGGCAAGTTCGGCGCTGCGCGCCTCGTTGTCCTTGGCGCGGCTGTCATAGACGGCGTCGTGAAACCAGATCGCGGCTTCGACCGCGTCGGGGTCGGACAGGAGAGCGCGATATTCAGCGGCGAGCGCCAGCAGCGCCTCTATATGGGAAAGGCCGTGGTAGTGGCGGCCGTCGGCGCCGTAGAGGGCCGAAAGGTCGCGCCTCAGCACGGCATCGATGAGCGGGCTTGTCATCGGCCTGAGAATTCCGGTGCGCGGCGCTCCCGGAATGCGGCACGGCCTTCGGCGTAGTCCGCGCTGTGGAAAGTCGCCGCGCCCGCGTCCTGCGCGGCCCGGGCGTCGATCGCATCGCCGCTTAATACGGCGCGGATCGACAGCTTGGAGGCACGCACGGAAAGCGGCGCGTTCGCGGCAACGGTTCTTGCGATCTCGATCGCCTGCGCGTCGAGTTTCTCGCCTGGCACGACCTTGAGCAGGAAGCCGGCCGACAGCGCTTCCTGCGCATCGATCCGCGCGCCGGTGAAGGCGAGGTAGCGGGCCATCTGCGGGCCGGCCGCGGAGACGATGTCCTGCATGGCGTCCTGCGGATAGGCGAGGCCGAGTTTTGCGGCGGGCACGCAGAATTGCGCGTCGGGCGTGGCGATGCGCAGATCGGCCGCCGCTGCCAGGCCGAAACCGCCGCCGAAGCAGATGCCGCGGATGGCCGCGACCACCGGTACGCGACAGTTCCGGATCGCTGTAAAGGCGGCCGAGTTCGCGGCTTCATAATCCTGCGCGTTGGCGGCGTCGCGCAGCGTCGCGAACTCGCCGATGTCGGCCCCGGCCGAAAAATCGACGCCGGCGCCGCACAATATCACCGCCCGAATGGCGGGATCGGCCGATAATGCCTCGAAGCCCAGGGCGAGTTTCCGCCACATGTCGAACGTGACGGCGTTCTTCTTGTGGTGGCGGTTCAGCGTGACAATGGCCACGCCGGCATCCGCTTTCACGATCAAGGGCTCGGTTTCCATGGCCGGTGGTTTTTCCAGCAAGCGACACCCATTTGATGAAGCACTAAGGAAAATTGAGTTCACCCGTGCTATGATCTGACTTATATGAGCGGCCACAGAAGGCAAGCCGGCAAGCGGAGACCGCAATGAACAGCATCACCTTTGCCCGCCCCAGCGCGCTGCAGCCCATGGATCCGATCTGGCAGTCGATCCGCGAGGAGGCCGCGGAAGCGTTGAAGCACGATCCGCTGCTGGCCGCGTTCCTCTATGCCACCATCCTGAACCAGGAAAGCCTCGAGGATGCCGTCATCCATCGGCTGGCCGAGCGGCTGGCGCACCAGGACCTCGGCGCAGACCTCTTGCGCCAGACCTTCAAGGCCATGCTGGCCGACGATCCGAACTGGTCTTCGGTGGTGCGCGTCGACATCCAGGCCTATTACGACCGCGATCCGGCCTGCGACCGCTTCATCATGCCGGTGCTTTATTTCAAGGGCTTCCATGCCATCCAGACGCACCGGCTGGCGCATTGGCTCTGGAACAAGGGCCGGCAGGATTTCGCGCTCTACCTGCAGAGCCGCTCCTCCTCCATCTTCCAGACCGACATCAACCCGGCCGCCCGTATCGGCAAGGGCATCTTCCTCGACCATGCCACCGGGCTGGTGGTCGGGCAGACGGCCGTCATCGAGGACGACGTCTCGATGCTGCATGGCGTGACCCTCGGCGGCACCGGCAAGGCCGGCGGCGACCGCCATCCCAAGATCCGTCACGGCGTGCTGATCGGCGCAGGCGCCAAGATTCTCGGCAACATCGAAGTCGGCCACTGCTCGAAGATCGCGGCGGGCTCCGTCGTGCTCGCGCCCGTGCCGCACAACAAGACCGTCGCCGGCGTTCCCGCCCGCGTGGTCGGCGAGAGCGGATGCGCGGAGCCGTCGCGGCAGATGGACCAGTTGCTGCCGTCCCCGTCGGCGGAAAATCCCATCACCTTCGACATCTGACCGCGATATCGCGGCCGACGCCGGCCCGCAGCTTTCGCGCGGGCCGACGATCGTTGTCCAGCCTGCCTTTACATCGTCGTCTTCGCCATGCCAGAAGCTCAGGTCCAACGCGAAGCACGACCGTATCCGGAGAACTCTCTTGAAGCCTGACGAAATCCGAAAGCTCGACGCCTACTTCAAAAGCGTCTTCCAGAACCCGAAGCTTCAGGTGAAGGCGCGCCCGCGCAAGGAGGATTCGGCCGAGGTCTATATCGGCGACGAATTCCTCGGCATCGTCTTCAAGGACGAAGACGACGGCGACTACAATTTCTCGATGGCCATTCTGGACATCGATCTCGGCTGAAATTTTCCATCCGACGCGGCGGCCTTATCTGAGCGGGCTGCCGCCGGTCTTGAGCATGGTCGCGGCCTTGGCCGCGACGGCCGCATCCAGTTCCTTCCAATCAGCCAGCAGTTCCTTCGGGAAGCGATAGGTCAGGCTCAGGCGCTCGCCGACCAGAATATCCCGCTCGCACGGCGCGAGGGACTGCGCAGCGCCGGGTCCGGCCAGGCAGCGGGCGACGAATGGCGTGGCGCCGGGCCGCTCCGCCACGGCAAGGGTTTCGTTCAGATAGCCCGACTTTTCCGAGAACTCGTAGCTTGTCAGGCCCGCCGGACCGGACGTGCCCGGCTTGACGATCAGCGTGCTGTAGATCGGCGCGAAGCGTCCGCTCATGTCGCGTGACATCAACTGCTCCTCGAACGACAGGAAGATGATGTTCTTGCCCGGTCCGGTGCGGTCGAAGTCGCCCCGCGCGGCCAGGCTGTAACCCTCCATCTGCGGGTAGCGCAGATAAAGGTCGAGACGCGCGGCCAGACCGTCGCGGCGCGCGCGGTCGAAGCGGATGGCATTGGCCGGAGCGACGATGACGTTGTTGCCGATGACGATCTCGTGGAGCGTGGTGTCGGTCGTGTTGCCGCCCATGGCGACCGTCTGACCGAACCATTTGCCCGCAAGGCTGATGGCCACGGACATCAGCGCCACCGCGGCGAAACCGTAGAACAGCTTCATCATCAGCCGGGAGTCGACGACCTTGAAGTCTGCTGTTTCGGAAGCCGGGTGGCTCATGGCGATCCCATCGTCTGCGGCCGGCAGGGAGAAGCCGTGCACGCCGCGACTGTGCGATTTCATGGTAAATGATTGGTGAAGATGCCGCGCCCCGATTCAACGCAGGCATTGCGAGTTGCCGGTCTGTCGCCTTTAATGCGCGACTTCCACCAGATCATCGAGGAAAGACATGCCGATCTACGCGATTGACGGGAAAGCGCCGCGGTTCGAGGACGCAGCAAGCAACTGGATCGCGCCCGACGCCGTGCTGATCGGCAATCTGGAGATCGGGCGCGACGCCGGCTTCTGGTTCGGGGCGGTGCTGCGGGGCGACAACGAACTGATAGCCATCGGCGCGGGCACCAACATCCAGGAGCACACGGTTGTCCACACGGATCCGGGCTTCCCGGTGAGCGTGGGCGAGGGCTGCACCATCGGCCATCGCGCCATGCTGCATGGCTGCACGATCGGCGACAACAGCCTGATCGGCATGGGCGCCATCGTGCTCAACGGCGCCCGGATCGGCAGGAACTGTCTGGTCGGGGCCGGCGCGCTGGTCACGGAAGGCAAGGAGTTCCCGGACAATTCCCTGATCGTGGGCTCTCCCGCAAAGGTCGTTCGCGCGCTCGATGAGGCTGCGATCGAACGGCTGCGGAGCTCGGCCAGGCATTACATCGCCAATGCGAGGCGGTTCATGTCGGGACTGAAGCCCGCCTGATTCGTCCGGGAAAGTGGAGCCGGCCCGGGGACGGGGCCGGCTCCTGAACCCGGTCGTTGGGGACGGGGAGGGTGGGGACTCGACCGGGTATCTCGTGGCGTCCCGTCGGCTTTCTACCTAGCGGACGCTGGCGACCGCATCGGCGCGGCCGTTGTTGATCGTCACCCAAACGCCGGAATTCGTTTCCGACTGGCGCTTGAGATAGGTGTAAGGCGTGTCGGTCCAGGCCAGCACCCGCGCCTCCAGATTGTCGAGGATGTATTCACCGAGGCTGGTGCGCACGGTCAGGACAGCATGGCCGTCGCCATTGGGCTGGCGTACCACGGTCACCAGCAGATCGCCCGCCGGAACGCCGGCCTTCATCAACTCGCGGCGCTTCTCGAGCACGTAGTCCTCGCAGTCGCCATAGCCGTTGTCGGGATAGGCCCAATATTCGTCGACGCCGTAATTCTCCATGTCGGTGCGCGGCTTGATGCGCGTGTTGACGGAGTTGTTGACCTCGATGACAGTCGCCCAGAGCTGACGCGTCAGTTCGACAGGCGGCTGCTTCGGCGTCACCTGCCGGCATTCCTGCGGCAGCCTCCGGCAGAACTCGTAGTGGCCGACCGGCTGGGTCGTGCGGCTGCCGGTCTGCATAGAGACGCCGGCGGCCTGCGCCGCACCCAAACCGGCGAATTGCATGGCTATGGCAAGGAAAAACAGCTTGCCCCATGTCATTTTCATTTTCTCGTCTCCCCGTTCCAGGAGACAATGACACATGCGGCTTTATTCGACGCAAAAGCGCGTCCGAGATATTGAGTAAAACTCTGGGAGACTTTTTATAGAACTCAAATAAAACAAGTATAAAATCTGAATCAGTTTGGAAACTGGTTTTTAACCATCCGACACCGGCGTGAACGAACGAGAACGGCCCCTGAAAGGGGGCCGGTTCCAGATTTTTTCAATGTTTGAGAATGTACGGATGCGAAGGCCGCGGTGATCAGGCGTGCGGCCTGCTGAACTCTGAATCCAGGGTTTCCGGGCGCTGGACGACGGCGAATTCGATGGCTATGCCGTCGTCGAAATGGCGCACGACCTGTCCGCGCATGGTGCCGAGCACGACCTGGACGCCGATGGCCGGTTTCACGTCGATCTCCATGGCCGCGCCGGACAGGGACAGGTCGATGATGCGGCACTGGTATTGGCGCCCGTCCGCGAGTTGCAGGACGCTGGTCGGGTTGCGCGGCGCCACGCGCTCGTGCCGGCGGTCTTCCGGCAGGTCCAGCTCGTGCTTGTTGGCGAGCCAGGTGAGCTGGGCGGCGAGCTTGTCCTTCTTGCGATCGGAGGCGATCACGGTCATGGCGAAGCCGTCCTGCAAGGTACGGGTGACCACGCCTTCGATGCGGCCGATATGGTCGATATAGGCGATGACCTTTTCGCCCGGCTCGCCGACGCGATCCGTGCGCAATGCGACGTTGCCGGGCGACATGTCGATCACCTGGCAGGGGTGTTCGGTCCGGTCCTCCAGCATGAAGCGGCCATAGATTTTCACTCGAACCCGTTGAAAGGTTCGTCTTTCGACCTTGGACGGCGCGTGATCGAACGCCGCTGACCTCATTGCCTACCCCCGTTGGCACTCGCGCGCGTGCGCGAAATTTCCCGAGGAAACTAGGCAATAGAGGTTAACAAATGTGGAAAAAGAGGTGCCCGCAGGTCATTCCTCGCGGCCGCCTTCGAGCACGACGAGATGGCGCACGCGCCTCGCGCGGCCGAATTCGGAAAAGGACCGCGGCGCCGAAAGATCGGCCGGAGCAAGCGAGGGGACCTCGATGGATGTCCGCGTCCCCAGCGACATCGCTTCCTTGTCCGGATCGATGACGCGGATCGCGTCGATCGAGGCGTCGCTGACGGGATCGGCGCCCAGCCAATACGGTTTTTCCGCCCCGGAAATGACGCCCAGGCAGCGCGGATGTTCCGCGCCGCCGTCGAGCGGCAGCGCCAGGAGTTCGAAGCTCATGGAGCGGCCGCCGCGGCTGAAGCCCTCGAAGCCGATCATCACAACGGACTTCTGCAGGAACACGCCCTGAATGAGGCGCGCAACAAGCCTCTGGTCGCGCTCCCGCCACAGCGAAGGGAAGGAAAAGCTCTTCAATTCGCGGCCATAGGTAGCGCAGAGACGCGTGCCGGCCAGGCGGAACACCGCTTCGCCGCGCGTGTCCTTTTCCAGGATGAAGGTGTCGGCGAGCAGTTCCTTTATTTCGGCAGGCTCGACCTCGGTGCGCCGCGGGGCAGGGCGCCCGTCGCGCAGCCGGTTCCAATAATGGAACAGTGCGATCGATCCATTGAGTTTCATACTGACCCGCTCCGCGCGACCTGCCGTCTGATGTGCCATCGGTGAACAGAAGGGGCGCCTTCCGATGACCTACATGCGGTGCGGAGCAGGTTGCGTGCCAGCCCGGAAGGGTTTTGTTAACGGATCGGGGCCGTTAAGGTTAACGAAGGGTTTACGTTGCGGGGCAAACTTCTTCATGCCACATTGAAATCACTCCAGTTTTCGCTTCGACGCTGCGGCGTCCGGTCAAGGCCTTTGGGGAGCATGGGGGCTCGACCAGCCGTCCAAGGGAAGCCTTGGGCGGCATTTTTTTGATTCCCGGCAGGCGATTCGCCATTTGTGATTCTCCGGCGGCTCGCTTACATGCCCGCAAATCTGTCTTACCGGTCTGGAGCCAGAATGAAACAACCGCCGCCGTCGGGCGATTTTGAAGAGCGTGAAGCACCCCGGCGCGCGGAGCGCGAACCGGTATTCAACATGCCTTCGGTGATCCTGGCGGTGATCGCGCTGTGCGTCGGCGTCCATCTGGTCCGGGTCTACTGGCTGACGCCGCAACAGGATGTCGCGCTGCTGCTGCGGAGCGCCTTCATACCCGTGCGCTATTCGGGGCAATACGAGCTGGACCTCTACGCGTTCACCAGCCCGTTCACCTACACGTTCCTGCATGGCGGCGTCGCGCACCTCGCCGTGAACATGGTCTGGCTCGCCGCCTTCGGCACGCCGCTCGCCAACCGCCTCGGCGCGCTGCGCTTCGCGCTTTTCTTTGCCGCAACCGGCGTCGCCGCGGCTGCATTCTTCTGGGCGATCCATCCCTCGATGGAAGCGCCGCTGATCGGGGCCTCGGGCGCCATCTCCGGCATGATGGGCGCCGCCGCCCGGCTTGGCTTCAGGATCGACCGTTCGTCGGGCAAGGCGGCCTTCGCGGGCGCTCCGCTGCCTTTTTCCGAAGTTGTGCGATCACGCGCCGTCATCACCTTCCTCGGCGTGTGGATGGTCATCAATATCGTGACGGGGGTGATCGGGCTGGCGCCGGGAATGGAGGACCAGATCGCCTGGGAAGCCCATATCGGCGGCTTCCTGGCCGGGTTTTTCGGGCTTCGCCTTTTCGACCGCCGCGCCTGAGCGTCGTCCGGTGCGGCGGAACCGCGATGCGGATCGGCGCGTACTTGAAATGCAACCGATCGCGGCGCACCATGTTCAAGAAGACGTGAATGCCGGAGAAGGCAGGTTCCGGCCGGAATGCAGAGGAGGACGCCATGACCGTCAAGGCAATTCTCGAGGCGAAGGGTCACGACGTAATAACGCTCGGACCCAACGAAAAACTCTCCGAAGCCATTCGGCTGCTCACCGAACACAGGATCGGCGCGCTGGTCATCACCAATGGCGACCGCAAGATCGTCGGCATCCTTTCAGAGCGCGACATCGTGCGCGTGATCGCCAAGGAGGGTGCGGCGGCGCTCGACATGGCCGTTCGCATGGCGATGACGCCGAAGGTCAACATCTGCAACGAAAACCACACGGTCAACGAGGTCATGGAGATCATGACCTCGGGCCGCTTCCGCCATCTTCCGGTGGAAAAGAACGGCCAGCTCGACGGCATCATTTCGATCGGCGACGTGGTCAAGCGCCGCATCGAGATGGTCGAGCGCGAGGCGGAAGAAATCAAGGCCTATATCGCGACCGCGTGAACGACAGGCGAGCGCTAGCGGCCCGCCCGCCCAGGCACTGCCGGAGGCGAGGCGCGGGCCTTGCCTCAAAGGCCGCTTTGCACTAGCGAAGGCGGTAACTTCGGCTATGCGCCACGCATATCCGCTATCGAAATTCGACCGCAGGCTCCCATGACCATCATCGATACCCGCACGCCCGACGCCAAACGCCTCATCCCCGGCGCCACCGGCGACTGGGAGGTCATCATCGGCATGGAGGTGCACGCGCAGGTCACGTCGGAAGCCAAGCTGTTCTCCGGCGCCTCCACGGCCTTCGGCGCGGCGCCGAACGCGAATGTCAGCTTCGTGGACGCGGCGATGCCGGGCATGCTGCCGGTCATCAACGAGGAGTGCGTCAGGCAGGCCATCCGCACCGGTCTCGGGCTCAAGGCGCAGATCAACCTGAAGTCGGTGTTCGACCGCAAGAACTATTTCTATCCGGACCTGCCGCAGGGCTATCAGATATCGCAGTACAAGCAGCCGATCGTGGGCGAGGGCACGGTGACGGTGTCCGTCGGGCCGGACCGCGAGGGTAAGTTCGAGGACATCGAGGTGGGCATCGAGCGCCTGCATCTCGAGCAGGATGCCGGCAAGTCGATGCACGACCAGCACCCGACGATGTCCTATGTCGATCTGAACCGTTCCGGCGTCGCCCTGATGGAGATCGTGTCGAAACCGGACATGCGCTCTTCCGACGAGGCCAAGGCCTATCTGATCAAGCTCCGGACCATCGTGCGCTATCTCGGCACCTGCGACGGCAACATGGACGAAGGCTCCATGCGCGCCGACGTGAACGTTTCGGTGCGGCGGCCCGGCGAGCCGTTCGGCACGCGCTGCGAGATCAAGAACGTCAATTCCATCCGCTTCGTCGGCCAGGCCATCGAATACGAGGCGCGCCGCCAGATCGCGGTTCTGGAGGACGGCGGCAAGATCGACCAGGAGACGCGGCTGTTCGACCCGAACAAGGGCGAGACGCGTTCCATGCGCAGCAAGGAGGAAGCGCACGACTACCGCTATTTCCCCGATCCCGACCTTCTGCCGCTCGAATTCGATCAGGCCTATGTGGATGAACTGGCCAAGGACCTGACGGAACTGCCGGACGACAAGAAGGCGCGTTTCGTCGAAAAGCTCGGCCTGTCGGCTTACGACGCCTCGATCCTGGTGTCGGAAAAGGCCATCGCCGACTATTTCGAGAAGGTGGTGGAAGGCCGCGACGGCAAGACGGCCGCGAACTGGGTCATCAACGACCTGCTGGGCGCCTTGAACAAGGCGGGCAGGAGCATCGAGGAAGCGCCGGTCTCGCCCGAGCAGATCGGCGCCGTCATCGACCTGATCAAGGAAGGCACCATTTCCGGCAAGATCGCCAAGGACCTGTTCGAGGTCGTCTGGAACGAAGGCGGCGATCCGAGGGAAATCGTTGAAAAGCGCGGCATGAAGCAGGTCACCGACACCGGCGCGATCGAGAAAGCCGTGGACGAGGTCATCGCCGCGAACCCGGAGAAGGTGGAGCAGGCCAGGGCCAAGCCAACCATGGCCGGATGGTTCGTCGGGCAGGTGATGAAGGCGACGGGCGGCAAGGCCAACCCGCAGGCCGTGAACGATCTGGTCAAGGCCAAGCTCGGCATCGAATAATGTTCATCCGCACCGCCGGCGAGCGCGATCTCGAAGCGGTTCGCGCCCTGCTAATCGAGACCTGGCACACCACCTATGACGAGCTTTACGGTCGCGAAGGTGTCGAGGCCATTTCCGAGCGGTGGCATTCGCAAACCTGGCTGAGGCAATTGCTGCGCCGGCCGAGGTCGGAATTCATCGTCGCCGATACCGGCTCTGAATTGGCCGGGATGGCTTTTGCCGCGATTCCGGAAAGCGACCCCGAAGTGGTCGAGATCGAGGAACTCAACGTCCGGCCCGGCATGCAGGGCAGGGGCGCGGGAAGCCTGCTGCTTGCCGAGCTGGAGGATTCGTTCTGGGACTGCCGGCTCATGCGGCTGGACGTCGAGGCCCGGAACGTCAGGGCCCTCAAATTCTATCAGGCCAAGGGGTTCACCGAGCGCAACCGCCGGACCGCCACGCAATGGGTCAGCGCAACCGTCGTAACGATGGTCAAGCCTTTGGCTTAGAACCGCGGCTCTATATTTCGAGATTGTCGATCAGCCGCGTGCCGCCAAGGCGCACGGCAGCGAGTATGCGCCCGTGCCGGTCGATCCGCCACGGCGCCAGCGTCAGGCTTTCGCGCGCTTCGACGTAGTCCACCGTGCCGAAGCCGGCGTCCAACAGCTGCTTCCGGGCGGCAGAGAGCGTCTCCGTCTCGCCCGCGCCCGAGCGCAGGGCTTCGGCCGCCTGCCGCAATATCCTGTTCAACTGGCGGGCGACGCCCAGTTCGGCCGGCGAGAGATAGGCGTTGCGCGACGACATGGCGAGACCTTCCGCATCGCGAACCGTGGGGGCGGCAACGATCTCGACCGGAATGTCGAGGTCGCGGCAGAGTTTCTTCACCACGCATAGCTGCTGGTAGTCCTTCTCGCCGAACACCGCGAGATCGGGCGCGGCCTGCAGCAGCAATTTCGCCACCACCGTCGCGACGCCTTCGAAGAAGGTGGGCCGGAAGTCGGTCTCCAGGCCGGCCGAGGGTCCGCCCACGATGATTTTCGCAGCGAACCCCTCGGGATACATTTCCGTCGCCGGAGGCGTGTAGGCGAGCTGCACGCCTGCCTCCGCCAGCCTGTCGAGATCGGCGGCGAGCTGCCGCGGATATTTGTCGAGGTCTTCGTTTGGGGCGAACTGCGTCGGATTGACGAAGATCGAGACCACGCAACGGTCGGCGCGTTCCAGGGCGAGGCGTGTCAAAGAGATGTGGCCGTCGTGCAGGGCGCCCATCGTGGGCACCATGGCGACGCGCAGGCCTTCGTTGCGCCAGGATCGTACCACGGCACGCAGATCGGCAACCGTTTCAACGATTTGCGGGCTGTTCATGATGCTTGGCTGTCCTTCGGCAGGAAGACATGTTCGGGGCCGGGGAAGCTGCGGGCGCGCACTTCGGCGGCGTAATGCCGCGCGGCTTCGGCCACGACGCCGCGCAGGTCGGCATATTCCTTCACGAATTTGGGCACGCGGTCGACGGTGAGCCCGACCGCGTCGTCGATGACGAGAATCTGGCCGTCGCACATGGCGCTGGCGCCGATGCCGACGGTGGGGATCGCCGCGCGGCGGGTGATCTCTGCGGCGACCGGATCCATCGTGCCTTCTATGACGAAGGAGAACGCGCCAGCGCGCTCCACCGCCTCGGCGTCCGCTAGCAGTGCCGCGACGGCATCGGCGGTTCCGCCCTTGATGGTGTAGCCGCCGTCCTTCTCGACGGACTGGGGCAGCAGGCCGATATGTCCCATCACCGGAATGCCGGCCGCGACGATGGCGGCGATCTGCGGCTCCATGCCAGCGCCGCCTTCCAGCTTCACCGCCTGGCAGCCGGTTTCCGCCACGATGCGGCGGGCGGATGCGAGCGCTTGTTGCGGGGAGCCCTCATAGCTGCCGGCGGGCATGTCCACCACCACGCAGGCGCGCTGCGAACCGCGCATCACCGCCTGGCCGTGGAGAATCATCATCTCCATGGTGGCGCCGAGCGTCGTGGGATGGCCGTGCTGCACCATGGCCACGCTGTCGCCGACGAGCAGCAGGTCCACATGGGGATCGAGCAGCCGGGCGAACGGATAGCTATAGGCTGTGAGGCACACGACAGGGGCGCCGCCTTTGCGGGCGCGGATGGCCTCGGGGGTTGTCCGGCCCCCGGCATCGGCTGCGGTCATGGTTTCCTCCCCGACCGGCGACGCGATCGGCCGATGGAGCCGGCTCGATCCGTCCGTTGACCCGCTCTAGAAAGATCGAGGGTGCTTTGCAAGATGCTGCGGTGCAATAGAGGCCGTCGCATGGCGGCAAAACCCTTGCCTTCATGCAAAGCTGACGCCATAAGCAGGGCAACGGCATTGCCCGCGAGGTCAGCATGAAAGCCTTCCTTTTGCAGTTTTTCACCTGGTGGAACCGCCAGACGCTCGGCACGCGCTTCTACACCTGGCGTTTCGGCAAGGAAGTCGGCCGCGACGAGTTCGGCAACGTCTACTACGAAGGCGGCCTGAACTCGGACGGTATGACCCGCCGCTGGGTGATCTATTCCGGCTATTCGGAAGCGTCCTCCATTCCGCCCGGCTGGCACGGCTGGATCCATCATCGCGACGACACGCCGCCGCCGGACGAGAACTACAAGCCGCGCGAATGGCAGAAGCCGCATCAGCCGAATCTGACCGGCAGCCCGGCAGCCTACAGGCCGCTGGGATCGCTGCTGGGCAGCCGGCATCGTCCGCAGGTGACCGGCGACTACGACGCCTGGACTCCCGGTTCCTGAGCGTCCGCCGCGTGCCGGTCCTTTGTCGCCACATTTGCGGTCTAATGGCTGGCCGAGCCGATAGTGGCGGGCGCAAACATCCGGTATCTGAATGAAAATCCCAGGCCGAATCCAGATTGGTGCGACGGCGGCCGTGGCCGCCATGCTGGCCGGCTGCGTGCTGGCTTCGGCCGCGGAGCCGAGCGCGGTGGCGCGAGTGGCCAATCCGGTGGCCGAATTCGCCGGCATCGACAAGATCACCGGCCGCATCATCACCTTCGACGTCTATATCAACGAAACCGTGCAGTTCGGCGCGCTGCAGGTGACGCCGCGCATCTGCTATTCGCGCCCGGGCGCGGAAGAGCCGAAGACCGATTCCTTCGTCGAGGTCGACGAGATCACGCTGGACAGGAAGATAAGGCGCATCTTCACCGGCTGGATGTTCGCCGAAAGCCCCGGCCTCAACGCGGTGGAACACCCCGTCTACGACGTGTGGCTGAAGGCCTGCAAACAGAAATCGGACGTGCCTGCGCCCGGCTCGGCGAAAGCCGCGCCCGCGCCGGCCCAGAATGAACCTGACCAGAATCAGGACGGCGGCGCGGCCGCGGCGCCTGCGGACACCGGATCGGCGGCGCCGGACGGGGACAGCGCGGACTGATCCTACGGAACCCCTGTAGCAGCCATGCGTTGGAACGCGGGGCGCAAAGAGGCAGGAGGAATGTCCGTGATGGCCAGCGAGAAGGAACTGCTCGAACTGGAAAAGGGTTTCTGGACCCTTGGCGAGACCTACTACAAGGCCAATGCGGACAAGGAATGCCTGGTCGCCTTTCCCGGCATGGCGAAGACCATGAGCAATGCCGACCTTGCCGAAACGGCCCAGAATCCCAATCGCTGGCGCGACCTGAAGATGGACCTCAAGGGCATGGTCGAGCCCGGCAGCGACGTGGTGATGCTGACTTATGAAGCCCATGCCACGCGCGAGAACGGCGAGGCCTATGCGGCGCTGGTGAGCACCGGCTATGTGCGGCGCGCCAATGGCTGGAAGATGATGTTCCACGCGCAGACGCCGCTTGAGAGCGCGCCGAAAAAGAAAGGCTGACGGCCGTCCGCCGACTACGCCTCAGGGGCTGAATACGGCCTCTCCCGCCAGGGCGTCGGCGAGCATCTGCTCGTATTGCGTGCGCGGAACGTCGACGGCGCCGAAGCGCTTCAGGTGCTCCGTGGTGAACTGGGTGTCGAGCAGGGCGAAGCCGCGCTCCCGCAAGCGCTCGACCAGATGTACGAGGCAAATCTTGGAGGCGTCGGTTTCCTTGGAGAACATGCTCTCGCCGAAGAAGACGCGGCCGAGCGAGACGCCGTAGAGGCCCCCGACCAGCCGTTCTTCGCGCCAGGCCTCCACGGAATGGCAATGGCCCATATGGTGAAGTTGCGTGTAGGCTTCGCGGATCGGCTCGTTGATCCAGGTCGAGCGGCGTTCCTCGCGGCTTTCGGCGCAGGCTTCTATCGTCGCCTCGAAATCGGAATCGAAGCGGATTTCGAGCGGACTTCTGCGAAGCGCCTTGCGCAGGCTTTTGGGGACGTGGAAGCCGTCGAGCGGAATGATGCCGCGAATCTCCGGGCGAACCCAGAACACTTCCGGATCGGAAGCGCTCTCGGCCATCGGGAAGACGCCGGAGGCGTATGCCTTCAGCAGCAGGTTGGTCGGAATCCGGAAGCCGGGCGCAAAAGGACGGGTCATCGGAGCATGCGTCCCAATATCATTGCCGCTCCCGGGAGCCGCGCGGCATGTGCGCGGACGCGCCTCCCGGGGAACGCACGATATTCTACTCCGTCTTGGCCAGATATTTCTCCAGCCAATGAATGTCGTAGTCGCCATTGGCGATGTCGGGGTTGCCGACAAGATCGCGGAACAGCGGCAAGGTGGTCTTGATGCCGTCGACGACGAACTCGTCCAGCGCCCTGCGCAGGCGCATCATGCATTCCACGCGGTTGCGGCCGTGCACGATGAGCTTGCCGATCAGGCTGTCGTAGTAGGGCGGGATGCGGTAGCCGGAATAGACGCCCGAATCGACGCGGATGCCGAGGCCACCCGGCGTGTGGAAATGCGTGATCGTGCCGGGCGAGGGCGTGAAGGTGCGCGGGTCCTCGGCGTTGATGCGGCATTCGATGGCGTGGCCGTTGAACTTGATGTCCTCCTGCCGCACCGAGAGCCCGCCGCCGGACGCGACCCGAATCTGCTCGTGCACGAGATCGATGCCGGTGATCGCCTCCGTCACCGGATGCTCGACCTGAAGACGCGTGTTCATCTCGATGAAGTAGAACTGGCCGTCCTCGTAGAGGAACTCGATGGTGCCGGCGCCGGAATAGCCGAGATCGGCCACGGCGCTCGCGCAGATGCCGCCGATCCGCGCGCGTTCCTCGTCGTTGAGGGCGGGCGAAAGCGCCTCCTCCCAGACCTTCTGGTGGCGGCGTTGCAGCGAACAGTCGCGCTCGCCGAAATGCACGCCATGGCCGGCTCCGTCGCCGAACACCTGCAACTCGATATGGCGCGGCTTTTCCAGATATTTCTCGATGTAGACGGCGTCGTCGCCGAACGCGGCGCCGGCTTCCGAACGGGCGGTCGCCAGGGCGACGTTCAGTTCGTCCTCGTTGCGCGCCACCTTCATGCCGCGGCCGCCGCCGCCGGCGGAAGCCTTGATGATGACCGGATAGCCGATCTCGGCCGCGATGCGCTTGGCTTCCTTCTCGTCCGAGACCGCGCCTTCCGAACCCGGCACGACGGGAATGCCGAGGCGCTTGGCGGTGCGCTTGGCCTCGATCTTGTCGCCCATGATGCGGATATGGTCGCCCGAAGGCCCGATGAAGGTGATGTTGTGAGCCGCGAGGATGTCGGAGAACTTGGCATTCTCGGACAGGAAGCCGTAGCCGGGATGCACGGCATCCGCGCCGGTGATCTCGCAGGCCGCCACGATCTGATGGATGTTGAGATAGCTGTCGCGGGACGGCGGCGGCCCTATGCAGACGCTTTCGTCGGCCAGACGCACATGCATGGCGTCGGCGTCGGCGGTGGAATGCACCACCACGGTCTGGATGCCGAGCTCCTTGCAGGCCCGCAGCACTCTCAGCGCGATTTCGCCGCGATTGGCGATGAGGATCTTCTGGAACATCCGCCCGTTCCCGGCCTATTCGACCACGACCAGCGGCATACCGTATTCGACCGGCGCCGCATCCTCCACCAGGATGGCGGTGACGGTGCCGGCGCGGGGCGAGGGGATCTGGTTCATCGTCTTCATCGCCTCGATGATCAGCAGCGTCTGGCCCTGCGTGACCTTCTGCCCGACCTCGATGAAAGGCCTGGCGTCCGGCGCGGGCGCCAGATAGGCCGTGCCGACCATGGGCGAGGGCACGGCGTTCTTCGCCGTGTCAACGGCGGGCGACGCGGCCGGGGCCGCGGCTGCCGGAGCGGCCGCCGGTTGGGCCGGCTGCGCATAGGCTGCCGGCGCCGCAACCGCGTGGACGGCAGGCGCATGACGCGAGACCCGCAGCTTCAGATCGCCCAGCTCGACCTCGATCTCGGTCAGATTGGTGTCGTTCAGGATGCCCGCGAGATCGCGGATGAGCTGCTGGTCAACGTCGGTTTTCTTTGTACTCATGATCGGCCCTTCTTTTTTCCGCGTGCCCGCGCCGCCTTACAGGCGGTCGGCGAGCGCCCGCAGCGCCAGCACGTATCCGAGCGGCCCGAAGCCGCAGATCATGCCGAGAGCGTGCGGCGCGACCTTGGAGACGTGGCGGAACGGTTCCCGCGCGTGGATGTTCGACAGATGCACTTCCACGACGGGCACTGGCGCCACGCCGCGGATCGCATCATGGATGGCAATTGAGGTGTGCGTATAAGCGCCGGCGTTGAGCACGATGCCTGCCGCAGCTTCCGCCGCTTCCTGTATCCAGGTGACAAGATCGCCCTCGTGGTTCGACTGGCGGAAGTCTATCTGCAAACCAAGCTCGGCGCCGGCCTCGCGGCAATCGGCTGCGATGTCGTCCAGCGTCCTGGTCCCATAGATCGACGGCTCGCGCTTGCCGAGCATGTTGAGGTTGGGTCCGTTCAGAACGAAAATCGTTTTCAAAGCGATCTTTCCCGGCGCAAACCGATGCGCCAAGCCTTGTTGCGAGGCCTTCTATAATGGGCATAGGCCACGGCGAAAAGAGCGCAAGTGCGTTCTTGCGCTGTCCACAGCAGCTCTGACAGCGCCAGATGAAGGAATTCTAAAGCGTCGGCTTGGCCGCGGCGATCTTCTCGGCCAGCACGTCCTTGCCGAGCGCGCCGAACACGACCTCGTTGCCGATCACGTAGGAGGGCGTGCCGCTGATGGCCAGCTTGGAGGCCAGGTCGTAGGTGCGCGAGAACGCTTCGTTGATCGAGGGGTCCTTCATGCCTTCGCGCAGCTTCTTCTCGTCGGCGCCGAGCGACAGCGCCACCTTGATGGCAGCCGCCTCGGTCGCGCGCCCTGCGCCGCCGAGCAGAGCGGTGTGGAACTCGCCGTATTTCTCCGGCATCATCTTGTGGAAAGCCATGGAGACGATGCTGGCCTTGTGCGAATCCGGGCCGAGGATGGGGAACTCCTTCAGCACGAAGCGCAGCTCCGGATTCGTCTTCGTCAGGGCCTGCATGTCCTCGATGGCGCGTTTGCAGAAGCCGCAATTGTAGTCATAGAACTCGACGATGGTGACCTTGCCCTTGGGGTTGCCGACCACGCCGTCGAACTTGGAATTGAAGATCTCGTCCTTGTTCTGCTGGATGACGCCCTGGGAAGCGAGAGCCTGCGCCTCCTTCTGCTTGGCCTCCAGCGCGTCCTGCACTTCGAGCATGATCTCGGGATTCTTGAGCAGATAGTCGCGCACGACGTTTTCGATCTGCGTGCGATCGATGGTGCCGTTGGGCGATACCTGCAAGGCGCCCGACGGGTCTTGCGCCCGTGCCGCGCCGGTGCTGCCGGCCGCAATGCCGAACGCCAGCAACGCCGCCGCAGCGGCACTCGCGGTGCCGAGAACAAAAGCCTTCTTCATCGTCGTGGTCCTTCCTTTACCGTCCGCCGCCGCGGCCGGGCACTCAGTTCTTCTTGCCCGATGTTCCGTAGTTTATGATGTCCTGCGCCCTGACCCAACCGGGTTCACCCGGCTTCATGCCTTTTTGCGCGCGCATGGCGAAGATCTTGGCGTCCTTGTAGGCCCCGCCGTAATAGTAGCCTTCCGCCGTCGCCAGATCGGCCTTCGAAATCTGCCCCAGCTCGCCATAGGCCTGCGCCAGATAGCGATAGCCAGCGGTGTTCTCGCGATCACGCTCCAGCCCGCTGGAAATCTGTGTGACGGCTTTCTTGAGCGAATCGGGCGTTCCGACCGCCATCAAGGCCTGTCCGTAGGACACCGGCAGGAGACCGGATCTGGCAGAATCGAGGCTGGCGGCCTTGGCGTAGGCGCCGGCGGCCTCCGCGGGCTTGTTGGCCTTCATCAGGATGTCGCCGCGCAGTTCCTGGAAATACGGGTTCTTCGGCTGCTTTTTGACCAGCGCATCGGCCTTGGTCAGCGCCGTGCCGGGATTGCCGTTCAGATAGGTCGAAATGGCATCGCCATATTGAACCGCCAACTGATCCGGGTTCTTGCGCAGCAGCCGCGAGGTCGCCGCCTGGCCCTGGGTGAAAGCGGCGATCTTGACCCGCATCATGTCGTGGCGCTGCTGCAACGCCGGAGAATCCGTCTTGTCGAAATAGGGGCTCTGATGCACCAGCGTCTGCAGGTTGGCGATGCGCTCCTGCGGCATCGGGTGGCTGATGCGGTAGGGATCGACCTGCGCGCCGGAAAGCGACAACGCATTCTGGAAACGCTCGAACGTCTTCAGCATGCCCTTGCCGGATTGGCCGGTGGCGTTGAGATAGGTGATCGCCGAGCGGTCGGCCGTGACCTCCTCGCCACGCTGGTAGGTCAGAAGGGTGCGCTGCGCCAATTCGCCGCCGCCGGTGGCGATGCCCATGCCTGCGCCGGCAAGTCCGCGGCTGTTGGTGGCGGCGCCCGCGGCCAGAGCGCCCATGCCGAGCAGGCTGGCGACGATGGCCATGGTCTTGGAGCGTTCGAGCTGGTCGCGCAGCTTCTGCTGGTGGCCGCCGGCCAGATGGCCGCATTCGTGCGCGATGACGCCGATGATCTCGTTGGGCGTTTCCGCCTGCAGCAACGCGCCGGTGTTGATAAACAGGCGGCGACCGGCAACGAAGGCGTTGAACGAGGAATCGTTGACCAGCACGATCTGAATGCCGGCGTTGGAGAGGCCGGCCGCCTTGAAGATCGGACGCGCATAGTCGCGCACCAGCGCCTCGATCTCCGCGTCGCGCACGATCGGCACGCCCTGGGCGAAGCTGGAAACCGTGCCCGCCAACGCGACCGCCGCACCGAGCGACAATGTCGCCAGCGCGCGCGCGGCCCTTGCGATCTTGGACGTCGGTCGTGTCAGGCTCAACATGATTTGCTCACTGGTAGACGACGCGGCCAGGGATGAAAAGCCGGAACGGCAAACTTCCTCGCCTTGTGATCCTCACACCAATCGGGCAATTGTGCGGCGCTGGCGCGTTTGCCGGCGACGCACCGAGGTCGAAATGGTCATATCGCTTTCGCGGCGCAGCGCCGTCGAGCCGTTCCACGCCATGGACATACTGGCCGAGGCCAACCGCCTGAAGGCCGAACGACATCCGGTGATCTCGATGGCCGTCGGCCAGCCTTCCGACCCGGCCCCGCTCGCCGTGCGGCAGGCCGCCGAGGCGGCCCTGAAGGCGGGTCGCATAGGCTATACCGACACGCTCGGCCTCATGCCGCTGCGCAAGGCGATCGCTGCGCATTACGGCGAGCATTACGGTGTGGAGGTTTCGGCGGAGCGCATCGCCGTCACCACCGGCTCTTCCGCGGCCTTCAATCTCGCCTTCCTGGCCATGTTCGACGTCGGCGACCGCGTGGCCATCGCCGCTCCCGGCTACCCGGCCTACCGCAACATCATGGCCGCGCTGGGCATCGAAGTCGTGGAGATCGAACTGGCGGGCGAAACCTATCTCCATGCCGAACATCTCAGGAGCGCCCATCGCGAGAAGCCGCTCAAGGGCGTGCTGTTCGCCAGCCCGGCCAACCCGACCGGCGCGATCGTGCCGGCCGCGGAGCTGAAAGAACTGGTCGAAACCGCCGAGGATCTCGGCATCGCGGTGATATCCGACGAAATCTACCACCGGCTCGCCTATGCGGCGCCGGACACGACCGCGCTGGCCTTCAGCCCGAATGTCACGGCGATAAACTCCTTCTCCAAATATTATTGCATGACGGGCTGGCGCATCGGCTGGATGGTGCTGCCGGAAGAAATGGTGCGGCCCGTGGAGCGGATCGCCCAGAGCCTCTACATTTCCGCGCCGGAACTGTCGCAGATCGCCGCCATCCAGGCCTTTTCCGCGACCCGGGAGCTGGAAACGGTGAAGGCGCGCTATGCGCAAAACCGCGAGTTGCTGATGAAGCGCCTGCCGGAACTGGGTTTCGCACTCGCAGCGCCCATGGACGGCGCATTCTATGCATTCTGCGATGTGTCGCGGCACACCAACGACAGCATGGCTTTCGCGCGGCGCATGCTGGCCGAAGCGCATGTGGCCGCCACGCCGGGCCGCGATTTCGATCCGCTGCAAGGCCATCGCTACATGCGTTTTTCCTATGCCGGCAGCCATGACGATATGGTGGAAGCCCTGGCGCGCATCGATCGTTGGCTGAAGTAGGCAGGCGAGGGGAAGGACGTGGCGGAACTGGAAGAAGTGCTGCAATCGCTGGCCGAAGACATGTCGGCGAGGACGGATCGGGGCGCGGTGGCCGGCTACATACCGCAATTGCGCAAGGCCGATCCGCAGCGTTTCGGCATTGCGGTCGCGCTCAATGACGGCCGGGTCGTCACGGCGGGCGATGCCGACGAGCCGTTCTCGATCCAGAGCATTTCCAAGATCTTCACGCTGACGCTGGCGCTCGGCAAGGTGGGCGATGCTTTATGGCGGCGGGTCGGCCGGGAACCCTCCGGCAATCCGTTCAATTCCATCGTGCAACTCGAGCGGGAGATGGGCATTCCGCGCAACCCGTTCATCAATGCGGGCGCCGTGGTGGTGACCGACGTGCTGCTGGCCGGTCACCAGCCGCGCGAGGCACTCGGCGAAATCCTGCGCTTCATCCAGTTCCTCGCCGACGACGACAGCATCATCATCGATCGCGACGTCGCGGCCTCCGAGCGGGCCACCGGCTACCGCAATTTCGCGCTTGCCAACTACATGCGCGCCTTCGACAATCTGGAGCACGAGCCCGAACTGGCGCTTGGCGTATATTTCCACCATTGCGCCATTGCCATGAGTTGCCGGCAACTGGCGCTGTCGACGCGCTTCCTGGCGCATGAAGGGCGCAATCCGCAGACGGGCCATTCCGTCGTCTCGGCCGAGCGGGCGCGGCGCATCCTGGCGCTGATGCTGACCTGCGGCCATTATGACGGTTCGGGCGACTTCGCCTTCCGGGTCGGAATACCGGGCAAGAGCGGTGTCGGCGGCGGCATTGTCGGCATCGTGCCGGGCATCGCCTCCATCGCGGTATGGTCGCCCGGCCTCAATGAGAACGGCAATTCCAAGCTGGGTTCCGTCGCGCTGGAAAGGCTCACCCGGACGATGAACTGGTCGATCTTCGCGCCGTGATGCCACGGCGGCGCCTGCGAACTTTGCCGCGTCATCGATGAAAAAATCCCGCGACACCGAAGGTGCGCGGGATTTTGATTTGGCGGGATCGTTTCAGCGCAACGATCTGTCTACTTGTTCTCCGCAATTCCGGCGGGGATCACCTTTCCCGGAATTGCTTCATATCCGCCCGGCGGCTGTCTTCTCAGAAGAAACCTTTCCGCTGCCACCAGCCGGCGCGCTTCGGCTTTTCTTCCGCCGCCTGTTCGCCTTGTTCGTCGCTGGTGACAGTGGACGACACGACCGGCTCGGCGACGGCAGCCGGTTCCGCGGCCGGCGCTGCCTTGCGGCGCGTACGGCGGGCTTTCGGCGCTTCCGCTGCGTCAGGTGCCTCTTCAGCCTTCGACGCCGGGGTCTCCGGTGCTGGGCCCTCTGGCGCCGGCTCGGCAACGACTTCAGCCGCCCGGGCGTCGGCCGCCGCCTTCTTGCTGCGCGTCGTGCGGCGCGGCTTCTTCGGCTTTTCCGCCGGCGTGTCGCTGCCGTCGGCAGGCGGCGCTTCAGCCGCAACCGCCGGCTCGGCAACCGCCTCTACGGCATCGGCCGAAGCGGCAAGCGCATCCGGCGCGGGCGACGTCGCCTCACCGCCGGAAGCCGCTTCACTGTCGGCACCGGCTTCGGCGCTCGGGCTTTCGGCCTCATCCGAGGCATCGCGACGGTTCCGCTTGCCGCCACGCTTGCCGCGACGTCGCTTCTTGGCGGCGCCTTCGTCCTCGGCGGCTGCGGCCTCGGCCCCGCTTTCGGAAGCCGTCTCCTCCGTCTCGTCGGCGGTCCCGGCCTCCTCGGCAAAGCCCTCAGGAGCGTTCGAAACCGTGGATCCCGCCTCGGTCGCGAGCGCGGCGCCATGCTCGGACTCGCGATCCTTGCCGCCACGGCGACGACGGCGACGGCGGCGCTTGCGGTCGCGCTGGCTTTCGCCGTCCTCCGCGCGAGATTGCGGTTGCTCCGCGGCCTCGATCGTCTCTTCCTCTTCCTCGACGACGATCTCTTCCTCGGGCTCCTCCGGCTCGACATAGGCCGGCTGCGGCTGGATCGGCACGAAGCCTTCCGGCTTCTCCGCAAGAGCGCCACGCGTGATCACATAGTGCTGCGATCCCACCGAATCGTCGGCCTCGAGCGTGATGGTCAGGCCGAAGCGAGTCTCCAGCTCCGTCAGTGTGCTGCGCTTGTGGTTGAGCACGTAAAGCGCCGTCGCGACCGGCGTGCGCACGGTGATGTGGCTGCGCGAATCCTTGAGCAGGAAGTCCTCGATCGCGCGGACCACCGCCAGGGCCACCGACGAATCGGAGCGCACATGGCCGGTGCCGCCGCAATGCGGGCAAGGCTTCATGGTCGATTCCAGCACGCTGGCGCGGATGCGCTGGCGGCTCATTTCCATCAGGCCGAAATGCGAGATGCGGCCGACCTGGATGCGCGCGCGGTCGTTGCGAAGGCAATCCTTCAGCTTCTTCTCGACGGCGCGGTTGTTGCGGTTCTCCTCCATGTCGATGAAGTCGATGACGATGAGGCCCGCAAGGTCGCGCAGGCGCAATTGCCGCGCGACTTCCTCCGCCGCCTCCAGATTGGTCTGGAGGGCGGTGTCCTCGATGGAGTGCTCCTTGGTGGAGCGCCCGGAGTTGACGTCGATGGCGACCAGCGCCTCGGTCTGGTTGATGATGATGTAGCCGCCCGACCTCAGCGTCACCTGCGGCTGCAGCATCTTGTCGAGCTGCGCTTCGATGCCGCTGCGGGCGAAGATCGGCGAGGCGTCCCGGTAGGGCTGCACGACCTTGGCGTGGCTCGGCATCAGCATGCGCATGAAGTCCTTCGCCTCGCGGTAGCCTTCCTCGCCGGAGACGAGAATCTCGTCGATGTCCTTGTTGTAGAGGTCGCGCACCGAACGCTTGATGAGCGAACCTTCCTCATAGACGAGGGCAGGGGCAGTGGATTGCAGCGTCAGGCTGCGCACGTTCTCCCACAGCCGCATCAGATATTCGTAGTCGCGCTTGATCTCGGCCTTGGTGCGGCTTTCGCCGGCGGTGCGCAGGATCACGCCCATGCCTTGCGGCACTTCGAGATCGGCGACCACTTCCTTGAGCCGCTTGCGGTCCTGGGCGTTGGTGATCTTGCGCGAAATGCCGCCGCCGCGCGCCGTGTTCGGCATCAGGACCGAATAGCGGCCGGCCAGCGAGAGATAGGTGGTGAGCGCCGCGCCCTTGTTGCCGCGCTCTTCCTTGACAACCTGCACCAGAAGGATCTGGCGGCGCTTGATGACTTCCTGGATCTTGTACTGCCGGCGCGGCGGCTTGCGGCGGCTGCGCACTTCTTCAAGCGCGTCTTCGGCGCCGACCGATTCGATCTCATGGTCGTCATGATGGGCGTGGTGGATTTCCTCGACGGTGCCGCTGTCGCCGTTTTCGGGAGCGGACTCCTCCGGGACCTCCTTCGAGATCACGTGAACGTCGGCGGCAGCCGCCATCGATACGCTGGATTCGCTGTCCGAAGGCTCGCTGTCGGAAGCGGTTTGCGGCGTCTCTTCTTCGACAGGCTCCGCGCTTTCGGCCAGCTCCGGTTCCGGCGCAGCCTCCGCATCCTCGCGGCCGGCGGCCAGTTCCGGTTCCGCATCCGTTGCCTCTGCAACGGCGTCCTCGGTTTCTTCGCCGTTCTCGACGGATTCGGCCTCGCCGGTATCGCGCTTGTGCTCACCGCGCCCGCGGTTGCGACCCCGGCGGCGCCCACGCCGGCCGCGGCCGCGATCGGAGTGCTCGTCGCCGTCTCCGTTCTCGTCGTCGTCCTCGGCGGCGTCTTCAGCCTCGGCGCGCAGCAGCGCCTGACGATCGGCAACGGGGATCTGATAATAGTCGGGATGTATTTCGCTGAAGGCGAGGAAACCGTGACGGTTCCCGCCATATTCGACAAAGGCGGCCTGAAGGGAAGGTTCGACGCGCGTTACGCGAGCGAGGTAGATGTTTCCTTTGAGCTGCTTCTTGTCCTGTGATTCAAAATCGAATTCTTCAATACGGCTACCGCGAACGACGACTACGCGGGTTTCCTCCGGGTGGGAGGCGTCGATTAGCATCTTGTTGGGCATTATCCTGAGTCTCCCCGGCAGCCGTCAGCCCCGGCCGACGGGGCAAGGCCCGCCGCCGTGAAGGCGAATTGTGACGAGTGCCGGACATTTGGGGGGCCTCACCGGATCGATCCGGCGCAATGGTGGTGCCGCCCGCTGCCATTCCGGCGCGGTTGAACGCGGACCTTTCCAAGATTGCGCCTGAAGTCATCTCGACCCAGCGGACCTCTTTGAACCACGGCCCGGAAACCGGACCAGCTTGTTGCTCACATGAGCCGGCAAGGAACCAATCCCTGCCGTTTTCCTCACGCAGGCACTTCCCCCGCCACGGGTGCGTGCCTGCGAAATTCCTTGCGATCGCCCGATGTCCTTTTTCGCTGCATGCGAAAGGAATCGTCTTTTCAGGGGCCTGCAGCAGAGTTGTGCAGGAAGACGGTCCCAGGATTGCGGCAACCCACCTTCGCTTTTATGATTTGGCAGGGGCGAAGGCAACCCCGATTTCCATGCCGGCAAAAAGCCGCTGCCCCGGCCGTGAATCACCCGAAAAGGCTTGGTTAACCTTCTCTGGATACCAATCGTTAATCGGGTTTTTCGGCCGCGCGGATTCGGCGCGAGCCTCAAGCGCAGCGTATCTGTACGATCGGAACTGAAATGGGGTTGAGAGAGATCGCAGACAAGAGCCGCAGCGCCGGCCGGTTCGTCGCTCTCCTTGCCTGTGCCTTGCTGGCCTATGCCTTGAGCCTTCCCGGCAGTGCCCGGGCCGCCGAACAGGCCGACAGGGTCCAGCCGCCTGCCGCGGCCCAATCCGGCGCCGGACAGCCAGTGCGCGCCGTCGATTTCAAGATGGCGGGCGACGCGGCAAAGATGCGTATCGTCGTGGATTTCGACCGCGAGCCCAATCCGCGCTGGTTCCTGTTGCGCGGCCCGCACCGTCTCGTCATCGATACGCCCGATTCGGTGATGGCGCTCGATCCGAAGGACATGAAGGCGAGCGGGCTGGTCAAGAGCGTGCGCTACGGCAAGGTGGGAGCGAGCGCTTCCCGGCTGGTGCTCGCCACCAAGGGGCCGTTCCAGATCGACAAGTTCGATATCCTGAAGAACGACGACGGGGCCGGCTATCGCATCGCCGTCGATATATCCGCAGCCTCGGAGCGCGAGTTCGATTCCGCCCTGGCCGACCAGGCCACGACCACCGGTTCCACCGTCTCGCCCGATAAAAGCGGCCGTGTCGGCAAGGGGCCGATGGTGCCCGATCACCGCTTCACGGTCGTCATCGATCCGGGCCATGGCGGCGTCGACGGCGGCGCGGAAGGCCTGCACGGCACCGTCGAAAAGGATGTCACGCTGGCCTTCGCCAAGGAGTTGCGCGACAAGCTGATCGCCGTCGGGAACTACAACGTGTTCATGACGCGCGACACGGACGAATATCTTCGCCTGGACGACCGGGTGCGCATCGCCCGCCAGCACGAGGCCGACCTGTTCATTTCCATCCATGCCGACACGATCAGCGTGAAGGGGATTCGCGGCGCCACCGTCTACACGGTTTCGGACAAGGCCTCGGACGCCGAAGCCAAAGCGCTGGCCGATCGTGAAAACCTCTCCGATCAGTTCGCCGGGATGGAGATCAAGGACGACAACCAGGAAGTGACGGACATATTGATCGACCTCATCCGGCGCGAAACCCACTCCTTCTCCATGAGTTTCGCGCATACGCTGGTCGGGCAATTGTCCACCACCGTCGGCCTCATCAACAATCCGCACCGCTCGGCAGGGTTCCGGGTGCTGAAGGCACCCGATGTGCCCTCGGTGCTGGTCGAACTCGGCTATCTGTCGAATGCCGGCGACGAAGCGCAGCTGATCGATCCCGACTGGCGCGCCAAAGCCGCGCAAAGCATCACCAACGCGGTGGCGCTGTTCGCTTCGGCAAAGACCGCCCGGACCGTGACCGGAGGGTAGCCGGCAAAAACCGGCGGGCCGCAGCGAGCCGTCCCGCAAAGGGCCAAGGAGGCGTTGCGCCTGCACAACATCCTCCACTATTATGGTCGCGCCGTGCGGCCAATTCCAATCTTGCCGCATTTTGCCCACATCGTCGCGACATTGGGCGTGGAATGCGTGCCGGGAAGTTCCCTGAAACCTTGCGTGATCTGCCGCATGGTTTAGAGGCACATGGACAGACCCCCGACCACGGACTGGAGTGGGCATGATTCGTCTCATCGGCTATTTTTTCGGGATCGGCACGACGCTGGCGCTTCTGGTCGCCGCCGGCGCGGCCATCTATGTCGGCCATCTGGCGAAGGACCTGCCCGACTACGAGGTGCTGGCGAAGTACGAGCCGCCGGTGACGACGCGCATCCACTCCTCTGACGGTTCGCTGATGGCCGAATATGCGCGCGAGCGGCGCCTCTACCTGCCGATCCAGGCGATTCCCGATCGCGTCAAGGCGGCGTTCCTGTCGGCGGAAGACAAGAATTTCTACAACCATCCCGGCGTGGATATCCAGGGCATCGGCCGCGCCGCGCTGCGCTATGTGACCGGCGGCCCGATGCAGGGCGGATCGACCATCACCCAGCAGGTGGCCAAGAACTTCCTTCTGACCAACGAACAGACGCTGGATCGCAAGATCAAGGAAGCGATCCTGTCCTTCCGCATCGAGCAGGCCTATCCGAAGGATCGTATCCTCGAGCTCTACCTCAACGAGATCTATTTCGGCCTCGGCGCCTACGGCGTGGCGGGCGCGGCGCTGACCTATTTCGACAAGTCGGTCAACGAACTCACCGTTGCCGAGGCCGCCTATCTGGCGGCGCTGCCGAAGGGGCCGACCAACTACCATCCGTTCAAGCACGCAAACCGCGCCGTCGAGCGGCGCAACTGGGTCATCGACCAGATGGTCGACAACGGCTACGTGAAAAAGGACGAGGGGGAGAAGGCCAAGGCCGAGCCGCTGGGCGTCAAGCCTCGCCGCAACGGCACCTATCTGTTCGCCGGGGAATATTTCACCGAGGAGGTCCGCCGCCAGATCATCGCCCGCTACGGCGAGAACGCGCTCTATGAGGGCGGGCTTTCTGTGCGCACCACGCTGGATCCGAAGTTGCAGCTGTTCGCGCGCAAGTCCATGCAGAACGGCCTCATCAAGTTCGATACGCTGCGCGGCTATCGCGGCCCGGTGACCCACATCGACGTTTCCGGCGACTGGGGCGAGCCGCTCGGCAAGGTCAAGGGACTCGACGACGTGCCCGAATGGTCGCTCGCCGTGGTGCTCGACAGCTCGGCTTCCGGCCTTTCCATCGGCCTCCAGCCGGCGCGGCAGGCCTCCGGCGAACTGGTCAAGGAACGCGTGGAAGGCACGGTCTCCAAGGACGACATGAGCTGGGCCATGCGCTACAAGCAGGGCGGCAAGACGCTCAAGGCCAAATCGCCGGCAGACGTGCTGAAGCCCGGGGACGTGGTGTTCGTCCAGAAAAAGGGCGATTCCAACAATTACATGCTGCGGCAGGTGCCCGAGGTGGAAGGCGGCCTGGTCGCCATGGACCCGCATACCGGCCGCGTCCTGGCCATGGTCGGCGGCTTCTCCTACGCCGAATCCGAGTTCAACCGCGCGACGCAGGCGATGCGCCAGCCAGGTTCGTCGTTCAAGCCGATCGTCTATTCGGCCGCTCTCGACAACGGCTATACGCCGGCTTCGGTGATCATGGACGGGCCCATCACCATCCAGACCGGCAACACCACCTGGACGCCGAAGAACTATGACGGCCGCACCGCCGGTCCCGCCACGCTGCGGTCCGGCATCGAGCGTTCGCGCAACCTGATGACGGTTCGGCTGGCCAACGACATGGGCATGAAGCTGGTGGCCGAATATGCCGAGCGTTTCGGGGTCTACGACCACCTGGCGCCCTATCTGCCGATGGCCCTCGGCTCCGGCGAAACCACGGTCATGCGCATGGTGACGGCCTATTCGATCATGGCCAACGGCGGCAAGTCTATCAAGCCGTCGCTGATCGACCGCATCCAGGACCGTTACGGCAAGACCGTCTTTAAGCAGGACGAGCGCACCTGCGAGAACTGCAACGCAGCCGAATGGAAGAACCAGCCCGAACCCGAACTGGTCGACAATTCGGAGCAGGTCCTGGATCCGATGACGGCCTACCAGATCACCTCAATGATGGAAGGCGTGGTCCAGCGCGGCACTGCAGTCACCATTTCCGAGCTCGGCTATCCGATCGCCGGCAAGACCGGCACCACCAACGACGAGAAGGACGCATGGTTCATCGGCTTCACGCCGAACCTCGTGGTGGGCCTCTATATGGGCTACGACACGCCACGCCAGCTCGGCAAGGGCGTGACCGGCGGCGGTCTGGCCGCGCCGGTGTTCAAGAGTTTCATGAAGGACTATCTGGTCGGACAGCCGAAGATCGAGTTCAAGGTGCCGGACGGCATGAAGCTGATCGCCATCGACAGGAAGACCGGCATGCGTGCCGCCGAAGGCGCGCCGGGCACCATCATCGAGGCGTTCAAGCCCGGCACCGGTCCCGCCGACAGCTATTGGGTGATCGGCATGGGCGAGGACGGCTCGAACGGGCCGGGCACCGCGCTGTCGCCGCAGGCTTCCGAGGCCATCCAATCCGGCGGCGGCGGGCTTTACTAGGCCTGCATAGAACCCGCGATGGGCCGATCCCGGATCGGCCCATTTCGCTTTACAGGCAGCGGAGCGATGCCTATGTATCGCGCCGATCCTATTTCTCACCTGGAGCTTTTTCCCGAAAAGTGGAAACCGGCTTTCGACAGAACATGCTCCAAGCCGTTGTTTTAACCGCATTTGTGCGACGTGGGGTGACACCACCTTGCCGCAGGATGCTCTAGCAGGACAGAAAACCAGCCATGCGCGCGGAAACGCAGACCATTGTCGACGAAATCAAGCAGGCCATAAGCCTGCTGAGGAGGCATCTTTGACTGGGATCAGGCTGTAAAGCGGCTTGAATACCTCAATGTCCGCGCCGAGGACGCCAGTCTCTGGAACGATCCCGCCGAAGCGCAGAAGCTGATGCGCGAGCGCCAGACCCTGGAAGAGGGGATCGGCGCCGTCAAGAGCCTGACGCAGGCGCTGGAAGACAATATCGGCCTGATCGAGCTTGGCGAGGAAGAGGGAGACGACGGCGTCGTCGCCGACGCGGAAGCCGCGCTTCGCTCCATGCGGGGCGAGGTCAAGGCCCGGCAGGTGGAGACGCTGCTTTCCGGCGAGGCCGACTCCAACGACACCTATCTCGAAATCCATGCCGGCGCCGGCGGCACCGAAAGCCAGGACTGGGCCTCGATGCTGCTGCGCATGTACACGCGCTGGGCCGAGCGCCGCCGCTTCAAGGTCGAGGTTCTCGAAATCCATGACGGCGAGGAGGCCGGCATCAAGTCGGCGACCGTTCTCATCAAGGGCCATAACGCCTATGGCTGGCTGAAGACGGAATCGGGCGTGCACCGGCTGGTGCGCATCTCGCCTTACGATTCCAATGCCCGCCGCCATACGTCCTTCGCCAGCGCCTGGGTCTATCCGGTGATCGACGATTCGATCGTCATCGAAATCCCGGAGTCTGAAGTGCGCATCGACACCTACCGCTCGTCGGGCGCCGGCGGCCAGCACGTCAACACCACCGATTCAGCCGTGCGCATCACCCATATACCGACCGGGATCGCGGTCGCCTGCCAGGCGGAGCGCTCGCAGCACAAGAACCGCGCCAAGGCGTGGGAGATGCTGCGTTCGCGCCTCTACGAGGAAGAGCTGAAGCGGCGCGAAGCTGCCGCCAACGCCACCGAAGCGGCCAAGAGCGACATCGGCTGGGGCCATCAGATCCGCTCCTACGTGCTGCAGCCCTATCAGCTGGTGAAGGACCTGCGCACGGGCGTGGAAAGCACCAGCCCATCCAGCGTGCTGGACGGCGATCTCGACGACTTCATGGAGGCGTCGCTGTCGCAGCGCATCGAGGGCGGCAGCGGAGAGCAGGTGGCCGATCTCGATTGATCGGCTGCCGTCCACCGAAATCGTCGATCGGTAAATTAGCGGACAGGAACCTAAGCGGCAAAGGGGCGTTCCTTAGCGGGCGAGGGCTCGTTCGAAAGGATCGACCATGTCCGCTGCGTTGGTGCGTTCGGCCCGCGTTGCCCGAGGGGCCGGCGGGTTTTCGGCTTTGTTGCCAGCGGTCGCCGCTTTTTTCCTTCTTGCGGGGCAGGCATCTGCCCACGACGCAAAGCCGACGCCAGCCCAGCCGCTGGGGTGGCATTACCCTTTTTCCTGCTGTGCCGATTATGACTGCCGCGCCGCGACCAAGGGCGAGGTGCTGGAGCGGCCGGAAGGCTATGTCATCACCGATACCGGTGAGGTGGTGCCAATGACCGACAAGCGCATCAAGGACAGCCCCGACGGCCAATATCACTGGTGCGCGCACAAGGGAGGGCTCGATGCCGGCAGGACGATCTGCCTGTTCGTGCCGCCACGCTCGTTCTGAGCCGGCGAAACCGGGGGCGGCGGCAAAATTCCGCGATCGTGAACCGCCTCGCTATGGAAGCCTATCGGGCGTGCACTATCATCTTTGAGACAGGGCGAAAGGGGCCAAAACCACCTGCTTAGGAGGTTGCCATGAGGCACCAGACACTGGATCAGCTACACAAGGTAGCCGAGATCCAAACTGACCCGACCCAACTTGGAATGGATCGAACCCAGCGCCTGCAGCGTTGGGCCGAGCTTCTGGAGCGCCAGCCCGCGCGACTGCTTTCGGCGCTCCCCGGCACCGAATACTACCCGTCGCACGAACGCGATCTCATGCGCAGCTTTGGTTCCGCGATAACGGTGGCTTTTGAAGACCCGCTGCTGCGCAGGGAGGGGCTGGCAAACGACAGCTACGGCGAAGCCAAGCGCTTCTTTGAACTGTCGGACGGACAGCTTCACAACGTCGTCTGCCATTGCCATGTCGGTGAGACCATGCACGCCTCCCGGGCCGCGCTTTGCGTGCGCTCCGCTATCGGCGGCATGGGGTTCCTGGCAAGCCTGCGGGCGTTGTTCCACTGGACGGCCCGGCCGGCGTGACGGTGCAGAACTGGCGATTTCGGGAAGGCGTGAAGCGGTTTTCCGGAATTGCGTGAAAAAGGAGACAGATCGTTTCGGTGTTTCTGAGACAGTGAGACGATCTAGCCTGGAACCGGCCTGGAAAACGGCCGGGCGATTGCGGGTGCCGGCAACGAAAAAGGGGCGATGATCGTCGCCCCTCGTTCCGGGTGTTCGTCGGTCGCGGGCACCGGCCCGTCTGGAACGCGTCAGCCCTTCTTCTTCGTGAGATAGGTTTTGCAGGCCGGCGTCAGTTGATCCATGTGCTGCCGCAGGCAGCTTTCCGCCTTTGCCTGGTTCTGCATCGCGCAGACGCGCTTTCCGTCAGCCGTGCAGGGGGTCTTGTAGGGATTGGCGGCGAACGCGTTGTTCGCGCCGACAAATGCAAGAGCCGCGGAGAAGATGACCGCAGCTATGCGAGTTGCACGCATGGAAATACCCCTTCGCTCAGTAAAGATGGTTGCTTGGTCCCGCCAGTGTAAAGATCGTAATCCAAGCCCAGCCCGGTTCAATTATATAATAAGGGCTATCTCATCCGCGCCATACGTGCGCATTGCTTGGTCGCAGGCAGTGCAATACTGACGGTGCTGGTTGAGCCGGCGATTTCCCGCTTCGACAGGCCCGATAGAGCCGGGCTGGTGCGCATGGAGGGACTCGAACCCCCACGCCTCTCGGCACCGGAACCTAAATCTTCTCCGCTAGCGTAGTTGGTGCGGGTAGAGGGACTCGAACCCCCATGCTTTTCAAGCGCTTGGACCTAAACCAAGTGTGTCTACCAATTCCACCATACCCGCCTGGAATTGTCACCGTGACACCGTTTGTCACAGCCTTTGTCACAAGTCAAAGGTCGCCGTTCTCGACAACCCTCAAGGCCGGCTTGGCGGGCTCCAGCATGTTCCCGAGGATGTCCCCGGCGAGGTCGAGGTCGCCCGTCCCCAGCTTGGCGTACTTCAAGGTGGTCTCGATCCGCTTGTGGCCGAGCCAGTTCTGGATGCGCTTCAGGTCGACGCCGGCCTGGACCAGCCAGCTTGCGCAGGTATTAACTCCGTTACCGGAGACAATAAGGCGCAGTTGGGCATTCACCCGGTCAGCGACGACCTGGTAGATGTCCTGGGGCTTCTCCGCTGGGATCAGGTTCACAGCCGCGCCGCCGACACTGTCGAGGAGCGTGGCCGAGAAGTGCTGGAGCCCGTTGCAGGAGCCGTCGAGGGCGATGGGGAGGTGGGAGACGAAGGCTTGGTAGCCCTCCTCGTATAGACGAGCCCACTCGAAGCAGAACGCGAGGAAGCACCAAGGCTTGTCGGCCTCGGTCCACCAGCGGTTCTCGTACGGGTCCTCGGCGCAGTAGTAGATGTCGTCGCAATGCTCCTCCACCCACCCAACGCGCTCGTCGAACGACACCTTATCGATCCCGAAGCAGTTCGCCCCGTGGATCGCCAGCCAGCGTTCCCCGTCCTGCCCCAGCGGCTTCCCCTCAGCAAACCTTAGCAGCCCCTTAACGGGATCGCTGCCCTGCGGATGGAGAACCTCGGGGACAGGGTAGGCCCGGCCACGGAAGTCCAGGTTGTGCGGGAAGAAGATCGCGGCCTCATCCCTGAACCTCTCCGCTAGGTCGAGCATCTGGCCCTGCTTCAGGCGGTCCTGCTTGAGCTGGAGGTTCTCGGCATAGACGTCCCGAGCGGCCCACTTCCACTCTCGTCGGGCCTCCTTGTTGGTGTCGATGTCGGCCGGCTTATCGGGCAAAGGCTTGTCCCCAGGCACGAGCCCGGCGATCCCGGCGTCCGACTTGGCGAGGACCTTCATGACGTCGAGGACCGGCCCGTTGATCGACCAAGGGGTCTCCTGGATAGCGTTCAGGCCCCGGTAGACGACCGAGAGGTCAGCCTTGGCGAGCAGCTCGCGTTGCTCCTTGCGCGCCTTGCGGACCAGCGGGAGGGGCCTGTCGAGGTCCGTGAAGTAGCCCCCACTGGATAGGCTTACCCAGCGCTTGGGGGGCACCAAGGTCGGCAGATAGGCCGGGAACAGGAGTTCCCCCCCGCGTACCGATTGGTCCACCCAGGCGTTCGCTCGGTCGGTGAGGTGGACGAGGTACTGGGCGAACGGTGCCTCCTTGTCCCCGCCGTTGACCGCTTGCTGGATCACGGCGAGCCCGGTGTGTTCGCAGAACAGCTCGACCAGCTTGACCCCGAGGTGGATCATGTCGGTCCTGCTCCAGCGGTCCCATTCGATGCCGCACTTGCCCATGGCGTAGGTCAGGACGTGGGCCTTGTGCTGCTCGTTCGCGCCCTGTTCGGACAGCCGCCGCATCTCCCAGGCGAACTTCTCCTTGTTCTGCCTCTTGAACTCGGTGAAGCGCGCCTCCAGCTCCACCGCTCGGGAGACCTGGACGGCCAGCGTCATGAGGACCGGGGCGCGCGGCTTCAACATGCGCCCGAGGATGGCCCGGCAGGCGAGGTAGGAGACGACTTCGGGGTCCATGTCCTTGGTCAGGACGACGGCCCGATGCTTCGGCCCTGGGCGGCCACTGAAGGCTTCCTCCTGAAAGGCGCGTAGGCCGTCCGCAACGGGTCCTATGGCGGACTGGAGGATGCACCTTCCGGTGTCCGTGTCGTAGCCGCGCTCCTTGTCGATGTTCTTGCGGACCTTGGAGAGGTAGCGGTCACGGCCGAGGCCGGACATCTCGATCTCCAGCTCGATTTGCCGCTGGAGATTATGGTCGTGATGGGTCATTCGTTCTCCAAAGCCCGTAGTCTGGGGCGCAGTGGTCCCTGATGTCCAATGCCAGCTCTCGGGCCACCTCATCGGCGTCAGGGGTGTTCAACATGATCTTGTATAGGGCGAGCTTGGCGTCGGCGTAGGGCCGGCCGGACGCTTCAGCGAGGGCGTGTACCCCAATGCGGTTCTGAGCCATCAGAGCATATCTCGGTCCCATGCGGTCAGTACCTTGAACGTGGACGCCGCGACGGTAGCGATGGCGCGCGCCTTCTCCTCCCGGTAGGCCGTTCCGATGGCGGGAATACCTGGGTGCTCTTGCTCCCACTCAGCGCAGCGCCGCTTTACTAGTCGGCGCGCCTCCAACCGGCAGCGACTGAGAACCTCCGGCCCCCACGGCGGGCAACGACCGGGGAAGCCCCTCCACTTGGAAACCTCAGTAACCACGAGGGCCGCTTCACTCATGAGCCGGCGTTCTGTTCTCATGCTGTTCTCCTGATTGTCACCGTTGTCACGGGAATTTGTCACAAAGCGATTTTGTCACCGTATCCAGTACGGAAACGGAGATAATGGCCAGCCGGAGGAAATCCTTAGATTTCACAGTGCTTTAGCATTCAAATCTGGATGAGATACGCTAGCGGAGATGGCGCGGATCGGAACCTAAATCCGGGGCGTCTACCAATTCCGCCACATGCGCGCGAGGCGGAAATCCCACGTAGCCATCATTCTGTCAATGTCGGCGGCAGGAATCCTGCGCGTGGCTTCGGATGCCCGCCGGTTATGGAACGGAGTGCAACGCGAAGATGGTTGAAAATCGGTCACGCCTGTGACAAAAGGCGTGTCGAATGTGACGGGATGCGACGATCCGCTTCTGCAAAATGTGATAAGAAGTAGGAAAAACAAAGACTTAATCACATTTTGGAGTGTCGTCTGGAGCATTTGAGCCGAAGCTGCGGCCACCGCTCCGGTCCCGCGCCAAAGCCATCCTGGCCAAGACAGTCCGGCAGGCTGCGAACGGCGAAGCCGTTAGGCGGCTTCATTGGTGAAGATAAAGGTTTGATGATGCAGGTCACCGAAACGCTCAATTCCGGCCTCAAGCGCGAGATCAAGGTCGTCGTGCCGGCCGGCGACATGGAAGCCAAGCTGATGGCGCGTCTGTCGGACGCCAAGGACAAGGTCCGCATCAACGGCTTCCGTCCCGGCAAGGTGCCGGTGCAGCACCTGCGCAAGGTCTACGGCAAGTCGTTCATGGCCGAGGTGGTCAACGAGATCTTGAACGAATCCCGCTCCATCATCACCGGCCGCGGCGAGAAGGCCGCCATGCAGCCCGAGGTCATCATGACCGAGGACGAGAAGGAAGCCGAGAAGATCCTGGCCGGCGGCGCCGATTTCGAGTTCAAGCTGAACTACGAGGTCATCCCGCCCATCGAGATCAAGGATTTCTCCGACATCAAGGTGACGCGCCCGGTCTATGACGTGCCGGAAAGCGAGATCGAGGAGCAGATCAAGCGCATCGCCGAATCGACGCGTTCCTACGAGCCCAAGGACGGCAAGGCCGCCGAGGGCGATCGCGTCACCATCGACTATGTCGGCAAGATCGACGGCGAGGCTTTTGGCGGCGGCGCCGGCAACGACCAGCCGCTGGTTCTGGGCTCCAAGGAATTCATCCCCGGCTTCGAGGAGCAGCTCATCGGCACCAAGGCCGGCGAGGAGAAGACCATCACGGTGACCTTCCCCGAGGAATACCAGGCGGCGCATCTGGCCGGCAAGGAAGCCACCTTCGACGTTACCGTCAAGGAAGTGGCCAAGCCCGGCGAACTCGAGATCAACGACGAAACCGCCAAGGCGCTCGGCCTTGAATCGCTCGACAAGCTGCGCGAGATCGTGCGCGGCCAGATCGAGAGCCAGTTCGGCTCGATGACGCGCCAGAAGGTCAAGCGCCAGCTGCTCGACCAGCTCGATGCCGCCTACAGCTTCGAAGCGCCGTCCAAGCTGGTCGATGCCGAGTTCAACAACATCTGGAATCAGGTCAACCGCGACCTGCAGGCCGCCGGCCGCACCTTCGAGGACGAAGACACCACCGAGGAAGAGGCGCGCGCCGAATACACGCGCCTTTCGGAGCGCCGCGTGCGCCTTGGCCTTGTGCTGGCCGAGATCGGCGAGAAGGCCGGCGTGACCGTTTCCGACGAGGAATTGCAGCGCGGCCTGTTCGAGCAGGTGCGCCGTTTCCCGGCCAACCAGCAGCAGGAAGTCTTTGAATTCTACCGCAACAACGCCGAAGCGCTGAACTCGCTGCGCGCGCCGATCTTTGAAGAGAAGGTAGTGGACCACCTGCTCGGCCAGATCTCCGTCACCGACAAGAAGGTGAGCAAGGAAGAGCTGATGGCGGAGGACGAGGAGGGCGAAGCCAAGGCCAAGCCCGCCAAGAAGGCTGCCGCCAAGAAGTCCGAGACGAAGAAGGCGGACGACGCCGCCGAGACCGACGAGCCGAAGAAGAAGGCCGCGCCGAAGAAGAAGGCCGCAGCCAAGGACGCCGAATAAGCTTCTCTTGTTCCGTTTCGATGAAAAGGCCGCCCCGGGGCGGCCTTTTTGCATGTGAAACGTCCCCGGCGAAGATTTGCCCGGCTCAGATCAGCAGCAATCCCTTCATCGAGGCATGGCCTTTCTTGCCGATGATGATGTGATCGTGCACCGAAATGCCGAGCCTTTTCGCCGCTTCTACGATTTCCTTGGTCATCTCGATGTCGGCGCGCGAGGGGGTCGGGTCGCCGGAAGGATGGTTGTGCACGAGGATGATCGCGGTCGCTGAAAGCTCGAGGGCGCGCTTGACGACCTCGCGCGGATAGACCGGCGTGTGGTCCACCGTGCCCGTCTGCTGCACTTCGTCGGCGATCAGGGCGTTCTTCTTGTCGAGGAACAGGATGCGGAACTGCTCGCGCGCCTCGAAGGCCATGGCCGCGCGACAATAGTCGAGAACCTGCGTCCAGGACGACAACGTCTCGCGCGTCGTAAGATCGGAACGCAGCATGCGCTGCGCGGCAGCCGCAATGATCTTGAGGTCGAGGGCCACCGCCGGTCCGACGCCCTTCACCTCGCGCAACAGCGCCTCGTCCGCGCCCAGAACTTCCGCCAGCGTGCCGAAGCGCGCCAGCAGCGCCTTTGCCACCGGCTTGGTGTCGGAGCGCGGGATCAGCCGGAACAGCAGGAGTTCCAGCAATTCGTAGTCGGGCAGGGCGGCGTGGCCGGCAACGGAAAAGCGCTCGCGCAGCCGGTCCCGGTGCCCGAGATAATGCGGCCTCGCCGCCGGCGCCTTGCCCAACAGAGGCAGAGGCTGCTCTGCGAGAAAGCCGCGTTCGTCGCTATCGTCCTTGCTCATGCGCCCCCGCACGCTGCCGCAAACGATGGAGTTACGGAGATTGCCTCAGCGAGGCGGCAGCCCCGGCGTGTCGAGGCCATTGGGCGAGAGCGTGAAGATCTCGCAGCCCGTTTCGGTCACGCCCACGGCATGCTCGTACTGTGCCGAGAGCGAGCGGTCGCGCGTCACCGCGGTCCAGCCGTCGGACAGCACTTTCACGTGAGGACGTCCGAGATTGATCATCGGTTCGACGGTGAAGATCATGCCCGGCCGCATCTCCACGCCTTCATTGGCGTTGCCGTAGTGCAGGATGTTGGGCGCGTCGTGGAAAAGCCTGCCGACGCCATGGCCGCAGAAGTCGCGAACCACCGAGCAGCGCTCGCCTTCGGCATAGGTCTGGATGGCCTGGCCGATGGCGCCGGTGCGGGCGCCGGGCCTGATGGCGGCGATGCCGCGCATCAGGCATTCGTAGGTGACTTCCATCAGCCGCTCGGCCGCGCGCTTGATGGTGCCCACCGGGTACATGCGGCTGGAATCGCCATGCCAGCCGTCGAGAATGTAGGTCACGTCGATGTTGACGATGTCGCCGTCGCGCAGCGGCTTTTCGTCCGGAATGCCGTGGCAGACGACGTGGTTGATGGAGGTGCAGGTGGACTTGGTATAGCCGCGATAGTTCAACGTGGCCGGCAGCGCGCCGTGGTCCATGCCGAATTCGAACACGAAGCGGTCGATGGCGTTGGTCGTCACGCCGGGCTTCACCAGTTCCGCCAGTTCGTCCAGGCAGCGCGCCGTGAGCTGGCAGGCCCGGCGCATGCCGGCGAATGCTTCCTCGTTGTAGAGGCGGATTTGGCCGGTGTTCCTCAGCGGGGCGGAATCGGCTTCGAGATAGGTGACCATCGTTCCAAGTTTCGCGGGGTTGTTCCTGTCGCCTATCATGTGACATCGAACGCGCTCGTCTTCAACCTCCTATAGGTGAAACACGTCACAGACGGCGCGACGCAGTACGGACACAATCGCGCGCGATGGTCGGGCGATGCAACCTTCGGCAGCGCGCGGCGTTCCGGGCTCGGCAGCCGATGGTTCTGGAGATATCCGATGAACAGCCTGCAATTCGAGGTTCCGGTCAGGGTGGCCTTGGGCCCCGGCCAACCGATCGAGGAAATCTACGGCGTCGAAATGGCGCTCGACCTGCTGGCCGATTGGCCGGTCGGCCGCCAAGGACCGCTTTACCAGGCCGCCTTTAACGCCTGTTTCGGGGTTAGTGTCGGTGTGGTGCAGGCCGAGGAAGCCTGCCGCGCCTTCGCGGCCTTCTGCCGGGTCAGCAACATACTGGCCAAGGACATGATGCCGCCCGAGACCGGGAAGGGCCCGGAAGCCGGCCAGGGCTACCTGATCTGACGAGGGCGCCGGTTCAGAGGCTGAACGACCAGAACAGGCAGGCAAGGGTCGCTCCCGCGAAAACGACCAGGAAGAGACTGCGCAGCAGCACGTTGCGGCGCAGGTCGTTCATGACCAAATGGGCGGCGACGACGGCCGCGACAAACAGGAACCGCCAGTTCCAGAGGGCCCACGGCGCGTCCGCCTGCCCAAAGGCCCATTTCGCGGCGGTGCAGCCGAAAATCGCCGCAAACAACACGATCACCGTCCAGAAGATCATGTCGGCCGCATTCAGCAGCACGAAGCTGGCTGCCCTGATGGGCAGCACCATCATGAGCATCGCGCCGAAGAAATAGAGAGCGGCAAGCGGAAGGAAGGCGCCGGCGTCCACCACGGCTTCCAGCCGCCTGACACCGACCACGCCGAACGGGTAACCGTGCCTGGCCACCGCAAAACTCAGGGCCGTCAGCAGCGCCGTCATCACGGCGACGAGCGCGAAGGAGATCAGGGCCTTGCTCATGCCAACCAGGCTTCCATGCGAATCGGACACGCAATCTGGTAGCCCATCCTTCGTAAATTGCGGGTAAGCCCAACTGCGTTTTCGGGCCTGCGGCGATCGGTCAAAACCGTGCGATCCGCTTTACCCGGAATTATCCATGCTCATTTATGCGATCTTATTGTCCTTTGCTCATGTTCTTTGGCGCAGCCAGCATGAATGCATTGATTAAGGAAATTACGATGAGCGATATCGAATCCAGGGTTCGTGAGATTTTGGCTGCGCGCAGCGATCTGCCGGCCGACGTGACCCGGCTGAAGGGAAACTCCGACCTCTATGCGGCTGGCCTTTCCTCCTTCGCCTCCGTCCAGATCATGCTGGCGTTGGAAGAAGCCTTCGACGTGGAGTTTCCGGATTCGCTCCTGAACCGAAAAACCTTCCAGAGCATCGATGCGATTTCCGCTGCCGTCGAGGGCCTGGTCAGCGGAGCCTTGGTCGGAGAATGAACACCTCAAGCACGAGCCTTGCTGAACGCGCCGGACGTGTGGCCGCCGTAGCAGCCGCCCATGCCGAGGATGTCGACGCCAAGGCTCGTTTCCCGCGCGAAGCCGTCGAGGCCATGCGCTTCGAGCGACTTCTGTCCATCCAGATCGCGCCCGAACTGGGCGGTGAAGACGCGGCACTTTCCGACGTCGCGGAAATCTGCTCGCTGATCGGACAATCCTGCGCGTCGGCGGCGATGGTGTTCGCCATGCACCATATCAAGCTGTCCAGCCTCGTCTCGCACGGGGCCGAGAGCGAGTGGCACCGCACGTTCATGCGCCGCGTGGCCCGCGAACAGCTTCTGCTCGCTTCCGCCACCACGGAGGGCGGCATCGGCGGAAATCTGCGCAACAGCATCTGTGCGATCGAGGTCGACGGCGCCGACTGCCACCTGGAAAAGGACGCGACCGTCATTTCCTACGGCGCCTATGCCGATGCGATCCTGATCACCTCGCGCGCGCATGCCGATGCGGCCTCCACGGACCAGGTGATGACCGTGTTCTGCAAGGACCAGTACACGCTGGAGCAGACGCAGACCTGGGATACGCTGGGCATGCGCGGCACATGCTCGGACGGCTATCTGTTCAAGGGCGACGCGCCTGCGGAACAGATCCTGCCGAAGCCGTTCGCCGAAATCGCGGCGCAATCCATGCTCGCGGCCTCGCATCTGCTGTGGAGTTCGGTCTGGTATGGAATCGCGGTCAATGCAGTGGCGCGCGCGCAGAGCTTCGTGCGGGCGGCCGCGCGCAAGAGCCCGGGCACCACACCGCCCGGAGCGCTGCGGCTGGCGGAGGCGTCGAGCCTGCTGCAACTCCTGAAATCCAACATCATCGCCGGTCTGCACGAGTTCGGAGCCGCGAAGAAGGACGTCGACCGCCTGTCCTCGGTGGGCTTCGCCGTCGCCATGAACAACGTCAAGATCGGGGCGTCCGAGATCATCCTCACCATCATCAACCATGCGATGCTGGTGTGCGGCATTCTCGGCTACAAGAACGGAACGCCTTACAGCCTTGGCAGGCACCTGCGCGATGCACATTCGGCGCAACTGATGATCTCCAACGACCGCATTCTCGGCAACACCTCCAATCTCCTGCTCGTCCATAGGCAGGATACGAGCCTGATGGGATAAGTGATGGATATGCAAACCTCTCTGCTGGACCGGCTTTTCGAGACCGGCCTGCTCATCGACACGGGGATCGAAGGGCTCTACGGGCGCAGCGGATCGTTCGAGGAGGTCATCACCCGCTTCGAGGCGCTGATCGACGAGGTCGGCGGCGCCGACGGCGCGGAAGCCATCCGTTTTCCGCCGGGCATGAATCGCGCCTATTTCGAAGGCAGCGGCTACATGAAGAGCTTTCCGCAACTTGCCGGCACGGTTCACAGTTTCTGCGGCAACGAACTCGACCACATGCACCTGCTGCAGTGCATGGAAGCCGGCGACGACTGGACCAAGGGGCAGGAAGCGACCGACATCGTGCTGACGCCGGCTGCCTGCTATCCGCTTTACCCGACCGTGGCCAAGCGCGGCGCGCTGCCGACGGAGGGCGGGCTTTTCGACCTCCAGTCCTACTGTTTCCGACACGAGCCTTCGAACGACCCGGCCCGCATGCAGCTTTTCCGCATGCGCGAATATGTGCGCATGGGCACGCCGGAACAGGTCATGGCCTTCCGCAACGACTGGATGGAGCGCGGCAAGGCGCTGATGGCGCGCGTCGAGCTGCCGGTGGAGATCGATGTCGCCAACGATCCGTTCTTCGGCCGCGCCGGCCGGATGATGAAGAACAACCAGCGCGACCAGAACCTGAAGTTCGAGCTGCTGATTCCGATCACCTCGACGGCCAAGCCGACCGCCTGCATGAGCTTCAACTATCATCAGGACCATTTCGGCAAGAGCTGGGATATCAGCACCGCCGATGGCGAGGTCGCACACACCGCATGCGTGGGCTTCGGGCTTGAGCGGATCGCGCTTGCGCTGTTCCAGCATCATGGCCTGGATGTCGGCGAATGGCCGGCCAGGGTGCGCGCAACGCTCGGATACTGACCTTGCCGCAGCCCACCGTCTTCAGCGGGCTCGCTCCCGACAGCTATCGGCCGCATGCGTTGCACAATCCGGAGCGGATGTGGCCGGAAACCAACTGCTATGTCGATCTCTGGATCGAGGCGCTCCATGCTTTCGGCACCGTACCGGAGGCGATGCTGGGCTTCACCCTGACGCAGGATTTCGAGGGCGACCAGTTCACCTTCTTCAAGGTTCCCCTGGAGGACCTTGAATCGCTTTACGGAATCCGCTGCACCGAGCTCGCGGTATATGATCGCATCGAGACGCATGTGGACGAGCAGATCAGGCGAGGGCGGCTGTGCCTCGTCGAGATGGACAGCTACTACATGCCGGACACGCGCGGTGTCTCCTACCGGACGGAGCACGGCAAGACGACGATCGCCATCAACCGGCTCGACGTGATGGGGCGCAGCATAGACTACTTCCACAATGCCGGCTTTTTCAGGCTGGAAGGCGAGGATTTCGACGGGCTGTTCCGCATGACGGATGGGCCGGAGGACCTGCCGTTCCTGCCCTATACCGAGTTCGCGCGTTTCCCGGCTGCGTGTCCGGGCCAGGCGCACCTGCGCGCCGAAGCGGGCAGGCTGCTCGCGCGCCATTTCGCGCGGCGCCCGAGGGAAAATCCCGTTGCGGCTTTTGCCGGGCGCTTTCCCGAACAGGTTCGTGCGATTGCCGAACGGCCCTTCGACTTCTTCCACAAATACGCCTTCAACACGCTGCGGCAGCTCGGCGCCAATTTCGAGCTGGCGGCCAGCCATCTCGACTGGATCGCGCCCGACGGCGCATTGAGCGACGCCGCAGCCCATGCGCGCCGTATCGCCGAGGTGGCGAAATCCACCCAGTTCCAGCTCGCCAGGGCGGTCAGCCGTCGCAAGTTCGAGCCGCTGGCCGGCGTGCTCGATCCTGCGGCCGAGGCTTGGGATGGGCTGATGCGCGGTCTTTCGGCGCGTGCCGGCTGAGCGCTGAGATGGAGACGCCGCACATGCTGCCGGCCTGTGGCGACCGCCTTCTCGAACAGGGCTGGCGCATGGCGACGACGCAGCCTGATGCGTGGGCGAAGCCGCCGGCGGATCTTGTCGGGACCGACCTCGTCGAAGCGCCGGTGCCCGGCACCGTCGCCGGCGCGCTGGAGCGGGCAGGGCGTTTCGACCGCACCTCGCCGCAACCGCTCAACGGGCTGGACGCCTGGTATTTCCTCGATCTGGACGGCGATGCTCCCGGTCCCGCCCGGCTTCGTTTCGACGGACTGGCGACGGTCGCCGAGGTCTTCTGGAACGGCGAGCCGGTGCTGGCTTCGCGTTCCATGTTCGTGGCGCAGGAGCTTCCGGTGGAACTCTCCGGCCGTGACCGGCTCGCCATATGCTTCCGGGCGCTGGCGCCGCACCTGGAGAGGCGCGGTCCACGGGCACGGTGGCGGCCGCAGATGATCACGCCGCCCGGCTTGCGGCTGGTCCGCACCACCGTGCTCGGCTACATGCCCGGCTGGTGCCCGGAGGTGCATGCCGCCGGGCCTTACCGTCCGGTGAAGCTGGTGCGGGACGATCCGGCCATGCCGCGCGACATTCGCATACGAGGCTGGCTGGATGCGGACGGGACGGGGCGGCTGGACGTTCGTTTCGCTGCGCCGGGCCTTTCGGGGGCCGTGTCCCTGAATTGCGCGGGACATCAGGTGGAGCTTCGCGCGCAGGACGGGGTGTACGCAGGGCAGCTTGCGCTTCCGGGCGTCGCGGCGTGGTGGCCGCACACGCATGGCGAACCGGCGCTGCATGACGTCGAAATCGTCACGGACGGCGTTCGCCACCGGATCGGGCGCACGGGTTTCCGCCGCATCGAGATCGACCGGGGGGACGACGGCAGGGATTTCGCCGTCCGCGTCAACGGGCAGAAGCTGTTCTGCCGGGGTGCAGCCTGGACGAGCGCCGACATAGTCGACCTTGCCGGCGACAGGGCGCGCTACGAACCGTTCCTTCGCCTGGCGGCGGAAGCCGGCATGAACATGCTGCGCGTTCCGGGCGTGGCGACATATGAGACGCCGGCCTTCTTCGAACTCTGCGACGAACTCGGCATCATGGTCTGGCAGGACTTCATGTTCGCCAATTTCCACTATCCGGAAAGCGACGGCGAGTTCATGGACCTTGCGCGGCAGGAGGCGGAACAGTTTCTGGCCTCTACCGCCGCTTCGCCTTCCGTGGCGGTGCTGTGCGGCGGCAGCGAGATGGCGCAGCAGGCGGCTATGCTGGGCCTGCCGCGCCAGGCGTGGTCCGGGCCGCTCACGGACAAACTGCTTCCCTCTGTGGCGGCAAGGCTGCGGCCCGACGTTCCTTATGTGCCCAACAGCCCGAGCGGCGGCGACATGCCGTTCTCGCCCAATGCCGGCGTGACGCATTATTACGGCGTGGGCGCCTATTGCCGGCCGCTCGAAGATGCGAGACGCGCTAACGTGCGCTTCGCGGCCGAGTGCCTGGCCTTCGCCAACGTGCCCGAACAGCGCACGCTGGACGGCTCTCTGCCGGTGCCGGCCGTGCACGACCCGCGCTGGAAGGCACGTGTGCCGCGCGACCGTGGCGCATCCTGGGATTTCGAGGATATCCGCGAGCATTATCTCGCCGCGCTTTACGGCGTTGAGCCGTCGCGGTTGCGGCGGGAAGATCCCGGCCGTTATCTGGACCTTTCCCGCGCCGTGACCGGCGAAGTGATGGAGGCGACCTTCGCCGAATGGCGGCGGCCTGGTTCTTCCTGCAACGGCGCGCTGGTCTGGACCCTGCAAGACCTGCTGCCCGGTGCGGGCTGGGGCGTGATCGACGCGACGGGCGCGCCGAAGCCGGCCTTCTTCGCGCTGAAGCGTGCGTTCCGGCCGGTTCAACTCACCTTGACCGACGAAGGCACCAACGGCCTCGACGTCCACGTCCTGAACGAGACCGATCGTGAACAGGCGCTCATTCTCGAACTTGCCTGCCTGCGCGACGGGAAGCAGCCTGTCATACGCGGCAGCCGCTCATTGAAACAGATCCCGCGGCAAGGCGTGACCGTCCCGGCCACCGATCTGTTCGGGGCGTTCTTCGACACGGCCTACGCGTTCCGGTTCGGCCCGCCTTCGCACAACGTGACGGTGGCGCGCCTGCGGAACGGCGAAGACGAGACCATTCTGGCGGAAGCGTTCCATTTTCCGCTCGGGCGCGCGGCGGCTTTTGGCGAGGCCGTCCTTTCGGCGGAACTTCGCGAGGACCGGGACGGCTGGTGGCTGGCGGTGTCGGCGGATCGGCTCGCACAATGCGTCCATATCGACGTTCCAGGCTTCCGGCCGTCGGACAACTGGTTCCATCTGGCGCCGGGCGAGGGTCGGAAGATAAGGCTTACCGGCCTCCAGGAGCAAACGGCAGTGCCTTCAGGCGATGTGCGGGCGCTGAACGCGGCTTCCTCGGCGCATTTCTGAAGACGGCTCAGTTTTCGGACGCGGCGGTCATTTCCTTCTCGGCACCGGCCAGCAACGCGTGCTCCAGGATGCGGTCGCGAATATGGGCCCTGGCGGCAGGCGGGGTCATGTTGTGGTCGGCGTCCGCGACAATCTCGACCGACACGTTCGCATATTGCGCCAGGTCCTCGCCTTTGTCGCCGAAATACAGCCGGTATTGGTCCAGACCGACATCGGCGCCGCTGTAGATCAGCGAAAGAGGCATGCGGCGCGCGTACAGGCGCCGGAAGGCGGCATGCGTGGCCTCACGCAGGCGCCCGTATTTGGAGAGCGCCCCGAGCATGCCGTGGGCCCTCGGCGTGAGACGGCGGGCCAACTGCCGGCTGATGTTGAGGGTGGCGCGCCGGACATCGACGCCCCCGGTGCCCAGACGCCGGAAAGTCTCCATGCTGACGATGCGCCGGCCGTAGTCGGACAGGGAACGCGGATTGTAGCGCAGCACGTCGTCCACCTGTTCGTCCGGGTCCCAGACGAAGGTGAACGGATTGACGATGACCGCTGCCTTGCAACGCTCGTCCTGCACGGCGCTGCGGAAAGCGAGAAACGCGCCGCTGCAACGGCCGGCAAGCACGGCCGGTGCCAGGTTGAGCTTTTCGAGAAGCTCGAAGGCGGCGCCTACGTCGTCGATCTGCCTGTCGGAAAACAACACCTGATCCGGGGAGCCGGTGACCGGCGGGCTGTCGCCGACATTCGCCGCATCGAACCGCAGCGAGGCAACGCCCTGCGCGGCCAAGTGGCGCGCGCTCTGCACCGCCGTGCGGGCCCAGCCGGCGTGCCGGTCATAGGCGGTGCCCAGATAGACCACCGTCGCGCCCCGTCGGGTTCCAAGTGGCATGCAAAGAATGCCGAACAGCCGCCCATCCGGGCCGAAGCGCAGCGGCGTTTCCGTGAAATCCGGCCCTGCGAGCAGGGGTTCTCCGGGATATTCAACCGGCAGCCTTGTGCCGCCGGGCCGGGCGGCAATCGCAGCCACCCACTCGGTCAGCTGCTCGATCACCAAAGCCGGTTGTTTGGCGATCGTCGGGTTCGAGACGAGATCGTCGTAGCCGTAATAGCCAAGTCGTGTGACTTCGGCGCCGAGTTGGCCGAGATGACGCGACAGGGCGACGTCCTTTTCGCGCATCGGCCGTTCCACGACGAGGATATGCGGTGCTGGCGCCTCGGGCAGGGTTTCGATGGAAAGCGCCTTGACCTGCGCCGCGATCGCGTCCGGCATGACGAGACCGGCGATGGCGACGTGCCCGGTTATGCGCTGCCCGTTGCGCAGGCCCAGCCCCTCGTCCACCATCTTGGACCAGGCAGCCAGTTCGCGCAGATAGAAGCGGCCGCTGACGACCGGCGCCATCAGCGCGAGCGCCTGGACCCCGTCCAGCCTGGGCGCGACAATCGCGGCGAGCGTCGCGCCGATGCCGTGGCCGATCAGGATCAACCGGGATGCGCCGGACAGGGCGCGCAGCTTTGCGGCAGCCGCCAGGATGGCGTTTTCCCAGACCGAGAGGCCGGTGCTGAAATCGTCGCGGTCAAGGGCGTCGCCGGTGCCCGGATAGTCGAAGCGCAGGCTGGCGATGCCGGCCAGGGATGCCTTTTCCGCCAGTTCGCGCCACAGCTTGCGCGTGCACATTTCCTCGAAGCCCCAGGGGCTGACGAAAAGCAAGGCGCTGGCCGACGCTTCGGTGCCGGCGGCTGCAGGCGTGAACAGGCCGACCGTATCGGAGAAGGTGACCGGCAAGGCCGCGGATTTCGGCGTCCAGGAAAGGAGTTCAGGCGCGCCTGTTTCGATACTGTCCCGGTCTCCATGCATAAGGGCTGGATGCGAGGTCATTTTGTGGCCTCCGAGGTGGTCGAATAAGGAGCGATCAGGCCCAGAAACAGTCGGGGGACCTGCGCCAAAACAGAAGGCAGCCGCGTCAGCAGGCTGTCGATCATCGCCGCATCCTGCCGGGGGACGGCCGCCAGCAGGCGCAACATCAGGCCATAGACGACCGCGCCGCCCGCGATGCCGGCCACGAGGCCGCCGACGCCGGGGAGCATTCGCGTGATCGTCAGGGCGGCAAACCCGCAAAGCGCGCCTGCGGCGGCAACCTTGACGACGACCGGCACCAGTTCCCGCGCGCCTCCTGCCAGATCGACGCGCCGCAGCAGGATCACGCTCATGATCAGGAAAACCAGGTCGCGGACCACCGCCGCACCGGTGCCGCCCCATTGCGGCACGGCGAAGAGGCATCCAGCCACCATGAGGACGGCGCCGATTCCGCTCGTCGCGAGACGGTATTTCAGCCGGTCCATCGAATAGAGATATTGCGTGACGAGCTGGATGAAGACGTAAGCCGGGGCCCCGACGGCCATGATGGCGACGATCAGGCCGGCCGGCTCGAAGGCCGGACCGTAGATCGCCAGCACAAGCGGCATGGCAATGGCGGCGAGGCCGAAGCAAAGCGGGAAGGTGATGTAGGAGAAACTGCGCACCACGCCGGCGAAAATATCCGGTGAAGTTTTCGAACCGCCTGTTCCCTGCCGTTCGGCGTAAAACGGAATGAGGCTGCCTGTAAGCTGAACCGGCAACTGCAACGCCAGGTTGGCGAGAGACAGCGCCACGGCGTAGAAGCCGACCTGCTCGACACCGCGGAAGTGCTGCAGGAAGACCAGTTCCGGGCGGGTCAGGAACACGGCGGTGATGACGAACTCGAAGAACAGGACGACCGAGGTTCCGGCAAGGGCGCGCATCGTGTGGCCGGCCTTGTTCGGCCGGGTCAAAAGGATGCCGCTCGTATAAAGGAAGAAGACGGATTGCCCGGCGATGTAGCCGATGAGGGCGCCTTCGACACCATAAAAATATGCGCCGGCAAATACGATGACGATCTGCAATATCGAGGTCAGGCTGGTGAAGTGGAGGAACGTACGGAGACGCTGCTCGCTGATCAGGTAGTTCTTGGTGAACGAGCCGATCGACTGGATGAACAGCAACAGCGCCGTAAGGGCGGCCGCCGTCGCAGTGGAGTCGATCCATTCGACGCCGCCGCCCAGCCAGCAGAACGCCCCGAAAAGCAGCACGAGAATGGTGGTGGCCACGGCGACGGGCAGGGCGAGATAGGCGGCAAATCCGCGGCGCCCGCGCTCGTCCACTCCTTTGGCCTTCAATTGCGGCAGCAGCCGCAGAAGCAGCACGCCGGTGCCGAGCTCGGCCACGAGCGATCCTGTCGTGGCCAGCCACAGCGCAAACGCGATCGTGCCGTTCGCTTGCGGCCCCAGCAGCCGGGCGACGATGACCGAGCAGCCGAATCCGCTCACCAGCAGCAGCAGGCCCGCCACCGCGTTGATGATCGAGTTCGACATGATCTTGCTGTTCATCAGCGCACCTTCGCGCACTGTGGATCGGGCGCGATCATGTCTACGTCACGAAGGCCGGCGAAGTCCGGTGTCATATCCTGCCCGACGCAGGCGCCGGAGCGCTCTTCCAGCCGGACCAGCGGCCGGAGAAGATCTCCCATGAACGCTTCGCAAGAGCCGGCCGTCCGCTCAGCGTATAGATGGCGACGCCGGCCAGAGGCCGCAGCAACCGAGGCACGTAGGAAAAGAAGCTGTAGCCGTGCCTGCGCATGACATAGCCCATGCCGACGCTGTAGGCCCTTATCTTGGCGATGTTGGCGGGCGAGGTGCGGTCGCTGCGGTCGTCGGGATGATGACCGACGAGCGTCGGATCGTAATATCCCTTGTAGCCGGCCCCCATCAGCTTCAAGGCGAGGTCCTGCGCCTCATAGGCTCCCCAAGGGGTGCCCGCGCCGAGGCCGATTTCCCCGTCGAACCCGCCGACTTCCTCGAAGGCGCTCCTGCGGATTATCATGACCCATTCGATCAGCGTCGTCCAAATCGCGTCCTGGCCGATCGGCTTGGCGGTGTTCTGGAACGTACCCATGATCGTCTTGCCGTCAGCATTGACGGAGCGGCCGCTGTAGAAGTCGGCCGAGTGTTCGACCTTCAACCTGTCGAGATGGGCCAGGAAGTCGTCCGGATACCAGCAGTCGTCGTCGGGAAAAAGAATCCACTGCCCGCGAGCGTGCGCGGCGCCCGCATTGCGCGCCCGGCAGAGGCCGCGATTTTCCGCCCGCACGCGAACGATCTCCAACTCGTCTTTCCAGGCATCGAGTATCGGCGCGAGACGGTCGTCACTGTTCTGGTCGACGACGATGACCTCGAAATCATTGCGCTTCTGCGCCGCCAGCGAGCGAAGCAGCACTTCCATCTCGCGTGCCCGGTTCAGGGTGGCAACGACCATGGACGTCAGAATTTCAGAGTCTTGCCGAGCCATTGCAACCCTACGACAAAGATACGAATCCACGCCGGCAGATCGTGCGGCATGCTGCGCTCACTTTTGAATCTTGCGCGTTAAATTGACGTGAACGGAGCCGGTACGATTGTTTGCAAGCTACACTTGGTGGCGCATGGGCCCGGGCGCGACGACATGGAAATATTCCTGTGCCGGTGCCTGGTCATTCTCGATCAGCTTGCCTGAACAGTTCTGATTTCGCGGTTGATTGTCCGGGGGCGTTGCATGGCCATCCGCCCGATGGGAGCCGCTCGTGCGGTTTGCCGGCAGGACGGTCTCCGGGTTGCAGGCGGCAGCAGCGTGGAAAGGCTCAGCCTTTCCTGTCGCCGGCGAGCCATGCCAGGCGCTGCGACGCGATCCAGACGACGGCGACGCCGATCAGGCCGGCGGCTGCCTTGATCACGGCATCATGCAGGCGGCCGTGACGTGAGGGGTCGATGAGTTGAAGCGCTTCCAGTGAGAACGCCACGGCCACGACGAACAATGCGCTGCGGCTGAAGCGGCCTGGAAAGCCAACGGCCAGGGCGAAGCCGAACACGAAGTAGGCCGCGGCGCGCTCCAGATTGGCATTGCCGATGTGAGGACGCAGATCGATCGGCGACAAGGTCGCAAAAGCGATGAACAGGAGAAGCAGGATCGCCGTGAGGCGCGAGGCGAGAATCATGAGCCGGTAGCTATTGGCAATGACGGCGGACGTCAACGACGGGCTCGATCACGACTTCGCAAGCCGCGCAGGAGAAGGCTTTAGCGGCCGGTCGCTCGTTGGGGACGGAGGCGGGATTTATCGGTTTCTTAACCATAAGGAAAGCAGTGTCGGATAGAAGCTTTCCAGCTCCGTTGTTTCGATTTTCGCGGGCGTGAGGCGGATATCGGCCGAACCCGGCCGGGGGCTGCTACTTTCATCTCGGGCATCTGATGAACATAGATATTTTCCAATTGCCGGGGATATTGAAGCGCAGGGCCCACTATGTGGTTCTGGCGATCCTCGTCTGTCTGGCATTGGCGTTCGTCTTCCTGCTGCTGCAGAAACCCTACTACCGCTCCTCCACAGAGATGCTGCTCGATCTCGACCGTTCAGGCGCGGTCGGCAACGCGAATGCGGCCGCGCCGCAGGTAAGTGCCCAGCAGTCCGTCGGCAGCCAGATCTATGTCGTGCAGTCGCGCGAAGTGCTGCAAAAGGTCGTGCAGGACCTGAAGCTGACCTCGGACCCTTATCTCGGCGGCTCCGGCGGCGGCTGGCGCCGGCTGATCTTCGGTGGAGCGGCAAAGCCGCCTAGCGGCGACGCCGTCGATGGCGCCGTCGAGGCGTTGCGCAAGAACCTGACGGTAGAGCAGGCCGGGGACTCGCTGGTGATCACCGTGACCGTCAAGCATCGGAACAGCGAGATGGCCGCCCGGATCGCCAATGCGATCGCGCAGACCTATCTCAGCGAAACGGACCAGACGCAATCGAGCGCCAGCCAGAAGACCGGATCGGCCCTGCGCGAGCAGACCGAGGAACTGCGCCAGCGGCTTCTGGCCGCCTTGGCCGCCGCCGAGAAATTCCGCACCGAGCATGGTCTGATCAGCACGGGCACTCAGGGGCTTGTGGTGGATCAGCAGCTTGCTGGGGTGAACCAGCAGCTTCTGGCGGCGCGGCAGGCGGCCGAGCAGCAGAAGACCATTGCCGACCAGGCGAGCCGGCTGAAGGTTTCCGACGTCGAGACGGGCGCCATCGCCGAGGCGTTGCAGTCCCCGACGCTGGTCGATCTGCGCGGCCGCTACGCGCAGCTTCTCGACCGGCAGGCGGAACTCTCGACCAATCTGGGCTCGGAGCATCCGCAGATGCGCGCGGTGCGTTCCCAGGTCGCCAGCATGCGCAGGACGATCGAGAACGAGTTGCAGCGCATCCGCGCGACCGCCGCCAACAATTACGAGCGCGCGCAGGCGAATGTGGCCGCGCTGCAAGGCCGGTTCGACGCCCTGGCCGGTACGAGCGGCGAGGAAGGCGAGGCCCGCATCAAGCTGGCGCAATTGCAGAGCGAGGCGGCCTCCATCAACGCCGTCTATCAATCCTTCCTCAGCCGTTCCGAGGAACTGGGGCGCCAGCAGGACGTCGGCGCCGGCAATTCCCGCGTCATCTCGGCTGCCGTCCCATCCTCGACGCCGATCCAGGCGCCCAAGAGCCTGGTGCTGGTGGCCGCCTTGCTGTTCGGCGCGGCTTTGGGAAGCGTGCTGGCCGTGTTGCGCGAAACGTTCAGCACCACCTTGCGGTCGGAACAGGAACTGATCGCCCGCACCGGCGCGCCGGTGCTCGTGACGGTCGAAGCGCCTTCCGACGAGACGAAGGCGAACTGGGTGAAGGAGGTGCTTCACAGGTTGCCCCTCGCGCAACGTCTTCTTCCGTCCGGCGGCAAAGGGCCGGGCACGCCGCAGCAGGACAGTTTCGCTCGCGCGGCCCTGATGCTGCAGGCGGGGCGCGACCCGTCGATGCCCACCGCCGTCGTCGTGCTCTCGGCCGATGCGGCGCAGGTCGGGGAACCGGCCGCCGCGCGCATCGCCCGCCAGTTGCATGTCCTCGGCGAGGAAGTGTTCCTGTCCGACGGCAGCATGCGGCAGCGGGCGCCGCTGGCGACCCTTGCGGGAGAGCGGCAGGCGGCCGGTCATGAAGCCGCCGCGCCAGCAGGCAAGCGGGCCCACCCCTTGCTGGACATACTCCGGTTCCAGCGCGTCGGTGCCTCCTCCAGGGCCGGCAATTCGCTGCTTTCCCTGATACCCGCCGGCAATGCCGCCGTGCCTTTCTATATTGTCGACGCTTGCGGCACGGAGGCGGAGAGCCTTCTGCCGACGATCCTGAAATATGCGGACGGCATTCTCGCATTGTCGAAAATCGGCACCACCAACAAGGACGATCTCGCGACGTTGATCACCCGCATAGGCCCGTGGCGCAGCAAGCTGATAGGCAACATAGTGGTCGAGAAGAAGGCAGCCTGAGGGGCGGGCGGTGGCGAACGTCGACACAGCCTCATGGCGCAACGGCTCTTCCTGGGACGCGGCCGGCGAGGACGGTGCGCCGGTTCCCGTCATCGTGCGGTTTCTGGCGATCGCGGCGGTCATGGCCGCGCTGGTGTTCAATTTCCTTCTGTGCTTCGTCAACACCCGCCTGTTCCCGATCACCGACGCCTATGTCATGCTGTCGGAGATGCTGGTCATCGGCACGGTCATGCTTGCCGCACTGACGCGCCGCGCGCCGCTTTACCTGCTCCTGGTGGCTTTCCTGACCTACATGCTTCTGCTGTTCGCCTTGCGGGGCGGCCAGTACAACCTGAAATCGGTCCGCGATATCCTGATCCCGATCGCGTTCTATTTCACCGGGATGCGCCTGCGCGATCCCGGGCTGGGCGACCGGCTGGTGCTCGCCAGCGCCCTCGTCGTCGTGGCGGCGGGTCTTTTCGAATATCTGTTCGTCGATACCTTCATCTCGTACTTCAATGTCCTGGGCTATTATCTTGCCAGGGGAACGGTTTCCGCCGACCAGCTCTATGGCCAGACGCAGGGGCTTTTCATCTCAGGCATGCGCCCGGAACCGCGCACCATCCTGCCTTTTCTCGGCCAGCACCGGGTTTCGTCGGTCTTCCTCGAACCGGTTTCGATGGGCAATTTTGCCGTCATCATCTATTCTTGGGCGCTCTATCGCGGCCGTGCCTTCGCCGCCCGCTGGTGGGTCATGGCGCTTGCCTTCACGGTCATCGCGCTCGCCGACGCCCGTTTCGGTCTCTACAGTTGCGTGCTCGTCACGCTGCTCTACCCGCTCTACGACTATATTCCCCGTCCGGCCTGGATTGTGCTGCCGTTCCTGATGCTCGCCATGCTCGGCATCTACGGGATCATGTCCGGCACCGGCGGAGGACCGAACGACCTGTCGGGACGCTTCGCCGTTACCGCGCATATCCTCACGCAGCTTTCGCCGGGGGTGGTCTTCGGCGCGGAGGCAACTGACCAGTTCACCGCGGATTCCGGCCTTGCCTATACGTTGACGGCCTTCGGCCTGTTCGGCTTCGCAGCCCTTTGGACGACCTTCGTCCACGCGCCGCTGGGCACGGCGCGCGCCTGGCGGTTCCACTCGATGGTCATCGTCTACCTGCTGCTGCTGATGCTCATCAGCGACTCGTTCTATTCGATCAAGACGGCCGCCTTGCTGTGGTTCCTTCTGGGAACGTCCAACGGCGATCGTCCGGCCCTGGAAGCGCCTGCGGCCTGATCGGGCAGCCGATAACGATCAGCCTCCGTTTTCCAGGGCAGGGCACTTGCCGGCGCCGCCGAACAGGGCGCCGCTGCGGCTCAATGCCTTGAGCTGGGGCCTGTCACGTCCCTTGACCGGCTGGATGTTGAGCGGCTCGCTCTCGGGCCACCAGTCGCCTGCGGCCCAATAGGCCCAGCCGGTCCACACGTCGCGGTTCTTTTCCATCACCTCGACCATGCCGGTGATGCCTTTTGCGCAATTCGCGTCGCCCCCGCCGCCGAACTCTCCCAGGAAGCCGCGCTTGCCGTTGTCGCGCAGCCATTGGGTGAAGCGTTGCAGAGCCTCGACGGCGTCGTCGGCGCGCTCGCAGGTGGCATGGGTGCCGGAGAAATTGCCGTCCAGATATTGATGGACCTCATAGGCGTAGTTGTTGGCAGGATCCTGCACGCCGAGCATGATGCTGGCGTTTGCATTTGCGGCGTCGGTGCTTTCCCAACTGTGTGCGCCTGTCCAGTTGGTGCCGGGCACCAGCACGAGATTGCGGGCTCCCGCCTTGCGGATTGCCGCGATGGCCGCGTTCGCCGAAGACAGCCATTGGCGGACGTCGAGATCGTGAGGCTCGTTCATCAGCCCGAACGCTACGGCCGCGTCCTTGCCGTAAAGGACGGCCAGCCGGCCCCAAAGATCGGCAAAGGCGGCGTCGGGCAGGTCGTCCGAGCCGAGCACCGCGTCCCTGTATCGGGCATAGTTATGAGGATCGAGCACGACATGCAGGCCGGCCGCCCTGAGGCGCGAGACGGCATCGGCGAGCCGGGCAGCCTCCGCCTTGTCGAACGCCTCGCCGAGGCGCGGTTGCAGCCGCTCCCAAAGAAAGGGCAGCCGCACGGTATTGAAGCCCTTCTTCGCGAAATAGGCGACCGTGCGGTCGCTGGGGTAGGTGTAATCCTTGCCGTAAATGCCGCCTGCCTTACCGAATTCGGCTCCGGAAAGGTTCACCCCATGAAAGCAGCCCGGCTTCGATGCGGCGGGAAAGGCCTGCGTTGCGGACAGCATCGCGCTGGCCAGCACCGACAACAGAAGCTTGCGGCGCGCGCATCGTGTCCGGGTCAATTGCTCCTCCCGGCGGCTGTGTCGTCGCCCCGTGGCCTGCTGGCCGGCTCGCGGAGCAGTTCCCGGTAGACGTCCAAATATCGTTCGGCGACCTGGTGCCATGAATATGCCGACGCCGCCTGCATGACGCTTTCCCTGTACGCGCGCGGATCGGCCGAAAGCTCCCGGAAGGAGTTCGCGATGGTGCCGGCCGCGAGTTCCGGATTGCCGAAATCGCAGAGCCGGATCTCGGGATGCTTCGCGGCCAGATCCCGATAAGCCGTGTTGGGGTTCAGCAAAGGCATCAGCCCCGCGCTCATGGCCTCGACGGCGACCAGGCCAAACCCCTCATAGTCGGATGCGGATGCGAAGAGGGAGCATTCGGACAGGACAGCGCGCAGTTCGGGGACCGACAAGCCGATGCGGACCTGCACCGCGTCCGACAGGCCGCGCTCTGCGACCATGCGCGCGAGGTCGTTTTCGTCCAGATCGCCGGGGACGCCGACAATGTCGAGCCGCCAGCCGGGGGCAACCGCCTCCAGTGCCTGCATGGCGCCGAGCAGATTGTCGAGGCGCTTGTTGACCGAGAAGCGGCCGATGGTGACGAGGCGCCGCTTCGGCGACCGTGCGGCGGCGTCGGCGAATTTCCCGGTGTCGACGCCATTGTCGATGCGGATGACGCGGTCGCCGGCAATTCTTGCGAAGGTCCGCGTGTCCTGCAGGCTGCAGCCGATCAGGCGCTTATAGGCAAGGGCCGACACGCGCGTGGCGGTGTTGAACCACGCCGTCTTCAGCGATGCATATTTTTGTGTATGGAAGAACCCGCCGTGGGTAGTCGCCACCATCGGCTTGCGGTGGAAGGGGCGTGTCCAGGCCAGTGCGTCGAAGAAGAAATCGATGGCGTGCACATGCACGATGGCCGCATCGCCGATATGGCGCAGGACCTGCGGCGCGACCGGATAGCGCGTGCTTCCCCTGAACGGTATGCGTACCACCTCGATGCCGTCGATGATTTCGGTCGCCGGAAGCAGCCGGTCCGGAGCGGTAAACTGCCGGTCGAGCGTGACGACGCGAACGCGGTAGCCGCGCGCGTGCAACTGTCCGGACAGATTCGCCACCACTTCCTCCAGCCCGCCCCGGTTCGGCAGATACTGGCGAACAACCTGCACAATGAGCGGCGGCTGGCGCGAGGCTGAAAACTCGTTGGGTAGGCGAGCGTGCATCGACGCTTCCTTTGCATGCCTGCAGAGAGCGGCCCTTGCGGGTTCGCTCCGGAAATGCGGGTATCGGCCAGAACCGGCTAAAACCGGGTTAAACCCGATGGTAGCGGGGTAAAGCCGCTCGGAGCGGCGCCGAGATGCAAAATGCTCGCCTTGCCGGCGGGGTTCGGCCCTCGCCGGCAGTTCGCCTTATTGTTCAGGCCTCGATCGAAATCGCTCCCCTCGGCCTGCTGCAACACGCAAGGACGTAGCCTTCCGTCTTTTCTTCGTCGGACAGGCCGCCCAGGTCGGCCATGTCGACCGCCCCTTGGGTCATCCTGATCTTGCAACTGCCGCAAACGCCCTGCTGGCAGGAGCTTTCGATCCAAATCCCGACATTCAATGCGGCTTCCAGCAGGGTTTCGCCGGGCGCACATTTGCCGTGCTTGCCCGACAGCGCGAAATAGACTTCGCCGCCGAGGTCGCCCGTATCGTCGATGGAGATCTTTTCTCCGAAGCTCTCTTCGTGCAGCGCGGTGACTGATATTTCCCTGGCCATCTCACGCGCCGCCTTCATGAAACCTTCCGGGCCGCACATGAAGATTTCCCGTTCATGGAGATCGGGCACGAGCGACCGCATCAAAGCCGCTCCGACATGCCCTCTCGCGCCCGGGAAGCCCGGCTCTTCCCCGGTGTCGTCAACCACCAGATGTATCTTCACGTTCTTGAAGCGCTTGGCGATGAACTCGAGCTGGTCGCGGAAAATGATGTCTTTGGGCGTGCGTGAAAAATAGACGAAGACGACGTCCGTCGGGTCCACGATATCGTTTATGTACTGAAGCATAGACATGACCGGGGTCACGCCAGAACCGCCGGCGAGGAAAACCGGTTTGCGCGACGGCAGGTCGATATAATTGAAGTGGCCGCCGATATCGGCGATCTCGACCTCCATGCCGGGCCGCATCTCATCGTTGAGCCAGTTCGAAACAATGCCGCCGGGCACCCGCTTCACCGTGATCTGTATGTTGTGCGGCCGCGTCGGAGTGGAACAGATCGAATAGGCGCGCGGATAAAGCTTGCCCCCGATTTCGAATTTGAAGGTCACATACTGGCCGGGCTTGAAGTCGAAGGTGCGGCTTTGCCTGTCCTCGAAGACGAACGTCCTGGCGTCGTGCGTTTCCTCCACGACTGCCTTGCAGATGAGCGTCGCCGGACCGCCCCGGTAGCAAGGCTGCTGGTTGGCGATCGACAGGGAATAGCGGAAAGGAGATTCCATCAGCATCGCGCACCTCCGACGAGCGCGCGAGTCATATCAAGTTTATCGATCTGCCGGGACTCGGCGAAACTTCGTTTTCGATCGAAAAATTCGATCATCGACGGTCGACGAGATCTCTCAGGAGCTTGAGCGCCCAGACCACCAGCGGATCTCGACGACGCCGCAGATGTACCGCCGAAAAGACCGGCTGCGGGATGATCGGAGCGTCCTCGATGATCCTGAGCTTGGGGACTTTGGTCTGCGCGCTCGCAACCGCGAAGCGGGGCAGATAGAGCGTGCCTCCATATCGTCTCAGAAGTTCGATGGCGAGGTCGTCGCTGCCGATGACCATGCCGGGGAACGCGAGGTCGGGAAGAACCTCGTCGAGCGCGCGTTCGAAGGCGCTGGTGTAGGCGACCTTGATGTAACGGTTCATGTCCACCTGCGCCAGGCTGTCGTGATCGGTCGAGACCATGACGAATTCGGCCGCGCCGAGATCGGCGATCTGGATATCCGGCGTCAGTTGCGGCGCGAACATGATGCCGACGTCGGTCTCGCCTGAAAGGATGTCACGCTGGATCTGCGACGAAAAATTGATCTCGACATGGAGATCGAGGTCCTTGTCGCTCCGCAGCTTGTCGATCCAGTCGATCAGATAGGCGCGGACGAGACTGTACTGGCAGGATATGTGCAAACGCCGCTTGCGGGCCGAAGCACCTGCAAGAACGTCCCGGCGCGCATGGCCCCAAAGTGTCAGGAACGCGCGGCAATGCCCTTCGAAGCGCCGGCCCGCAAGCGTGGGCTCGGCTCCGCCGCGACCGCGCTCGAAAAGCCGCGTCTCCAGGGTTTCTTCCAGTTGGCGGATCCGCGCGCTGACCGTGGACTGCATGATGTTCATGCGTTCCGCCGTGCGCTTGAAATTGCCCGTCTCCATCACGTCCAGGAATGTCAGCAGCAGGGCGGTGTTCATCGGTTCAATCGCATATCTCGATCGATAATCAATGATTGCTGATATTTCCCGATCGAATGCCGGTCAATAGGCTTGGTTCGGATGCAAATCGGCTGATCGATCGGATCTGCGAAGCTGGAGTCCCCCTGATGTTTATCGTCGATACCGACTGTCACAACTATTGGTGCAGCGCCACGGTGCTGGAGCCCTACATGGAGGGCCTGTTCAAGGACATGTTCGTCCGGGGCGAAAAGACGGGCCCGCGCGGCGCATTCCCCCATGGCCATCGCCCGTGGTTCCATCCGGAAGGCTTTGCCCGCCACGACGTCAATCCGGTCGAGGAAGACGACAACTACCTCATCATGAAGGAAAAGCACCTCGACAAATACAATATCGATGTGGCGATCCTTACGGGCGACGAGCCGATCGAGGCATCGACGCTCGCCAATCCCTACTACGCCAACGCGCTTTGCAAGGCGTACAACGACTACATGATCGACTACTGGCTCCCGAAGGACGATCGCTTCTGGGGATCCCTGGTCGTGGCGCCGCAGGACCCCAGGCTGGCCGCAGAGGAGATCCGCCGCGTCGGCTCCCATCCGCGCATCGTGCAGGTTCTGGTGAGCCATGGGGCGCAGAGGCCTTATGGCGATCCCTTCTATCATCCGATCTTCGAAGCATGCGCGGAAATGGGCCTGCCGTTCGCCATGCATCTGGGCGGGCAGGGCGGCCTCAACGCGACTCCGATCGGGGCCGGGCCCTCGACCTTCTTCTGGGAGACGCATGCGATCCTGCCTCAGTCCGCGATGACGCATATGGCATCGCTCATCGCTCAGGGCGTGTTCGAGAAATGGCCGGGCCTGAAGGTGGTCATCATAGAATGCGGCGTGGCCTGGGTGCCGTCCGTTCTGTGGCGCCTGGATTCGAACTACCGGGCGCTGCGCAAGGAAACGCCATGGCTGAAGCGGCTGCCTTCGGAATATTTCAAATCGAACATCCGCATGTCGACGCAACCTCTGGAACAGCCTGCCAACATCCAGCACCTCTGGGCAACGCTCGAAGCGATGGATGGCGAGAACACGCTGCTCTTCGCATCGGATTACCCGCATTGGGACTATGACGACGTGACCAAACTCCACATCCCGCCGGCATGGCGCGAGAAGGTCCTCGGCCTCAATGCGCTTGATGTCTACACGCGCATCCAGCGTCCCGCGGTCATGGCGGCCGAGTAAGGAGAGCGACATGGCAGAGAAGCAATTCGCTTGCAAAGCCTCCGAGGTTCCGCCGGATGCCGCCAAGATCGTCACGTTCGGGAGGCTGTCCCTTGGCTTGTTCAAGCTGGACGACGGCTATCATGCCCTCCTCAATGTCTGCCCGCACAAGGGCGCGGCGCTTTGTGAAGGTCCCGTCTGCGGCACCACGAAGCAGACCGACGATCGGGAATTCGTCTACGAGCGCGCCGGGGAACTCGTGCGCTGCGCCTGGCACGGCTGGGAGTTCGACATACGCAGCGGCGAATTCCTGGTGGACAGGAGCGTTCGGACCAAGACCTTTCCGGTGACGGTCGAAGGCGAGGACATCTACATCCACATCTGATCTGTCGGCCCCCGCCGCCGTTGCGCGAGATCGCCGCGGCGTCGGACGCATCGCCGCAGGGACAAAAAAGGCCACCATGCTAAAGTGATCAATCGGAAATTCCGATTGATATCGGCTTGTCGTTCCTATTGCCCGCCACAGACGGCGGTCCGAGGATGGCCAGATCCACCGGCCTTCGATCTTCTTGCGGCCGAGCCGTCCGGTCCAGTCGCTGCGAAGCGTGCAAGACAAAGCTGAAAGATTTCAATGCGCGGCGCCGGGGTGGCTTCTGGCCGCCTCACGCCGCACGTCACCAGGCTCAAGCGGGAGAAGCAGATGATCTTTTTCAAAAGCAATGGCGACAGCGTCCCCGGCCACATCCGTGAGATGGCCGAGCGCGCGAGATCGGGCGACATGGATCGTCGCGAATTCCTCGCGCTGGCCAGCGTTTTCGGCGCTTCGGCCGCCATGGCCTACGGCTTGATCGGCCTTGCGGCGCCGACGCCCGCAGCCGCCCAGGAACCCCGGAAGGGCGGGGTGCTCAAGGTCGCCATGGTGGTGAAGGAACCGAAGGACCCGCGAGTCGCGGAGTGGCCGGAAGTCGGCAACGCCCAGCGCCAGACGCTGGAAACCCTGATCCGCTACAATCGCGACTTCACCTTCTCGCCCAATCTCCTCGAAAGCTGGGAGATCAACGAGGACGCTACCGAATATGTGCTGAAACTGCGCAAGGACGTGACCTGGACCAACGGCGACGCCTTCAACGCTGACGATGTCGTGTTCAACTTTACCCGCTGGTGCGACAAGTCGGTCGAAGGCAATTCGATGCCCGGCCGGTTGGGCACGTTGGTGGACGAAAAGACCGGCAAGGCCCGCGAGGGCGCAATCACCAAGGTCGATGATCACACGGTCAAGCTCGGCCTGCTGTCGTCCGACATCACCATCATCCCGAGCATCACCGAATATACCGCGCTCATCCTGCATCGCAGCTTCGATGAGACGGGAGCCAATTTCCTGAAGAACCCCATCGGCACCGGGCCATTCGAGCTGGTTTCCTACGACGTGGGCACGCGCGTGGTCTACAAGCGCCGCGAGAACGGCAAATGGTGGGGCGGGGAAGCGCCTCTGGACGGCGTGGAATTCCTCGACTACGGCGCCGATCCGAATGCCGTAGTGAATGCCTTCGAGGCCGGCGAGGTGCAGGCCAACTACGAGACGACCGGCGATTTCGTCACCATTCTCGACGGCATGGGCCTGACGAAATCGGAAGTGGCGACCGCCGCCACGATCGTGTGCCGCACCAATATCAAGAACAAGCCCTATGACAACAAGCAGGTCCGCAACGCGCTCCAGCTTGCCGTCGACAACGAAACGGTGCTGCGGCTGGGCTATGGAGGGCTCGGGTCGGCAGCGGAAAACCATCATGTCAGCCCGATCCACCCCGAATATGCCGAGTTGCCCAAGAAGGAGCGCGACATCGAGGGCGCCAGAAAACTCATGACCGAAGCCGGCCAGCTGGACTTCGAACATGAACTGATCTCGACCGACGAGGAGTGGCACAAGAACACCGGCGATGCCATCGCCGCGCAGCTTCGCGAGGCCGGCATCAAGGTCAAGCGCACGGTGCTGCCCGGTTCGACGTTCTGGAACGACTGGGCAAAATATCCGTTCTCGCTGACGACCTGGAATTCGCGGCCTCTGGGCGTGCAGATCCTCGCCATCGGCTACCGGACCGGCGAGGCCTGGAACGAAACCGCTTTCGCTGATCCCGATTTCGACGCGAAGCTCAACAAGGCGCTGGGTGTAGCCGACGTCGACAAGCGGCGCGAGATCATGAAGGACATCCAGACGATCCTTCAGGATTCGGGCGTCATCATCCAGCCTTTCTGGCGCAAGCTCTACTGCCACATGAAGCCCGAAGTGAAGAACCACGCCATGCATCCGGCCTTCGAACTGGATTTCGGCAAGGTCTGGCTGGAAGAGGCCTGAGCGAAAGGCGAGGGCACCGAACAGCTCCGTCCCGCTGGCCAACCAGAACGGGACGGTGCTGGCCGGACCGCTATTTCACCTCGAACGTGGGTTTGAACCAGGCCGGCGCAAGGCTCTGGTCGAGATCGAGCGACAGCACATTGGCCTTGTCGACGATTTCGACATGCGGCCCGATATGCTTGTATTGCAGGGTTCCCTCGATCGCGCGGATCGCCTGATCGATCGCGATCCGCCCCTGTATCGGCGGCGAGTCCGTCGGCGCCGCGAGCACCTTGTCCCGGTAGATTTCCCGGAAGGTGCCGTGGGTGAAATAGTCGGCCAGTATCTTGATCTCGTTTTCCCGCTGCTGTGCACGCAGGACGCTGACCGCAGCATCGGCCGTCAGCGCGCTGCCGACGATGTAGTCGATGTCGGGATGCGTCTCCAGCAGCTCCTCGATCAAGAGAAGCTGGATCTCCAAACCGGTATCGCCCCACTTCGTCACCGTTATCTCGGCCGAACTGTTTTTGATGCCTTTCTGGAAGCCTGCCTCAACAAACTGCACCCATCCTGCTCCCTTGGGACCGGGGAACCACGCCACCTTGACCCGCTTGGAGCCGGCAGGGTGCAGTCCAGCCAGATAGGCGCCGACAGACCGGCCCATCTCCTCCCATGACACCCCCGTCTTCGCGGTTATGCCGGCATCGTTGATATCGTTGACGGCGGCGATCACGGGAATGCGCCGCGCGATTTCCTGGATCGTCGGGGTGAGCCCGTCATAGGAGACGGTGCCGACGATCAGGGCGTCCGCGCCGGCGCTGCAAGTGCGTATCTGTTCGATCTGCCGGTCGAGGTTCGGATAGCCGCCGGCCTCCACAACGGTCAGCCCGACGCCGGCCGCTTTCGCCTGCTCCACCATGCCGTAATTGACGCTCACCCAGTAGGAGTCCTTGAGGTGAGGGTAGGAGGCGCAGATCTTCCAGTGCTTTGCCGCCTTCGCCACGGGCCGGTAGTCGATCGCCGCAGGCGCGTGCGAATAGTCGAACGGCGGCTGCCAGGCGTCGAGGTGCCAGACAACGGGCCCTTCGTCGGCATTAGCGCCGGTCGCGACCGTACTCAAAAGCGCGGCGGCAGCCACGGCACGGAGAATGGGAACATTCACGCCTTTCATGAGCCGCACGCTAGACAGCTTATGCAGGCCGCGCAAACCGTGATTATAATGGATCATGCTTTATCGGTTCGGCATCGGCGGGAGGCTCTTTCTTGCCTTCCTGTGTATTACCGGTCTGTCGTTGTCGTCGGGAATAGCCAGCTGGCTTATCCTGCGCCACATCGCTGCCGCCCAGTCCGTGGTCAACACGCGTGCGCTGCCGGCTGTCGCGGCCACCCAGCATATCGCCGAACTCAGCGCCAAGCTCGTCGCAGCCGCTCCCGCGCTCGCCGCCGTCCAGTCGACAGCCGAACTTTCGGCCGAAAAGGCGGAGCTCTCGGTCCTCGCCCGGGAAATGGTGGAATCGCTCGATCAGGTCCGGAAATTCGGGCCGGATGCGCAACTGGTCGAAGAATTCGCCGGCTCCGTGGAGAAAATGCTGGCGAATCTGAAAAGCAACTACGAGCTCGTGCGCCAGCGCCTGGAACAGGATGCGGCCTTTCGCGGCAGTGCCGAGAAGGTAACAGACGCCGCGCAATCGATCCTGCTCCTGTCCGAGACGTTGATTTCGAACGCCTCGGCGGGTGCGTCCGCGGTCACCGCAAGCCTTTACAGCCTCATCAACGACCCCTCGCGGCGCGAGGACGCCTACAGCGCGATCGATCGTCTGATCGAGCACGATATTTTCCTGATGGAGCGCATGTACGAACTGCGCCATCGCAGCGCCCAGATCAGCCTGCTCATAAACCGGCTAGGCCGCGCACAGTCGATGCAGGAGGTCAGCGAAATCAGCGGCGTCTTCCAGGATCATATGAAGGTCATCCGCCGCCGGATATTGGGCATCGACGATCCGGTGCGAAAGAAGCAGGCGCTCGAATTCTTCAGCGAGATCGAAACGGCCGTCGGCGATACGCCGGTGGCAGGATCGTTGTTCGGTCGCCGACAGCGCGCGGTCGATCTGGTCGGCAAACTGGATACGATGGCCGAGGCCAATCGGGATTTGTCCGCAAAGCAGAACGTGGTCGCCAGAACCATTCTGGAGCGTTCAGGGGCTTTCGCCAAGGCAACGGCCGACCGCGCCGACCATGCCGTCCAGATCGGCGTCGTCGTGCTTATCCTGACGCTCCTGGGCGCCGTCCTGGTGTCGGGCGCAATCGTCTGGCTCTATGTCGAGAGGAGCCTCGTACGCCGGCTGGGCGGGCTGGCGCGCGCCATGCAGCGGCTGACAGCGGGCGACCTCAACGTGAAGGTCGCGGAAGACGGCGACGATGAATTGCGCACTATGGCCGTCGCCGTGAACCGGTTTCGTGAAGAATCCCGGCGCAGGCTCGATCTGGAGCAGGAGCGCGAGCGCATCATGATCGAGCTCGGGCGGCATCGCGAGGAGTTGCAGCAGCTGGTCGAGGAACAGACCGAGCAGATCCGGCTCGCCAACACGCGGCTGCGCCAGGAAGCGCTCGACCATGCGGAAGCACGCGAACGCGCCGAGCAGGCCAGCCGCGCCAAATCCGCCTTCCTGGCGACGATGAGCCACGAAATCCGCACGCCCATGACGGGTATGCTGGGCATGATTCGGCTGCTCGGCGACACCAGGCTGAGCACGGCGCAACGCAACCATCTTTCGGTGGCGGCCAATTCGGGCGAAGCGCTGCTCGGAATCCTCAACGCCATTCTCGACTATTCCAAGATCGAGTCCGACAAGGCCGTCCTGGAGCAGGTGGATTTCGACATGAGGGCGCTGGTGGAAGGCGTGGTCGCCTTCATGCGCCCGACGGCAGCGGAAAAGGGGCTGGCTCTCGTTCTAGACGTCGATGCGAAGCTCGCGCCATGGTTCTCGGCAGATGCCACGAAGCTGCGTCAGGTGCTGTTCAACCTGGTCAGCAACGCGATCAAATTCACCGAGCGCGGCGAAGTGAGGGTCGCGGTCGCGGCCGGCGAGACAGCAGAGGGGTGCCAGCATGTCCGCCTCAGCGTCTCCGATACCGGCATAGGCATTCTGCCTGAACATCAGGTGCATATCTTCGAGCCTTTCACGCAGACGGACGCCTCGATCACCCGCCGCTTCGGCGGTACCGGCCTGGGGCTTGCCATCTGCCGCGAACTGGCACGGCTGATGGGAGCCGACCTGACGGTCTCGTCGGTTCCCGGGTCAGGCAGCACGTTCACTTTCGCGGTGGCATTGCGGATGGCCAAGCGCCCCCTTCGGGTGGAAAGGCGGGCAAAGCGTGCGGGCAGACCTGCGTCCTGCCTGGATATATTGATGGTCGAGGACGACGATGCCACGCGCCTGGTCGCCGAAACGGTGCTCGCGAAGGCAGGCCATCGCGTCAAGGCGGTCAGCACCGGCTATGCGGCCGTGGAGGCGGTAGCCGATTTCAGTCCCGATATTCTCGTCATGGACATCAGCCTACCCGGCATCGACGGTCTGGAAGCCATGAGACGGGTGAGGGCAGCGCTCGGGAAGCAGGATCTGCCCGTCATCGCGATGTCGGCCCATGTCTTTGCGTCCGAGGTCGAACGTTATCTCGGTTCCGGGGTCAACGCCTTCGTTGCAAAGCCCATCATCGACGGGCAATTGCTCGATGCCATCGACGCCTTGTCGGGCCGCCGCGCCGAGCCCCATCCAATGCCGCCGGCATTCGACGAAGCGGCATACAAGGCCGATATCGAAGTTCTTGGCCCGGCAGTCGTCGAACGCCTTCTGGCGCTTGCGAAAACAAACCTGCCAGAGCGTTTCCGGTCGATGCGGAAGGCTCTCGACGCTGGCGACGGCGAGATGTTGCGCGACCTGGCCCATGCAACGAAAAGCTCCGCAGGCTCGCTCGGCTTCCCGCAGTTGCTCGCGGCTGCTGCCGCGCTGGAAGCGCAGGCCTTGTCGTCATCCGACCGGCAGTTGAGGGACGGCGTGGCCTTGTGCGAAGCAGCGTTCGAATCGGGGCTTGCCGAACTGGAAGCCCTGCTCTCGACCGGAAGAAAGCAGGAGCCCGCGGCGGCGGAATGAACCGGCGCAAGCAAAGAGGTTCAATACCGCACAAAATCCCGCGGCGTCGCCTCTGGGGCGAAGAAATAGCCTTCCCCATGGGCGGTGACGATGATGCGTGGCGAGCGCGGATTGTCTTGCAATTTCTGCCTCAGGCGTCTGACCAACACGTCGACGGTCCGGTCATGGGCATCCCACTCGCGCCTTGAAATCTCGTGCAGCAGGCGCTCGCGCGTGAGCACCTGGCCGGGATTGGCCGTAAGCACCGCCAGCATCTTGAATTCCGCGCCCGTCAGTTCCACGAACGCTCCGTCGGCGTCCTGCAGCGTTCGCCGCGAGATATCCAGCGTCCAGCCGTAGAAGTTGCGCGCCGACATATCGCCTGCATGCTGCCGGCTTTTACCGACACGCCTCAGCAGGCCTTTGACCCGGGCAAGCAGTTCACGGTGCTCGAACGGCTTGGTCACATAGTCGTCGGCACCGACTTCCAGCCCGACGATACGGTCGACGGTGTCGGTCCGCCCGGTAACGAGGATGATGCCCGCGTCCGAACGTTCCCGCTGCTCGCGGGTCAGCTTCAGGCCGTCCTCGCCGGGCAGGTTTATATCGATCATCAAGAGATCCGCCGGCTGGCGTTCGACGATGCTGCGCATTTGATCGCCGTCGCCCGCTTCGCTGACCTTGTAGCCCTCGGCCAGGAAATAGCCCGCGAGCTTCGCCCGCGTGACCGGATCGTCCTCCACGATCACGATGTGATGCTGGAGCCTCATTATGTCGTTCCTCCCGAGATCCGATTAACATCTTTTCACATCTCGAGCCATGACTTTTACATCCTGACCGACACCGGTTCACTTCTCCCCGCTATCCTGCTTGGGCTGAGCGGATTGCGATGCCCGAAGAAGCACCGTCCGCTCCGGGAACGAACAACACAAAAGGGAGAAGAAATGCGCAAGCTCACGAAATCCGTATGTGCGGCCGCCATGCTGGCGTTCACGGCAAGCACGGCACTTGCCGAAGATTCCACCGACCCGATCAAGATCCCGATCCACAACTGGTCGAGCCAGATCGTGGGCGCGCATATCGTGGGCAAGATTCTGGAAAAGACCGGCGCCAAAGTCGAATACGTCTCGTCGGACAGCCAGGTCGTCTACACGGCGATGTGCGAGGGCGACGTCGATCTCGAGAACGAAGTCTGGGAAGGTGCGTTCGGCGTCGCCTTCGAAAAAGTGGTCAAGCAGGGCTGCGTGCTCGATGCGGCCACGCACGACGCCAAGACCCGCGAGGAATGGTGGTATCCGAAATATGTCGAGGAGATCTGCCCGGGGCTGCCTTCATGGGAAGCGCTGAACGCGTGCGCCGACAAGTTCGCCACCGCCGAGACCTCGCCCAAGGGCCGTTTTCTCGGCGGGCCGGTCGACTGGCTCAAGCATGATGCCGAACGCGTCGAAGCTCTCGGCATGAACTTCGAGGTGGTGAATGCTGGTTCGGCCGCGGCGCTTTGGGCGGAACTGGCTTCGGCCGAAAAGCGCAAGGAACCCATCGTCCTGTTCAACTGGACGCCGAACTTCATCGAGGCGCTTTACGAAGGCAAGTTCGTCGAATTTCCGGACTTCGACCCCAAATGCAAGGATGATCCCTCCTGGGGTTCGAACAAGGAGCTGACCTACGACTGCGGCAATCCCAAGGACGGCTATCTGAAGATTGGTGCCTGGAAAGAGTTTCCGAACAAATGGCCGAAGGCCTATGCCGTGCTCCAGAAGATCAACTTCAGCAACATGGACGTCGCGGTGCAGGCCAAGCTCGCCGACATCGACAACATGGAGCCCGAGCAGGCGGCCGACAAATGGCTGGCCGACAACGAGGCCCGCTGGAAGCCCTGGCTGGAATAAGCGGTCCTTCCGCAGCCTAGGGGCATGATCCCATCGGCGGGCGCCTGACGTCCCCCGGGTCATGCTCCAAGCCAGCAGACCTGACATCGAAGGCAAAGCTGCAATGTGGACCGCCGCCTCGAGGTGGCGTTCCGCACGCGGCGCTGCAAGCCTCGAAACGGCCAGCCTCGAACCGGCAAGGGGAATTCCATGAACGAACCCAAGATCGCATGTCGCAATCTCTGGAAACTCTACGGCAAGGATCCATCCGGCTTCCTCAAAAAGCACGGCGGCAGGCCTTCGATCGATGACATTCGCGAGGAAGGTTACATCTCCGCTGTGCGCGACGTCTCCTTCGACGTGATGCCTGGAGAAATCCTCGTGGTGATGGGCCTCTCCGGGTCAGGCAAATCGACCCTGCTTCGCTGTCTTTCGCGTCTGGTCGATCCGACTGCCGGAGAAGTGATGTTCGAAGGCCGCAACATGTTGGCAGCCTCCGAACGCGAGCTGATCGAACTGCGCCGGCACAAGATGGGAATGGTCTTTCAGAATTTCGCGCTGTTGCCGCATCGCACTGTCCTGGACAACGTCGCTTTCCCGCTCCAGGTGCGGGGAACCGGCCGGCGGGAACGGGAAGGCCTGGCGCGCGAAGTCATCGAACTGGTCGGGCTGAAGGGGCGCGAAGGTTACTATCCGCGCGAGCTCTCCGGCGGCCAGCAGCAGCGCGTCGGCATCGCCCGGTCGCTCGCCGTGGGGCCGGACCTCTGGTTCCTGGACGAACCGTTCTCTGCGCTCGACCCGTTGATCCGCAAGGAAATGCAGGACGAATTCCTTCGCCTGCAGAAAGTGCTCAACAAGACCATCGTCTTCATCACGCACGACTTCGACGAGGCCATCCGCGTCGCGGACCGCATCGCCATCATGAAGGACGGGGCGGTGGAGCAGCTCGGTACGGCCGCCGAACTGGTAACGCAACCGGCCACGCCCTATGTCGCGAAATTCACGGAAAACGTGTCGCGTGAGCGGCTCCTGAGTGTCCGCAGCATCATGGTTCCGGCGGATGCATCCCGCAAACCGGCGAGAAACGCCGTCCGCGCCGATATCTCCCTTTCCAGCATCGCGCGGCGGCTCGTCACAAGCGGGCAGTCTATCGACGTCATCGACGACGACGGCGCACTGATCGGCACATTGGACCGCGACGCCTATGTCGATGCGCTCTATGGCCGGGAAGCGGTGCAATGAGCGCCGTGGCGATGGAACAGACTGTCAAAGTCGATGGATCGACGACATTGGCGAAAACCGCGAAGCCGGCGCTCGTCCTGTTGTCCTTCCTGGTCCTGCTTCTGTGCGCGCCCCTGCTGCCCGACTGGCTCGTCAAGGTGCCGAAAGCGTGGGCGATACCATTCGTCGACTGGACGAATACCCTCTTCGACCATCTTCGTGATGATGCGATCTTCGGCCTGTTCTCGGTCCGCGACGCAACGCGCTGGGCAGCCGATCTGATAGACTGGCCGCTGGCGCTGGTGGAGGGGGCGCTGGTTGCCGGCTTTCCAAGCCTTGGCCTGCCGGCCCTGCCGTGGATCATGACCGCCGGCCTTTGCGGGGTGCTCGGCTGGTCGCTGCGCGACTGGCGCCTCGGCGCCCTGTCGGCGGGATGCGTGGCCTACATGGCGGTGTTCGGCAAGTGGGAACTGTCGATGATCACGCTCTCGGTGGTGCTCGTGGCCGCGCCCATTGCCGCCATCATCGGCTTGCTGATCGGCATATTGGCGGTGAAGAAGCCCTGGTTCGAAGCAGTCGCCGTTCCCGTGCTGAACGTGCTGCAGTCGCTGCCGCACTTTTCCTATCTGATCCCCATCGCCGTGTTCATCGGCGTCGGCCACAAGGCCGGAACCATTGCCACCGTCATTTTCGCCATTCCGCCGATGGCAAGGTTGACGATCCTCGGCCTCAGAGGGGTGACGGAGGAAATCCGCGAGGCGGGCCGCATGGCGGGCTGCACCCGCTTCCAGATGTTGTGGATGGTAGAGATACCGGCTGCCAGGCAGGCGCTCCTCGTCGGCATCAACCAGGTCATCATGCAGTGCCTGGCCATGGTCGTCATCGCTTCCTTCGTCGGCGCGCGCGGCCTCGGGCATGATCTTCTATTCCGCCTCCAATCGCTCAAGATCGGTCAGGCGCTGGAAAGCGGCGTGGCGATCGTGCTTATGGCGATCACGCTCGACCAACTGAGCCGCGCCGCCGCCGAGAAGCAACCCAGCCACGTCGCCGAAAATGCTCCGTGGTTCGCTCGCTTCCCGTTCCTTTCGGCCGCCGCCGCGGTCATCGGCGTCTCACTGCTGCTGACCTGGGCAACGCCGTATGCCTATGCCTGGCCGGAGCAACTGACCTTGAGCACCGCCCCGCTGTGGGACGGACTGGTTGATTGGATCACGCGCTACTTCTTCGATCCGCTGCAATATTTCCGCGACGCGATGCTGCTCTACGTGCTCATCCCGGTGCGCGGGCTGTTCCAGCAAATTCCGTGGGTGGCGATGGTGGCGCTGGTCGCATCGGCCGGCTGGCTGCTCGGCGGCCTGCGGCTGGCGCTGATTGTCTCGGGTTTCGTGCTGTTCATCGCCTTCGCCGGTTTCTGGGACCGCTCCCTGATCACAGCCTACATGGTCGCGGTGGCCGTGGCGCTGTGCGTGATGATCGGACTGCCGGTCGGCATCTGGGCCTCCCAGACCGACCGCCGCGCCGAACTGGCCAAGCTATGGTGCGATACGTTCCAGACGTTTCCCTCCTTCATCTACCTGATCCCGGTGATCATGCTGTTCAAGGTAGGAGACGTCGCCGCTATAGCTGCCATCATCATCTATGCCATGATCCCGGTGATCAGATACACCGTGTTCGGCCTGCGCAACGTACCGCAGCAGATAGTTGAAGCAGGGGTCATGTCCGGCTGCACGAAGCGCCAGATCCTGTGGAACATCCGCATGCCGCTGGCTTTCCCGGAGATCATGCTCGGCATCAACCAGACCATCATGTTTGCGCTGTTCATGGTCATCATCGCCGCCTTCATCGGCACGAAGGACATCGGCCAGGAGATCTTCCGGGCTCTGACCTTCAACGATGCCGGCAAGGGTCTGGTGCTGGGGCTTTGCGTGGCTTTCATGGGGCTCACGGCAGACAAACTGATCACCGCATGGGCGACCCGCCAAAAGAAAAAGCTCGGGCTCACATAAGATTTGGCCTGAATCAGAAGCTGAGGCGGTCGGTGCAGATCGCACAAGCCGCCTCTGGTCGAAAAATACAGGCTGGACTGAGCCTCAAAATCGCAGATCGGCATCCCATTGGGGGTGCCGTCCAATTTTGGCAAACAGGAAATCAACGAAGACGCGTATCTTTTGAGGAAGCAGTTCGCGTCTCGCATAGAAAACGCTGTAGTGACGGTCGGCTGAAATATTGTCGGTTAGAACGGCTTCCAGGCGGCCAGACCGCAAGTCGTCGGCGATCTCGGCAGTGGAACGCATGGATAGACCGGCGCCGGCAAGCGTCCATTGGTGCAGAACTTCCGCGCTATCGGAATCGAGCGTACCTTTTCCCTTCATGTCCAAAGACGTGTTCAGGTCGCCCTCACGAAAATGCCAGCGGAACTCCTTGGTGCCCGGGAATCGCAACAGCAGGCAATTGTGATCCAAGAGATCCGCCGGTGTTCTCGGTCTGCCGTGTCTTTCAAAATATTCCGGTGAGCCGCAAACGACTCTCCTGTCCACCGCGATCTTGCGTGCCACGAGACTGGTATCCTTCATCGGCAGATTGCTGATGGCCACATCGAACCCGCCGGGAAGCAAATCAACGTTGCGGTCGGTCAACTGCAGATGGACATGGATGTTCGGATACTGCTCGTGAAACTCCAGTATCAGCGGGCAGACCTGCATGCGTCCGAAAAGGGTGGGCGCGGTGACCTTAAGCTGTCCGCGCGGCTCGTCGCTCAAGGTCGATAGAGAACTCTCGAGCAGGCTGATGTCCTCCAGGATGCTATGCGCCTTCTCGTAATATTCGTTGCCGGCCTCGGTCAGTTCGATCTTTCTGGTCGTTCTGTTCAGAAGCCGAACGCCCAGGCGTTCCTCCAGCTTGTTCAGCCTCTTGGTTACCGCGCCCGGCGTCATGCGCAATTCACGCCCGGCCCGGGTCAGGTTCGCGCATTCCACGACCTTGGCGAACACCTTCATATCGCTGATATCGACCAAAGATCAGGCTCTGTTGTGAATGGATTTCAAGAAATCTACCGGGGCTTTCATCCGCCGACAATCTCGCTTCGCAATTTAAAAGCCACGGGACGAGGCGTGCGACGAGCTTTCGGCGATGCGTGGCGCTGCGAACAGCCATTCGATTTTTGAGTTATTTTCAACAATGTTTGTAAAAGCTTTCGTTACCCGGCAGCGATGCGTCCTGTTAGGATCACCTAATAAGAAGGCAGCAAGCCTCGGAGGAGCTCTTTCGAAGAGTCGTGGCGCACCGCGCCGCTAGCTATCGAAAAGCGTCATTTCAGGAATATCGGCCGGCGTCACCTTCGCGCGGCCCGAGATGAACTGATGCCGGTTTCCCGGCAGCAGGAGGAGAGGTCATGACTCAGCACGCCGCCGTCACCGCCGGCCCAGAAGCCGCAACTTCCAGCAAGCCCGGCCTTCGGGAGGCCGAAGCACCGTCGGCAGAAGCCATCAACGCCTTCTACAATGGCATGATGCCTTACTGGCATCCGGTGCTGGCGGAAGCCGATCTGCCGGACGGGAAGCTCGTACGCGTCGAACTGCTCGGCGTCGGCATCGTATTGGCCAGACTGAATGGGGCCGTCGTTGCCCTGCGCGATCTGTGCCGGCATTTCCAGGCCAGGCTTTCTCTCGGCGAGATCATCGATCTCGACGGGCTGCAACAAGTCATGTGCCCGTACCACGGCTGGTCCTACGGTGCGGACGGACAATGCAAACGAATCCCGCAGTTGCTTGAAGGCCGCAAGATCCCGTCGAATGCACGCGTTGACTCCTACAAGGTCACGACCAGATACGGCCTGATCTGGGTGTGTCTCCAAGACGAGCCGAAATTCGACGTTCCCGACTATCCGGAATGGGGTGATTCCTCGTTCCGGACGGTGGTCATGAAGGAAAACGAACCGTCGAAGACATCGTCGATCCGGATGATCATGGGGACGCTGGACGACACTCATTTTCCGTGGGTGCATCAGGGCATCCTCGGCAACCGGGATGAACCGGCGGCACCGGATCACAGGGTCTGGCGGGAGGGCCAGTATCTGGTCCTGCAGTACGACGTCGAGCAGCCGCCGAACCTGGCCACCACCGACATGTCCGCGGCCGGTGTCGACCAGATCGAAAAAATTGCCCTGCGCTATACCGACTATGTCGGCATGCCGAATGTCATCCGGCTGGTAAAGGACAGCGCGGCCGGCCGATACGTCGTCTGGCTCGCCACATGCCCGAACTCTTACAACCAGACGACCAACTTCTGGGCCTTTTCACGCAATTACGACATGAGCCCTGAGCGCGACTCCACCTACGAGGAGTTTTCCGCGCATGTCAGGACGCAGGACAAGCCAATCATCGAGAGCCAGCGGCCCTGGTTGTTGCCGCCCTTCTGGAGCCAGATCGAGCTCCCGCTCGGTCCGGCGGACAAGCCGCTGATGGAGTTTCAGCGGTGGCTTGAGGAGCTCGGTATCGTCAGCGGTATCTGAGGCCAACCGGGAGGAGACGGTTCAATGGCTACCCACCAACACGGTGCCGATTGCTACGCCGTGGAGATGCTGTCGATCAGCAAAAGTTTCGGCAGCTTCGTTGCCAATCGCGACGTGACGCTGAAGATCCGCCGCGGTGAGATCCACGCGCTGCTCGGTGAGAACGGCGCCGGCAAGTCGACCCTGATGAACATGCTCTACGGCTTGCTGAAGCCGGACAGCGGCATCATACGCATCAATGGTGGCGAGATCCGTTTCAACTCGCCGCAGGATGCCAAGGCGGCAGGGATCGGCATGGTGCACCAGCACTACATGCTGGTCCCGACGCTTACGCCCTTGCAGAACATCATCCTGGGGGACCGCGGCAAATTCGTTCTGTCGAAGGAACATCTCCAGGGCGTGAGGCTCCGTCTCAAGGATCTGATCGAGAAATACGGGCTCGCCGTTCGTTTGGATGTGCCGATCTGGCAACTTTCCGTCGGTGAGCAGCAGCGCGTCGAAATCCTGCGCGCCCTCTACCATGAATCGACGATACTCATCCTTGACGAGCCAACGGCGATGCTGACGCCGAAAGAGGTTGAGCAACTGCTGCCCAGACTGAAGGCGCTCGCCGCCGAAGGCACCTCCATCATCATCATTTCACATCATCTCCACGACGTTCTGTCGATCGCCGACAATGTTACCGTGCTGCGTTCCGGCGAGCACGCCGGAACGTTGCGCGCTGGCGACACCGACGCCCGAAGCCTGGCCCGCATGATGGTCGGCCACATCACCGAGTTCAAACGGCCGCAAAGCCACACGGCCACCGAAGGCAGGAGCCGCGGCGACAGCCGGCGACTCGTCGCCGAAGGTTTGAGCGCCGAGGGCGACCATGGCCAGAACGCGTTGAAGGACGTGAATTTCGAACTCGGCGCCGGCGAGATCGTCGCTATCGCGGGCGTGTCCGGCAACGGGCAGACGGAGCTTGAGGAAGTCCTGTTCGGCCTGCGTGAAAGCACGAATGGAAAACTTTTGCTTTCCGGCATCGACATCGCTGGCACGGCTCCCGGCCAACGCGCCAAGGCGGGCATGGCTTATATCCCGTCCGATCGCTACCGCTACGGGCTGGTGCGCGATATGGCGGTTTCTTCGAACCTCGTCGTCGACCGTTTTGCGGAGCAGCCTTTCGCTCGCCGATGGCGACTGTCGCTCGAGACCATCCAAAGCCATGCACGGGACCTGATCGGTCGCTTCGCAATCAAGGTAAAGTCGCCGCAGCAGGCCGCCGGCACGCTGTCGGGCGGCAATGCGCAACGCGTGGTCCTTGCCCGTACCCTGTCTCGCGACATCACCACGCTGGTGGCGGCCCAGCCTGCGCGAGGCCTTGACGTCGGAGCCGTTTCCTTCGTCTGGGAGAAGCTCAGCGCCGCCCGGGACAACGGCGTCGCCATTCTGCTGATCTCGACGGAACTGGATGAAGTCTTCGCGCTCGCCGACCGTTGCTACGTCATTTATCGCGGCAGGCTGATCGGCCATTGGCACCGTGACGAATTCGATCGCGAGGCGGTCGGCTTGGCCATGGGGGGCGTGCCGCGCATCGAGCAGCCCCCGAACAAGACGATGGCAGGAGCTGCCCATGTCCACTAACCTTGCATCGCCTCTCGTCGCGGCCGACACATCCCCGCCGACGATCATGCGCCTTCTTCCCCGCATCAAGGCCATCGCCATTTCAGTGACGGCATTTGCCGCGGCCCTGGTCTTCGGTGGTCTGCTTTTCACCGCGACCGGCGTCGATCCAGTGGCCGCATACTGGACAATGCTGCAGGGGGCGTTCGGCTCCTGGTTCGCATTCGGCCAGGTCCTGACGCGTGCCGTCCCGCTGCTGATCATCGCCGTCGGTCTGATCGCCGTTTTCCGGGCGAACATCTGGAACATCGGGGCAGAGGGCCAGTTGCTGATCGGCGCCCTGGCGGGCGGTTACGTCGCCATCGAATTTCCGATCGAGAGCGGCTGGCTTTCAATACCCTGCGCAATGGCTGCCGGGGCTGTCGCCGGTGGTGCCTGGGGCGCAATCGTGGGATGGCTGCGTGCCAAATGGGAAGTGCACGAAGTCATCACCTCCCTTTTGCTGAATTTCATAGCGGCACTGATTTTCAGCTACCTGGTCCGGGGACCGTTGCGCGACCCGATGGGCTTCTTGCCGCAATCCAAGGATGTTCCGGCCTTCTCACAGCTGCCGTTCATCCCGGGACTTGGCGTGAACATCGGCCTGCTCATCGCCTTGGCGCTTGCTGCCTTCTTCACCTTTCTCCTGTCGGCGACGCCCTACGGCATGAAGATACGCATGATAGGAAGCAGCGCCAGCGTCGCCAGGGCGGTCGGCATCGATCCGGCCCGCATGACCATTGAACTGATGGCCATCTCCGGCGCATTGGCCGGCCTTGCCGGCGTCATCCAGGTCCTCGGTGTCCAGTATGCACTTCTGGAAGGCCTGTCCCCCGGTTTCGGCTTTACGGCCATCATGGTGGCGCTGCTTGGCCGGCTTCACCCTATCGGCGCTCTGGTGGCCGCAGTCATCCTTTCCGCGATCACCGTCGGCGGCAACGCGATGCAAATCACCTACGGAATCCCGGCGTCCGCCGTGGCAACCCTGAGCGCACTCCTGGTTCTGTTCCTGCTGGTCAGCGATCACCTGGCGAAGAGAGGTGGAGAACAATGAACATCGACTTCCTCATACCTTTGCTGTCAACCGCGTTCGTGCTGAGCATTCCGGTTGCCCTGGCAGCGGTCGGCGAATGCATCTGCCAGCGGACCGGCGTGCTCAACCTCGGCGTCGAGGGCATGATGCTGATGGGTGCGCTCACCGCTTTCCTTGGTGCCTTTTACAGCGACAACTCCTGGATCGGTGTTCTGGCAGGGATAGCCGGTGGCGTCTCCTTTGGCATCCTGATGGGCATCCTGTGCATTTCGATCAAGGGTGAACAGGTCGTCAGCGGTATCGTGGTCGTCCTGCTTTCGCTGGGCTTCACGTCCTACCTCTACGGCAGCCTGTTTCATGTCGGCTCAACGCCGCCGCGCATCGACGGATTGCCGCCGATCCATATTCCGCTTCTCAGCGACATTCCCTTTGTCGGCCCGATCCTGTTCCGGCAGACGCTGCTGGTCTATCTTTCGCTCGGCTTGATCGTGCTGCTGTCGTGGATGCTCGAACGGACATCCCTCGGTCTGGCACTGCAGGCGATCGGCGAAAAACCGGAAGCTGGCGATGCCGCCGGGCTCAACGTCGATATGCTGCGCTGGCTCGGCATCGTGACATCGAGCGCCATGGCAGGCCTTGGTGGCGCGGTTTTGATCATCGCACAATTGCACCTGTTCGCCGACAACATCACCGCGGGCCGCGGCTGGATCGCCATCGCCCTTGTGATTTTCGGTCGCTGGAAGCCGCTGTGGGTTTTCGCCGGCGCGCTTCTCTTCGGCATCGTGGATGCCATTCAGCTCAAGATACAGGTGATGGCAGGCGGTATCGATTCGATCGTCCCCTTCGAGATGTTCCAGGCGCTGCCTTACGTGGTGACGCTGGGGGTGCTGGTGCTTTCGGCGATCCGGGCTCGCAGAAATGCCCAGCCGTCGGCGCTCGGCGTTCCCTTTATCAAAGGTCAAAAACACTAAGACAGCCTGCAATAAAAAAGGAGGAGAAAATGATAATGAAACCAATGAGTTTGGCGTGTTCGCTGTTGGCCCTGGCGGCATTATCGGCCGGTCCGGCGCATTCGGCGGAAAAGACGAAGGTAGCCCTCGTGCTGCCGGCCGAAATCAACGATCTGTCGTGGAACCAGCGCGCCTATGAAGCCGCTAAGAAGCTGAGCGATGAAGGCAAGATCGAGTTCGCTTACAGCGAAGCGGTGAAGCCTGACGCAACCACATTGGATCCGATCGTGGCCGGCTACGCCCAGCAAGGCTACCAATTGATCGTCACGCACTCATTTACGTTCGGCAAGACGGTGGCCCGGATGGCCGGGCAGTTCAAGGACGTCAATTTCGCCTGGCCGGGCGGGATCGGCAAAACGGCGGACAATCTCGCGGACTATGACCAGCCCTTCTATCAGGGTTATTATCTCGCCGGTGTACTGGCTGGCGGAATGACGGAATCCGGAGTCATCGGCGCCGTCACCGGCTTCGACATTCCCGTATGCCATGCATCGATGGTCGCGTTCGAAGCCGGCGCCAAAAGCGTGCGGCCGGATGTCAAGGTTCTCTCGACTGTCACGGGCAACTTCGTCGATGTCGCCAAGGCCAAACAGGCCGCGCTGACGCTTGCAGACCAGGGCGCGGACTATTTCATGTCGTGTGGCCAAGGCGTGACTCTCGGCACGATCGAAGCCGCCAAGGAGCGCAATCTGGGCGCCACCAGCTATGTTGGCGACATGTCGAGCCTGGCGCCGAAAAATGTCTTTGCTTCCGTCGTATGGAACCTGGACGTCCTGTTCGACAAGATGGTCACGGACATCAAGTCAAACACGTTCCGTCCGGCCAAGTTCTATTCGCTTGGTGTACCGGAGGGTGGCATCTCCGTCACCGTCCATCCGGAATTCCACAAGAAGCCGTCGGCGAAAACCATGGCGGCCTACGACAAGGCGCTGGCCGACATCAAGTCCGGCAACCTCAAGGTCGCATTCGTGCCGAAATAGGCTTGGGTATTCGAGCCCAGGGGCAGGACAGCTCCTGCCCTATCAAGCGGAAGAACATGATGCCAAAAACATTTCTATTGGGATGCAATGGCCGGGGCGCGCAGCACGTGCCCGGCAGTCCCCCGCCGATCGACGATCAGTTCCGAATGGTCAAGGAAAGCGGCGTTTTCGATTATTTCGACCGTTTGCCGCAGCCCGGACTGGAGAAGGAATATATCTCCGCCGCGCAGAAGCACGATCTGCCGATCCTGACCGGCCTGTGGACCTATACCAAGGGCAAGGACGAAGAACTGCTGGTCAACAATCTGAAGCTGACCAGGGAGACCGGTGGCGAATGCCATAACATCATGTTGTACGCGACGCATGCCGACGGCCATCCCGTCAGCAACGCGGAGGTCGTCGAGTTCTATCTGTTCGCCTACGAGCAGGCTCAGCGCATCGGCGTCGAAATCACCTTCGAAGTGCATATCTACATGTGGTCGGAGGACCTTCGGCGGATGAACCAGGTCGCCGACCTCGTTCAAAAGCGCGGCGTGCCCTTCAACTTTCTGCTCGACCACAGCCATGTCCTTCTGAAGCTCGACAACGCGGAAGAGCAGGAGCGATGCGGCATGCGTTCGGCGGTCGAGGCGGGCGATATCATTCTCGATCCGTTCGAAATCGGCAACATCATCGATGACTGGATTGGCCGGAACATGACGCTCTGGCACGCGGTTCGCCCGGTCGCTCCGAACGGTCCGAAGAATCTTTGGGCGAGGGACGAGCACGGTAATTTCGGCCGCGCTTGCCAATATCCGTTCACGCGGCCTCGGCCTGGCGAATTTCACTCCGAGTGGTTCGCCTACAAGCTTCAGCCTTTCAAGGAAATCGTGCGCAAGGTGCTCGTGCACCATCGCGACGCGCCGGACAGCCGGTTGCGCTATGTTACGACTGAGATCATCGATCTCATCGACTATGGTCAAAACACCAGGTACTCGCTGTTCGAGCAGAGTGTCGCGATCGCGACATGGATTCGGGATCTTTGGCAAAACCTCAATCTTGATACGGCCAATGACGACCGCGTCGCGGCTGCGGAGAAACTCGCATGAAAACCCGCGCCGCAGTTGCCGTTGGAGCCGGCAAGCCGTTGGAGGTGATGGAGGTGGACCTGGAGGGGCCGCGCGAGGGCGAGGTCCTGGTCGAGGTGAAGGCGACGGGCATCTGCCAC